>NZ_JBFAWC010000002.1:0-760445 GCF_040680155.1 Streptomyces sp. NPDC052114 | reverse complement strand
CACGCCCTCTCCCTGCCCACCTTCACCAACTGGCCCGACGACGAACCACTCATCGAGGCCTACGCCGAGGCCTTCCACAAGATCGGACGACACCGGGAAGCACTCGTGCGGTACGCGGCCGGGACGGCCCGATGACCCACACCAGCGGAGAGGCAGAGACCATGACCGTCGAGGAGTCCCCCGAGACCGTGGCCCAGGTCCTCCAACACGCCCTCGTGGGTGAGGACCTGCCGGACTCCTTCACCTTGCTGGGGCGGAAATGGAGCCTGCACCGAGGCGTGTTCCCCAGCACCCTGAGCGCCGCCACCGAGGTGCTGGCCTCGATGGTGCCCTACCCCAAGGGCGGCTCCTTCCTGGAGGTCGGCTGCGGCACCGGCGTCATCTCCGTCACCGCCGCGTTCGAAGGCTGTGCCTCCGTCACCGCCTTGGACATCAACGAAAAGGCGGTGGCCAATACGGCCGCCAACATCGAGCGGCACGGCGTGAGCGACCGCGTGCGCGTCCTCCACAGCGACATGTACGCGGCCCTTGAGCCCACCGACCGGTTCGACGCGATCTTCTGGAACGTGCCCTGGACGTACGTGGAGGACGGCTTCCCGCTCTCCACGGACCTGCACTCCGCCGTCTTCGACCCCGGCTACCAGGGCCAGTCCCGCTACATCGCCGGCGCCCACGAGCATCTGACCGACGGTGGCCGCCTGCTGATCGGCACGGCCGACCTCGGCGACCGCGCACGGCTCGACGCCGTCGCCGAAAAGGCGGGCATGCGGGTCGACATGCTGGACCGCGTGCGCCGGATCGAGGAAGTGCGGGTCATGGAGTACCACCTGCTCGAACTGCACCCGAAGTGATCCGGCGGCCTAAGGCGCTTCGCCGAGGGCCGAACCCTCCAGACCTACGACGTGTGCAGTGAGGCTCCCCATGCCACGACAGGACGACCTCGAACTGGCCCTGGAACTCGGCGACATCGCCGACAGCATCACCAGCCGCCGTTTCCAAGCCCTTGACCTGCGGATCCAGGAGAAGCTGGACCGTACGCCCGTGACCGACGCGGACACCGCCGTCGAAGTCGCCGTACACGAGACGCTCAAGTCCGCCCGTCCGAACGACGCCTTCGCCGGTGAGGAGACCGGCGGCTCCGTCACGGCCGGGCGCACGTGGATGGTCGACCCCATCGACGGCACCAAGAACTTCCTGCGCGGAGTGCCGGTCTGGGCCACCCTGATCGCCCTCCTCGAAGACGGCCGCCCCACCGTCGGCGTCATCAGTGCCCCGGCCCTGCGGAGCCGCTGGTGGGCGGCGGCCGGGAGCGGCGCCTGGCTGCGGCGCGGACCGAGCGACAGCACCCCCGTGCCTCTGCGGGTCTCCGGCAACACCAGCCTCGCCCACGCCTATCTGTCCACCACCAGCACACGAACCTGGGACGTCTTCCACTCACGTGAGGCGTATCTCCGCCTGGCCGAAGCGTGCTGGGAGGACCGTGCCTTCGGGGACTTCCTCCAGCACTGCATGGTGGCGGAAGGGACCCTCGACATCGCGGCCGAACCCGTCGTCAACCCCTGGGACATCACCGCCGTACAGATCCTCGTGGAAGAAGCAGGCGGTCTCTGCACCGACCTCCTGGGCGCCTCGCCCCAGAACGGCACCGGCGCCCTGTCCGCCAACCCACGGCTGCATCAGCTCGCCCTGCGAGTCCTCTCGCCCTCGGTCTGACCCCGCCCCCGCTTGATCCCGGCACCCAACTGTCAGGTCGGAAATCCACAGAGAAACGGACCATCATGCTGATTCTGTCCTTGAAGGAAGGCCATGACGGGGCGATCGCAGCCGTCGAAGACGGCAAGCTGCTCTTCTCCCTGGAGGCGGAGAAGGACTCGTTCATCCGCTACAGCGGCCTGACCGCCGAGGTGTTCGCTGTAGCGGCGGACCGTCTGGACAAGCAGCCGGACGTCATCGCCGTGAGCGGCTGGATCAAGGGGACCCAGGCCACCGACCAGCCCTCGCGTGCCGGGTACTACGGCGTGGGCGACTCCGCGATATCGGACAAGGCAGGACGGTTTTTCGGGAAGAACGTGCGCGTCTTCTCCTCCACGCACGAGCGCTCCCACATCATGACGTCCTATGGGATGTCGGCCTTCCGTCGGGACCAGCCCTTCTACAGCCTGGTCTGGGAGGGGAACATCGGCTCGTTCTACCGCATCGACGAGCGCGGGAAGGTGACGCACCTCCAGGAGGTGCTCAACTACCCGGGCAACAAGTACTCCTACGGCTTCGCGCTCGCCGACCCCAAGTACAGCCCGCACGAAGAGTTCGTCCGCTTCCAGGACGCGGGCAAGCAGATGGCCCTGGCCGGCTTCGCGGAGGACCGAGCGACGACCGAGGCGGAGCAGGAAGTCATCGACTTCATCCTCGGCCAGAGGAACGTCATCACCGGCAGCCTCAAGGACCGGATGACCGACTCCCCCTTCCACAACATCGGCGTGGAAACAGACGCGTACAAGAGCCTCGCCGCCCGCCTGTCGGACGCGATCTTCGACCGGTTCCACGCATACGCCCGAGAGCATTTGACGGAGGGCCTTCCCCTGCTCATCTCGGGAGGCTGCGGGCTCAACTGCGAGTGGAATCGCCGCTGGCGCGAGTGCGGGCTCTTCCCTGGGGTCTTCGTCCCGCCGTGCCCCAACGACAGCGGTTCCGCGATCGGAACGGCCATCGACGCCCAGCACTTCTACACCGGGTCGGCCGACCTGGACTGGGACGTCTACGCGGGCGGCGAGTTCGTCGAGGACGTGGCGATCGACCCACAGCGCTACGAGACCCGCTCCCTGGACCACGGCGAGGTCGCCCGCTACCTCCGCGACGGGAACATCATCGGCTGGGCACGGGGCCGCTGGGAGATCGGTCCCCGGGCGCTGGGGAACCGGTCGATCCTGGCCGCCCCCTTCACCGAGGAGACGACAGACAGGCTCAACAAGATCAAACAGCGCGAGGGCTACCGTCCCATCGCCCCGATCTGCCTGGAACAGGACGTGGGCCGCTGGTTCGGTGGCGGAGTCCCCGACCCCTACATGCTGTACTTCAGCCAGGTCGCGTCCGGAGAACTGCGCGCGGTGACACACGTCGACGGAACGGCTCGCACCCAGACCGTCGACCCGACGGCGAACCCGCACATGGCCGAGCTTCTGACCGCCTTCGGCGAACTGACCGGATTCAGCGTCCTCTGCAACACCTCGCTCAACTATTCCGGCCGCGGATTCATCAACTGCACCAGCGACTTGATCGCATACGGCGAGCTCCACGGACTGGACGGATACGTCGTGAACGACACCTTCATCACCCTGCGCCAATGACGCACCCGGCACAGAAGCCGGCAGGGATGCGGCTGGCGCCGCCGGTTCCGATCGTGACCGGGAACTCATGACATGCCGTTCACCGGAGGTACGTCGCCACAGTGACGGGAAGGCGTGTGGCCGTCAACGAACGTGACGGTCTCCTCAAGCGGTGCCCGGCCGGTGCGCGGACCGGCCGCCGTGATTCGGCCGCTGGTACTCACGCGGCGAAGCCCCCGGGTCGCTCCGGTCGGCACTGCCGGGTCGGCGCCGTCCAGGACCAGCCAGTCCCCACTCACCCCCGACGAACGGCAGGGGCCCACCCCGCACGTTCGCCGGTACCGGGCGCCTTCCCTGCTTTCTACGCTCCCCAGCATGATCAGCATGCGCACTCACCGCAAGGCCACCGCCTTCACGCGGCACCGGACCGCCGTCGCCCTGTTAGCCGTGTCGCTCCTGGCCCCCACCACCGCAGCATGCGCCGACACCGACAGTGCCGCGGCCGCCAGGTCCGCCTCCCCGGCGCCGACGGAAGTCAGGCTCTCCCTCCCCCGCCCTTCCGGTCCCCACCGGATCGGGCGAGACACCCTCCACCTCGTGGACGAGGCACGCCGCGATCCATGGGTGCCCTCCACTGGGGCCCGGGAGCTGATGGTGTCCGTCTTCTACCCGGCCCGGCGCGACGACAACGACGCCCGTGCGCCATACCTGGCGACCAAGGAAGCCGCACTACTCCTGAAGGGGCAGAAGCTGGACCAGCGGTTCGACGCCGAGCAGTTGACCTCCGTCCACACCAATGCGCGCCTCTTGGCCCGTGCCGCCCCAGGCAGGCACCCACTCGTCGCGCTCTCCCCTGGCTTCACCCTGCACCGGGCCACCCTCACCGGACTCGCGGAGTCGCTCGCCTCCCGAGGCCATATCGTCGCCGTCGTCGACCACGCGTACGAGTCCTACGGAACGGAGTTCCCCGACGAGAAGGGTTCCGCGCGCATGCGTACCTGCGTCGCGTGCGAGAAGGTCGGGGAATCGCCGAGCACGGGTACCGGGGAGAACAAGGTGCTGGCCGCGGCCGCACGGAACCGAGCGGAGGATCTTTCCTTCGTCGTCGACGAGCTGACCGCCCCCTCCCGCCGCGATGACGGGCGGCACCCGGACTACGCGGCGCTCATCGACCCCCGGCGGATCGGTGCCGCCGGTCACTCGCTCGGTGGAAACGCGGCGGCCGTGGCGATCGGCACCGACCCGCGTATCCGCGCCGCCGCCAACGTGGACGGCACATTCTTCGCTCCGGTCCCGTCCGCCGGCACCAGTCGCCCCGTCCTCATGCTCGGCACCGACAAGAAGCACCACCCCCGGGCCGACGACACTACCTGGCTCCGCGAATGGCGTCGGCTCGACGGCTGGAAGCGCTGGTTCACGGTCGCGGGCTCGGGCCACTTCACCTTCACCGACCTGCCGGTACTCAGCGGTCAGCTCGGAATGACCGACCCGTCGGCCCCGCTGTCCGGCACACGCTCGGGGCAGATAACCAACGGATACGTCACGGCCTTCTTCGACCGGAATCTCCTCGGCCGCCACCGCCCCCTGCTGGACGGCCCGTCGAAGGCCGATCCGGAGGTCGCGTTCCACTCGCCCTGACTGAGCGTCTGGTCCGGTGATCGGCGTTTGGTTCCAGGGTTGGCTTTCGAGCCAGTTGGGGGGTGTTCTCGTCGGTGAGCGTTTCGCACTGCTTCATGGCATTGAATGCTTTTTGGTGATCTGGCCGTGTTGGGGCGGGTGGGGGCAGCGAGCGAGGAGGCAATGATGGGGCGGTAGAGGCCTGTTTCGTCCCGGTGCCTCCTGTCTCCTCCCGGCTCGGCCCGACTGCCGAGCCGGCGCAGCCCGCCCACGGCGAGGGCATCGAGGAGGAGCTCGACCTCCCGCCACCGGGCCTTCGCGCGCCCTCCCGCCACGAGGCCGAGGACGAGTGCAGCACAGGCCCCATGTCAGCGGGGCCCACTGCGCACAGAAGCCCCTACCGGATCGGATCCGGCGGGGGCTTGTGCATGTCACATGCGTCACACGGCCCGGTGGATGCCCCCTGCCGCATAGGGCTTGGGGCCGCGGACGATCTCGCGAAGCGCCTTGCGTCTCACTGTGTCCGTGAACGGACCAGCTCTGCAAGCCGCTTCCGAGATCGGTTCGGCGGAACACGCCCTGGTCGCCAACCAGCGGTCCGGCTCTCGACCGCTACGACACCGGGACCTTCGCATCGCCCATCGGCATGCCGAGATGCCTTCGAGCTCAGATCTGGTTCAGGCCCCCGTCGACGTACAGGCTCGAACCGGTGATGAAACTGCTCTGCCCGGAGGCGAGGAAGGCCACGGCGGCGGCGATCTCCTCCGGCTGCGCGAGCCGGCCCAGCGGGACTTGCGCCGCGAGGTGCTGCCGCAGGACGGCGGACCGCTCCGGGTCGGGTGCGAGTCCCGACAGGCCAGGAGTGCCGGTCGGGCCGGGCGTGACGGCGTTGACCCGGATCCCGCGGCTCTTGAGTTCATCGGCCCAGGTCCGGGCAGAAGACCGGATGGCGGCCCTGGAGGCCGCGTACACGCCGAACGCCTCGGCGCCGACCCACGTTGGTGGAGCCGTTCAGGATCACCGAGGCGCCATCATTGAGTAGAGGCAGCGCCTTCTGGACGGTGAACAGCGTGCCCCGGACGTTGATCCCGAAGAGCGTGTCGAAGTGACCCTCCGTGATCTGCTCCAACGGGGCGAACTCCGCGACGGATGCGTTCGCGAACAGCACATCCAGACCTTGCCCACGGCCACGGACCGCCTCGTAGAGCCGGTCCAGGTCGGCCAGGTCAGCGATGTCGCCGATCCCGGCGGTCGCCGAGCCGATCGTTTCGACGGCCGCGTCGAGTTCGGGCTTGCGACGGCCGGTGATGAGCACGTGCGCCCCCTCGGCCGCCAGCCGCACAGCGCCGGCCAGGCCGATTCCAGTGCTGCCCCCGAACCGGGCTCGCCGCCGACTCCGGCCCGGCCGGCGGGGCGGCGCCCCGTCCCGGCCGGCGGGTCCTGTCCGTACTGGCGATGTTCCTCGGCGCCCTCGTCGGAGCCGTCCTCCTGGAGGTCGGGCTCTGGCTCATCCCGGGTGTCGCGCTGACGCTGCTCGTCGCGGGCGCGGTGGTGGTGTGGCGGCTCTCGGCCCCGGGTGTGGGCTGGGCGACGGCGCCGTAGGGGTTCAGCGGGCGGGAGTCTCCCGTACCGGGTGCTTGCTGAGGATCGAGACCCGGTTGAAGGCGTTGATCGTGATCGCCGTCCAGACCACGGCGGCGATCTCGTCGTCGTTCAGCACCTGTCCCGCCTCCGCGTACGCCCGCTCCTGGGCGAGGGCGTCGGCGGGATGGGTGGTGGCCTCCGCGAGGGCGAGGGACGCACGCTCGCGGGCGGTGAAGGGCTCGGTGTCCCGCCAGGCGGCGAGCACGCCGAGGCGCAGGGTGGTCTCCCCGGCGCGCAGGGCGGCCCGCGTGTGGACGTCGAGACAGAAGGCGCAGCCATTGAGCTGGGACACACGGAGGTTGACCAGCTCGACCAGGAGCCGGTCGAGGCCGGCCTCGGCGGCCGTCGCACGGACGGCGTCCGCGGTCTTGACCAGCGCCTGGTACGCGGCGGGGCTCTGCTTGTCGAGGTAGATCCGGCCTTGGTCCGGTGGGCTTCCGCGGCCTGTGCGGTCTCGATCGCCTGTGCTCCTCAGCCTGTTGTCCCGGGTTGTCTTCGGAACTATGATCACTCACGGTCGTTGAAATCGAAACTACTTTTGTCGGGAGAAGGCCGGGAGATGGATCACACGGAGATCGAGGCAGATGTCGAGGTCCTCACCGCCCGGGACGTCCCGCTGGGCGGCCCCCGGGCGATGACCGTACGGCGCACCCTGCCGCAACGGGCCCGGACGCTGATCGGGGCCTGGTGCTTCGCCGACCACTACGGCCTCGACCGGGTCGCCGACTCCGGCGGCATGGACGTCGCGCCCCACCCGCACACCGGGCTCCAGACCGTCAGCTGGCTGTTCGGCGGGGAGATCGAGCACCGCGACAGCCTGGGCACCCACGCCTTCGTGCGGCCCGGCGAGATCAACCTCATGACCGGGGGTCACGGCATCAGCCACACGGAGGTCTCCACCCCCGGCACCACCGTGCTCCACGGGGTCCAGTTGTGGGTGGCCCTTCCCGACGAACACCGCCACGCGCCACGCGAGTTCCAGCACCACGCGCCCGCGCCGCGCCGCGTCGACGGCGCGGAACTGCGGGTCTTCCTGGGCACTCTCGTAGGCGACACCTCCCCCGTGCGCACCTTCACCCCGCTCCTCGGAGCCGAGGTCCTGATCGACGCCCATGCCACCGTCACCCTTGACATCGACCCCGACTTCGAGCACGGACTCCTCGCCGACGAGGGCGACGTACGCCTCGACGGAACCCGCCTGCGCCCCGCGGAACTCGGCTACGCCGCCCCCGGCCGCGCCGCCCTCACCCTCACGAACGACTCCGACCGCCCGGCCCGGACGGTCCTCCTGGGCGGCCCGCCCTTCGAGGAGGAGATCGTGATGTGGTGGAACTTCATCGGCCGCAGCCACCAGGACATCGTCGAGGCACGGGACGACTGGGAGCGCGCCTCCGACCGCTTCGGCACCGTCGACGGCTACCCCGGCGAGCGACTGCCCGCCCCCGCCCTGCCCCACGCCGTCATCGCGCCCCGCAAGAACCCCTCACCCCGCTGACCCGAACCGGAAGGCCGCCCTCATGAGCGAGCAGACCACCGCTGCCCCCGTCGTCCGCCGCGTCGACGCCCGCCACCGTTACGAGATCCTCGTCGACGACGACCGCGCCGGCCTCACCGCCTACCGCGACCGCGACGACCAGCGGGGCTTCTTCCACACCGAGATCGACGACACCTACGCCGGCCAGGGACTCGCCGCGATCCTCGTCGAACAGGCTCTCACCGACGTCCGCGCCTCCGGAATGCGGATCATCCCTGTCTGCCCCTACGTGGCCAAGTTCCTGACCAAGCACGGGGAGTTCGCGGACATCACGGACCCCGTCACCCCCGAGGTCCTCACCTGGCTCGACTCCCGGCTGGGGCGCTGAGCTCCTGACCGAACAGCGCCGCGCGGGCGATCCGCCCCGATGCGATTACTTCTCGACGGCGGTCGTCTTCGCGGCCCCGCACTCCTGCACGCTACGAGCGACTGGGGTGACCGTATTGACCCTCAGCGCACAGGAGTTGGCACGGCGACGCACAAACGGCCCGGACGGGCAGTCGCGCGTCATGACGCGCCTCCGCGGCCGGTCCCCTGCCGATTCGACTGTCCTCGCCTGCCGATTCCACGGTCGTCCGCCACGGGGACCTCGCACGTGCGCCCGGCGGCCGACCGCACCTCGTACCGCTCTGCCTGCTTCGGAATGCCGAGGCCGAGGGTGAGACCGCCACGGGGAAGGTGCCCGATCGCACGGGCCGTCTTCGCCCCTCAAGGCACCGCGTGCGAACGCGTAGAGTACGGCCGGGCGCGGTGAGATCATGAGGAGTTCGTGTGACCGCGGTCAGCCTTGAACACGCCACCGTCCCCGCCGACTCGGGCGAGGTGACGCTTCTGATAGCCCGGCGGGTGGAACCCGGCTACGAGGCCGCTTTCGAGCGGTGGGCGAAGGGCATCCTGGAGAGCGCCGCCGCCTTCCCCGGCCATCTCGGCCACGGCTTCTTCCGCTCCTCCGGCGGCGACGCGCCCTGGTTCCTGGTCCACCGCTTCCGGGACCAGGAGGCATGCCGGGCCTGGCAGGAGTCGCCCGAACGCGCTTCGTGGTTCGCCGACTGCGACGGGCACCACCACACCGAGATCGCCCGGCGGACCCTCACGGGCATGGAGACCTGGTTCGCCGAACCCGGCTCGACGCGGCCGGCACCGCCCCGCTGGAAGATGGCCATCAGCGCGACCCTGGCGATCTACCCGATCTCCGTACTGGGAAGCCTCTTCCTCGTCCCGCGCCTGGCCTCGCTCCCCCTCCTCCTCAGCAGCGCGGTCGTCGCCGTCGTCTTCAACGTCCTCATGACCTACGTGTCCATGCCCACCGTCAGCAGACTCCTCCGTCGCTGGCTCACCCCGTAGCGCGCTTCCCGGGCCGTTCGACCTCCGGGTTCTGCCGTTCCGGGCCGGGCCCCGGGTCAGGCGTCTCGTTGTGCGCGAATGAGCGTGTCGAGTCGCTGCCATGCGGGGGATGATGCGTTGACCGTGCCCTGGATGAGGGCGGGGATCTCGGAGGCTTTATCCAGCTCGGGCGGGTCGTCGGATCCGTAGCGTTTCCGGGTCGCCTCGGTGATCCGGCGGGCGAGGTCGTCGATGCGGGGATCGTCGGCGTGGAGGTCGTGCGCATGGTCGTAGTCGAGGAAGAGCTGCCGTAGCGCCGGGTCGGCGAGAGTCTCGGCTTGGTCGTGAAACAGGGTGGTCGCGCGGTCCGGGTGGGTGGCGAACACGAGGATCCACAGGTCGCGTTGCAGGTCCACCCAACGAGGGGTGAAGCCCCAGCGGGCCAGGTGCTCCAGATGGGCACCGACCTCGGTGGGCAGCGGCGCCAGACACCCGGCGGCGAGCTGGCGCAGACGCCCTTGCGTTGCCCGCAGGCCACGAATGCGGCGGGTGAGGTCGTCGTCGATCTCTCGCAGCGCCCGCTGGAACTCCTCATCGGTCGCTGATCTCAGGTCCCGGACACGGGCCAGGGGGACGCCGGCTTCGGCGAGCGTCCGGATCTTGATCAGGTCGATGGCGTCGTTCGCGCCGTACCGTCGGTAGCCGGACGCATCACGGTCGGGCTCGGGGAGCAGCCCCTTGTCGTGATAGACGCGGATGGCCTTGATCGACACTCCGACGTACCTGGCCAGCTGCCCGATGGTGATCACCCGGCCATCGTTCCACTTGACCTTTCCCCTGGGGCAGGGTTGCAGCATGACGTCATGGCGAACATGAATGTCGATCGGGAGACCCTGCGCGAGCTGGCCGATGAGGGCAGCGAGACCGCTTTGGACCGGCTGGCCGACCTGGCCGACGCGGCCGACGAGGTCGGGGAGCTGAGCGAGCTGCTGGACGAGGGATCCCTGCACGCCGGGTTCCTGCTCACTCGACGGGCGGCCGCCACCGGCGACCTGCGCGAGCTGCAACGCATCTCCGACGCGGGGTATGAGGAGGCCGGAAACGAGTTGGACCGGCTGCTGAAGGCACCGGCCGACGGGCATCGGGATTGAGGATCCGACCGGCTGCCACGGCCCGCCCGCCTACGTCTCCCCCGAGCCCCCGCCCCAGCCGAGAAATGACGTGCTTCACCGCGGCGGCCATCGACTCAGCCCTTCAGCCTCCAGCGCCGAGGGGGCTGTTGGTGGGGGCAGGTGCGCTGCTGCCGGTGTAGGACGGGAGGTCGGCCACCAGCTTGGTGAGGGCCGGGTCTCCGGCGTAGCGTCGCGCGTGCAGGTCGGCGATCTTCTGGGCGATGTCGGGGGCGTCGCTGTCGGTGGTGTCGTAGGAGACGAAGGACTCCAGCAGCGGCAGACCGATCCGGTCGGTGTGGGCGTGTGAGGGCGCCATCAGATACTCCCAGTACCCGTCGAGGTCCTTGAGGACGAAGACGGCGCCGTACTCGAACTCGCCGCCGATGTCTCTGCCGACGACGTACTGTGCGACCGCGTCGATCGACTCGCCCTGGTTGCGCAGGCTGGCGAGGGCTTCCTCGCGCTGCTCGGCAGTGACAGTCGTCTTGAAGGTGAAACGGTTGTGGTGGTAGATCATTTCGCTCCCCTGACTTTCGGACGATCGGCAAGCGGGCGGTGTTCATCGGGCTCCGGAGGCGGGCCGGACCAGTAGGCGAGCAGCGCCGTCACCGCCTGGTCGGCCAGGCGCAGGGCGCGGTCGAAGCCGATGTCCTCGATCGACCCGATGGACGCAAGGCCGTGCAGCGTGCCCCACAGCAGTTCGCAGGCGTCCTCGACACTGGCGGGTTCGGCTGCGGTCTCGGCGGCCCACGCATCGATGAGCTGCCTGGTGAAGGCGATCACGTCGCCGGCGGCGGCACGACGGGAGGAGGCATCGACGTCCGTGCCCAGTGCGCCCGACATGAGCTGGTAGAGGCCGGGCCGCGACCGCGCGAACTCCAAGTAGGCGACCGCCGCCAGATGCGGACCCCGTGCCCCCGTCCCGCCGGCCACCGCGACCCGCATCCGCTGCACCAACTCACCGTTGAGCCGCTCCAGCAATGTGTGCAGCAGGGCCTCTTTACTCGGGAAGTGCTGGTAGATCACGGGCGCGCTGTAGCCGATCTCGGCGGCGATCCGCCGGATCGTCACCGCCTGCCAGCCCTCGGCCTCGGCCATCCGGCCCGCTGTTTCCAGGATCTCGGCGAACGTCCGCCGACGTACCTCTTCCCGCCTCCCCATCATGAACTCCTAACGACGTTAGAAAAGCTAACACCGTTAGCATTATGTGCGCTCCCGAACCTGTCAAGCTGTGCCGCCAGAGAGGACCCGTACCGCTCAGGCGCATCCCACCAGGCCGCCACGGTGCGGAACTACGAAGGCCGCGTCACGCGAACCACTCCCCGTAGGCCCGCGTCTCATCCACCGGTAGTCCACCGACCAAAAGACGACGCACAAAGAACAGACGCACAAAGAACAGGGGCACACCATGCACGACCTGACCGAGCTGTGGCTGGAAGGTTCTGTCATGGCCGTCATCCACGCGGCCGGGGCCGAACAGGGGTACTGGGTCGACGAGTCCGGGCTCCACCACGATGACGGCAGCAGCAATTGGTGGCAGCTCGTTCCGCTCGGCGGTGGCCGGGCCGTCGTCATGGGCAAGGATCACGAACTCTCCGGCGACGTGTACGACGAGATCCCACAGGCGGTGTCGGACGGCCCCGACTGGCTCGGGGACGCCTGGGAGAACGACGGCGGCGGGCTGCGCCGCACCGTGACCGCCAAGGCACCCATCGGGTTCTTCCACTGGTACGACACCGATGGCACCCTGGACTGCCTGCCCGCGGATGACGAGGACGACGGCAGCGGGCTGGTGGGCGCGCCGTTCAGCGACGGCGACCCTCGCCTCTTCGAGTCGTACTACGGCGTCGGCGACCTCCAGGAGGCCGAGCGCTTCGCCGACGCGTTGCTCGACGCGGCCAGGGCCGGCGCACTCACCGTCGACGTCCTGCTGCCCGTGCTCCGCTGCGCCGCCCCCGACCGCACCCGCCCCTTCGATCTGGAGTCCGCCCTCAAGACCGCCGCCACGGCCGGGCTCACCGCGGGCAGCCGCGCACCGGAACTGCCCGCCTCCTAATCCACCGGTACGGGTCCTGGCCGCCTCACCGCCCCAGAAGCCCCATCACGGTGGAGGCGGCGGTGCGGTGCCAGCGGGCGCTGTCACGCAGCATCGCGTGGTCACCGCCCGGCACGAGGGACGCCTCCGCTCGCGCGCCGGCGGCGAGGGCCCGCCGCACGAACGCCTCCGACGCGCGCGGATCGGTGACCCGGTCGCGGTCGCCGTGGAGCACGACGACGTCCTTGCCGCGCAGGTGCTCGACCGGTTCGTGGTCCGGGCACCAGGGCGCCAGCGCCAGGACTCCCGTGACCTGCGGTGCCCGCGCCGCGCCCAGGGCGGCACGGCCGCCCATCGAGTGGCCCACGAGGACCACCGGCACGTCACCGACGAGGGTGGCCAGGTCATGGAGCGCCCGCCGGGCGTCGCACAGAGCGTCGGCGTCGGGCCCGTTCCAGCCGCGCACCCGGTACCGCACCTCCGCCAGCGCGACGGGGTCGTCCGGCCCGAGGGCGGCGGCGACGGCCCGTACGAAAGGCCTCATCCTCAGCGCCGCGAGGTGCCAGGGGCGCGACGGCGACCGGCTGTCGGCACGGCCGCCGTGCAGGAACAGCACCGCGGCACGCGCTCCGGGCGGGGTCCGGCGCGGGGTCAACGCGCCGCCGGCCCCCGCGCCCGCCACGACGGCTCGCTGCTCGTGCCCGGTCATCCGTCCTCCTCGCTCCGCCACGGCGCCTCCGTGGACCGCTCACCACTGATCATTCGACACCGGATGCCGGACGGCTTGGTCGCCGGGACCAATCCGCGGACTCGTGGGGTCCGGATTACGTCTGGACATGTCCCGACCACGGAGGCCCTCGTGAAAGAAGCCGTACACATCGGCAGAAACCCATCCGCCGAGCCAGGTCTGGATGAGCTGGTGGGCCGCGTGGCCCTGGGCGACCCGGACGCGTTCGCCTCCGTGTACGACATGGTGATGGGCCCGGTCCTCGGCACCGTACGCGCCGTCCTGCGTGACCCGGCGCAGTCGGAGGAGGTGGCCCAAGAGGTCCTCGTGGAGGTCTGGCGCACCGCCGCCCGCTATCGTCCGGACCGCGGTACGGCGATCAACTGGATCCTCACCCTCGCGCACCGGCGCGCGATCGACCGGGTGCGCTCCGTGGAGTCCGCCGCGGCCCGCGACCACAAGGCCGCGCTCCTCGGTCACACGCCCGACTTCGACCAGGTGGCCGAGCAGGTGGAAGCGCGTCTCGAGCGCGAGCAGGTGCGGCGCTGCCTGCGCACGCTGACCGAGATCCAGCACCAGGCCGTCACCCTCGCGTACTACCGCGGACTGACCTACCGTCAGGTGGCCGAAGCCCTGGCCTTGCCGCTGGGCACGGTCAAGACCCGGCTGCGGGACGGTCTCATCCGGCTGCGTGACTGCCTGGGGGTGACCGCGTGAGCACGGCCGAGCTGCACACCCTGACGGGTGCCTATGCCCTCCACGCGCTGTCCGACGAGGAGCGGGGCGCGTTCGAGCGGCATCTCGCGGACTGCGAGGCGTGCGCCCAGGAGGCCGCCGAGCTGACCGCGGTGGCGGCCCGATTGGGCCTGGCCGTCTCCGTCACGCCACCCGCGGCGCTGCGCGAGCAGGTGCTGCGCCGGATCACGACGGTTCGTCAGGAGCCCCCCGGCGAGCCGAGCCCCGCCCGGTCGAGACGCACGGCGGCCTCCGGACGACGTCTGCTCTCGCGGTGGGCTCTCGCCGCCTGTCTCGCGGCGGCCGCCGCGCTCGGCGGTACCGCGGTATGGCAGCACCAGCGCGCCGAGGACGCAGTGGAAGAGGCCCGGCGGGCGGAGCAGGGAGCCGACGGGGTCG
This sequence comes from Streptomyces sp. NPDC052114, assembly GCF_040680155.1. Lineage (NCBI taxonomy): Bacteria > Bacillati > Actinomycetota > Actinomycetes > Kitasatosporales > Streptomycetaceae > Streptomyces > Streptomyces sp. NPDC052114. The sequence continues at coordinate 745,936 of NZ_JBFAWC010000002.1, read as the reverse complement.
CCGCCGTGCTCGCGGCGCCGGACGCCAGGACCAGCTCGGCGAAACTCGCCGACGGCACCACCGGCACCGTCGTGGTCTCCAAGAGCAAGGACCGGGCGGTGTTCGTCGTCTCCGGGATGGCGCGTCCGCCGGGCGGAAAGGTCTACCAACTGTGGTTCGACGACGACGGCACCATGCGCTCGGCAGGGCTCATGGACGCCGGGCGCGTCGACCAGGCCGTGCTCCTGAGCGGTGCCGTCGACGGGGCGTCGGGCATGGGTATCACCCTTGAGCCCTCCGGTGGTTCGGACCATCCGACCTCCGATCCGGTCGCACTGATGCGGTTCCCCGCCTGAACGGGCGCGAGGCCGGATGTCTGTGAGGGGCCCTGCCGTTCGGCAAGGCCCCTCACAGAGGTCAACGGCGGCGCGGCAGCGGGAAGAAGCCGCTGGTACGGGCGGTGTACTCGGCGTAGCCCGGACGCTCCGCCATGTGCCGCTCCAGCAGGCGTTGTCCGCTGCCCTTGGTCAGCAGCAGACTCATCACCAGCGGAGAGACGATGCCGACGGCCGCCGCGGCGAGCGAGTCGCAGGCGATCAGGAACAGGCCCCACCACACGCAGAAGTCCCCGAAGTAGTTGGGGTGGCGGGTGAAGCGCCACAGTCCGCGGTCCATGATGCGGCCCTTGCTCGCCGGGTCCGCCTTGAACCGGGCGAGCTGGGCGTCCCCCACCGCTTCGAAGAACATGCCGACGGCCCACAGGGCGGTACCGGCCCAGGCGATGCCGGTCATCGGCTCCGGCACGTACTGCGCGGCCTGGACCGGCAGCGACACCAGCCAGACGAGGGCTCCCTGGAGCAGGTAGACCATGCGCAGGGCGTAGAGGTTCCGGTTTCCGGGGGCCCTGGCCAGCATCCGCTCGTAGCGCGGGTCCTCGCCGTGGCCACGCCCGCGCCGGGCGATGTGTCCGGCCAGACGCAGCCCCCAGACGGCCGTCAGTACGGTCACCAGGAGGCGCCGTCCCGGGTCGCCGGTGTCCGCCGATGCCAGGAAGCTCACCCCGGCGACCGCGGTGAAGCCGAGCCCCCAGGCGACGTCGACGACACGATGCATGCCCTTGCGCACGGCCACGGCGAAGGTGATCAGCATGACGCCGAGAGCGGCGGCGGCCGACCACGCGAGCCCGACCGCGAAGTGGTCCCAGGGAAAGCCGTTCACAGCTGGTCCAGCCCGAGGTACCAGTCCTGCGGCATCGTCGGCGCACCGCTGTGCCCGGCGGCCGTCGGCCGGACGGCGAGGATCTGGTCGACGCCCATGCGCCGTTCCTCGAAGGCGAGCCCGCCGCCGACCAGGTACAGCCGCCAGACGCGGGCCGTCTCCTCGCCGACGAGCCCGACGACGTCGGACCAGCGTTCCTCCAGCGTGCGGTGCCAGGCGGCGACCGTGCGGACGTAGTGCTCGCGCAGCGACTCCACCGACCTCACCTCCAGACCCGCCGTCTCCAGCAGGTCGACGGTCTCCCCCAGCGGGCGCATGTGCATGTCGGGCGCGATGTACGCCTCGATGAAGGCTCCACCGCCCGGCGCCGTCGCCCCGCGGGACATCTGCTGGACCAGGACGCGGCCCGCCGGCCGGACCATGCGGCACAGCGCGCCCGCGAACGCCGGGTACTCGGCGTCACCGACGTGCTCGCCCATCTCGACGGTCGCGACCGCGTCGTAGCCGCCGCCCTTGATGTCCCGGTAGTCCTGGCAGACCACGTCGACCAGGCCTGTCAGGCCCCGCTCGCGCACCTGCTCGCGCACGTACGCCGCCTGTTGACGGGCCAGGGTCACCGCGGTGACGTGTGCCTTGTACCGTTCGGCCGCGTACAGCGTGAGGGATCCCCAGCCGCAGCCGATGTCGAGCAGTCCGGCTCCGGGCGTCAGACCGAGCTTGCGGCAGATCAGTTCCAGCTTCGCGTGCTGCGCGTCGGCCGCGGTGAACTCAGGTTCGTCGCTCGCCCAGTAGCCGCACGAGTAGGCCATCGTCCCGTCGAGGAGCAACCGGTAGAAGTCGTTGGAGAGGTCGTAGTGGTGGCTGATGGCCGCCCGGTCGCGGGACTTGGTGTGCAGCGCTCCCCGCAACCGCGCCTGGGATGCGGGTGGCGCAGGGGGCGGGCCCACCGCTCCGAGCCGGGCCGCCGTGCCGACCGCCCGGGCCCGTTCGGCGAACGTGAGGCCGGGGGCGTGCAGCGTGCGTTCCCGGGCCGCCGACCACATGGCGCGCAGCCCCGCGGCGAGATCGCCGTCGACGTCGATCTCGCCGGTGACGTAGGCCTGGGCGAGGCCCAACTCACCGGGCTGCCACAGCAGTCGGCGCAGCGCGCGGCGGGACCGTACAACGACCACGGGGCCGTCGGCCGGGCCGGTCTCGGTGCCGTCCCAGGTGCGCAGGCGTACCGGGAGGGGCCCGCCGAGCGCGGTCTCGGCCAGTGCGGCGAGCCGGTGGGCGGCGCCGGTCCGGGCGGGACGGATGAGGGTCATGAGCGGGGATCCTCCTTGGTGAGCAGGTATTGCTGGACATCGAGGTACCCGGAGCGGAACCCGGCTTCGGAGTAGGCGAGGTAGAACGTCCACATACGGCGGAACGTCTCGTCGAAGCCCAGCGCGGCCACCTCGTCCGCGCGCCGGTCGAACCGCTCGCGCCACAGGCGCAGTGTCTCGGCGTAGTGGGCGCCGTATCCGTCGCGGCGGGTGATCGTGAGCCGGGTGTGGTCGCGTACGTTCTCGGCGACCGACTCGACGGAGGGCAGCAGTCCGCCGGGGAAGACGTACTTCTGGATCCATGTGTACGTGGAGCGGCTGGCCAGCATCCGGTCGTGGGGCATGGTGATGGCCTGCAACGCGGCGCGGCCGCCCGGGACCAGCCGGTCCTCCAGGGTGCGGAAGTACACGGGCCAGAACTCGGCGCCGACGGCCTCGATCATCTCGACGCTCACGACGGCGTCGTAGGTGCCGCGTGCTTCGCGGTAGTCGCACAGTTCCACCGTGACGAGGTGGCCGAGTCCGGCCGCCGCGATGCGCTCGCGGGCCAGGTCGCGCTGTTCGCGGGAGAGGGTGAGCGAGGTGACGTGGGCGCCGCGGGCGGCGGCGCGGATCGCCAGTTCGCCCCAGCCGGTGCCGATCTCCAGGACCCGGCTGCCCGGCCCGACCTCGGCGAGGTCGAGCAGGCGGTCGATCTTGCGGCGCTGGGCGTCGGCGAGGAGGCCCCACTCGGCGGGAAGTCCCCGGAAGAGGCCCGAGGAGTAGGTGAGGGTCTCGTCGAGGAAGAGGGCGAACAGGTCGTTGGACAGGTCGTAGTGGTGGCTGATGTTGGCCCGGGAGCCGCCCGGGGTGTTGCGTCGGGCGGCCGGCTGGCGCAACGCCCATAGTCCGCGCAGCCGTTGGAGGGGCTCGGGGACCAGTTCGGCGGCATGGGCGGCGAGGACGGTGAGGGCGGCCACCAGGTCGGGGGCGTCCCATTCCCCTGCCATGTAGGACTCGCCGAACCCGATCAGGCCGTGCTTGCCGATACGGCCGTGGAACGCGCGCGGCTGGTGGATGTCCAGGGCGGGTCCGCCCTTGCCCAGTACGGTCCCGTCCGAGAAGCGTGCGCGCAGCGGAAGGCGCCGCAGGGCCTGGCGGACGACGGCGGCGGCGACCGCGGTGCGGGGGCCGGACGCGGCCTCGGGCGTGGCGACGTCCGGCCAGCGGCCGGGGTCCACGGGGGTGTGGGGCGCGGTTGCCGGGGGCGCGGTGACGGAGCTGGGCTCGTCTGTTCTCATGAGGCCTTCTCCGAGGTCCTGTGGGCGGTCTGGGTGGGGCAGGGACGGACGGGGCGGGGCTGGACGGGCAGGCCCCGCAGGTAGAGGCGGATGCCGTGCAGCCGGATGGCCGCGGACACGGCGAGCGTGGACAACGGATGCCGCAGGGCCAGTCCCAGCAGGGTTCGTGCGCGGACCTCGCGCCTGGTGCCGCGTACGGTCGCGGTGAAGGGCCTGCCGCCGTCGCGCTCCAGGTGCACGGTGAGGTCGACCCGGTCCCCGGGCGCGGGCAGACGCATGCGGTAGCGGCCGTCGACGGGGAAGAACGGCGAGACGTAGAACGCCTTGTCGGTCACCGCCCGTCCCAAGTCGTCGGGGCACATCAGGTAGCAGTGGCGTCCGCCGTAGGTGTTGTGGACCTCGGCGACGACACAGCGCGGGGTGCCGTCGGGGTCGTGGCACCAGTAGAGGGTGAGCGGGTTGAACACGTGTCCCAGGACGCGTGCATGGGTGAGCATCAGGACCGGGCCGCCCTTGAGGTCCACTCCGTGGCCGGCGAGGAAGGCGTCGAGGCCCGCGCGCAGGGACGGCGGATCGCCGGTGAAGTGGTCGCGCGGATCGAACCGCGCCAGCGGCCTTAGCGGCAAGGGAAGTTCGGGAGGGTGATCGGGGTCGATGAGCCACATGTAGGTGCGGTGTCGCAGGGCGTATCGCCACGGCGCGGTGCGTACGTGGGCTATCGCGACGCGGTAGAGGGCGGGGGCGGCGTTCACCAGTGCACTCCGAGTGCCGCGGCGGCCGCGACGCCGGAACGGCAGCCGTCCTCGTGGAATCCCCAGCCGTGGTAGGCACCCGCGAACGCCACGACGTTCGTGCCGAGTTCGGGCAGTCGCCGCTGGGCCGCCACCGACTCCGGCGTGTAGACGGGGTGTTCGTAGACCATGCGGGCAAGGATCCGGGCCGGGTCGACACGGCCCTCGCCCCCGAGCGTGACCACGTAGGTGTCGGGGGCGTCCAGGCGCTGGAGACGGTTCATGTCGTAGCTGACCCGCACGCGGTCGGCACCGGCGGAGCAGGACGGCATCAGATAGTTCCACGAGGCCCTGGCGCCGCGGGCGCGCGGCAGCACACTCGTGTCGGTGTGCAGCAGCGTGCTGTTGCGGGAGTACCGGAACGCGCCGAGCACCTCCTTCTCCAGCGGTGTGGCGTCGGTCAGCAGCTTCAGCGCCTGGTCCGGGTGGGTGGCGACGACCACCGAGTCGTACGACCGCGTGGTGCCGTCGCCCTCGGTCAGGCTGACGCCGTCCGGGTGCCGCTGGACGGCCCGGACCGGAGCCGCGAGGCGGACCGCGTGCAGGTTTCGGGCCACCTGATCGACATAGGTGCGGGAGCCGCCGGTGACGGTGCGCCAGGTCGGCGATCCACCGACCGAGAGCATCCCGTGGTGCGCCAGGAACCGGAACAGGTACGCGGCCGGGTAGCGCTGCGCGGTCACGGCGTCGCAGGACCACACGGCCGACACGAGCGGCGTCATGAAGTGCGTACGGAAGTAGGCGGAGAAGCCCTCCCGGTCCAGGAACCCACCCAGCGTGAGGTCCTGCCCGGCGTCCTCCGCGAGCAAGCGCCGGGCGGCCCGGTGGAAGGCGGGAACCTGCTTGAGCAGGCGCAGATACTCCGGGCGCACGGCGTTGCGGGGGCGGGCGAACAGTCCGGCGGGGCCACGTGCCCCGGCGTACTCCAGGCCGCATCCCTCGCACCGCACCGACATGCTCATCTCCGACTCCTGCGTGGCGACGCCCAGCTCGGCGAACAGCCGCAGGAGGTTCGGATAGGTGTGACGGTTGTGCACGATGAAACCGGAGTCGACGCGATGTCTCGCTCCGTCCGAGGCGGTCAGGTCGTGGGTGTGGGCATGCCCGCCGAGCCGTTCGTCGGCCTCGTACAACGTGACGTGATGCGCGCGGGCGAGCACGTGCGCGGCGGTGAGGCCCGCCACCCCGCTCCCGATCACAGCGGTGCGCCGCCGCCCCCGCCCCCCGGAGGCCGTGTCCTCCTCGGCCTCCCGCGGCATGCCCCCTTGCGCCATCGACATCGGCTCTCCTCCCACCCGGTCGCGAACGCTGTCTCTCCGGTAATCCGGAGCCGACCAGACGGCGGATTGGAGGCAGGTGATCCGTTTCCGGACGGGGGCGGGGCCGCTGCGTCCCGTGGGGGCGCCGCCGCGTCAAGAAAGCGACCCGGTGGGCCTCATCAGGATGGAATGTATCCCCCCTGTCAGGGGTTCTTGCTGCTCACATGGGGTGATAGTGCCGTGTGGCGCGTGTCCCGCGACAGCCCGGGAGGCGTTGATGGGGATGTGAGTACTTCGACGACCACCCCGATACTGCCCGCCTCTCTGGCCTCCGCCGCCGCACACGACTCGGGCGCGGACAACGCGCCCTGCGACATAGTCGTCCGCTCCTGCACCACCCTCGGCAGGACGCTGATCCTCCATCTCGCCGGAGAGATCGACCACGCAAGCGCCGCCCCTCTCCGCGCGCTGCTGGCCTCGGCGGCGGCCGACGGCTACACCGGGCTCGTCCTGGACACCGAGCACGTCACCTTCTGCGACTCCGGCCTCCTGGCCGCGCTGCGCTGGTGGCCCCGTCAGGGACGCTGCCTCAGGCTCGTCAGCCGCTCACGAGCCGTTCAGCGGCTCCTCCGTGCGGCACGGGTCCGGCAGCCCGACGTGCTCGGCCGGCTGCGGACGGCGTCCGCGTCATGACGTTCATAGTCCTGACCTGCGGCCCCCTTCTCGCGGCCGTCCTCCTGCTGCGCTGGCAGCCGCGTGAACCACGCCGCCGCCGACTCGCCCCCACGCCGAAGCCGCGGGCGACGGCTCGTCCACCCGTCGAGCACCGCTCCCCCGCGCAGCTGATGCTGCGGGCCAGGGCGTAGACCGAGACAGGTGGTGGAGCCCGTGCGCGTCACGGGCTCCACCCCGCTCGGTCCGGCGTTACGGCTTGGATCGACTGCAACGGCCAGGCAGCCCAAGCTGGTTGGGGTCTGCGGTCCGGTCCGGGTGGGTGCGTGAGACGATCGGGAATCGGGCCACGAGGAGAGGGATTCCATGGGGGACAAGGGCCGGCTGCATGTCAGTGCGGAACTGGCGGGGGTGCTGGAGCGGATCGACGCGCTCGGCGGGATGCTCGATGAACGGGCCGATGCCGCCGAGGAGTTGGGGAGGCTGCCGGAGGAGACGGCGCGGGCACTGCTGGACACGGGGATCGTGCGGGCCGAGCTCCCGCTGAGCCTCGGCGGATACGAGTTCGCGCCACGGCAGCTGATCCGGACGGCGGAGCGGGCGAGCTACCACGACGCCGCGGCCGGGTGGACCATGTTCGCGCTGCAGATGATGACCGGGACCACCGCGGCGTACCTCTCCGAGGGCGCGGCGGCCGAGCTGTTCCCCGACGTGCCGAACGGGAAGTACGCGCTGCTCTCCGGACACGGCACGCGCCCCGGCCGGGCCGTCCCCGTGGAGGGCGGCTACCGGGTCAGCGGCCAGTGGCAGTTCGCCTCCGGGATGGCGCACGCCACCCACGTCCACAGCGCGATCCAGGTCGAGGGCACCGGCGAGCTGCGGGTCCTCGCGATGCCGAAGTCGCAGGTGACCCTGGACGGCAACTGGGACGTGCTCGGGCTGCGCGCGACACACAGCATCGACTACCACTGCACCGATGTGTACGTACCGCACGGGTACACCTACATCGCGACCACGGACGCCCCGGTCAACGGCGGCGCCGTCTACCGCCTCGGCCTGGTCAACATGTCGGCGATCGGGCACACGGGCTGGGCCCTCGGCGTCGGCCGGCGGCTCCTGGACGAGCTGAAGCGGGTCGCCGCGGCGCGGACCGGGTCGCGGGGCGCCGCGGTCGACACCTCGCAGTTCCACGCCGAGTACGCGACGGCGGAGGCCCGGTTCCGGGCCGCCCGCGCCTGGGTGGACGACGTCTGGCAGGACATCGAACAGACCCTGGACCAGGGCGAGTTGCCCACGACCGAGCAGGACACCCTGATCCGCCTCGTCCTGAACCACACGACCTCGACCGTGTACGAGGTGGGCCGCACCGTGCACCGCTGGGCGGGCTCGGCGGCGATCCGCCGCGGACCGGTCGACCGCTTCCTGCGCGACCTCGGGACGGGCACCCAGCACATCACGTCGAGCCCCGTCGTGCTCCAGAACTGCGGCAAGTGGCTGAGCGGCGCCCAGCCGGACGCCCGGTGGAGCTTCCTCGACCTGACCTGACCTGACCGTACGGGGCGGTGAGCGGAGGCGCTGTCCTCCGCCCTCCGTCAGAGGCTCCGTCCCCCGCCCTCCATCAGCGCGAGCCCCAGGTCACTGGCCCGGTAGTACACCTCACGACGGTAGCGGTGCCCGATCACCAACCCCGCCCCACGAAGCACCGCCAGATGCTGGGAGACCGCGCCGGGCGTCAGCCCCGTGAGCAGGGCGAGCCCGGTGGTCGTCGAAGGCGTACTCGTACCGCTCAACAGACGCGCCCGGCTCCGCCCGAGGAGCCGCGCGAGTCCGTCGCCCGACCCGTCACGGCACTCCCACAGGGTGCCGACGGCCCGCGAGGGATAGACCAGGCACGGCGGTACGCCGTCCCGCCCCGGCAGCAGCACGCACCGCGCCGCGAACGCGCTCGGCGCGAGCGTGATCCCGCCCCCGTCCAACGCGAACTCCCCGCCGGGCAGATGGGGCGAGACCAGCCGCCCGTCGCCCCAGCGCAGGCTCGGATGCAGACCCGCGAGCACCTCCTGGATCCCGTCCTCGGCGAGCTGCCGGGTGCGATGGGCGAGGTCGGCCTCCAGGACGGCCCGGATGCGGGGCCAGTACGGCAGCACGCCGACCCGCCACCAGTCGAGCAGGCCCTCCGCCCGCGCGAGGCCCGCCCCCGGCGCCCCCGCCTCCTCCTCGATCTCCGCGAGCGGACACCGCGGCGCGGGGACGAGCGCCTCCAGCTCTGCCACGTACGGAAGAAGGTTCGTACGCTCCGAACCCACCCTCAACGCCCCCTTGATCCACGGCAGATGAAGGGCGTAGCGCCCCGGGTCGGTCGTGGCGCGCAGCGCGGCGACCGTCTCCCAGAGCGGCGAGATCGCGAACCTGAGCTGCGCCAGATCATCGACGCCGAACCGTATCTCCCCCATGCGAGTCCTCCCCCGAGACGTTTTAGCCCAGCCTAAAACAATGGCTGCGACCAGCGGCGGGTGATGGTGTACGGCCCCATGAAGACCGCGCATGATCCCGCATCCGAATCCGCTTCCGCGCCCGCATCCATGTCCCCGTCCGTGCCCGCATCCGTGTCCTCGCCCGTGCCCGCATCCGTGTCCTCGTCCTCGTCCGCATCCGCCTCGGCGCCGCCCCCGCTCCGTCTCCTCCGCTTGCCCGACTTCCGCCGCTTCTGGATGGCCGACACCGTCAGTCAGGCGGGCACCGCCATCACGGTCCTCGCCCTCCCCCTCGTGGCGATCGGCCCCCTCCATGCGTCGCCGCTCGAGGCGGGCCTCCTGGTGATGTGCGAGTACCTGGGATTCCTGCTGGTCGGCCTGCCGGCCGGGGCCTGGGTGGACCGGATGCGGCGGCGCAGGGTGCTGATCGCGGGCGACCTGGGCAGGGCCGCGCTGCTGGCGACGCTCCCGATCGCCGCCTGCCTGGACGCGCTCACCCTCGGCCAGTTGTACGCGGTCGGCTTCGGCCTGTCCGTCTGCACCGTGTTCTTCGACGTCGCGCACCAGTCCCACCTCCCCCGCCTCGTCGACGAGGACCGCCTCGTCGGGGCGAACGTGGCCCTGGAGTCCTCGCGTACGATCACCGCCGCGGCGGGCCCCGGCGCGGCCGGCGCCCTGATCGCGGCGGTCACCGCGCCGGTCGCACTCGCCGTGGACGCCGTCAGCTACCTCGTGTCGGCGCTGTTCCTGACCCGGATACGCCGGTCCGAGCCCCGCCCCGAGGAACGGCCGCCGGGGGCACGGCTGCGCGACGAGATCGCGGAGGGCCTGCGCTTCGTCTTCCACGACCGGCTCCTGCGGGGCCTCACCCTCACCGCCGCGATCTCCAACCTCTGCGGCACGGTGGGCACGTCGATGATGCTCGTGCTGCTGGCGGGTGACCTGGGGCTCTCGCCGCTCCTGTGCGGCCTGGTCTTCACGGCGGAGGCGGCGGGCGGCTTCCTGGGCAGCCTGCTCACGACCCGGATCGCGGCGCGCCTGGGCGAGAAGCGTGCGATGTGCGCGTCGGTGCTGGTCAGCGGGGTGCTGTGGCTGGCGGCCCTGCCGTTCTTCCACGCGGACTTGCGGTACGCCGTGGCCTGCGTGCTCCAGGGGCTCGGCTGGACCGCGTTCATGACGTTCAAGATCGAGTCGGTGGCGCTGCGGCAGCGGATGACGCCGGGCCCGCTGCTCGGCCGGGTGACGGCGAGCGTCCGCTTCGTGGTGTGGGGTTGCATGCCGGTGGGCGCGCTGGCAGGGGGCGTACTGGGCCAGTACGCGGGGGCACGGACGGCTCTGTGGGTGGGAGCGTGCGTGGAGCTCCTGGCCGTGCTCCCCTTGCTCCTCGCGTCCCGCCGCCGTGCGGCCTCCCCCGAGGGCTCCGCGCCGCCGCACTCTTCTTGCGGGACGCGGACGCCACGATCGGTTGCATGAGGGCGGGCGGGAGGCCGACCCCGTACGAGGAACCAGCGCGAGGAACCAGCGCGAGGAGCCGGTGCGAGAAGCCGGTACGAGGAGCCAGGAGTAGGCGCGGGTACCGGTGGTGGACCAGCCCGGACGATGCCAGCGGTCGCCCTCAGCCGAGCGTCTCCCTGCCGCAACTGCCGTGCGCGGTGCCGAGGATCCGCGATGCCTGCTTGCCCGTGAGTGCGAGTTCCTTCTTGGTCTTCTTGGCCTGGTCGACGAGGGCCTGCCCCTGAGCCACGCAGAGGGCGTCACCATGGGCGACGAGTTCGTCATCGCTGATGTCGTCCAGGTCCGGGTAGTGCTCCCGGATCGTCCTGAGGTAGAGCTTCGCCGACAGTCCTGTCAGGCGGCGCGCTTCGGCAGGGGTCTCCGACGGGCGCACCGACGGGGCCGCCGAGGCGGACGCCTTGGGCGGTGTCGCCGCGGTGCTCTCTCCGCCGTCACCGGAGGAGCCGCACGCCGACACGCCGAAAGCGGCGAGCGCAAGACAGACGGTCAGCAGGGGCAGACGCTTGTACATGAATCTCCTGGTACATGAGTGAACTGAGGGATTCTCCCCCATACCCGGCGTGCCTCATGACCGCGGCCCCCACAAACGTGCAGCTCAACGCCGTCGCGCCCTGATCCACGTTTCCCGGGCACACATACGTGTGCCCGCCCACCTGAAGGTGGGCGGGCACCATGATCCGCCTGCCGGCCCTACGCCTGATCCGTGCAGATCCTCAGGATCCAGTCGATCACCCCACGGACCGCACCGGCGATGACGCCGCCGACGGCCGCGCTCCCCACACTGCCCGGGGTCGACTTCCGCTTTCCTCTCTTACGCTTGGGCATGAGCTTCCCTCCTTGGAAGCCGGGGCCCGCCGGATGTGCATGCGACGCCAGTCGGCGGGCCCAACTGAACCAACCCGTCACCGTGTTGGCCTGCCAACTGTCTCCCTCGGCCGCCTGGCCGGGCATCTCGCTCGAAGGTTGTTCGGTACAACCCCGCGCCAACGCACGGTAGTTTCAGCACAAACGGGGAGGGAGCCGGTGACCGGATCGGCAGACGACGAACGGCGACGGGCAGGCCGGCCCTGGGCGGAGGTCCGGGGAGCCTCCCAAGAGATCAACAACTTGGCGTTGCTCTTGCGCAAGTGGATCGACAAGGCGGAGCTGGCCGTCGTCGATCTGATCGCGAAGCTGACGCCGGACCACTTCTCGTCGGGCAAGATCCCCGGCCGGGCCAAGGTGTACGCGCTCCTCAAGGGAATCGACCTGGAGACCGAGCTCGGCCTCGAGTTCGCCGAGGCCGTGGTGGATCTCTGCGAGGCGCCGAGCGATCAGCGCGCCGAGCGACTGATCGAGGCACGCGATCACTGGAACATCGCGCAACACCCGGGCCCTGCAGGGACGGAGAGCGGCCTGCGCGAACTCGTGGTGACGCAGCGGAAACTGATCGAGAAGCAGGAACAACTCGACCGGCTCCGCCAAGCCTTCCACGACTCGCAGAACGTCCGCCGGCAGGCCCAGGCGGTCATCATGCTGCTGATGGTCATGGTCGACCGGTCCCAGCAGGCCGTCGACGCATGGCAGAGGGAATGCGACCAACTCGGCAACCTCCTGACGTCGGGCACCGCTGAACAGCTGAGGGCCGCGCAGAGTCGGCTGGTCGCGGCGAAGAGGCATGAGAGCCAGGCCCAGACCCTCCTCCCCCGCGCGCAGCAGGACAGCAGGATCGCCCGGCAGGTCGCGGACCGCGCGCTGCGGCTGATCCGTCAGATGAGCGACACGATCAACGAGTTGCAACAGCCGGCCCCCGATCCTTCCGAGTCCGGCACCACGCAGGAAGCCGTTCTCTCCACCGCGTTGGCCGTGAGCGGACCGACGGCCGGGCCCGGCGGCTTCATGGTCGACGCGGACGCCACCTTGCGCAGCATGCGCAACCTGCTCGACCGCGGCGAGGCGGTCCTGGAGGAGGCCGCCGAACAGGTCGCGCGGGCCGCCTTCCACGGTGATGTCAAGACAGCATCGGATTTGTCTCGGACAATCGAGAACAACCGACGTCACCTCCTCGCCTGGTTGTCCGCGTTCCTGCACAGGGAGGGCACCGGCACCGGGCTCGTCTCGGAGTTCGTGCTCCTGTCGGGCATCACTCCCGAGGCGCATCGCGAGCGGCTTCTGGCGACAACGGCGGCGGGCGACACGTCGCCGGCCCTGCAGTTCGCCCGGCTTCTGGAGGCCGACGGACACCAAGGAGAGGCCGAGGAGCTCTACCGTCACCTCCGGTCGGTCGGCGATACGCAGGCCTCCCTTCATCTGGCCCACCTTCTCCAGGACACCGACCGGTCCGAGGAAGTCGAGCCTCTCCACCGGGAGGCTCTGGACGACGGCCATGTGGAAGCGGCCCTGGACCTGGCCCACCTCGCCGCGCAGGAGGGCAGGTTCGACGAGGTCGAGTCGCTCGCGCGCCGGGCCTGCTTCGACGACGCACCGGACATCGCCACCGCCATCGGCGTCCTGCTCGAAGAAGCCTCAAGAATGACCGGCGCGGAGGCGATCTACCGCGGCGCCTACCACTTGGGCAGTGTGCGGGCCGGTCGTCAACTGGCCCAGTTGCTGATGAAGACGGGACGCCCCCATGAGGCCTGGCTCCTCCCCGGCGAGACCAGGGGCCAGAGCGACGCGGACGACATCGACGGCAGTCTGACCGAGATCCGCGATCTGGTGACGTCGCTCATGGCCGACGAGGACCATGCGTCCGGGTGTCTCGCGGCCTTCGAACGGCACGCCGGCATTTCCCACCAGACGCACACGTCCATCCTTCTGACGACACTTGCCCAGGGCAGTACGACGCCGGCCCTGCAACTCGCTCGGCTCCTGGAGGCCGACGCCCGCCTCGACGAGGCCGAGCGGCTCTACCGGCTCCTCTGGAAAGCCGGTGACCTCCAGGCCAGGATGTTCCTCTCCCACGCCCTTCTCGACAGCGGCCGTCATGCCGAGGCGATGGCCCTGCACCGCGATGCCCTCAAGGACGGCGACAGCACCGCGGCCCTCCACCTCGCGCTCATCACCGAGGACTACGAGGGCCACGAGGACTACGAGGAGACGGAGTAGTCGTCGCCCCTACTTCGGGTCGCGGTTGAACTGCGCCGTCGACCAGCGGTAGCCGAGCGCGGCCAGACCGACGCACCAGGCGATCGCGATCCAGCCGTTGTGGCCGATCCCGGTGCCGAGGAGCAGGCCGCGGAGGGTCTCGATCGCGGGGGTGAAGGGCTGGTACTCGGCGATCGGCCGGAACCAGCCGGGCATGGTGTCGGCCGGGATGAAGGCGCTGGAGATGAGCGGGAGCAGGATCAGCGGCATCGCCATGTTGCTGGCCGCCTCGGGGTTCGGACTGGCCAGGCCCATGCCGACCGCGATCCAGGTCAGCGCCAGGGCGAAGAGCACGATGAGCCCGAATGCCGCCAGCCACTCCAGGACGGTCGCGTCCGTGGAGCGGAATCCGATGGCCGCGCCGACGGCGCCGACGAGGACCACGCTCATGACGCACTGCAGCACGCTGCCGACGACGTGCCCGATCAGTACCGAAGGACGGTAGACCGCCATGGTGCGGAAGCGGGCGATGAGCCCCTCGGACATGTCCATGGAGGTGTACACCGCGGCCCCGATCACGGTGCTGCCGATGGTCATCAGGAGCAGGCCGGGGACGATGTACGCGATGTAGTCGGAGCGGTCGGCGTCGCCGCCGCCGATGCCCGCGCTCATCACGTCACCGAAGATGTAGACGAAGAGCAGCAGCATCATGATCGGCGTGAGCAGCAGGTTCAGGGTCGCCGACGGGTAGCGCCACGCGTGCAGCAGGTTGCGGCGCAGCATCGTGTTCGAGTCGCGTACAGCGAGGGCGAGGGAGCTCATCGGGCGTTCTCCTCGGGCTGGTCGGGGAGGCCGGCGGGACCGGTCAGGGCGAAGAACACGTCGTCGAGGTCGGGGGTGTGGACGGTCAGCTCGTCCGCCTCCACGCCGACGGAGTCGAGCCGGTCGAGGAGGGAACGCAGTTCGCGCTGGCTGCCGTCACTGGGGACGGACAGCGAGAGCGCCTCGTCGTCCCGGGCGACCTCGCGCAGGGCGTCAGCCGCGGACTGGTAGGCGGCCGGGTCGGTGAAGCGGAGCCGGACGTGTCCGCCGGGGACGAGGCGCTTGAGTTCCTCGGCGGTGCCCTCGGCGGCGATCCTGCCGTCGTTCAACACCGCGATCCGGTCGGCGAGTTCGTCGGCCTCCTCCAGGTACTGGGTGGTGAGGAAGACGGTCACGCCGTCGGATACGAGGCCGCGGATGATGCCCCACATGTTGTGGCGGGAGCGCGGGTCGAGGCCTGTCGTGGGCTCGTCGAGGAAGATGATCCGCGGGTCGCCGACCAGTGTCATCGCGAGGTCGAGGCGGCGCTTCATGCCGCCGGAGTAGGTGGAGGCGGGCTTGTGCGCGGCGTCCGTGAGGTCGAACCGCTCCAGGAGCTCGGCGGTGACCCGCCGCCCTTCCCGCTTGGACAGGTGGTGCAGGTCGGCCATCAGGAACATGTTCTCCTCGCCGGTGATCAAACCGTCGACGGCGGAGAACTGCCCGGTGACGCCGATCGCGGCCCGTACCGCCTGCGGGTCGGCGGCGACGTCGTGGCCGCCGACGTGCAACTCACCGGCGTCGGCGGTGACGAGCGTGGAGAGGATCTTGACCGCGGTGGTCTTGCCGGCGCCGTTCGGGCCGAGCAGCGCGAACACGGACCCGGCCGGGATGCGCAGATCGATGCCGTCGAGGACGAGCTTCTCGCCGTACGACTTGCGCAGCCCGACGGCGGAGACCGCGGTCGGCGCCGGGCGACGCTCACCGCTTTTGGGCATGGGCATGACAGATAAGGGCATGACGACTTCCTTCCGAAGACTGAAGGCTGAAGGCTGGAAACTGGAGAATGAAGACACAGAGAGTGCGGGAGCCGACAGGGCTGGGGCAGATGCCCTGTTCGGCTCGACCACCTCAATGGACCGCGCCGGCGGCGACGGGCGTTACTTCTCGGCGGCGCCGGATTCCCCGCCGAGGGATTCCTGGTAGACGTCCGCGTAGGTGCGCGAGTCCTTGACCAGGTCGTCGCAGAACGCGGCGACGTCCGTACCGATGAGTTCCAGGACCCCCTTGCCCGCGGCGGCGCCCTCCTCGAAGAAATCGACGATCCCGGGGAGCAGGGGCCCGTCGGGCAGGTCGATCGGTCCGACCTTGAACAGGTACTTCTGCATCTCCTTGTAGACGATCTGGTAGTCCGGCGGGAGCGCCTTGACCCGAGCCATGTGGGCCCGCCACTGCTTCTTGCCCTCGATGATGTCCTGGATGCCCACGTCAGCCTCCCAGCCGGCTCAATTTCCTGGCGACGTTCCTGTTCAACTGCTCGCGCCACCGGTCGCGATACGTCCGGGCCCCTTCCCCGCCGGCCAGCGCCGCGCAGAAGCCCTGGATGTCGTCGCCGAGCACCTCGTGGACGCTCTGTCCGTCCGCCGCCGTCTCTTCGAGCAGCGCAAGGGCGGCGTCGAGGATCGGCATCAGGTTGCGGCCGGTGAAATCCCCGTGGGGAAAGAGATGGCCCTTGATCTGTTCCCACGCCGCCCGGTATTCGTCCGGCAGGGCCGCGGCCCGGACCTCGAACGCCTTCCATTCCCGGGTGAGATCACTGCCCGTGATGGTCTCCCAGAAGTTCATCTCCCGCCCTCCTTGAGGCTGTCGATGCGTGATGAGACGTACTGCCATTTCGTCCAGAACTTCGCGAGTTCCTCGCGTCCGGCGTCGTTGAGCGCGTAGAACTTGCGCGGCGGGCCGACCCCGGACGGTCGCTTCGTCACCTGGACGAGTCCGTTCCGCTCCAGCCGCAGCAGGATGGTGTACACCGTCCCCTCGACGACGTCGGCGAAGCCGAGTTCGTTCAGCCGACGGGTGATGGCGTACCCGTAGGTCTCCTCGCTGCCGATGATTTCGAGCACGCACCCTTCGAGCGTGCCCTTCAGCATCTCCGTCAGGTCGTCCATCGCGAGTCCTCCTCGGCACGATCGGTACTGCGTAGTACCGAGTACCACTATACGGTATCACCGAGTAGTGGGAGCCGCCAGAACCTCCAACGGTCGGGAGGGAGTCGATGAATGCCAGGCAAAGACGGCCTGTTGGCCGTCAGATGCGCATCGACCACGCCGTTACCCTTGCACATGCCGCAAGGGTCACCCTTGTGCGCGTCGTCGGCTGTCAAGGGGAGAGGGGCTCGGCGTGACCAACCGTTCGGCGGGGGCAGAGGCGGAGGAGGCCCGGCGGATCGCGGGTCTGGTGGCGGCGCAGGAGAAGGCGATCGCGCTCTTCGCCGAGGTGGAGGCGCGCGGCCTGGTCGCACCCGGCTGTGGAGAGCGGGAGGTGAGCGACCGCATCCGGGACCTGGCGAACGAGATGTTCGGCACGACCAAGCACTGGCACAAGCGGATCATCCGATCCGGCCCCAACACGCTGGTCCCTTACCGGGACAACCCGCCGGACCGGATCATCGGCGAGGACGACATCGCCTTCGCCGACTTCGGCCCGATCTTCGAGGAGTACGAGGCGGACTTCGGCCGCACGTACGTCTTCGGGGACGACCCGGACAAGCACCGACTCCTCGCGGATCTGCCGCGCGTCTTCGACGCGGGACGGGCGGCGTTCGCCGCCGATCCGCACATCACGGGCAAGCAGTTGCACGCCGAGGTCGAGCGGCTCGCCGCCGAGGCGGGCTGGCGGATCGGCATCTGGCATGCCGGCCACCTCGTGGGAGAGTTCCCGCACGAGACCAACGACGGGGCGAAGTCCGAGTCCTACATCACCCCGGACAACGACAACCCTCTGCGCCGCACCGACCGCGCGGGCCGGGCCTGCCACTGGATCCTGGAACTGCACTTCGTCGACGAGCGCCGCGGATTCGGCGGCTTCTACGAGCAGTTGCTGGATCTGGCGTAGCCGCTGCCGTACGCGGGATGCCGCGCCGTCGAAGCCCTTCCCGGAGCCGCCCCGACCACCCTTCGCCCTGACCCACATCGCCCACCCGGCAGCGAACTCCGGGCACCTTGCCGCATCCTGTAGGTGTCAGCCCACCCGGCAGCCGACCGAAGACGACTGCCGCTCCACTCAAGGGAGTTGGTGCACGGTGAGCAATACATCCCAGGAGCGTCCCACCGCACGCAACGTCGTCCTCGTCCACGGCGGGTTCGTCGACGGGTCGGGGTGGAAGGGGGTGTACGACCTGCTGCGTGCCGACGGATACGAGGTGCGGATCGTGCAGAACCCCACGCTCTCCCTCGACGGCGATGTCGCCGCCACCCACCTGGTCCTGGACACGCTCGACGGGCCCACGGTGCTGGTCGGGCATTCGTATGGAGGCGCCGTCGTCACCGAGGCGGGACTGCACGACAACGTGACGGCCCTCGTCTACATCGCCGCGTTCGTGCCCGACAAGGGCGAGTCCGTGAAATCACTGCTCGCCGACCCGCCGCCGGGCGCCCCCGTCCCGCCCATCCTGCCTCCCCAGGGCGGACTCCTCCACCTCGACCGGGACAAGTTCGCCGCGTCCTTCGCCGCCGACCTGCCGCCCGAACAGGCCCGGTTCCTCGCCGACTCCCAAGTCCCCTGGGGCATTGGGGCGTTGGAGGGAGCGGTGAGTCGGCCCGCCTGGCAGAACAGGCCGAGCCACTACATGGTCACCACCGGCGACCGCATGATCCCGCCGCCCGCCCAGCGCATCATGGCCGGACGGGCCGGTGCGACCGTCGTCGAGACCGACGCCAGCCACGCCGTCTACGTGTCCAAACCCGCCGAAGTCGCGGCGCTGATCAGGCAGGCGGCAGGCTGACGCCGCGACGCGGTCAATGACTCCGGGAGGCGGTCAGCGCTTCGACCACTTGGCGGGCGCGTGTCTCCTCCGCCAGGAGAGCCTCGACCAGGGGGCCGGTGCCCGGATCGGCTGACGGTTCACCGTCGGTGCGGGAGTCCGAGCCGGACTCCCGCGTACCCGGCGGGTTTTGGCCCTTCGTCCCGTCGACGTACTGCTCGACGGGACGGGCGTCGGACGTGAGGTGTAGACGGTCACCGGTGGTCAGGGCGCCGTGGACCGAGGCGTAGTCGAGGCCCAGGCGGGCCAGGCGCTCGCCGCCCGCGTACCGGGAGCCGAGGCCGGGGGCGCTCTCCTGCGCCAGGTGCGGATACCGGAGCGCGACCTCGTGGGTGGCCAGGACCGCGAGCAGCACGTGCTCGGTGCCCACCGCGTCGCTGCCGAGGCGGCGCGCCTGCTCGTAGGTCTCCATCCTCACCCACCAGGCGGGCCTGGCCGCCCAGTTGACGCCGCTGAGCTTGAGCAGCCACCGCATCCAGAAGGGCGCCCGGCGGTAGTGGCTGGGGCCGAGGAGGACGTCACGGGTGGCGTGCAGCAGGGGGTCGAGGCTGTCGTCCTGGCTTCCGGTGCCGCCGTCGAGGCGGGCGAGTACGGCCTGCGGCGAGATGCCGCACGTACCCAGCACCTCCACAGCGCGGTTGTCCTCCGCCAGCAGTCCCCGCAGCAGATGCTCGGCGCCGAACTTTCCGGTGTCTTCTCGCCGCGCCTGTTCCATCGCGGTGTTCAACGCCCGTGCCGCGGCGCCGGTGTAGCGGGTGCGCTCTTCGCCTTCCTCTCCCAGGACATCCTTCTCGGTGACGGTCGCCCCTGCGCCGTCGTCGGTGCTCCACGCGTCGTCCCGGTCCATCCGGTCCCGCAGCACCGCCAGCAGTGCGACCTTGGTCGCCCCCTCCGCCGCGAGTGCCTCGCGGGCCGCCCCCTTGGCCGTGGTGATGCCGGCCAGCAGGTGCTCGCTGCCGAGGGGACCCCCGGCGCCCGACCGCGCGCCGCGCGCGGCCCCCAGGATTCCCACGACGTTCCAGTCGGGCGTCTTGGTCGCTTCCATGCGGCCCTTCCTCTTCTCACTGGTCCTGCGCAGCAGCCTTCCCGACCGGAGCGGAGACCGCATCGCCCCGCAGAAGGACCCCTTCCTGCACCCTGAGATAGACGGGACGCCCGGCGCATTCCATCGTCCGGGCCCACCCCTGTCCCCTTACTCCGTACGCAGAGCCGTGGCCGTCCGTGTCCGTGCCGTCCTGGCGGCGGGCAGGAGCGCGCCGAGGACGGCGATGAGCAGGCCGCCGAGGACGAACAGCGAAAGACCGGCCGGGGTGTAGACGTTCATGACCGAGGCGGGCAGGCCGATCCCCGCGCTGTCGCCCATGGCCGGCACGATCACGTGGTGCAGGGCCATGCCGAGCGGCACTCCCAGGGCGCCGCCTGCAAGACCGACGAGCACGACCGAGGTGACGATCGCGACGACCGCCTGGCGTGGGGTCATGCCGAGGGCCTTGTGGATGCCCGTTTCGCGGGCGCGTTCGCGCGTGTCGAGCAGCACTCCGTTGAGGACGCCCAGGGCGGCGACGGCGACGAGCAGCACGGTGAGCAGCGCGGTCAGGGAGTTGAGGGCGACGACCTGGTCGCCGCCGTTCCCGGGACGCGGCACATCGGCGGTGAGGTGCAGCGGTTGGAGAGCGGCGTTCAGCGCGTCGAGGTAGCCGGCCCGGTCGGTGCCGGGCCGCAGGGCGATGGAGTGGCTGGTGGGCGTCAGTTCGATGCCGGCCGCGGTGAACGTGGCGAGGTCGGTGAAGACCTCCATGCCGTCGTTGCGGGTGTCCAGGACGGTGCCGACGATGCGGACGGTGACCTGCCGCCCCTGGTGATCGAGGGTCACGGCGTCCCCGACGTCGGCGCCGGTGGTGGTCAGGAACGCGGTCGGCACCACGGCCTCGCCGGGCGCCCCGATCCAGCGGCCGGTGACCACCGCGTAGCCGCCCCAGGAGGCGTCGCCGTCGAAGGCGATGACGTCGGTGGAGCCGCTGACTCCGGTGAGGGTCACCTGGCCGGTCGACCGACCGTAGTGCGCTCGGGTGCCCGCCTGTTTCTCGATCGCCGTGCCGAGGGCCGCCGGGTCGGCCTTCGCGAGGGCGTCCGCCGCCGCGCGGGCCGCGGCCTCCGCCTCGGGATCGGGCCCCGCGGGGAGACCGGCGGGCGGGGCGTGCGGGTCGATGGTCACGTCCGCGACATCGTGTGCGCGGGCCTTGGTCACCTCGCCGAGCGACGCCCCCAGACCGACCGCGAAGGTGACAGCGGCCGTGCCGAACACGACGGCGGCCGCCATCGCGGCCGCGCGGGCGGGCCGGGCGAAGGGCCGGGCAAGCCCCAGGCCGACCGGCCTGGGCAGGCGGGCCCGCGCGGCGAGGCGAGCCGCCCACCGACCGCGCGCCGAGGCGGGTCCGCGCCCAAGGGCCAGGGCGTCGACGGTGCGCAGCCGCCCGGCCCGCCAGGCACCGGCCCACGCGGTCGCGGTGACCGTGGCGAGCGTCCCGGCGATCACCGTCACGTCCACCCGAGGCGCGATGCCCGTGGGAGTCGTGCCGTACGCCTCGGCGGCCTCCGACAGGACCGGAACCACCAGCAAGTGACCGGCCACGACGCCGAGTACGGTGCCGATCGCCGCCGGGATCAGCGCCTGCCCGACGTAGGCCCGCACGACCTGCCCGGGAGTGAAGCCGACCGCCTTGAGGATGCCGATGCGCCGCCGGCCGACCCCGACCGCGCCGGTCACCACATGACCGACGATCAGCACCGACATCACCAGGCCGAGCACCCCGAACGCGACGAGGAACGGCACGAACAGCGCGATGTCACGCTCGGCGTTCTTCCGTACGGTCAGCCAGGACTGTGCACCGGTCACCGCGCCGTCGGGCAGCCGCGCGGCCACCGCGTCGCGGCCCGCGGCCACCTGCGCGGCGGTGTCCGCGGCGGTGAAG
This sequence comes from Streptomyces sp. NPDC052114, assembly GCF_040680155.1. Lineage (NCBI taxonomy): Bacteria > Bacillati > Actinomycetota > Actinomycetes > Kitasatosporales > Streptomycetaceae > Streptomyces > Streptomyces sp. NPDC052114. The sequence goes on along the minus strand of NZ_JBFAWC010000002.1, from coordinate 724,560 downwards.
CGGTACAGCATCTGGAAGCCGGCCTTCGCGTCCTGGGCCGTCAGCGCGGTCACCTGGGCGGGCAGCACCCAGGCGTCGGCGGTGCGGGTCGCCGACCGGGCCGCGCCGACGACCTCGAAGGCCGGGCTGCCGGGCGGACCGGCGAAGGTGAGCTTCCGGCCGAGCTCGGGGAAGAGACCGCCGTCCGAGGCCAGCACGATCTCACCGGGCCGCTCGGCCCAGCGTCCCGCGGTCAGGGTGAGTTCGTCGACCTTCCCGTCGGGGTCGCCCCGGCCGACGACCGCCAGCGGCGACAGCTCCTGGCCCTCGTCGGTCCTCGGGGTGGCGGACACCGTACGGAACGGGCCGGACGACGCCTCGACACCGGCGGCATGCGTGGTCCGCGCGAGCGACGTCCTCGTGGTGACGTCCGCGTCGAACTGTGCGGACAGATGGGCGCCGTGCTGCCGGGCGAACGCATCGGTGAAGGGGGCTCCTGAGGCCACCAGGAGGGATCCGCCCAGGATGGCCGCGGCCACCGCCATCATGGTGGCCAGCGCGATCACCAGCGTCTGCGCACGACGACGGCCCGCGCCCGACCTCACCACACGGCCGAGCGCGCCGCCCGGACGCGAGTTCCGCCGCGTGCCTGCCCGATTCTCCGTGCCTGCCTGCCTCTCCGTACCCGCCTGCCTCTCCGTGCCTCCCTGCTTCTCCGTGCCCGCCTGCTGCGCGGGCTTCGGACGCGTCCTCATCGGACCGGCTCCGGCCGGCTCCGCTCGGCGGTCCGGCCGTCCGTGATCCGTACGGTCCGGGTGGCACACGCCTGTGCCAGCGCGAGGTCGTGCGTCACCAGGACCACCGTCTGACCGTCCTTGTTGAGCTCGGTGAGCAGCCGGCCCACGTCCTCACCCGACGCGCTGTCCAGTGCCCCCGTCGGTTCGTCGGCGAGCAGCAGGGGCGGCCGGTTCATCAGGGCGCGGGCCACCGCGACGCGCTGCCGCTCGCCGCCGGAGAGCCGGCCCGGGTAGGCGTGGGAGTGCCGGTCGATCCCGAGCCGCTCCAGGAGTCCGGCGGCGCGCCGCCGGGCCTCGGCGCGCGGCAGCGCACCGGCCAACTGCGCCGGGAGCAGCACGTTGTCGAGGACCGTCAGATCGTCGAGGAGGTGGAAGAACTGGAAGACCATCCCGACCTTGGCACGCCGGTAGCGCGCCGCGGCGGCCTCGCCGAGCCGGTCCACCCGCGTTCCGTCCACCGTGACCGTGCCGCCGTCCGGCCGGTCGAGGCCCGCGAGCAGGTTCAGGAGCGTGGACTTGCCGCTTCCCGACGCACCGAGGAGCGCGACGCTCTCACCCGCCGCCACGGTCAGCGACGCGTCGTGCAGCGCCGGGGGCCCCTCGTCGTATCGGCGGCTCACACCGCGCACCTCGATCAACGGCGTCGTCATGTACGTACTCCCTGAAGTCGATCGGCTCCGGCGCGGGTGCTCTCGCTGGCGAGGCCCCAGGCCTTGGCCCAGAACCTCCGCGACCGGCCTGCCCGACGCTAGGCGCGCCCCCGCCCCGGGCACCTCGGCCGCCGGAACCCATTCCCGTACTGCTCCAGGGCCATGGCGCGCCGTGTCATCCCTGAGAAGTAGTCGAGGGGCGTACGTCGGGTGAGCGGAGGGGAGGACGCGAGGCCGATTCCCCTTCGATGACAATGGGCCGGGTGACGCACATACCGGTGTCGAGCCGCTCACGCCTACGAGTCCTGCTGTCCGGCCAGTTGGAGCGCCTGGCCGGTCCGTCGGGGGTGCCCACCGGCCCGTCGGATCTGTGGCGGCGTCTGTCGGCGACGCTCAGGCGTCCCACGGGCCCGCTCCCCCGCCCCGGCCGTCAGAGCCTGCTCTTCGACGCCGTGCTCGCGACCGGTGTCGCCGTGACCATGGCCGTGTACGCGGCGGAGGCCTCGGGCGGCACCCGCGTCGTCGAGGTCGTCGACGGCGTGGGCCGGGTGGTCGCTCCCACCGGCTCCCCTCGCTGGCTCGGCTGGGTCGCCATCGCGCTCGTCACATCCGCCGCGCTCGTACTGCGCCGCCGCTACCCCCTGGCCGTGCTCTGGACGGTGACCGCCACCGCCGGCCTCTTCGCCCAGGACGCGCCGTCCCGGCTCGCCATCTACCAGGGGATCATCGCCGCGTACAGCGCCGCCGCGTACAGCCCCTACCGGGCCGCCACCCTGACGAGCCTGGCGGTGGCCATCACGGTGTTCAGCAACACGGGGAACACCGAACTGCCCGTCATCCCGGACAAGTACGTGGCGCTGTGGGTCCTCATCCCGCTGGTGTTCGCGGCCAACGGGCTGCGCTCCTGGCGGCTGCGCGCCGACACCAGCCGCGACCGGCTCACCGCCCTCGAACGCGAACGGGCCGCCGAGCTGCGCCGCGCGGCCGAACGCGAACGCGCCCGCATCGCCGCGGAACTCCACGACGTGGTCACCCACAACGTCAGCATGATGACCATCCAGGCCGGTGCCGCCCGCAAGGTCATGGACGTCTCCCCCGACCAGGCCCGCGAGGCGCTGCTCGCCGTCGAGGCCGGCGGCCGGGCCGCCATGGCCGAACTGCGGCACGCCATGGGCCTGCTGACCATGAACGCCGAAGGCCCCGACCCGGCCACCACCGCGGACCTCGCGCCGCAGCCCGGCCTGGACCGCATCCCCCAACTGGTCGGGGGCGTACGGGACACCGGGCTCGACGTCACCCTCACCACCAGCGGACGCGCCGCCGCCGTCCCGTCCGGGATGGGCCTCACCGCCTACCGGATCGTTCAGGAAGCGCTCACCAACACCGTCAAGCACGCCTCGGGCGCCACCGCGACCGTGACCGTCGACCACACACCCGACACCCTGCGGATCGAGATCACCGACACCGGCGGCGCCCCCGACCCCACCGCGTCGGCCGGGAACGGCCACGGCCTGATCGGCCTGCGCGAACGCCTCTCCGTCTACGGTGGCACCCTGCACACCGGCCCGCGCCCCGACGGCGGCTACCGCGTCGAAGCCCTCATCCCCCTGGACCGTACGGAGAGTTCATGACCACCCCGCTCCGCGTCGTCGTCGCCGACGACCAGGCCCTGGTCCGCACCGGCTTCCGCATGATCCTCACCGCCGACGGCATCGACGTGGTCGCCGAGGCCGCCGACGGCAACCAGGCCGTCGAGGCCGTCCGCCGCACCCGCCCCGACGTCGTCCTCATGGACATCCGGATGCCGGACCTCGACGGTCTGGAGGCCACCCGCCGCATCCTCACGGGTGCTCCCGGCGAACCCCGGGTGATCATCCTGACCACCTTCGACCTCGACCACCTCGTGTACGGGGCCCTGTCCGCAGGAGCCAGCGGCTTCCTCCTCAAGGACGTCACCCCGGAACACCTCACCGCCGCCGTCCGTCTGGTCCGCACCGGCGACGCCCTGCTCGCCCCGGCCATCACCCGCCGCCTCGTCGAGCGCCACGCCCGCCGCGACCCGGAAGCCGCGACCGTCCACCGCGACCTGGCGACCCTGACCCCACGCGAACTCGACGTACTGCGCCTCCTCGCGCAGGGCCTGAGCAACGCCGAGCTCGCCGCCCGCCTCCACCTCGCCGAGACCACCGTCAAGACCCACGTCACCCGTGTCCTCGCCAAGCTCCAACTCCGCGACCGCGTCCAGGCCGTGGTCACCGCCTACGAGACCGGCCTGGTCAGCGCGGGCGACCAGCGGTGACGTCGCCTGCTCGGTCCTCTCGTCTCCGGAGCACGGCGTACCGGGCCGGCCAGTCCGTCACACCTGCCCGTCGGCCGAAGTCGGCGATCCGGTGGTCGAGCACGGTGAACCACGCGGCCACCGCGTCGAGAAACGTCTCCTCGGTGGTCCAGGACGGTCCGCTGGTCTGGTCCAGGGCGTCCTCTTCGCTGAGCGCGGCGGCCCCGACATGGACCCACAGTCCGCCGGGCCGGCACATGCGGGCCATCGCCGCGGCGAACGTCCGGCGCTCACGCCGCGTGGGGCAGGTGTGCAGGACACCGCGGTCGAGGACCACCGGGTACGGGTCCGGGGGCGCGTGTCCGGTGACGTCGAGCACCTCGTACCGCACGGTCGAACCGTCCGGTGTGCGGCGCCGGGCCTCTTTGATCGCCTGGGCCGAGAAGTCGCAGGCCGTCACGGTGTAGGAGCGGTCGGCGAGCCAGCGCGCGGTGGTGCCGAGGCCGCATCCGACGTCCAGGACGCGGGCCGGGGGCGGCGCGTGCTCGGCGAGGAGTTCGCCGAGCACCGGTGGCGGCTCCTCGTCCCATCCGGGGTTCGTGGACACGTACGTGCGGTCCCATTCGGCCGCGTTGAGGGAACGCAGCGGCGAGGCGGCTTCGCCGTCGGGCATGGACGTCGGTTCCTTTCCGTGCGGAGTTCCGGCCGTACAGAGTTCCGGTGCGCGGCCGTTGTTCTCTTCCCTCACCCCACCACCGGCCAGCGGGAGATCCGGGAGGGCAACCACCACAGCAGGGAGCCGACCCGGTGCACGAGGCCGGACTTGACGAACGCTTCTATTTCTTGTTGCCGGAAATCCGCGACCGGGGCACCGTCCAGGAGTGCCGCCAGCTTCCCCTTGTGCACTTTGCGCATGAGGACGCGCCGTTGTGTGCCGTGGCGCAGATCGGTGACTTCGACGAAGCCCTGGCCACGCCGGTAGCCGCACTTGTTCATGTGGAACGTGGTGCGCCACTGGTCGAGGACGGCGTCGCCGTCGGGTCCTGCCACCGAACGCGGGGGATACAGGTGGCTGAACAGCCGCCATCGTCCGATCTCGGCGCCGAGGTCCAGGTCCCAGTCGACGGAGAGCCCGTGTCCGGTCGCCTCCCTCACGTGGGTCAGCCCACGGACCGCCCGGCGGTCGCTTTCGGCGTCGCCGTGGCCGAGGACCACCGGCTCGGGGAGGGCGACATGCCGGGTGCCGCGCGCGACCAGGTCCGCGACGGTCCGCACGGCGGCGTCCTCGTACGGGGTCTCCCCCAGGTATATGCCCTTCCTTTCCCGCGTCTCTTCGTCGCGTTCGCGCCAGCACCGGAGCGCCGTGGCCGTGCTCATCTCCGGGATGCGGTCCGCCGGGCCGCGGAGCAGTGCGGGCACCAGGGCGGGGCTGCCGTCGCCGGTCACCCAGCGCATGAGGTCCTGGTTGGCGGCGTGCGGTACGACGTGCACGGTCTGGCCGCCGTCCTCGAAGAGCAGCCCCAGCGTGCGCCAGCGGTCGAGCAGGGCCGACACGTCCTCGGCGGCGATGTCGTGACGGCCCGCCCGGAGCTTCTTCACCAGTACGTCGCTCGTGCACGGCTGGTCCAGCAGCCGGAAGGCGGCCACTTCCCAGGGTTCGTCGATGCTCAGGGTCCGCCAGGCGAAGCCGGGCCGGGTGTTGGTGAGGACGATGGAGTCGGTCAGGTCGCACTGGGTCAGCCGCCCTTGGGGGAACTCGTGACGCCAGGTCTCGATGGCCTTCTCAAGGCGCTCCGCGTGCACGGCGGAGATGCCTTGGTGCGCGGCGTCGAAGACGTAGGCCATGTCCCGCAGTTCGGATTCCGGGAGGTCGTAGATCACCGCGTAGTGGGCGGCGGGCCGCAGGTCGCCGAATCCGAGTTCCGGGCGGTTGAAGTAGGGGCTGAAGCGCTCGATGGCGATGCGGGTGACGCCGTTCGGCGGAGCGAGATGGTGGATGGCCGGGAACTGGTCGATCACCGTGTCGTAGTCCTCTTCGGTCTCGCCCGGAAAGCCGAAGAGGTAGTTCCACACGACGCCGAGGCTCACCGACTCCGCGTCCCGCATCATGCGGACGTTCTGACAGCCCGTCACGCCTTTGTCCATCAGCTTCAGGACCCGCCCGTTGAGGCTTTCGATGCCGGGCTGAACGTAGTGGATGCCGGCGGCCACGAGGGAGGCGAGCTGTTCGCGGCGCATGTTGGACTTGATCTCATAACTGATGCGCAGGTCGCATTCGGCCTCCGCGAGCCTCGGCACCACCGAGCGCAGATACGTCATGTCGAGGATGTTGTCGGCCACGGCGACGTTGAGGACCTGGTAGCGCTCCGTCATGGCGAGCAGTTCGTCGACGAAACGGTCCGGGCTCTTGCTGCGGAATTCCATGAACGAACCGTTGAGTCCGCAGAAGGTGCAGTGATGCTTCTGTCCCCACCAGCAGCCGCGTGAGCTCTCCACCACCAGATGCGGCTCGGCCATGGCCCCGGCCCGGGAGGCCGCGTGCTGCTCGAAGTAGTCCGTGTAGTCCGGGGTGACCAGGGCGGACGCCGGCAGCGGGGCCGCGCTCATCGCGTTGGCGTGCGACGTGCCGTCCGCGTCGCGCCAGCAGAGTCCCGGGATGTCCGCGGGGTTCGACCCGTCGCGGAGACAGGTGAGGAGCCGCGTGAACGCCACCTCGCCCTCACCGCGGTTGACGTAGTCGATGAACGGGAAGCCGCGGTGGAGCGCGGCGCCCTGGGGGCCGTCACAGTTCCCGCCGCCCAGCACCACGCGCACTTCGGGCGCGAGCTTCTTGATGAGCCTGGCCGCGGCGAGCACGGCGCTGTTCTGCGCGAAGGTCGTCGACAGACCGACGACGTCGGGGCGGTCGGCGAGAATGCGGCCGACCAGCGAGGCGATGTACTCGGGGGCGAGCGCGTGCAGCTGGCGCCCCTTGTTGAGCATGTCCCCCGGCACCGCGTCCGCCACGAGGTCCGCGAACTCCTCGTTGCGCCAGTGCGGATCGTCGTACAGGGCGGAGGAGAAGATCCACTCGCTGTAGCCGGTGAAGTAGGAGTCCCAGCAGAAGTTGTACTCCTCGCGCGTGAGCCCTGCCCGCTCGGTGATCCAGTCGAGGTAGTCCAGATTGGCGTTCACGACGTCGACGCGGCTGTCCGGGAATGCGTCCGCGACGCGTTGCTTGAGGATTCCCAGGGCCAGGGAAGGGAAGTCAATCGAGGCCCAGGGCATATTGACCAGGGTGATGTGCACCGTGTGACTCCTTCAGCGTGACGGACGGTGTGCCGGTGGCGGTGCGGCGCACAGGGCGCCGACATCCGCGGCGGCGAGCTTGCCGAGCAGGGACCGGCCCCGCGCACTGGTCGCGATCAAGGGCCCACCGGACGCGGCGCTTCGGGTCACATGGTTCTTCGGCAGTGAGTACACCTGCTCCTGTACCGGATCGGCCAACAGGAAGGACCCGCCGCCGGGGCCGTTGCGGGCCAGCCGTGCCGGAGCGCACCGGATCCACGGATGCGGGCGCAGCGCACCCTGCTGCACCGAGGGCCGCGCCGCGGTGTCGGCGGGTCCGGCGGCGGCCGCGGAGACGCGGCGCATGCCGTGCTTCAGCCGCCGCAGCATGTCGGGGCGATCGGGTGCGCCGACGGTGGTGTGCCGCCTGCCCACCCTGCCGCCCAAGTAGTTTAGTTCGCGGTTGTCGGCGAACGCGTCGGAGCTGTCGAGGACCACGCCGAAGGACCGCGGGTCGGCCACGAGGCGGGTCTCCGGCTCGACCACCATGAGTTCGAACGCGTCGATGGCGAACTTCTCGCGGTTGCGTTCGAGGAAGCGGAGTGACTGCTCGGACTCCTCTTCGGTCTCGTCCAGCAGGCCGCCCATGACCGAGAGGTTGACCCGGATGTCCGCAGCGGCGAGGTTGTCGAGGATGGCCTGGAAGTCCGCGGCCCGGACACCCTTGTCCAGTCTGTCGAGCAGTCGCTGGGTGACGCCCTCGTAGCCGACGGCCATTCCCTCGCAGCCGAGTTCGGCCAGCTCCTGGCAGAAGGCCGGATCGAGCAGGATCGGCTCCAGCCGGTTGCGCGTGTTGAAACGGACCCGAAGACCGCTCTCGCGCACCAGTCGCATGGTCCGGGCAAGCAGTCGCAGGTTGGTGTTCTCGTCGACGACGGTGACGAAGTCGATTCCGGTGCTCTCCACGATCCGCCGCACCGTGTCCGCGAGTTGCCTCGGGGAGCCCTGCTGGTAGGCCCCTCGTCCGAGGGACCGGTTGCCGTAGGAACAGAAGACGCAGCGTCCCCAGTAGCAGCCCACGCAGGACACCATGGACAGGACGACGGTGTCGTTGAGATAGGAGTGCACCTTCAAGCCGTCGTAGTCGGGCGCGCCCGTGTCCTTGAAGTGGAGCGTGGGCGGACGGCCGGGGCCTGTCGCGCCTTCGGGGGTCAGCCATCGCATCCCCGGCACGTCGGAGCACGGCGCCTTTCCGGCGAGATGGGCCAGCCAGCGCTCCAAGGGCTCTTCGCCCGCCGTGACGCAGAGCGCGTCCACCGCTCCGCGCACCGAGGCCATCGCGGCCAGGTCGTCGTGGCGCAGCATGACCTGCTGTCCGCCGAGGCAGATGGGCGTGCCCGGGTGGCGCAGCCGGATCCACCGCGCGATCAACAGCGCCGGCGCCAACTGGCTGAAGAAGGCGATGGATATGCCGACCGCGCGCGGCGCGGACTCGTCGAGGGCCTCCGTCAGCAGACCGTGGAGACTCCGGGTCGCGAAGTCGAGGCTTTCGACCTGTGCCGCCGACAGCCGAAGGACGCCCTGGTCGAGTTCGTCGAAGCCGTCCCACACCTGCGACAACGCCGATTCGCGCAGCGTCAGTTGGGTGGCGTGCCGGGCCAGTCGCACCGCGCGCACGGGACCGAGGCGGGGCGCCGGGGTCTTCGTCAGGACGAAGTCGCGCATCTCGTCGAGATGGTGCAGGGAGGCGTCGGCCACCGCCGCGCGGTACCAGGTGGGCAGGTCCCGCGCCTCGTCCAGGGCCTGGGCCTGCCGCGTGAGCGCCGGGCCGTCCAGAAGTCGATGGACCAATTCGATGCCCAGGTCGACCTGGTGGGCGCTGTAGCCGGACCGGCGGACGTGACCGGCGAGATAGGGAAGACTCAGATACGGAAAGAGCGTCGCCTCCGTGAGCGGCGGAAAGAGCAGCAAGAGATCCATGCCATCCGTCCTGATCCGGACGGTGGAGCCGACCGGGTGCGCGAGGTGCTGGAAGTCGGTATCGGTCGACGCCGCGGAATCCGGGGCCGGGGGCAGGGCCGAAGGAGCTCACAAGGTCCGGCGGGCCGGCAGCACGCGGGACGCCGGAGCGCGCGGGAGATCTTGTGAGCTCCTCATGGAGCGACTCGGCAGGGCCGGTCAGCCCGCCGTGATGTCCGAGGAACGGTCCGCGTTCTTGGCGATGTAGTTGTAGGCCGTGGAAGAACCGCTGACCTGCAGTTCGTCCATTTCGAGTACCTCAAGTTCGCCGAGGTCGGCGTCCATCTCGGTGTTCATCTCGATGTCCATGGAACCTCCATACGCGAGTGGAACATGAAACTGGAGTACGTTTCTGAGCCTTTGGCCCTCGAATAGACTCGCTGTCACGTTTCACCGTGGTCAAGGATGCTATCGAGCCATGGTCATGCGACCGGTCGTCGTGATGGCCGGTGGATCAGGGACCGGAATTCGGGTTGATTTTTCGGCCACCCGAGAGGCCGCTGGTTCGGTGACTTCGGGTGACCGGGCAACGCGCGGCGCCGGTCGATCTGATGAGGTCTGCCTGACCGACGCCGCGAACTCCCGGCGACCCGCTGTGACGACGGTGGGGACATCCCGCCCCTCCGAGCGTTCCGGCTGGGCCGGAACGAGTAGTCCGTTCGTACTGATTCAACTCTTTGTCGCCCTGAAGGCGCAGGGCGAGCTCGCCACTGACCCGTCGGCCGCATGTCCGGATGCCACCGCTCGTCCCGCTCCGGGACAAGGGCGGCGTGCCGACGGGCATGTCGCCGTGATAAATGGCGCGGGCCTTCACGCTGCCCCCTCTACGCGGTGGTCGAGTCGGCCCGGTGCGGGCCGGTGAGGCGACCGCCCGCCTCCCGCTCCGCACGCTCACGCCGCTCCGGGCCCGACGGCCTCGCGCACGGCAGCGGCGACCGCGGCGAAGTCCTCCTTGAGGATCGCGCCGTGGTTGCTGGGGACCTTCGCGCTGATCTCGATGTGCGGGTTGCGGGCGGCCACCGCGGCGAGGCCCGCGCGGATCCGCTCCTGCTCGTCACCGCGGCTCCCCAGGGAGGTCCCCGAGGCGACCACGTACCGCGTCGGGACGGTGATCCCGTCGAGGACGGGGGCCAGTTCGCGCACCCGGGCGAGTCTGCCGAGCTCGATGTTGCTCTCCGCCGTCTGTGCGGCGTTCATCCGCGGGGTCAGGCCCGTGGGACGCAGCAGCGGCATGAACCAGCTCATCCGGCGGAACTGCTTGCGGATCCGCTCCTCCATGGCCTCGTCCAGCCAGTCGTACGGCTGCGCGCCGTCGACCAGGACCGCGCCCACGGCCCGCTCCGGATTCCGGGCGGCCCAGTGCGCCCCGACGAACGCTCCGTAGGACCAGCCCACCACCAGCGCCCGGTCCACGCCCCTGGCCGCGAGGACGGCTTCGACGTCACGCACGGCGGCCTCGAAGGAGTAGTCCACCGAGCGCGGCCTGACGCTCGCCGCGCTGGCCGGCGAGGGCATGTCCGCGGGCCATCTGTCCCGCCTGGAGTCCGGCGCACGCCAGCCCACCGAGCGGGTGGCCGCGCACCTGGCCGCGCAGTTGGGCATCAGCCCGGCCGAGCTCACGCAGTCCACGGCACCTCGCTCGCGCGAAGCCTGACGCCGGCCACGGGCCTCGGGCAGGACGAGGCGGGCGAAACGCTCAGCGAGGCCCTGAAGGGCTCGGAGGGCGAGGACCCGCTGGTGCGCCGGCAGGCGCTCTGGCAGGTCTCCGAGTGGCGCAAGCGGCGCCAGAAGTATGCCGAACAGCGGCCGTGCCTCGACGAACTCGTCGCCCTCGGCACGGCGACCGGACTGCCCGAGCTTCAGGCCAGGGCCCTCGCGGAACTCTCCCGCTGCGTAAGGAACATGGGCGACATCGCCCAGGCGGTCGACACCGCGACGCGGGCCCACGAACTGGCGAAGGACGGACAACTCCCCGCCCACGTAAGGGTCCAGGCCCTGATCCCCCTGGTAACGGCGCTCCTGGAGGCCGAGCGCGTCACCGACGCCGCGACCTGCACCGACGAGCTGCCGGCCGCGGAGATCTGGCGGCTCATCGCCGAATCCCTGGCGAGGCCCTGGGTGACGCCGCTGCCGCCGGGCGGCCGCTCGGCGTTCACCCCGCGTCCGGCCGGGGGCGCAGCCCGAGCAGGACGTCCGGGACGAGCTCGGCGCTGCGCCTGACCTCGTCGACGCCGAAGCCCAGGAAGTACCGGTAGTGGATCGGCGCGTAGAAGAGATCGACCATCACGTCGGTGGGCACGTCCGAGCGGAGTTGCCCGGCGGCGACGGCGGAGTCCAGGCGGGCCCGGCACTCCGCGATGCTGGGATCGAGGACCGCTTCGCGGAACGCCTTCATCAGCGTGGGGTCGTTCTGGGCCTCGCTGAGGACCCCCTTGTAGACCTCGCCGATCCTGCCGGTGATCAGATCGGTCACCGCAGTGATCTGGGTCGTGAGGTCGGCGGCGATGTCGCCGGTGTCCGGGAAGCCGACGTCGTCGCCGATCACTTCGTTCATCGCCTCCAGCACCACCGCACCCTTGGAGCGCCACCAGCGGTAGATCGTGGGCTTCCCCACGCCGGCCTGGGCGGCGATGGCCTCGATGGTCACCTTCGCGAAGCCCTTGCGGCTCACCAGGTCGAATGCCGCGTCGAGAATCGCTCGGCGGGCGCGCTCGCTGCGGCGCTCGCTGTTCGGGTCGGGGGTCATGCGATCACCCTACCTCTGGCGTGACGTTACGTTTCGTTTTGACAAGGCGTCCGGGACTGCTCTAGCTTCCGAGGCGTTACGGAACGTTTCGTAACGCAGTCGTGCGGGACCGGTCCTCCGGACCCCGCCGAGTCAGGGGAGACACATGTCCAGCAACGAGAACACCGTCGCCGAGCGGTCCGTCGAGAAGATCGCCACCACGCCGGACTGGTACGCGCCGTACCGGATATCGCAGGCCGTGCGGGCCGGTGGCTTCGTGTACGTGTCGGGCCAGGCGGGCTTCGAGGAGGACGGCACGACCGTCGAGGGCGGGTTCCTGGAGCAGGGGCGGCAGGCGTTCCGCAACGTCGCCCGGGTCCTTGAGGCGGCCGGGCTGACCTTCGCGGACGTGGTGAAGGTCGGGATCTTCGTGCGGGACATGGCGGCGAACCTGCCGCACGTGATCACGCTGCGCGGCGAGTTCCTCGCCGAGCCCTACCCCGCCGACACCCTCGTCGAGGTCGTCTCGCTGGCGCAGCCGGACTGGCAGATCGAGGTCGAGGTCATCGCACTGGACCGCGGCGCCGCATGAGTGCCGACGCCGTGACGGGACGGGTGGGGAACACGGGAATGCCGGAAGAAGAGGGCGTGGAGATGCGGGAGTTGCTGGAGCCCTATCGGGCAGGACGGCTCCAGCTGGCGAACCGGGTGGCGATGGCCCCCATGACACGGGGCCGCGCCGACGACGCCACGGGGGTGCCGGGCCCGCACACGGCCACGTACTACCGGCAGCGCGCCGGAGCCGGGCTGCTGATCACGGAGGGGGTGTACGTCAACGCGCTCGCCAAGGGCGGCCCCGGCATCCCGGGCCTGGTGACCGACGCGCAGGTGCGCGGGTGGCGCGAGGTGACGGAAGCGGTGCACGCCGAGGGCGGCACGGTCTTCGCGCAGCTGTGGCACGTGGGCCGGATGACGCACCCGGTGTCGCTGCCGGACGGCGAGCTGCCGGTGGCCCCGTCGGCCGTCGCCATCGAGGGCAAGCAGATCTTCACGCGGGACGGGCTGCTCGACCACGTCACGCCGCGCGCACTCACCACCGCCGAAGTGGCCCGGACGGTGCGGGACTTCGCGGCCGCCGCTCGCCGTGCCATCGAGGCGGGCTTCGACGGGGTGGAGATCCACGGGGCGAACGGCTACCTCATCCAGCAGTTCATCGCGGAGAACACCAACCTGCGCACCGACGAGTACGGCGGCTCCCTCACGGGCCGCCTGCGGTTCGCCGTGGAGGTGGTCGAGGCGGTCGTGTCGGAGGTCGGCGCGGACCGCGTGGGGCTGCGCGTCTCGCCGGACAACGCCGAGAACCAGCTCGCCGAGGCCGACGCGCGCACCACGTACCGCGCCCTGGTCGACGCGCTCGACCCGCTGGGCCTGGCCTACCTCCACGTCCTCGAGAACGGGGCGTACGACGCCATCGCGGACCTGCGGACGCGCTGGTCGGGCACGCTCGTCGCCAACACGAACGGCCCGGCGCCGAGCAGCCCGGAGGCGGGGGCACGGCTGGTGCGGGACGGACACGCGGACGTGGTCGCCCTCGGCCGTCTGTTCATCACGAACCCGGACCTGCCCGCCCGGCTGGCCGACGGCACGCCGCTCGCCGGGCCGCCCACGGAGCACCTGTACGGAGGCGGCGTGGAGGGCTACACCGACTACCCGGCCGCGACGGGCCCGAAGGTCGTGGCGGCCGCGGAGGTTTCGGCGGCGGCGTAGTGGTCCAGCGGGACAGGACAACGGCCAGGGGCGGTCTCGTGGAGACCGCCCCTCGGGCGTGAGGACCCCCCAGCGCTACAGATCCCGGCAGATCCCGCGGGCCTCGTCCAGGTCCTTCTTCGCCGCGGCGTCGAACTCGAAGACCCGGGCGTGGCGGTCCTGCGAGCGGCGTATCGCCTGGGCGAGCGGCTTGTACCGCGCGTCGCCCGCCGCGGCCGACGCGGCGAACGCCCCGGCCGCCGCGTACCGGTTCACGGCGATGTCGCCGGCCGACCCCTTCGCCGTGTACCGCGCCTCGTCGAACCCGTCGAGCGCCTGGCAGGCGGCACGCGCGTCGCCGGCCGCGGTCGACCCCTCCCCCGTCGTGCCGTCACCGTTCAGCGCCCACGCCGCCCCGACCGCCCCGGCCCCGACGACGAGGCCCACGACCAGCCACACGGCCGCGGCTGTCGTACGGCTGCGCTCACGCGTGGGCGCGGCGGCTGGTCGAGGAGAGGCGGTGGGGCCCTGTTGTGGCTGCATCCGACCAACATAGTGCGGCGGGTCACCGGGGTCGGCGGCGGGCTGCCCCGCTCCGCGGGAGCCGCCCGGTGGCGGCAACCCGGCCATCCGCCGGCCGGGGCGCGACAGGCGTGTCCGTTCGGTCAACTCGTCCGGGGGTGGCAGCGTCCCTATCGCTGCCGCGCACCGCCGCGCGGTCCGCGTCGAGCGAGGGGATCGGTCATGGTTTCAGCCACGAACGGACACGGTGGGACGGGGCTCAGTCGTCGCAGACTCCTCGGCGCGGCGACCGCGGGCGCCGTCGGGTCCGCGGTACTCGGCACGGCCCAGGAGGCGCAGGCACACGGAGTCGCACCGGATCCCGCGACGACGGCCGGACCGCGCGAGAAGGGCGCCCCCGGCGCCGGGCCCGTCCCGTCCTGGTTCGACGAGGTCAAGCTGGGCGTCTTCATCCACTGGAACGCCGCCGCCATCCCCGCCTTCGCCCCCGTGCACCTGCTCGGCGACGCGCGCCCCGGCCAAGGCGGCGCCGAGCCGCCCAAGTGGCAGCAGGAGCAGGTCTGGCGGACGCTGCCCTACGCGGAGATGTACCAGAACACGATGGCCGTGCCGGGCAGCGAGACCGCCCGCTTCCACAAGGAGCACTACGGCGAGCGGCCCTACGACGACTTCGTCGAGCGGTTCCGCACGGCCTCGATCCGTCGCTGGGACCCGCGGCCGTGGGCCGAGCTGTTCGAGCGGGCGGGAGCCGGATACGTCGTCCTCACCACCAAGACCGAGGACGGCTTCCTGCTGTGGCCGAGCGCACACCCCAATCCGCGCAAGAAGCGCTGGCAGGCGCCGCGCGACGTCGTCGGCGAGCTGGCCGACGCGGTCCGGGAGCGCGGGATCCGCTTCGGCACGTACTACTGCGAGGGCATGGACTGGACGTTCGGCGGCATCCCGATCACGGACGGCGAGAGCCTCGTCGCGGCCATGCCCCAGGGCAAGGAGTACGCCGCCTACACCGACGCCCACTGGCGGGAACTGATCACCCGCTACCGGCCCAGCGTCCTGTGGAACGACTACGGGTTCCTGCCCAACCCCGACGCGGACGCCCTGTTCCGCACGTACGAGGAACTGGTCCCGGACGGCGTCGTCAACGACCGGTTCGACACGGCGCGCCAGGAGGCCGGGGCCCTGCGCGCCGACTTCGTCACCCTCGAGTACGCCCGAACGAACGGGCCCGCCGACCGCAAGTGGGAGGCCTGCCGGGGCATCGGCACCTCCTTCGGTTACAACCGGCTGGAGGACGACGACAGTTACCTCGGCGCCACGGAGTTGATTCATCTCTTCATCGACATCGTCGCCTCCGGCGGCAACCTGCTGATCAACGTCGGTCCCACCGGGGCGGGCGAGATCCCGGCCGCGCAGGAACAGCGCCTCCTCGCACTCGGCAGGTGGCTGGACGCCAACCACGCGGCGATCCGCGGGACCCGCCCCTGGCACCGGTCCGCCGGGCTGACGTCGGAGGGAATGCCGATCCGCTTCACCCGGACCGCGGAAGCCGTCCACGCGATCGTGCTCGGCACGCCCCGCAATGACGCCGTCGAGATCGACGTACGCCTCGACAAGGGGGCGGACATCTCCCTGCTCGGGACGGAGGGGGCGGGCAGGCCGCCCTGGACGGCCACCCCGCACGGCACCCGGATCGAGCTGCCGGGACGGCGCACCGGCCAGGCGGCGCTGAGCCTGCGGATCACCCCCGCTGACGCGGTCCACGATCCGGCGTGACCCGGGCCGGTGCGCCACCCTCATCGGCCGGGCGGGACCCCTGTCGCCGATAGACCGCTTTGCGCCATATCGGAGATCATTCTGCTACGACAACATTGCGTTTCCTGCGGCAACATTGCGGCCTCGTGGCAGAACCGGCCAAACCCTGGTGTGGCCGCCTAGGTACGGACCAAGCTGACATTCGCCCCTTCCGTGGCGCCGTTCCGTACCCACACGCCCGTAGAAAGCTCCACCACACATGTACTCGACCTGTCTCTCCGGCGCCGTTCCGGCGCGTCCCACGTGTGTGGTGAGGGGGCGGTCCGCGCCGTGCGCTATGTGATGCGTAAAGCGGCCGGCTGGCTCCTGATGATCGTGGTCGCGACCAACGCCACGTATTTCCTGGCCAGTTGGTTTCTGGACCCGCGGTCGAACTTCAAGGAGCTGCGGCCCGTCCGTACCGATGAGCAGATCGGCCGGGCCCTCGCGCCCTACAACCTCGACCCCGGCGTGCCGGTGGTGCAGCGGTGGTGGAACTGGCTCACCTCGGTGACCCTCGACTTCGACTGGGGCAAGTCGCCCACCGGTGTCTCCGTCAACGGCGAAGTGGGCTACCGCGCCCTCGTCAGCGCCGAGTTGGTCGTCATCGCGACCGTCCTGTCCGTCGTGATCGGTGTCGCGCTCGCCGTCTACACCGCCGCGCGCCAGTACGGCCTGGCCGACCGCGTCTCGCAGGCCGTCTCCATCGCGGTGTTCAACGTCCCGACGTCCGTGGCGGCGCTCGCCGTGGTCTTCGTCGCCATCTGGCTCAACCAGCACGCCGGGATGGACTTCCTCTACGTCGCCGGGGAGAACTCCCCCAACGTCGAGGGGCTGCTCCCGACGATCGGCGACCGCCTCCTCCATCTGATCCTGCCGACGCTCACCCTGACGCTGATGGGCTACGTGGGCTACCACCTGACACAGCGTTCACTGCTGCTCGACACGATCAACGCCGACTTCGTGCGCACGGCCCAGGCCACCGGACTCACCCGCAGCCAGGCCGTCCGCAGGCACGCCCTGCGGGCCGCGCTGATCCCGACGGCGGCCTCCGTGGCGTTCAGCGTGCCCGCCATCTTCACCGGAGCCGTCATCACCGAGACGATCTTCGGCTGGAACGGCATGGGCCGCTACTTCATCCAGACCATCAGCAAGAACGACGTGCACGGAGCGGTCGCGACGGCCGCGTTCGCCGCGGTGCTCACCGCGATCGGCGCGATCCTCGCGGACATCGCCACGGTCTTCCTCGACCCGAGAGTGCGGGTGAACTGACATGGCGACAGCGACCGAACCCGTCCGGCCCCGCAGTGACCTCGGCCGCGGCCGGCTCTATCTGCGACGCTTCCTGCGCAACCGCCTCGCCGTCGCCGGCGTCGTGATCTTCGCGCTGCTCGTGCTGTTCAGCCTCTTCGGCGGCCTGTTCACGCCCTACACCCACACCGACGCCGACTTCGCCGCCCTCACCCAGCCGCCGAGCGAGGCGCACTGGTTCGGCACCAACCAGGGCGGCAACGACATCTACGCCAGTGCGGTGCACGGACTCCAGCGCTCGCTGGTGATCGCCGTGAGCGTGTCCGTCCTGACGATCGTCGTCGCCGCGGTCATCGGGTCGAGCGCCGCGTACTTCGGCGGCCGGGTGGAGCGGCTGACGCTCGCCGTCATCCACTTCCTGCTGATCGTGCCCTCCTTCCTCATCCTCGCCCTGGTCTCCAACCGGCTGGCCGGTGACTGGCGCGTCCTCATCGTCGTGCTGACCGTGTTCGGCTGGATGTCCACCGCCCGGGTCATCTGGTCCGTCTCGACCTCGCTGCGCGAGCGGGACTACGTGAAGGCGGCGGAGTTCATGGGCGTCCGCCCGCTGCGCATCATCCTGCGCCACATCATCCCCAACCTCGGCTCCCTGCTCATCGTCAACCTGACGCTCGGCGTCGTGGCGACCGTGCTCAGCGAGACCGCCCTGTCGTTCCTCGGGTTCGGCGTGCAGACCCCGGACGTCTCCCTCGGCACGATGCTCGCCGACGGGGCGACCACGGTCACCAGTGCCCCCTGGCTCTTCGCCTTTCCCGCGGGCCTCGTCGTCCTGCTCACCGTGTCGATGACCTTCATCGGCGACGGACTGCGCGACGCCCTCGACCCCACCTCTGTGACCGGCGCGGCGGGAGGCCGACGATGACACTCACCACCCCCCTGCGCGACGCGGTCTCCCCCGCCGGCGCGACCCCCGTGCTCTCCGTACGGGACCTGCGGATCTCCTTCCCCTCCGAGACCGGGCCCGTCGAGGCGGTGCGCGGCGTCAGCTTCGACCTGCTGCCGGGCCGCACCCTCGGCATCGTCGGCGAGTCGGGATCGGGCAAGTCCGCCACCGCGATGGGCATCATGGGCCTGCTGCCGCCCACGGCCGACCTGCGCGGCCAGGTCCGGCTCGGCGACCAGGACCTGGTCGGACTCGACGACCGGGCGCTGTCGCGGGTACGGGGCAAGTCCATCGGCATGGTCTTCCAGGACCCCCTGTCCGCGCTCACCCCCATCTTCTCCGTGGGCAGACTGCTGTCCGACGCGCTGCGGGTCCACCAGGACCTGAGCAAGAAGGCGGCCTGGGAGCAGGCCGTCGAACTGCTCGACCTCGTCGGCATCCCCGACCCCCGCAACCGGGCCTCGGCCTTCCCCCACGAGTTCTCCGGCGGCATGCGCCAGCGCGTGGTCATCGCCATGGCGATCGCCAACCGGCCGAGCGTGCTGGTGGCCGACGAGCCCACCACCGCGCTCGACGTCACCGTGCAGGCGCAGGTCCTCGATGTCCTGCGGCTCGCGCAGCGGGAGACGGGCGCCGGGCTCGTCCTGATCACCCATGACCTCGGTGTCGTGGCCGGCCACGCGGACGACGTCGCCGTCATGTACGCGGGCCGCTTCGTGGAGAAGACGGACGTGCACGCGCTGTTCCGCCGGCCGACGATGCCGTACACCGCGCGGCTGCTTGCGGCGGTGCCGACCGTGGACGGCGGGGTCCGTCGGCCTCTCGTCCCGATCGGCGGGGAGCCGCCCGCCCTGTCGGGCCTCCCCGACGGCTGCCCCTTCGCGAGCCGGTGCGCCGTCGCGCTCGACGCCTGCGGCTCCGAGGAACCGGAGCTGCGCGAGGTCACGGGGCACGGGGACGTGGCCTGCCTGCGCGCCGCGGAGATCGCCGCCGGGACCCTGGACCCGACCGGAGGTGCCGCGCCGGTCGACCGGGAGGCGGCCGCCGATCGCCCCGAGCGGGGCGACGTGGTGCTGCGCGTCGAGGACCTCGTCAAGACCTTCCCGGTCACCAAGGGCGCGTTCATCAAGCGCCGGGTCGGCACGCTGCACGCGGTCAACGGGGTCAGCTTCGAGCTGCGTGCCGGAGAGACCCTGGGCCTGGTGGGCGAGTCGGGCAGCGGCAAGACGACGACGCTGATGGAGATCCTGCGGCTGCGGCAGCCGGAGGGCGGCAGGATCGAGATCGCGGGGACGGAGATCGGCGCGGCGGCGGGAGGGAAGGCCGGGGCGTCACCGGCATCCGGGCCGACCGCCGCCCACGGCACCCCGGCCGGTTCCGGCGAGCGTGCGCGCACCCTGCGGCACGACGTACAGATCGTGATGCAGGACCCGCTGGGCGCCCTGGACCCGCGGCTGCCCGTGTACCAGCTGCTCGCCGAACCCCTGCGGGCCGTGGGCCGGGACCGTGACGCGATCCGGTCCCGCGTCCACGAACTGCTGGAGCTCGTCGGTCTCGACTCCTCGGTGAGCACCCGCTTCCCGGCCGCGCTCTCGGGAGGCCAGCGCCAGCGCATCGGCATCGCCCGCGCCCTGGCCACGGACCCGAAACTGCTCGCCCTCGACGAGCCGCTCTCCGCCCTGGACGTATCGGTGCAGGCCGGGGTGATCAACCTGCTGGTCCGGCTCAAGCATGAGCTGGGGCTCGCCTATCTCATGGTCGCGCACGACCTCGCCGTGGTCCGCTACGTCTGCGACCGCATCGCGGTGATGTACCTGGGGCACATCGTCGAGACCGGCGACACGGAGACGCTCTTCGCCGACCCGAAGCACCCCTACACCCGGGCACTCCTGTCGGCGATTCCCCTCCCCGACCCGGAGCGTGAACGCACCCGCGAACGGATCGTCCTGAAGGGCGAACAGCCGGGCGCCACGGCCCTGCCGAGCGGCTGCGTGTTCATCGACCGCTGCCCGTTGTACCGCCTCGCCGACGAGGACGTACGCGAGCGCTGCCGCACGGAGCGCCCCGCGCCGAGGTCGGCGCCGGGGCAGCCGGGCCACGCGTACGCCTGCCACGCGGCGTGACCGGCGCCCCGCCGTTAGGGCCTCCCACGGCCCCCCATGGACCACCCACTCCCACTCCACGTCACACCTTCGACTCAAGGACCCACTCCCATGCGCGCAAGACTGGCCCTGCCCGTCGCCCTCATAGCAGCCATCTCCGTCACCGCCACCGCGTGCCAGTCCTCGTCCGGTGACGGCGGCGCGGGCTCGGACGCGAAGAACACGCCGTCCGCCGCTTCGGGAGCCGCCGACTACAACCCGACGCCGTACGACAAGCTCAAGGACGGCGGCACGTACACGACGGTGGGTACGTTCGACGATCAGGGCAACCCGTTCAACGTCAACGCCACGCTGACGGCGTCCCGGGTGTGGGGCTGGTACAACGCGGACGCGATCACCTTCTCGCCGACCGGTGAGGTGCAGTACAACCCGGACTACTTCAGCGACGTGAAGGTGTCCGTCGAGGGCGGCGACCAGAAGGTCGTCCTGACGATCAACAAGAAGGCCGCCTTCAACGACGGAACGCCGATCGACTGGACCGCGATCAAGGCCACCTGGAAGGCCAACAACGGCTCGGACAAGGACTACGCGGCCTCCACCACGGACGGCTACGACCAGATCACCGAGGTCGCGCGGGGCAAGGACGACAAGCAGGCCGTCATCACCTTCAGGGGCGTCAACGCCTCGTGGCCGAGCCTGTTCACCACGTTCCTGCACCCGAAGGCGGCGAAGGTCGACAACTTCAACAAGGCGTACGTGAAGAAGGCGCACCCCGAATGGGGCGCGGGGCCGTACACGGTCGGCAAGTGGGACACCCACTCCGGCAACATCACCTTCGTCCGGAACCCGAAGTGGTGGGGCAAGAAGGGCAAGCTCGACAAGCGCGTCTACGTGAACCTGGAGTCGACCGCGGCGATCAACGCCTTCAAGAACGGTCAGCTCGACTACGTCTCCGCGGTCGACGCCGAGAGCCTCAAGCAGGTGAAGGGGCTCAAGGGCACCGAGATCCGCAGCGGCGGCAGCCCGTTCGGGTACGCCCTCAACTTCAACACCAAGTCGTCGCTCCTCGGGGACAAGGCGGTGCGCAAGGCGATCCAGGAGAGCATCGACCGCACCCAGATCGCGCGGATCCAGTTCCAGGGCCTGGACTACAAGGAGCCGCTGCCCGGCTCCGGTCTGCTCTACAGCTTCCAGAAGGACTACGAGGACAACGTCGCCGCCGTCCTGAAGTACGACCCCGACGAGGCGAAGAAGGGACTCGACGCGGCGGGCTGGAAGCCCGGGAGCGACGGGATCCGGGAGAAGGGCGGCAAGAAGCTCGAGATCGGCTACACGATCCTGGGCGACGACCCGCTGGACAAGGCCACGGCGGGAGCCTTCGCCGCGATGCTCAAGCCGGTCGGTATCCGCCTGAACATCAAGAAGGCCGACGAGGCGGACTTCTCCAGCATCCTCAGCGAGCGGAAGTTCGACCTGTTCCTCTCGGGCAACCGCTCCATGGATCCCTACGGGGCCCGCTACCTGTGCGAGATGTACTGCTCGGACCGTGACTCCAACCTGACGGGTGCCGGGTCCCCGGAGCTCGACAAGGAGATCCGCGCCACGGCGGACATCGCCGACCTGGACAAGCAGGCCGCGGCGGCGAACAAGGTCGAGCAGAAGGCCCTCCAGGACTACGCCCGGCTGCCGCTGTTCAGCGGCCCGTCGACGTACAGCGTGAAGAAGGGCCTGGCCAACGTGGGCGCGACCATCTTCCACAACCCCCTGCCGGAGACGGTGGGCTGGGAGAAGTAACCCCGCTGCCGCCGGGGCGGCCTCGTGCGGTCGTGGTCGCGCGAGGCCGCCCCGGCATGTCAGCGGAAGGCGGCGATGTTGCGGGCCACCCAGTCGCCGAAGGAACGCGGAGCGCGGCCGAGAACGCGTGCCACGTCCGGGCTGATCCGCAGTTCGGCCGAGTTCGGGGCGGCGATGATGTCCAGGGTGTCGTCGGCGAGTTCCGCCGGCACGAACCGGGTCATCGTGGCCCTGGCCTCGTCGCGGGTGAGTCCGTGGAACCGTACGGGCGAGCCGAGCGCGGCGGCGATCGCCTCCGCCTGCTGACGCGGCGTGATCACCTCCGGGCCGGTCAGCTCGTACACCCCGCCGGCGTGGCGGTCGTCCAGCAGGCAGGCCGCCGCTACCTCGGCGATGTCCGCCGGGTCGACGACCGGCACCCCCACGTCGCCGAAGGGCGCGGCGACCGTCCCTCGCCTACGGACGGACTCCGCCCAGGCCAAGGCGTTGGAGGCGAAGCCGCCCGGCCGCAGGACGGCCCAGTCCGGGCCGGACGCCCGGAGCGCGTCCTCCACCGCGCGCATCGCGACCCGCGACGGGCCGTGCGGCCTGGTCGCCACGCCCTGCGAGGACAGCAGGACGATCCGGCTGACCCCACGGGCCGCGGCCAGTCCGATGAGGTCGGACGGCCTGGCTCCGGGGGCGTGCAGGTCGCCGGAGAGCAGGAGGAACAGCGCCTTCGCCCCGTCCAACACGGGTGCGAGGCGCGTCGGTTCGGCCAGGTCGGCCGTCACGTGACGTACTCCGTCCGGCAGCGCCGCCGCGTGCCGCGACACCGCCGTGACCTGTTCGCCCGCCTCGGCCAGGGCCTGTGTCAAGGGTCGGCCGATGTTTCCGGTGGCCCCGGTCACCACGATCATTTCTGACTCCTAGTCCGTTGTGCGTTACGGCAGTTGACGCTAGGAGGCGGGCTTACTTTCCGTAAGGACATACCCAGAGGTAAGCTCCGGACATGGAGGAAGGTGCGCAGCTGAAGCAGGCCGAGGCGGGCCGCCGGTATGAGGTGTTTCACACCGACTGCCCCGCGCGTGACGTGGTCGACCACGTGACCAGCAGGTGGGGCATCTGGGTGCTGATCTCCTTGCGGGGCAACGACCTTCGGTTCTACGAGCTGCGCGACGGCATCCGGGGCATCAGCGAGAAGATGCTCGCGCAGACCCTGCGCGCCCTGGTCGAGGACGGCCTGGTCTGGCGGGCCGTGGAGCCGACGACGCCACCCCAGGTCACCTACGGGCTGAGCGAGTTCGGCCGGGACATCAGCGAGCCGCTGACGGACTTGTTCGACCGGATCACGCGCCAACTGCCGCCGCGCGAGCCGCAGTAGAGCGGCCCGACCGACCGGGCAGGCAGGCGGACAGGCAGCGAAGGGCGCCCTCTGGGGCAGCGGGCGCCGTCCTCGCGTACCGCGCCCCAGACGGTGAAGCGCACCGCTTCCAGCTGAAGGTTCTGCTCCATGGGACTGCCCCCGTCACCGGTGTTGCGCACCCGTAGCCGCACCGTGGCGGTGTCACCGGGGTCGACGGTCGTAGAGGCGGGTTCCAGGGAGGTCCAAAGGCTCACCCGACGACGCCAGGAGAGGGACGCGGGCCCCGTCAGGAGCCTCCCGGGCGGGCCCGCCTGTCCGAACAGGCAGCCACCGTGCCCGCCTTGAGCATGCTCCCGGGCGGTGGGGCGGGCCCGTGGCCGTGGCCGTTCACCCTGCTTCGTTTCCCTCGGCGTTCACCGGGCTTCGTTTGCCGTGGTGGTCTCCGCCGGAGTGAACGCGGCGGCGTGGTCGTGGGCGAAGTCCGTGACGTCGCGCGCCGGTCGTCCGGTCAGGTCGGGGACGGAGGTGTGCACCTCGGCGGCCTCGCCCCGGGCGTAGTGGGCGTAGTCCTCGACGAGGCCGTCGAGCTGCCACGGCGGGAGCACTCCGCTCAGCGCGGCGGCGAACCGGTCGGCGGGCACGTCGCGGAAGGCGATGTCCCGCCCGGTGGCGGCCGACAGCGCCCGGGCGATCTGGTCGTGGGTCACGGCGCGCGGTCCGGTGAGCGTGTAGGTCCGGCCGGTGTGGCCCGTGCCGGTCAGTACGGCCGCGGCGGCGTCCGCGATGTCCCTGGTGTCGATGGCGCTGACGGCGGCGTCGCCGATGGGCGCGGGGAGGAAGCCCTGCGCGATGGTGCCCGCGAGGCCCAGCAGCGCCTGGAGGTAGAGGTTGGGGCGCAGCACGGTGTGGTCGAGCCCGAGCTTCGCCAGGTGTGCCTCGACCTCGGCGTGCCAGCGCAGGAACCGCACGGGTGAGTCGGCGCGGGCGGCGTACTGCGAGAGCAGCACGAGCCGGCGCACCCCCGCGTCGCGGGCGAGGTCGGCGAACCGCGTCTGGAGCTCGGCGGCGTCGGGCGCCGACGGGCTGTTGAGGAAGGCCGCGTCGACGCCGTCCAGCGCGGCGGTGACCGAGGCGGGATCCCGCAGGTCGGCGACGACGTTCTCGACGCCGGGGACGGGGCGGCCGGCGTCCCGGATCATGGCACGGACGGTGACCCCGCGGGTCCGCAGGGCGGAGACGAGGTCAGAACCGACGGTTCCGGTCGCACCGGTCACCAGCACGGTGGGTGTGTTCATCGTTGTGTCCCTTTCTGAAGTGCGGCGTACGCCCTTTGCTGTCGGCGGCCGCCGTGGGGAGTCGGCGTACGTCCGGTGGAACCGGCGTGTGCCTTCTCGGCACCGCGTCGCCGATGCCCCGACGATCCCCCTGGACCGGCCCCGCTCGCGTCGGTGACCATCACCTAATCGCGCCGGTGCCCTGCGGTGCCGGCCGCGCCGCTAGGGTTTTGACCATGCCCATGACGTTCCCCCGCCCGCTCGTGGGCCGGCACGACGAGATCGCCCGCCTGCGCGCCCTCCTGGACGCGGCGGAACGGAGCGAGGGCGGTGTGCTCGTCCTCCGTGGCGAGCCGGGCATCGGCAAGAGCGCGCTGCTGGACCACGTCCGGCGTACGGCCGCCCCGTCGTTCCAGGTCATCCGCGCGTCCGGGGCGGAGTTCGAGGGTGAACTGCCGTTCGCGGCACTGCACCAGCTGTGCCTGCCGGTCCTTGCGCACCTCGATGCGCTCGCGGCTCCCTACCGCGACTCCCTCCTGGTCGCGTTCGGGCTGGCCGACGGCACGCCCGACACGTTCCGCGTCGGCCTCGCCGTGCTCGACCTGCTGGCGATCGCCGCGGCGGAACGCCCGCTGCTGTGCGTCGTCGACGACGCACACTGGATGGACGCCGCCTCGGCGGGAGCGCTCACGTTCCTCGCGAGGCGCGTCGCGGCCGAGCCGATCGCGATGGTGTTCGCGGCCCGCGACAGTGGCACCGCTCCCGGCCTCGACGAGCTGCCCGCGCTGGCGGTCGACGGCCTGAGCGACACCTACGCACGCGCGTTGCTGGCCGAGGAGAGGACCGTGACGCTCGACGAACGGGTACGCGACCGCCTGCTGGCCGAGGCCCGGGGAAACCCACTGGCCCTGATCGAGCTGCCGAAGGCGGGTGGCTTCGCGCTGCCGACGCCGTCGCCGGTGGCGAGCCGGATCGAGCGGAGCTTCCGCGCCAGGACGGCGCAACTGCCCCTGGACGCACGGCTTCTGCTGACTCTCGCGAGCGCCGACCCCACCGGCGACCCGGGGCTGCTGTGGTCGGCCGCGCGACTGCTGGACATCGACGTGCCGGCCGCGAGCGCCGCCGCCGAGGCGTCCGGGCTGATGCTGTTCGGCACGCGCGCCCGGTTCTGTCACCCGCTGGCCCGTTCGGCCGCCTACCATGCGGCCGAACCGGCGCGGCGCCAGGCGGCGCATCGGGCGCTGGCCGACGCCACCGACCCCGTCGCCGCCCCGGACCGGCGCGCCTGGCACCGCGCGCAGGCCACCACCGGACCGGACGAACAGGTCGCGGCGGAGCTGGAGTCGTCGGCGTCGCGCGCCCAGGCTCGTGGGGGCGTGGCGGCCACCGCCGCGTTCCTGGAACGCGCGGCGGAGCTGTCGCTCGACCCCGCCAGGCAGACCGAGCGCACGCTCGCGGCCGCGCGGGCCACCCTCGCGGCGGGCCGGGCGGACGCGGCGGCCGACCTGCTGACGTCCATAGACGTCGCGTCACTCGACGATCTCCGGCAGGCGCCCGTCGACCTGCTGCGCGGGCAGATCGCCTTCGTCCAGGGCGCGGACGGCGCCGTCCGGGGGCCGGAACTCATCCTGCGGGCGGCGCGACGGCTCGCCGCCGACGACCCCGCACGCTCGCGTGAGTGCTTCGTGGCGGCACTGGAGATGGGGCTGGTCGTGGGACGGGCCGCGGGGGTGATGGACCGGGTGCTCGACGCGGCCCGCTCGGCGCCCGCTTCGGCGGGACCGCCGGATCTCCTCGACGCGCTGGTGCTGCTGAGCACCGAGGGGCACGACGCCGGGGTACCGGCGCTGCGGCGCGCTCTCACCGACGAAAGCGCCGACGGGACGGCCGGATGGACGCGGGCGCCGGCGTTGGCCACGGTGCTCGCGGGCGAACTGTGGGACATCGACCTGCACGCGACGGTCGTCGACTGGCTGGTGGGGACCGGGCGGGACACGGGATCACCCCTGACCATCCGTCTCGGCCTGGCGCAGGTGGCCCTGTCCGCGGTGCTCACCGGCGACTTCGGGCGGGCGATGGCCGCGATCGCCGAGGAGGAGGCGATCGCCGACGCGGTCGGCGATCCGCCGCAGCTCTACCCGAGAGTGCACCTGGCGGCGATGCGCGGCCGCCGCCAAGAGGTCCTCGACGTGTTCGCCGAGGTGACGAGCAGGCCCACCGGACAGCTGACCGCGAACGCCCACTGGGCGACCGCCGTGCTGTACAACGGCCTGGCCGACTACCCGGCCGCGCTCGACGCGGCCACGCGCGCCGTGGCGGGCGGCGACCTCTTCCTCACCGGTTTCGCGCTGCCCGAACTGGTGGAGGCCGCGGTCCGGTGCGGCGAGCACACCGTCGCGCGGTCGGCGCTGGACTCCCTGGTCGAGCGCACGGAGCCCGCGGGGACCCGGTTCGCCCTGGGCGTGGCGGCGGGCGCGCGGGCTCTGGTCAGCGATCTGGAGGACGACCACCGGGAGGCGCTCGACCACCTGACGGGCAGCCGGCTGGTCCTGCACATCGCGCGGGCCCACCTGCGGTACGGGGAGTGGCTGCGCCGTGCGGGACGCCGTCGGGACGCCCGCGAACAGCTGCGTACCGCGCACGACCAGTTGTCGGGGATCGGTCTTGAGGCCTTCGCCCGGCGGGCCGCGGACGAGCTGCGCGCGACCGGGGAGGTGGCCCGCAGCCGCTCCGGACACACCCACGACCGCCTGACCATGCAGGAGATGCACATCGCGCGCCAGGTCGCGGCGGGCGCGACGACGAAAGAGGTGGCAGGGCGCCTGTTCCTCAGCCCGCGCACGGTCGACGCCCACCTGCGCAACATCTTCCGCAAGCTCTCCATCACCTCGCGCAGGCAGCTCAGGGACATCCCCGACCTCGGACAACGGCAGCAGTCGCCGGACAGCGCCTAGGTGATTCCCGCCGACGCGAACCGCGTCGAGGCCGCGCGACCGTGTCCGGTGACACACGAAACCCGCTGTTCCTGACCCGGGAGAAGGTACGCGCATGATCACCGGAATCGACGGCACGGCACCGGTCGTGGTGCGCCGTGACCTCGTCGTCGGCGCACCCCCGCGACGCGTGTGGCAGCTGCTCACCGAGGTGTCCTCGTGGCCGCACTGGCAACCCGACATCAGCGCCGCGGCGGCCGAACTGCCTCTCGGGGCGGACAGTACGTTCCGCTGGAGCACGGGCGGGCTGGACATCGAGTCCACCGTGTACGCGCTCCGGCCGCCGCGCCGGATCCTCTGGGGCGGTACGGCCCACGGGATCACCGGCATCCACCTGTGGACCCTCGACGCGGTCGGTCCCTCGACGCACGTGCGCACCGAGGAGTCGTGGGACGGGGACCCGGTGCGCGCCGACGTCGACGGCATGCGCGAGGCCCTCGGCGCGTCCCTTGAGGCGTGGCTGGGCCACCTCGGAAGGGCCGCGGAGAGCTCCTGAACGCCGGCCGTCTCAGCAGATGCGCGGGAGTTGTTCGCCGAGCGGCAGGTCGACGATCCGGCGTGCGCCGATCAGCGTGCGCAGTTCGACGCGGGCCGGAGGTGCCGCGGTGCAGTGTCCGATGCGGACGGCGCCGGCCCCCTCCGGCCGGGCGCGGAGCGCGGCGAGCGCCGTGTCGGCCACGTCCGCCGACACGAAGGCGACCAGGCAGCCTTCGTTGGCGACGACCAGGGGGTCCAGGCCCAGCAGGTCGCACGCCGCGGCGACGGCCGGGGGAATCGGCAGGGCGCCCTCGTCGATCTCGACGCCGACCCCGGCCGCGTGCGCGATCTCGTTGAGCGCGGCCGCCAGCCCGCCCCGCGTGGGGTCGCGGAGCGCGTGGACGGCGCCGCCGCAGGGCGCGAGGGCCCGCACGAGGCGGTGGAGCGGGCGGCTGTCCGAGGCGATGTCCGTCTCGAAGCCGAGCCCTTCGCGGGTGGACAGGACGGCGGTGCCGTGCAGCCCGATCGGGCCGGACAGCAGGACGGCGTCGCCGGGTCGGGCCCCGGCGGCGGAGGGCGACAAACCGGGGACGCGGCGGCCGATGCCGGTCGTGTTGAGGAAGAGCCGGTCGACGGCGCCCCTTCCCACGACCTTGGTGTCGCCGGTGACGACCGGGACGCCGGCTTCGCGTGCCGCTGTGCCCGCCGAGTCCAGCACGGAGCGCAGCTCCGCCAGCGGCAGTCCTTCTTCCGCGATCACCGCGAGGGTCAGGGCAAGGGGCAGCGCACCGCGCATGGCCAGGTCGTTGACCGTGCCGTACACGGCCAGGGAGCCGATGTCCCCGCCAGGGAAGGCCAGCGGGCTGACCACGAACGAGTCGGTGGAGACGACGAGTTCGCCGTCCCCGGGCAGCAGGGCCGCGTCTTCGAGCGGGCCCTGGTCCTGACCGCCCAGAGCGGGCAGGACGAGCGTGTCGAGGAGCTCGGAGGTGAGCCGGCCGCCCGCGCCGTGGCCCAGCTGGACCAGGTCGTGCTCACCGCGCGGGAGGGGGCAGTCGGGGTTCATGCCTGGGGGCTCCCGGTTCGGCCGGCGGCGTGGAAGGCGGCGCAGGTTCCCTCGCTGGAGACCATCGGGGCGCCGAGCGGGGTGCGGGGCGTGCACCGGGTGCCGTAGGCGCGGCAGTCGGTGGGCAGCCGGGCGCCGGTGAGGATGGCGCCCGCGATGCATTCGGGGTCCTCGGCGGGAGGTGTGGCGTCCGTCCCGAAGCGGCGGTTCGCGTCGAAGGCCGCGTACTGGGGGGCGAGTTCGAGGCCGCTGGCGTGGAGCGTGCCGATGCCGCGCCAGGCGCGGTCCGTGACCCGGAAGACGCGGGCGAGGACCTTCTGGGCCTCGGTGTTGCCCGTGCGCCGCACGGCGCGCGCGTACTGGTTCTCCACCTCGTGGCGGCCCTCTTCGAGCTGGACGACCGCCATGAGGATGCCTTCGAGCAGGTCGAGGGGTTCGAAGCCGGTGACGACGACCGGCACCCGGTGGCGCGCGGCGATGGGCTCGTACTGCGTCCAGCCCATGACGGCGCACACGTGCCCGGCGGCCAGGAACGCCTCGACCTCGCACTCCGGGTCGTCCAGGAGGGCCGTCATCGCGGGCGGTACGAGGACGTGGCTGACCAGGAGCGAGAAGTTGGGCAGTCCGTGCCGGGCGGCGTAGAGGACCGCCATGGCGTTGGCGGGCGCGGTGGTCTCGAACCCGACGGCGAGGAAGACCACTTCGCGGTCGGGGTTCGCCTCGGCGGTGCGCACGGCGTCCATCGGGGAGTACACCACGCGCACGTCCGCGCCACGCGCGCGCAGGGCGAGCAGGTCGGTGCCGGTGCCGGGGACGCGCAGCATGTCGCCGAAGCTGGTGAGGAGCACGCCGGGGCGGGACGCGATGGCCATGGCGCGGTCGAGGGTCTCCAGCGGCGTGACGCAGACCGGGCAGCCGGGGCCGTGGATCATGCGGATGCCCGCGGGGAGCAGTTCGTCGATGCCCTGGCGGACGAGGGTGTGCGTCTGTCCGCCGCACACCTCCATGATCCGCCAGGGGCGCGTCGCCGTGCGCCGCAGTCTCGCCAGCAGCTCCCGGGCCAAGGCGGGATCCCGGTACTCGTCGAGGTACTTCATCGGGGCGGGGTCCTGACGGGTTCGGCGAGGTCCATGCGGACGTCCACGACTCCTTCGACGGTCCGGGCGAGCCGCGCGGCGACCGGGACGAGGCCCCTGTCGTGGATGACCCCGCCGATCGTGACCACGCCTCCTTCGACGGCGACCGTGACGGTGCCCTCCGGGAAGAGGAAGGCCACCACGGTACGGCGGACCTCGTCGGCGAGTTCCTCGTCGGTGCGCAGGAACACCTTGAGCAGGTCGCTGCGGCTGACCACGCCCTGGAGCAGTCCATGGGCGTCGACCACCGGGAGCCTCTTGACGTGGCGCAGGGCCATGATGCGCGCGGCCTGCGGAAGCGTCGTGTCCGGGTGGACGGTGACGGCGGGGCTGCTCATCACCTCGCCCGCGGCCACGCCGCCGGCCTTCGCGAGGTCGGAGAGGCGCCGCAGCTGGTCGAAGCGGGTGGGGTCGCTGTCGCGGAACTCCTCCTTGGGCAGCAGGTCCGCCTCGGAGACGACGCCGATCACCCGGCCCTCGCCCTCCAGGACGGGCAGCGCGCTGACCTTCCACTGTTCCATCAGGGCGACGATCTCCTTGAAGGGGGCCTCGCGGCCCACGGCGACGACGGTGTGGGTCATCACGTCGCTCACGGTGCGCGGAGAGTGGAGCACGGCGTCCTCCCGGCTGGTCAGGTGCGGTCGATGGTCAGGTCGAGGAAGTGCGTGGAGCACGAGATGCACGGGTCGTGGTTGCGGATGGCCCGCTCGCACAGCCGCGTCAGTTCCTCGTCGCTCACGTCGCCTCGCGCGATCGCCGCCTGGGCGGTGCGGCGCAGGTCGTCCTCCATGGCGCCCTGGTTCTGCGCCGTGGGCGGCACCATGCGGGCGTCGGTGACGGTGCCCTCGGAGTCCAGCAGATAGCGGTGGTAGAGCAGGCCGCGCGGGGCTTCCGTCGCCCCGTGGCCGGTGCCCGCGGCGGGCGGGACGTCGGTGTAGGGGCGGCTCGGCGGCTCGTAGGTGTCGATGATCCGCAGCGCTTCGTCGACCGCGTGGACGACCTCGACGGCGCGGACCTGGATCGACCGGTAGGGGTTGCGGCAGACCACGCCCTCGTACGGATCACCGAGTCCGGCCGCGCGGGCCGCCTCGGCCGCCGGCCGCGACAGCCACCGTCCGCTGATCGCGAACCGGGCGAGCGAGCCGGTGAGATGGCGGCGCCCGTCGAGGGTGGAGTGCAGGGCGGTGGAGTGCGGCAGATGCTCCTCGTGGACCCGGTGGAGGAAGGTGTGCAGCGGAAACATGGCCAGTGTGCCGTCGGGGCGCAGCACGGCCGGGGTGCCCGTCTCGATGGCGTACGTTCCCGGGGCGGCCAGCGCGAGCAGGTCGGCGTCGGTCTCGGCGTCCGGGAAGTCGAAGCCGGACACCCAGGCGACGGTGTCCAGGGCGTCTTCCATGGCCCGCCGCAACAGCTGTGCCAGAGGCGCCAGTTCACCTGGGGCCGGGGTGCGGTGGAAGCCGCCGACGCGCACGTTGACGGGGTGGATGGCGCGACCGCCCAGGAGTTCGAGGATCGCGTTGCCCGCCTGCTTCAGGCGCAGCCCCCGTTCGACGTGCGCACGGGCCGTGCGGGCCAGTTCGATCGCTCCGTCGCAGCCGAGGAAGTCGGGGGCGTGCAGCAGGTAGATGTGCAGGGTCTGGCTCTCGATCCACTCGCCGCAGTACAGCAGCCGCCGCAGCGCGCGCACCGCAGGATCGACGACGACCCCGCAGGCGTCCTCGATCGCGGCGCAGGCGCTCATCTGGTAGGCGACCGGGCAGATCCCGCACACACGGGCGGTGATGTCCGGCGGCTCGGTGTGCGCCCGTCCGCGCAGGAAGGCCTCGAAGAACCGCGGCGGTTCGTAGATCCGCAGGCGGGCGTCGGTGACGGTCCCGTCGCGCACGCCGAGGTACAGCGCCCCCTCGCCCTCGACCCGGGAGAGCGAGCCGACGTGCAGGACCCGGCTGCCGCGGTGGGTCATCGGCCCGCCTCCTCCTCGAACGAAGCGGCGTTGAAGGTGCGCAGGAAGCGGCCGGTGTCCCGGTCGTCCATGCCGTCGCGGTGCAGCACCGGGATCAGCGCGGGCAGGTTCACCGACCCCGAGGGCCCGAAGCAGCCGTAGCAGCCGCGTCCGTACGCCGGGCAGATCGCCCCGCACCCCGCGTGGGTGACCGGGCCGAGGCAGGGGGTGCCGTGGGCGACGGTGACGCAGACGGTGCCGCGGCGCTTGCACTCGAAGCAGACGCTGTGGTCCGGCACGTCGGGCTTGCGGCCCGCCAGGAACGCGGTGATGACCTCCAGGAGCTGTCGGCGGTCGACGGGGCAGCCGCGCAGTTCGAAGTCGACGTCCACGTGGGCGGAGACGGGCGTGGAGGTGGCGAGCGTGTCGATGTAGTCGGGGCGCGCGTAGACCGTGCGGGTGAACTCCTCGACATCGGCGAAGTTCCGCAGCGCCTGGATGCCGCCGGCCGTCGCGCAGGCGCCGATGGTGACCAGGCGGCGGGCCGCCTCCCGGATCTCCCGTACGCGGCGCGCGTCGGCGGGCGTGGTGACGGATCCCTCGACGAGAACCAGGTCGTAGGGTCCGGGTGCCACCGCGCTGGACGCCTCAAGGAAGTGGGCGATCTCCATCTGTCCGGCAAGGGCGAGGAGTTCGTTCTCGCAGTCGAGCAGGGTGAGCTGGCACCCGTCGCAGGAGGCGAGCTTGAACACGGCCAGCGTCGGCGGTCCTGCCATGTCGCGCCCCTTTCCTTCCGTTTTCCTTCCGCTTTCCTTCCGTTTTGCTTCCGTGTCACAACTCTCTTATGTGGAGCAGGGGGTGGGCCCGGTCCCAGGTGACGACGGGGCCGTCCCTGCACAGCAGCAGCGGTCCGAGCTGGCAGTGCCCGCAGTGTCCGGTCGCGCAGCGCATGTTGCGCTCCAGGGAGACCCGGATGCGGTCGGCGGGCACGCCCCGGTGCGCCAGGTCGCGGGCGGTCGCCCGGATCATCGGCTCGGGACCGCAGACGAACGCCGTGGTGTCCCCCGGCGTGAAACGGGCCTCGTTCAGCAGCCCGGTGACGACGCCGACGTGGCCCGTCCAGCCGTCCTCGGGCCGGTCGACGGTCACGCCGGTGTACGCCGTCCCCCAGCGCCGCGTCTCGAACTTCGCCATCAGGTCGGCCGGGGTCCGCGCGCCGACGAGGACGTTCAGCCGCCCGTACGGCTTCGGGTCGGCCTCCGCGTGCCGGATCAGCGGGCGCAGCGGCGCGAGACCGATGCCGCCCGCGACGACCACCAGATCGCGCCCGGTGGCCTTCTCCAGCTCCCAGCCGGTACCGAAGGGGCCGCGCAGGCCGAGGACGTCGCCGACCTCCGCCGCGTACAGCCCCTCGGAGACCGCCCCCACGGCGCGGATCGTGTGCGCGAGACCACCGGTGGTGGGTATCGCGCTGGCCGAGAGCGGGATCTCGCCCCGGCCGAACGCCCACACCATCGCGAACTGTCCGGGCGCGAAGACCGGCAGGGGTTCTCCGACCGGCTCCAGGCGCAGCGTGACGGTGTCCGGGGTCTCCGCCCAGCGGGCGACGACCCGGTACGGGACGGGCATGGTGGTCATCCCCGCACACCGCCGCCACAGCCGTGGGGCGCGTGCGGAGCGGGCACGGCCGGTCCGGTACGGACGGTCCGGAACCGGCCGGCGGGCGGGGCGCCGGCCGGCGTCGAGGTACCGATCATCGTTCCGTCTCCTTCCTGCGCGCCTCGGCCTCCTCGTGCAGCGCCTGGGCCTCTTCGGTGATGTCGATGCCGACCGGGCACCAGACGACGCAGCGGCCGCAGCCCACACAGCCGGAGCTGCCGAACTGGTCGTGCCAGGTGCCGAGTTTGTGGGTGAGCCACTGCCGGTAGCGGCTGCGGCCCGAGGAGCGCACCGGTCCGCCGTGCACATGGGAGAAGTCCAGGTCGAAGCAGGAGTCCCAGCGCTGCCAGCGTTCCGCGTGGTCGCCGGTGAGGTCGGTGACCTCCTCGGTGGTGGTGCAGAAGCAGGTGGGGCAGACCATCGTGCAGTTCCCACAGGTCAGGCAGCGCGAGGCGACGTCGTCCCAGCGTTCGGCGTCCAGGCTCTCGCCCATCAGCCGCCGCAGGCTCACCGGCGGCATGGCCCGGCCCATCTTGTCCGCGGCCGCCGAGACGGCGGCGACGGCCGCGTCCCGTGTGCCGGTGTCGGCCTGGCGGTGCGGCACGTCGGCGAGCACCTCGGCGCCCTCCGCACTGCCGACGCGCACGACGAAGCGGTGGCCCGCCCCGTCGATGACCTCGGTCAACGCGAGGTCGAATCCGGCGTCGGCGCCGGGACCGCCGCCCATGGAGACGCAGAAGCACGTGGCACCCGGCTCGGTGCATTCAGCGGCTATCAGGAACGCTCCCCTCCGCCTTTCCTGATAGCCGCCGTCACGGAAGGCACCGCCGGTCAGCACCCGGTCCTGGATCGCGATGGCCCGCAGGTCACAGGGCCTGACACCGAGGAACGCGTACGAGGGCTGCCCGGCGGACCCGCTCCTGATGACCGGCGGCCCGTCACCGGCACGGTCCGCGCTCCAGAGCTTCTCGCGCTGCGGGTGCAGGAAGTTCTTCCAGGACTGGGGCCCGGCGGAGTGGGCGAAGGCCGCCCCGTCCTCGCGGCGCCGCAGCCGGTAGTGCCCGGCCTCCAGCTCCACGCCCCAGCCGTACGGGAGCCGGTCGCCCGAGTCGAGCTCGGCGAGCACGATGGCGCCGTCGCGGACGGTGGGTCCGACGACGGTACGGCCGCGGGCGGTCAGGGCGTGCACGAGGGCGTCGAGACCCCTCCGGTCGAGCACCGCCGAGGCGTCGGTCGCCGTCATGTCGGTCCTCCAGCGTCGGGACGTCTCCCCCACTCACCAGGTTCGAACAGGGGAAGGGCCGGAAGCAGGGGCCGACCGGCCCCTGTCCGGGCCGTCCGGCCCCTGTCCGGGCCGTCCGGCCCCTGTCCGGGCCGTCCGGGCCACCGCTCCCACGGTGGCCCGGACGTCAGAGCTTGCGCAGCCAGTCGTCGGCGATGCCGCGCATGCCCTGGTCGTCGGGGTGCAGATGGGAGTCGTCCACGTGGTAGGTGAGCTTGTCCACGACCGCGACGACCCCGTCGATCTCGCGCGTCATGTGCAGGGCGACGGGTATCTCGCTGCGCCGCTCCAGTCGCCCTTCGAGGGTCACCACCCCCTCCCGCACGTCGACCGCGATCGTCCGGGGCGTGAGCCACAGGGCCCGTACCAGGACCTCTTCCCGCACCTCGTGCCGGATCGCTTCGTCGGTGCGCAGGAACACCTGGAGCAGGTCGCGGCGGGTGACGATGCCGACCAGGCGGTCCTCGTCGTCGATGACGGGCAGGCGCTCCACCTTCTCCTGCGCCATGCGGCGGGCGCCCTCGGCGATGGTGTTGTCCGCGCGTACGCAGACGGGCGGCGCGGACATCAACTGCCCCGCGGTCCGCGCCATCGCCTTGGGCCGGGCCTTCCGTGCGCCGCCGGTGGTCCAGGGCAGGCCGAAGCGGCGTGGCGGCCGGGGCGCGTCGGGTCCCTCCGCCTCGCGCACGAGGAGATCCGTCTCGGAGATGACCCCGACGACCTTGTCGTCGGCGTCGATCACCGGCAGGCCGCTGATCCGGTGGTCGGCGAGGAGCCGGGCCACTTCTTTGAACGATGTGCCGTACCGGGCACTGACGACCTCGTCGGTCATCACGGAACCGATCTTGCTGTGTTTCATCTCTGTCTCCTTCCGCCGCCTCGGGCGCACGGGAGCTCCTCAGCGCAGCCGGCGCAGGTAGGGGTCGTGTGCCGTCCTGGGCAGCAACCGGACGCGGACGTCGAGCGCGGTGACACCGTCCGGCCGGGCGAGGACGGGGTTGAGGTCCGCCTCGGCGAGCTGCGGCAGATCGCAGGCCAACCGCGAGAGCCGGTGCAGCAGTTGTTCGAGCCCTGCGAGGTCGACCGGGCCGTCGCCGCCGTGCCCGAACAGCAGCGGGGCGCAGCGCGGCGCGGTGATCAGGTCATGGACGTCCAGGTCCGTGAGCGGGGCGAGGCGGGCGGCCCGGTCCGCGAGCACGTCGGTCGCCGTGCCGCCGAGGCCGAACAGGACGAGCGGCCCGAACACCTCGTCCTGGACGACGCCCGCGAACAGCTCCGTGCCGCGTCCGGCGAGCGGCTGGACCACGGCGCCGGTCATCAGGCCCTCGAACCGGGTCGCGAAGTCCCGGTAGGCGGCGTGCACTTGGGAGTCGTCCCGCAGGTCGAGCCGGACGGCGTGCTGCTCGCTCTTGTGCGCCACGCCCGGCCAGTGGGCCTTCAGGACGACGCGGCCGTCGGGCCCGCGCAGGCGTCCGGCGGCGCGGACGGCGTCGTCCTCGGTCCCGGCCCAGGCCCAGGGCAGTTGGGGAATGCCGTAGCAGGACAGCAGGTCGGCGCAGGCGGCCGGGTCGAGCGGCCCGCCCTCGGGATGCCCGGCCAGGTAGGCCTCGGCCACGGCGTGCGCGCGGGGCGTGTCGACGCCCGGCGGCTCGGGGACGGTGCCGGGCGGCCTGGCGAGCCACTCGGAGCGCCGGGCGGCGTGGGCGAGCGCACGGGCGGCCGCCTGCGGGTCGGCGTAGGAGGGAAGGGACCCCGCGCCCTCCGCCGGCAACAGCCGTACAGGCAGGTCCTGTTCGAGCCGGACGGCGGCGACGGTTCGGGCACGACGGCCGGGCGCGCGCGTGAGGGCCCGCACGAGGTCGTCGCCGGTGGCCGCGGCGACCGCGGTGGGCACGAGCACCACCAGGACGGCGTCGATGCCGGTGTGCCGCACGAGCCGGTCCACACAACTCCCCAGCTGCTGCTCGGTGACGGCCGCGGTGGCGTCGACCGGATTCACGCACGTACTGCCCTCCGGCAGGACGGCGAGCAGATCGTCGATGGCCTCGGCGCCGAGCGGCGGCAGGGCGAGACCGGCCTCGGTGCAGGCATCGGCGGCGAGCACACCCGCACCACCCGCGTTGGTCACGACGACCACCCGCTTGCCCGCGGGCAGGGGCTGGGACCGCAGGAGCGCCGCGGCGTCGAGGAGTTCGCCGATCGTGCGGGTGGCGGTGACGCCGGACTGGGTGAACAGGGCCTGCCGGGTCATCGTGCGGGTCGCGGCGGCGGCGGAGTGCGAGGAAGCGGCGCGCCTGCCCGCCTCGGTCCGCCCCGCGTCGACGGTGAGGACCGGGATGCGCCGGCTCACCCGGCGGGCGGTGCGCGAGAAGGCCCGTGGGTTCCCGAAGGACTCCAGGTGCAGCAGCGCCAGGTCCGTGACTCCGTCCGTCTCCCACCACTGGAGCAGGTCGTTGCCGCTCACGTCGTACTTGTCGCCGAGCGAGACGAAGCTGGAGATGCCGAGGCCCAGCCGGCAGAGGCCGTGGAGCAGCGCGATGCCCACTCCCCCGGACTGCACGGCCACTCCCGTCGCGCCGGGGCGGGGGTGGCGGGCGGCGAACGTCGCGTCGAGGGACAGGTCGGGGGCCGTGTGGGCGATGCCGAGGCAGTTGGGGCCCACCAGTCGCATGCCGTGGGACCGGCAGGTGGCGCGCAGGGCGGCCGCCTGTGCGGCGTCGAGTCCGGAGGTGACGACGACCAGGGCCCGTACTCCGCACTTGCCGCACTCCTCGGCGGCGGCCGCCAGGGCCGGCGCGGGCACGGCAAGGACCACCAGGTCGGGTACGTGGGGCAGCGCCGCGACCGAGGGGTGTGCGGGCACGCCCGCCACGCAGGCGGCCTTCGGGTTCACGGCGTAGAGGTGGCCGGTGTAGCCGCCGGTGCGCAGGTTGCGCAGGACCGCCCGGCCGACGGAGCCCGCCTTGCGGCCCGCCCCGACCACGGCGACCGCCGCCGGGCACAGCAGGGGCCGCAGACTGGCCACGGCGGCCGTCCGGCCCCGCGCTTCCACCGCCGTCAGATACGGCTCGTCCTGCGCCAGCCGGATGCTGCAGCGCACCTCGGGCCCCACGAAGCGGCGCGCCGTGCGCAGCCCGAGGTCGGCGAAGACCTTCAGGACCTCGTGGTTCTCCGCGAGCGCGTCGGCGGTGAACGTGCTGATGCCGTCCGCGCGGGCGGCCGAGACGAGGTGTTCGAGGAGCAGGGTGCCGATGCCCCGGTGGTGCAGGCCCTCCGCGACGGCGAGCGAGATCTCGGCGGTGGCGGGCGCGTCGGTCCGCTCGTACTCGGCCAGGCCGATGACCCGGCCCGCGGTCTCGGCCAGCAGGGCCCGGTAGCCGGGGCGGGGCGGGGCACAGGCCCGCTCGGCGGCCTGGGCGGCGGAGCGACGGCTCGCGGCGAAGAACCTCAGGCGCAGGTTGTCGGGGGACATCTCCTCGTAGAGATCGCGGAGTCGGGCGTGGTCGGCGGGCCCGGCCGCACGGATGCGGACGGTCGTCCCGTCGGCGAGCAGGCCGTGCACGGGTGGCCGGTTCCGCTCGTCGTCGGTCATCTGGGGCCTCCTGACTGCCGGTCGCCCTTCCAGGTTCGGCCGCGGCCCGGGCGCGGCCCAGGGGCCGAGCGGGGGCGCGCCGGGGCCGAGCGGGGGCGCGCCGGGGCCGAACGGCCCTCGTCGCGCGGCGGCGGTGCGGCGGCCCGGCGTTCACGGGCCGGGCAGCGGCTCGCCGAGTTCGGCCTCCACCTGGTCCGCCATCGCCCGCAGGACGCGCAGGGTGCGTTCCGCCTCCGCCTCGTCGACCTCGGTGATGGCGAATCCGACGTGCACGACGACGTATGTCCCGACGGCGGCCGTCGGCGTGTAGGCGAGGCACGCCTCGCGGCGGACCCCGCCGAAGTCGACGGTGGCCATGCGGAGGCCGTCGTCGTCCCTGATCTCCAGCACCCTGCCGGGTATGCCGAGACACATGGCGCTCCCTCCTCCACGAACTCTTCTGCCGCGGAATCTCCTTCTACGCGGCCCTCTTGGGCTCCTGCGCGAGGCGGGCGGCGGCCACCGCGGCCTGCCCGTAGCTGATGCCGCCGTCGCCCGCCGGTACGGCGCCGGGGACCAGCACCCGCACTCCTTGCGCGCGCAGGCGGCACTCGACCTCCGCGAGGAGGCGGCGGTTGAGGAAGCAGCCGCCGCCGAGGCAGACGGTGCGCGGGGCGCCGTCGTCGACGGCCCTGGCGACCAGTTCGGAGGTCACGACCGCCACCGTGACGTGGAAGGCGGCGGCGAGCGAGTCGACGCCCTCCCCGCTGTTGCGCCGGTCCAGGAGGTCGATCAGGGTGACCGCCGGGTCGTAGACCCACAGCCCCTTCACCCGCACGACGCGGTGCGCCAGCGGCGGGGCGCCGTGGTCACCGGCCCTGTCCTCCAGCGCCGCCGCGGCCTGGCCCTCGTGGCTGACGGAGTCGACGAGGCCCAGCAGGCTCGCCACCGCGTCGAAGAGGCGTCCGGCGCTCGACGCGCGCGGCGCGTTGATCCCGCGTGCCACCATGGCGCGCACGACGGCCGCTTCGGCCGGATCGAGCCGCTCGGTGAAGGGCTTGGCGAGCCAGGGGTACGGGCGGGGGCTGCCGAGGAGTTCGGTGCCGTGCAGATAGCCCAGGGCCATCCGGTAGGGGTGGCGGACCGCCGCGTCGCCGCCCGGCAGCGGCGCGGTCGCGAACCGGGCGACGCGGCGGTATCCGGTGAGGTCGGCGACGAGGATCTCGCCTCCCCACAGGGTCCCGTCGTCGCCCAGGCCCAGTCCGTCGTAGGCGACCCCGACGAAGGCGGTACGCAGCCCGTGCTCGGCCGCGCACGCGGCCACGTGGGCGTGGTGGTGCTGGACGGGTACGCGGGGCAGCCGGCGGGTCCGTGCCCACTGGGTGGAGAGGTACCCGGGGTGCAGGTCGTGGGCGACGGCCCGCGGGGTGATGCCGGTGAGGCGTACGAGGTCCTCGTACGCGCCGGTGAAGGCGTCCAGCGCGCCCGCGTCGGCCAAGTCCCCGCCGTGCGCGGAGAGATGGGCGCTGTGTCCGTCGGCCAGGGTGAAGGTGTGCTTGAGCTGTGCACCGGCCGCCACCAGCGGCTCGGGCGCGGCGACGGTCAGCGGCAGCGGACCCGGGGCCAGACCGCGGGCCCTGCGGACGGTGCGCACGCGAGGGCCGCTGAGCTGGACCACCGAGTCGTCGTAGCGCGCGCGGATCGGCCGGTCGTGGGCGAGGAGTCCGTCGGCGACGGTGGCCAGGGTGCGGCGCGCCTGCGCGTCGTCGGTGACGATCGGCTCGTCCGCGCGGTTCCCGCTGGTGACGACGAGCGGCCGGTCGAGTTCGCCGAGAAGAAGGTGGTGCAGCCCGGTGGTGGGCAGGAACAAGCCGATGCGTCGCGTGCCGGGCGCGACCGCGGGTGCGAGGCCCGTTCCCCGGGCGGTGAGCAGGACCACGGGGCGGGCCGCCGATTGCAGGACGGACCGCTCGGCCGCTGACGTGCGGGCCAACTCCCCCACGGTGCGCAGGTCCTGGACCATGACGGCGAAGGGCTTGGCCGGGCGGTTCTTGCGCCCGCGCAGTGCCCGCACCGCCGAGTCGTCGGTGGCGTCGCACACCAGCTGGTAGCCGCCGAGTCCCTTCACCGCGACGATCCCGCCGCCCTCCACGGTCTTGACCGCGGCGTCCAACGCGCTTTCCCCGCCCAGGGCTTCCCAGGAGAGGCAGGGTCCGCAGGCGGGGCACGCGAGGGGTTCCGCGTGGAAGCGGCGGTCGGTGGGGTCGCCGTACTCCGCCGCGCAGTCCGCGCAGAGCGGGAAGGTCCGCATGGTGGTGCGGACGCGGTCGTAGGGCAGGTCCTCGATGACCGTGGCACGTGGGCCGCATGCGGTGCAGTTGATGAACGGGTACCGGAACCGGCGGTCCGCGGGGTCCCTGAACTCGACCAGGCAGGCCGCGCAGATCGCGGCGTCGGGCGGGATCTCCCGAGGACCGGCCGGTGCGGCGGACCCCACGTCGCTGGGCCGGACGGTGAAACCGGAACCGGCCCGTGGGGGCTGCCCGCGCACCGCGGTCAGCCGCACGTGCCGCACCCGCGCCAGGGCGGGCGCCCCGCTGCGCAGCCGTGCCGTGAACGCGTCCACCGCGCACGGCGCCCCGGCCACCTCGCCCTCCACGTGCCCGTCGGTGTTGGCGGCCCAGCCGTCCAGGCCGAGTGCGGTGGCGAGCCGGTGCACGAAGGGCCGGAAGCCCACGCCCTGGACCGTCCCGAAGGCCTCGAAGTGGAGTGCGCCGCGCTCCGGAGTGACCACCGGATCACCCCCCGCGCGCGGCCGCGTCACGGTGGCGCGTGATCTCGCTCTCCACGTCCTCGGCCAGGGGCGCCACCACCTGGGCGACGGCCGGCGACAGGTCCGTCCCCAGCGCGTCGTCGGCGCCCTCGACCGCGTAGACGATCAGCCGTCCGGGCAGCCGGCCGAGCACCCGCGCGAGCTCCAGCGCCTCACCGAGCCCGAGACCGTGCGAACTGGTCGTCGGCGGCGGGAGGGGCCGGTCGGCGTCGAGCGACAGCCGGTGCACGTGACCGGGACGGGCGGGGTGCGCGTGGGCGGCGTCCACGACCACCGCGAGGTCCGCGCCCTCCCACAGCCCGATCAGGCGGGCGGGATCGCCGTCGCAGGTGGCGAGGACCGTACCCGGCGGCAGCGGGCGACCCGCGGCCCGGGCCCGGAGCCGCGCGATCACCGCCCGGCCCACGCCGTCGTCGCGCCGGAACTCGTTGCCGACGCCGATCACCGCGATACGTGTCCGCGCGGGCATCGCCCCTCCTTCCGCAGCACCGTGCTGTCACTGTGCGGACGCCGCGGCGCCCTCCGGTAGGGGCCGAATGTCCCTTACCGGGGCCGGTTCGCCCCTCCCCGGCGGGACCTCGCGGTGCGACCGTCCGCAGTACGGCCCCTGCCGGGGGCACGACGGAGGGCGGTGGCACCGTGGACAAACCCCTGATCGTCGGAGTCGACGGCTCCGACCCGAGCCTGCGCGCCTTGGACTGGGCGGTGGACGAGGCCGCCGCACACGGAGTCGCGCTGCACGTCGTCCATGCGCCGCGGTGGTCCCGGTACGAGGGGCACGAGCCGTCCTTCGGCGTCGAGCGGCCGTCCACGCGGGTGCTCGCGGACCACATCGCCGCGTCGGCGGTCGAGCGCGCGCTGCGCCGCACCGCGTCGGTGAAGGTGACGAGCGACGTGCTGTCCGAGGATCCGGCCGCCGCGCTGGTGCGCCTCGGTGCGGAGGCCGGTGCGGTCGTGGTCGGCAGCCGGGGACGCGGCGGGCCCGCGGGGGTACTGCTCGGCTCGGTCGGTCTGTACGTCGCCGCGCACGCCACGTCACCGGTGGTCGTCGTGCGCGGCCGCGAGGAGAGCCCCAGGGGCGGGTCCCGGGCGCTCTGCGTCGGTGTCGGCGACCCCCGTGAAGCCGCCGACGCGCTGGAGTTCGCCTTTCGCGAGGCGCTGACCCACCAGGCCGCCCTGACCGTCGTCCACGCCTGGCGCTGCCCCGCCCGCGAGGTGTCGGACGTGCCCGCCCCGACCGACGACGAGCACCGGCGGCGGGCCGAGGAACACGTCGCACAGGCGCTGAGCGAGGTGACCGAGGCCCACCCCGGCGTCGTGCCACGCCGCGAGATCGTCGAGGGCCACGCGCGCACCGCGCTCCTCGACGCCGCACGCACGGCCGACCTCCTGGTGGTCGGCGCCCGGCGCCGCAAGGGGCACGTCGGCATGCAGCTCGGCCCGGTCAACCACGCCGCACTGCACCACGCGGCCTGCCCGGTGGCCGTGGTCCCGCACCACTGAGGCTCCCGCGCCACCCCGTATGCACATCACTCCCATCACCACGGAGGTGGGCCCGTGCCCGGCCGACAGCCCGTCACCGCGGGCCTGGACGGCTCGCCCGAGAGTCTGGCCGCCGTCGACTGGGCGGCCCGCGAAGCGCTGCGCCGTGACCTGCCGCTCCACCTCGTCCACGTCTTCGACCAGCCGTCGGAGCCGAGCCGGCTGCCGGAACTCGACGCGCCGACCCTGCGGGAGAGCGGCGCCCTCGACCGGGCCGTCCTGCGGATCTCCGCCGCCCATCCCGACCTGGGGATCCTCGACGAACAGGTCGCAGGGGCCCCGGTGGAGGAGCTGCTGGCGGCGGCCGAGTTCTCCACGCTGTGCGTCCTCGGCTCACGCGGTCTCGGCGCTCTCGCGGGCGCGCTGATCGGGTCGGTGGCATCGGCCGTGGCGGCGCGGGCCGCCTGTCCGGTCGTCCTGGTCCGCGCGGGCGGACACTCCCGGCGGGCGGAGCCCGAGGACCCCGCGCCCGGCCGGGTCGTCCTGGGCCTGGACGTGGACCACCCCAGCGATGAACTGCTGGAGTTCGCCTTCGGCGCCGCGGCGCTCCGTGGCGTACCCCTGCATGCCCTGCACACCTGGACGGTTCCCCTGGTGCCCAGCGCCGACGCAGTCGACCCCGCCCTGGCGAAGTCGCGCCTGCTCTCCGCCGCGCTCGCCCCGTGGCGGCACAAGTTCCCCGACACACGGGTCACCGAGCGGCTCGTGCACGGCCTGGCCGGCCACCATCTCGTCGACGCGACCCCGGCCGCGGGGCTGCTCGTCCTCGGCCGGCGCATCGCCGCGGGCGCGCGCATCGGCGCGACCGCGCACTCGGTGATCCACCATGCCAGGAGCCCGGTCGCGATCGTCCCGCACCGCTGACGGGCACTCCTCAGCGCTCCTTGGCACTCCGCGGCACTTCTCCGGCGTACGAGACACCGGTGTCAGCCGGGCAGTGCCAGCTCACAGGACTGCCCGGGCTCCACCGAGACCGTCCGCCCCGGGAGTTCGACCTCGATCGGGGAGCGGTCGGACGCGGGAACGCTGATGTGCAGCGTCCCGGGACACATCCGCAGCCGGATGCCCCAGTGCCCCCGGTAGCGCAGCGCGAAGCCGTACTCGGAGAGTTCCGGCAGCGGTACCGGGTCGAACCACAGGGCACCGCCGCGTGTCTCCAGACCCGTCAGTCCGCGCTGCACGAGGTCGAGCGTGCCCGCCATGGCGCCGAGGTGGATGCCCTCGCCCGTGGTGCCGCCCTGGAGGTCGGCGATGTCGCCCTCCAGGGCCTCCTGGACGAACTTCCAGGCCCCCGCGCGCCGCACCCTGGCGAGCACCCAGCCGTGGACGAGACCGCTGAGCGTGGAGCCG
This sequence comes from Streptomyces sp. NPDC052114, assembly GCF_040680155.1. Taxonomy (NCBI): domain Bacteria; kingdom Bacillati; phylum Actinomycetota; class Actinomycetes; order Kitasatosporales; family Streptomycetaceae; genus Streptomyces; species Streptomyces sp. NPDC052114. Next base: position 680,226 of record NZ_JBFAWC010000002.1, on the reverse strand, counting down.
TGGCTGGTGCGGCACAGATAGTGGTCGACGGTGCGCCGCCAGGTGTCCGCGTCCAGCGCGTACCCCAACCGGCCGAAGAGGCGGTGCAGTTCGGCGGGCGAGAAGAGGTAGCCGAGCATCAGCACATCGGCCTGCTTGGACGCCTGGTAGCGGTTGACCGTGTCGCCCTCGGCCTCCAGGATCCGGTCCAGGCGCCGGATGTCGCCGTACCGCGCCCGGTAGGCGTCCCAGTCCAGCTCCGCCAGTTCCCCGTATCCCTCGAACTGGCTGATCACGCCCGAGTGGAACGGCACGTGCAGGGTCCGCGACACGGTCTCCCACGCCTCGGTCTCCCCGCCGTCGAGGCCGATCCGTTCCACGAGTTCGCGTCGGCGCGGCTCGGGCAGCGCCCGCAGGACGTCCAGTGCGCGGGCGAGCACCCAGGCCGCCGTGACGTTCGTGTACGCGTTGTCGTCGAGGCCGGGCGCCGGGGCTCCCGGGTAGGCGTCGTGGTACTCGTCGGGCCCGACGACACCCCGGATGCGGTGCCGTCCGAGGCCTTCGTCGTACGTGGCGGAGTCCGCCCAGAAGCGGGCGATCTGCAGCAGCATCTCCGCGCCCTTGGTGTGCAGGAACTCGGCGTCGCCGCTGGCCTCGCAGTACTGCCACACGTTGTACGCCACGGCCGAGCCGACGTGGTGCTGGAGCCGCGAGTGGTCGGGGAGCCAGCGGCCCGAGCGCGGATTGAGGTGCAGCCGCTGGGTCTCCTCCCGGCCGTCGCTGCCGCTCTGCCACGGGTACATCGCGCCCGCGCGGCCGGCCTCGCGGGCCGCCGTGCACGCCTGTTCCAGGCGCCGGTGGCGGTAGGTGAGCAGCGCCCGGGAGACCTCGGGGAAGTGCAGGTCGAGATAGGGCAGCACGAAGAGCTCGTCCCAGAACACATGGCCTCGATAGGCCTCGCCGTGCAGTCCCCGGGCGGGCACTCCGACGTCGAGGTCGGCCGTGTGCGGCGAGAGCGTCTGGAGGGCGTGGAAGTGGTGCAGCCGCAGGATCCGGCCGGCCTCACCGGGCACGTCGAGTTCGGCCCGGCGCCACAGCTGCTCCCACGCCCTCAGATGCGCGTCGCGGAGGGCGTCGAAGCCGGGGGCGCGCGCGACCCGTGCGACCGCCGCTCTCAGGGGATCGCCGATCGCCGGGTCCCGGGACGTGTGCAGGGCGACCGTCTTGTCGACGGTGACGGTGCGCCCGGCCGCCAGGGCGAGCCGGAAGCGCTGGACGGCACGGGCGGACCGGCCCGTCTCCTGCCCCGGCAGGGCCTGCGCGGGACCCGCCGTGGTCCGGGCGGCCAGCGCCACACGTATGTCGGAGGTGGTGGTGCGGCAGCGCAGCCACACGGTGTCGGCCGCCCCCGCCCCGGTGTGCACATGTGTGAGGTGGCCGGAGTTCAGCTGCCGGTAGCGCGGCACACCGGCGTTGGTGACGGTGCCGTCCAGCGCGGCCTCGACCTCCAGACCCGCCGACGGTCCCTCGATGCCGAACTCGGTGCGCAGCAGGGCGAGATGGGGGTCCGCCATGTGCACGATGCGCAGCTGGCGCACGGCCAGCGCACGGCCGCCCGCACACGCGTAGCGCAGGTTCCGCTCCAGGACGCCGGACCGCAGATCCAGGGTCTGCCGGTACGCGACGCGTGCGGCGGAGTCCGGGGTGAGCCACTCCCCTGCTTCTTCCCGGCCCGTCAGCCGGTAGCGCAGGGGCAGCCAGTCGGGCAGGTTGACCATGTCCTCGTTCTCGACCGTCCGGCCCGCGACCAGCGAGGTGAGCCGGTTGTAGCAGCCCGCCGCGTACGTCCCCGGGTAGTGCACGTCGTCGGCCGGGCACTCGGGGGCAGCGCCCCGGGTGGCGAAGTAGCCGTTGCCGAGCGTGCAGAGCGACTCGCGGAGCCGCTCCTCGGCCCGGTCGTAGCCCTCGTACGACCAGATCCAGTCCCCGGTCCGGCCCGTCATGACCGCCCTCCGCCGTCGCCGAGCAGCTCTTCCAGGTCGTCCACCACGATGTCCGCCCCGCGCCGCAGCAGAGCCGACCTCATGCCCGCCGTCGCGCTCCTGTCCACACCGATGACCATGCCGAATCCCCCGCGCCGCCCGGCCTCGACCCCGGCGAGCGCGTCCTCGACGACGGCGGCGTCCACCGGGGACACGCCGAGGCGGCGCGCCGCCTCCAGGAAGAGCGCCGGGTCCGGCTTCCCCGCGAGGCCGAGCCGCGCCGCCTCGCCGCCGTCGACCACCGCGTCGAGGAGCGGCAACACCTCGGCGTGCAGCAGGAGTTCACGGGCGTGCCGGGAGGCGGAGGCGGCGGCGCACGCGATCCCCTCGTCGCGCAGGACGTGCAGCAGGCGGACCGTGCCCGGGTAGGCGTCGATCCACCCGCCGGCCAGCCGCTCGGTGAAGAGCCGCTCCTTGTCCGCGGCCACCGCCGCCACCGTCCCGGCGGGCGGACGCAGCCCGCGCGAGGCGAAGAACGCGGCGGCGCCGTCGAGGCGCGACTTCCCGTCGACGTACCGCGGATAGTCCACACGCACGTCGAACTCCCTGCACTGTTCGGGACGTTCGGCCGGGTGATCCGCCAGATAGGCGTCGAAGGCCTGCTTCCAGGCCGCGGCGTGCGCCCGCGCCGAGTCGGTGATGACGCCGTCGGTGTCGAGGACCACACCCCGCACGCCCCGCAGGGCCGCGGGGATCACAGCCGTGCGGCGATGTAGGAGGTGAGGTCCAACAGCCGCTGGCAGTAGGCCCATTCGTTGTCGTACCAGCCGAAGACCTTGACCAGGTCCCCGTGCGTCAGGGTGAGGGCGGGGTCGAAGACGCAGGAGGCCGGGTCGCCGATGACGTCGCGGGAGACGATCGGGGCGTGCGACACCCGCAGGATGCCGCGCAGGCGGCCGTCCGCCGCCGCCTCGAAGGCGGCGTTGATCTCCTCGGTGCCGGCGTCGCGCCGCAGCACCACCGTGAGATCGGTGAGCGATCCGTCCTCGACCGGCACGCGGACCGCCGACCCGTCGAGCGCGCCGTCGAGTTCGGGGACGACGAGGCCGACGGCGCGGGCGGCTCCGGTACTCGTCGGGATGATGCTGAGGGCCGCCGAACGGGCCCTGCGCGGATCGTGGTGCGGGCCGTCGAGCAGCGCCTGGTCGTTGGTGTAGCCGTGGACGGTGGTCATCAGCCCCTTGGCGATGCCGAAGCCCTCGTGCAGGACACTGACCATCGGCACGACGCAGTTGGTGGTGCAGGAGGCGGCCGAGACCACCTGGTGCCGGTCGGGTTCGTACGCCTCGTGGTTGACGCCCATCACGAGCGTCACGTCGGCCGGCCTGCCGGGCGCGGAGAGCAGCACCTTCCGCGCGCCCGCCTTGAGGTGCAGCGCGGCGGCGTCCCGGTCGCGGAAGCGCCCGGTCGACTCGATCACGATGTCGGCGCCGTGCCCGCTCCAGTCGAGCGCGGCGGGATCGCGTTCCGCGGAGACGGCGATACGGCGCCCGTCCACGGTGATCGACTTCTCGTCGTACGCGACGTCGCGGCGCAGCCTGCCGTACGTCGAGTCGAACTCCAGCAGGTGCGCCAGGGTCCCCGGCGGAGCGATGTCGTTGACGGCCACCACCTCGATGACGTCACCGCTTCCGCTCTCGCCCCTTTCCAGGGCGCCCCGCAGAAGGTTCCTGCCGATGCGGCCGAATCCATTGACGCCGACTCGGATGGCCATGAGTGACTCCTCCGCGATGTCCGCGATGCCTGCCGGTTCGCTTCTCCTCACCGCTCCTCCACCACCCCCGCTCCCGCCACGGTCCCGCCGCCTCGCCGTCCCGGGCAGATGCCGACAGGCCCCAGCCGGGGACCATTGGCCCCTTGCCCGGAAAGTCGGGGTGCGACAAGGGTGTCCGTCCGACGGAAGGCCGGTGCGTGACCGTGAAGAAGCGACCGTACGAGCGCGAGCTGTTCCGCCTGCAGACCGAGCTGGTGAAGGTGCAGGAATGGGTGAGAGCGGAAGGCACGCGGCTCGTCGTGGTGTTCGAGGGGCGGGACGCGGCGGGCAAGGGAAGCACCATCAAGCGGGTGACGGAGCGCCTCAACCCCCGCATCGCCCGGATCGTCGCGCTGCCCGCGCCCACCGAACGGGAACGCACCCAGTGGTACTTCCAGCGGTACGCGGAGCATCTCCCCGCAGCGGGAGAGATCGTCCTCTTCGACCGGAGCTGGTACAACCGGGCCGGTGTCGAGCACGTCATGGGCTTCTGCACCCAGGCGGAGTACGAGCGCTTCCTCCACCAGTGCCCCGTCTTCGAGCGTCTCTTGGTGGAGGACGGCCTGGTGCTGCGCAAGTACTGGTTCTCGGTGAGCGACGCGGTGCAGGAACAGCGCTTCCGACGGCGCCTCGACGACCCGACGCGCCGCTGGAAGCTGTCCCGCATGGACCTGGAGTCGATCACGCGCTGGGAGGCGTATTCACGGGCGAAGGACGAGATGTTCGCCCAGACGGACATCCCCGAGGCGCCGTGGCATGTCGTCGAGAGCGACGACAAGCGCAGCGCACGGCTGAACATGATCGCCCATCTGCTCTCGACGCTCCCCTACCACGCGGTCCCGCCCCCGCGCATCGACCTCCCGCCCCGCCCACCGAGCACGGGCTACCGGCGGCCGCCACGCGACCTCAAGGCCTATGTCCCGGACCACGCCGCGGGGTTGGGAAACGAGGGGCCACAAGGCGAGGAGCCGCAAGACCAGGAGCCACAGGGCGAGAAGCCCCGACCGGCTCGCCCACGTCCGTGACCGTAGAGGCGCCCCGGCCGCTCACCTCGCGGTCAGGGCGGTGACCAGTTCGTCCAGTCCGTCGTACTCCCCGTCGAAGGTGTCGGAACGCGTCGGCGGATCCCCGATCGGCCGCCGGACGTAGGCGGTCCGCATGCTCCTCGCCCTGGCTCCGCGCAGGTCCCAGGCGTGGGCGGCCACCATGAGCACGCGTTCCGGTGGACATCCGACCGTGTCGACGGCGAGTTGATAGACCTCCGGCGCCGGCTTGTAGGCGCGGACCGTCTCGCCGGACAGGACCTGATGCCAGCGCAGCCCGGCATACGTGTTGAGGCGCAGCAGGGCGGTGTGGCCGGCGTTGGAGAGGCCCAGCACGGGGAACCGCCGCGCGAGCCGTTCGAGTCCGGCGACGGAGTCGCTCCAGGGCCGCAGGCGCTGTCCCGCCGTGGCCAGCCGGGCGACGGCCGCCGGATCGGTGAGTCCGGCACGGTCGGCCACCCGCCGGGCGGCTTCCGCGTCGATGACCTCGGAGCCTGCGTACGGCCGGTCCCCTCGCGCGATGCGTCGCTGTTCGTGCTCGACATGCCGCTGCCACACGGCGAGCAGCTCGTCGCCGAACGCGCCGTCGGCCGCGGGCACGGCCTCGCGAAGGGCCACGCGAAGCCCGCCGGGTTCGTCGACCATGGTTCCGAGGACATCGAAGACGACGCCGTCGATGTCGCAGATGTCAGCCATGCGTCCGCTCTCCTGCCGACTCGGATGTCACCCTCTCAACAGGTGACGACCTTGCCCCAAGTCCCGTCACCCGTCAAGCTGGTGACGCCCGCTTCCCGCGCGCCACCGGAACTCGATCCGACACCTCGACGCCCGGCGCCCGGCACCCCTGCGCCCCGACCGTGCCGCCTAGTCGTGGAAGGCCGTCGTCGCCTCCAGCGCCGCGCGCCCGGTCGCGACCCGGTTCACCGGCGCGCTCGCATCGGCGTATCCGAAGGAGATGCCGACGAGCAGCTTTCCGCCGGTGACGTCCAGCTCGCCCCGGACGGTGTCGGCGTAGAAGCTGAGCAGCCCCTGCGGGCAACTGTCCACTCCGTACGCGGTCATCGCCAGGAGCAGGGTCTGCATGTAGGCGCCGACGTCGGCGGCCAGCCTGGCCCCGCCGTCACCGTCGACGAACAGGAACGCCACGTGCGGCGCGCCGTAGAAACGCAGGCTCTCCGCGTCATAGGCCGCACGGGCCGCATGGTCGTCGAGGCCGATGCCGAGGGCTCCGTACAGCTCGGCCCCGAAGGCGGACCGGCGCTCCTGGTGCGCCTGCGTGTACATGGTCTCGGCGTACGGGAAGTCCACCGAGGTGCGCTTTTCGGCGTGGGCCTCCCGCAGGGCGTCAGCGAGGCGCTCACGCGTCGCACCGCTCGCCACCTCCACCCGCCACGGCTGCGCATTGGAGTTCGACGGCGCGGCACCGGCCAGCGAGAAGATCGCGCGCACGGTGTCCGCGGGCACGGCGTCCGGGCGGAACGCACGCGTCGCGTGACGGCCGCGTATCAGCTTCTCCGCGCAGCCACTCAGCTCCGCGGGATGGGCGGGATGGGCGGGAGTGACGAGATCAGTGGGGTTCGCGGGGGCCGGGCTGTTCATGGAACGCTCCTCAGCTACATCTCAAGTAAACGGTTCCGTTTACTTGCGAGCCACCATAGCGGCCCGCCCTCGCCGAAGTAAACGCGTACGTATACTTGCCGCATGGCCACGACGACCACCGCACCCCAGTCACGCGGACGCGGGGGCCGGGAGCGCATCCTGGCCGCCGCCGCCCGGCTCTTCGCGGTCCAGGGGATCAACGCGACCGGCATGGAACAGGTCGCCGAGCAGGCGCCGGTGTCCAAGCGCACGCTCTACGCGCACTTCCGGACCAAGGGTGATCTGGTCATCGCCCACCTCCAGGGCCTCGCGGCATCGGGCGCCACTCTGGAGGGCGTACTGACCCGCGAGGACATCCCCCCGCGGGAGCGGATCCTCGGGCTGTTCGATCCGCCCGCGGCGGACGCGGACCCGGTGCGCGGGTGCCCGTTCATCGACGCCGCCGCGGAGTTCCCCGACCCGCAGAGCGCGGTCCACTCCTACGCACGCGAACAGAAGCTCCGCATGGTCGAGCTGGTCACCGCGCTGGTCGGGGAGCTGGGCTGCCGGGAACCCGACGCACTCGCCGAACAACTGGTCACCCTCGCGGACGGCGCGGCCAGCCGCGCCATGGTGCTGGACGAGGCGGACTACGGTCGGCACGCGCGAGCGGCGGCGGAGGTCCTCCTCGAACGCGCACTGCCGGACACCGACTGAACGAGGAGGGCGGCCGTGCCGCGACGCCCGCTCCGCCGAGGCACGGCCGCCCTCGTTCACGCCCCGCTCACGCCCGGCGCAGCACCGAGCCGCCCGCGAAGCGGGCCGTGTCGCCCAACTCCTCCTCGATCCGGATCAGTTGGTTGTACTTCGCCGTACGGTCGGAGCGGGAGAGCGAGCCCGTCTTGATCTGGCCGCAGCCCGTCGCCACCGCCAGATCCGCGATGGTCGTGTCCTCCGTCTCGCCCGAGCGATGCGACATGACGGCCGTCCAGCCCGCCTGGTGGGCCGTGGCGACCGCGGCCAGCGCCTCGGTCAGGGTCCCGATCTGGTTGACCTTGACCAGGATCGAGTTGCCGACGCCGGTGCGGATGCCCTCGCGCAGCAGCGTCTCATTGGTGCAGAACACGTCGTCGCCGGTGAGCTGGCAGCGGTCGCCGACGCGGGCGGTCAGCTCGCGCCAGCCGTCCAGGTCGTTCTCCGCCATCGGGTCCTCGATGGAGACGATGGGGTACGCGTCGATGAGCCCGGTCAGGTAGTCGGCGTTCTCGGAGGGGGTGCGGCGGACCCCCTCACCCGCGTAGTCGTACACCCCGTCGCGGAAGAACTCCGACGACGCCGGGTCCATGATCAGGCCGATGTCCGCGCCGGGGCGGTATCCGGTGCGCTCGATGGCGGACATCACGAAGTCGAGCGCCTCCTCGGCGGTGCGCAGCGCGGGCGCGAACCCGCCCTCGTCGCCGACGCCCGTGGAGTGCCCGGCCGCCAGCAGATCGCGGCGCAGGGTGTGGAAGACCTCGCTGCCCATGCGGACGGCTTCGGCGAAGGTGTCTGCACCCACGGGCGCGATCATGAACTCCTGGAAGTCCAGCGGATTGTCGGCGTGGGCACCGCCGTTGACGATGTTCATCATCGGCAGCGGCAGGAGGTGGGCGTCGGCCCCGCCGAGGTAGCGGTAGAGGGGCCGGCGGTGGGCCGCCGCGGCGGCCTTGGCGGCGGCGAGGGAGACGCCGAGGATCGCGTTGGCGCCGAGCCGGGACTTCGTGGGGGTGCCGTCCAGGGCGGCCAGCGCGGCGTCGAGCCCCGCCTGGTTCGCCGCGTCCCGGCCGCGCACGGACGCCGCGATCTCTCCGTTCACGTGTTCCACCGCGCGGTCGACGCCCTTGCCGTGCCAGCGCGCGGAGTCCCCGTCGCGCAGTTCCACGGCCTCCCGGGCGCCGGTGGAGGCACCGGAGGGGACAGCGGCGCGCCCCAGGGATCCGTCCGACAGGACGACGTCGACCTCGACCGTGGGGTTGCCGCGGCTGTCGATGATCCGGCGGGCGGTGACGGTCCGGACGGTGGCGTCGACGCTTCCGATGGGGGTGTCGACACCAGCGACTGCCGTTGCGGACATGGGAGTTCCTTCCCGTTGTCGTATGCCGTGCCCCCGGCTGCGACGACGCTGGCGCTGGGCCCGACAACGCAGAACCCTACAGCAATGCTGTTCAGTTTGGCTGTGCAGTATTGCTGCACAGCATTGCTGCACACATCAGGTGCACGGCTCTGTCGGCCGACGCACGGCCCTGCTGGTCAGCGGGGTAAAGTGCCCTATGCCCACCTCGGAAGCCGCCGCCATCGCCACCGAACTGCGCACCGCGATGGGCAAGCTCACCCGGCGCGTCAAGCACGAGGACCGCATCCCGCTGGGCCAGGCCGCCGTACTCGGCGCGCTCGACCGCAACGGCGCCATGACCACCAGCGATCTCGCCGCCGATCAGCGCGTACGCCCCCAGTCGATGGCCAGGGCGGTGGGGCTGCTCATGGAGCAGGACCTGATCACGCGCCGCGCGCACCCCACGGACGGCCGCAAGTCGCTGGTCGAGCTCTCGGACGCGGGCCGGGCCGCCCTGGAGGCGGAGCGCGGCCGCAGGGCCGGCTGGCTCGCGCAGGCCATCGACGCGGAACTCACGGACGAGGAGCAGGCGTTGCTGGCGCGGAGCGCCGCCCTGCTGGAGCGGCTCGCCACGCGGTAGTACCTCGTCCGGCGGGCGGGACGCGCCTGCGGCGCGGGTGTCGGCTGCCCCCTGAGTGATCCACCAACGGACCGGACCCGCCGCCCCGCGCCTTTCGGATCCTGACCCGGTGGAGCATGCCGCCCACCTGGTGATGCACTGACCTTCGCGCCGACGGGCCGCACGGCTCTCGCGGACCGGTAGGCGCGTTCCGAGGAGGGGCTGCGTGGCGCTCGCGGAGTGCGCCACGCACCCCCGCCCCGCGCCCCCGCAACCTCCAAATGCACCAACGCACGTGCCACACCTTTTGGCAGATGAGCCAAGCATCCAAGAACCCTCTATGAGAAACAGCCTGGCAGATGCAAGATGGGAGGCGTTGTTCGGGAAGCGGACGCCACCGCCCCGGCCCAGGTCCAGGCCCACGAGGCGAGGTCCCCATGGTCATGCGCACCCACGACGGCCCCACCGGCGGCGTCGGCCACGGCGCCATCGGCTCCACCGGCGGCGCCCACCGCCGCCCCGACGACCGCATCGCACGCGTCATCGCCCAGGCTCTCGGCGACGCCCGCAGCGTCCTCAACGTCGGCGCGGGCACCGGCTCCTACGAGACCGCCGCCCACGCGATCACCGCGGTCGAGCCCTCGCTGGCCCTGCGTGCCCAGCGCCCCGCCCGGCTCGCCACCGCCATCGACGCCGTCGCCGAGGACCTGCCCTTCCCCGACGGCCTGTTCGACGCGTCGATGACCCTCTTCAGCGTCCACCAGTGGTCCGACCCGGCCGCCGGTCTGCGCGAGATGCGCCGGGTCACACGGGGCCCCGTCGCGGTCCTGACCCACGACCCCGCGCGCGTCCGGGACTTCTGGCTCTACGAGTACGCCCCCGACGTACTGGAGGCCGAGGCCCGCCGCCACCCGCCCCTGGACCGGCTCACCGCCGCGCTCGGCGGCACCGTCACCCGTCGGCCCGTCCCCATCCCGCTGGACTGCACCGACGGGTTCAACGAGGCCTACTACGGCCGCCCCGAGATGCTCCTCGACCCCGCCGTCCGGCAGGCCTGCTCGGCCTGGAGCTTCATCGACGACACCGCCCGCCAGGACTTCGACACCTCCCTGCGCCGCGCCCTGGGCTCCGGCGCCTGGGACGAGGCCTTCGGCCACCTGCGCCACCGCCCGACCCACACCGGGTCCCTCGTCCTCCTGCGCGCCCTGCCCTGAGCCGCGGCCACGGCACATCCCTCAGAAGGAGGCCCGTGATGGATCCGCTCGCCCGCCGCAAGATGATCGCGCACGTACAGGTCGAGCGGCAGCGGCTGCTGCCGGAGCACGAGGAGGCGACACGGACCACCATCGAGATGCTCCGCACCAGCACCACCACCGCGACCGACGGGGACCCCGCGCAGGTCCCGTACCTGAACCTCGCCTATCTGCTGGGCGTCAGGAACACCCACGGCGACGACACGTTGATGGCTCTGGCCCTCTCCGTCGCGAACTGGGCCACCACCGCCATCAACGACCTCGCCCACCACACCGGCCGCACCCCGCAGCAGATCATCGACCACTACGAGACCGACATCATCGCCGACCGCGAGAACCCCGCCTGACGCCGTCCCGCGTGCCGACGGTCAGCCTCCGCGTCTCGCCCGCCACTCCATCAGAAGGCCGCCACCCCACTCGTGGAATATTCAACTACGTGGCGTCGTTCCAGGCCACGAAGGAGGCACACAGTGGAGATGACGTACTACGACCACGGAACGGCGGCGGAGCGCTGGGAGCGCGCGCGGCAGTTCTTCGACGCCAAGGAGTACGCGACGGCGGCGCGCATCCTCGACGCCCTGGCCGACGAGGTGCCCGAGCAGGTCGCCCCGCGTCTCCTGCTCGCCCGCGCCTACTACCACTCGGCCCAGCTGCTGCGCGCCGAGACCGAGTTGCGCAAGGTGATCGAGCTCGACCCGGTCGAGAGCTACGCCCGGCTCATGCTGGGCCGCACGCTGGAGCGGCAGGGCCGGTCCGACGACGCCGCGCCGCACCTGCGGATGGCCGCCGCGCTCAGCGGCGACTTCGCGGAGGCGTGAGCGCTCCCACCACGGCGTGGGCCCTGCCGGGAAGGCGGGGCCCACGCCGTTTCGTCGCGCGGGGCATGTCCTCGTAAGGGCGCGGGGCCCGTACCGACGTGGCTCACTCGCCGCCGGGCCGTTCCCCCTCCCCCACCGTGAACCCGATGACCGCTCCCCCGCCGGGCCGCCCCTGGACGAACACCGTGCCCGCATGCGCGGTCGCCACGTCCCGCACGATGGACAGGCCGAGCCCCGAGCCCGGCAGGCTGCGCGCGCCCGCGGCGCGGTAGAAACGGTCGAAGATGCGGTCCGCGTCCGTCTCGGCCACCCCGGGCCCCCGGTCGAGGACCGCGACGCGGCGGCCCGTGACGCTGATCTCGATGGAGCCGGTGCCGTCCCGGTCGAACTTCGCCGCGTTCTCGATGAGGTTGGTGACGGCGCGCTGCAGGGCGGCGGGCCTGCCGTGGAAGACGTCCGGGTCCGTCGTGCGGACCGTGACGGCCCGGCCGGTGCGGCGCCGCGCCGCAGCGGCCGCCTCCAGGGCGACCTCGGCGAGGGTGAGTTCCTCCGTACGCCCGTCGTCCGTGCCGCCCGCCGCGAGGTCGACCAACTCGTTGACCAGATCAGTCAGTTCACGCGACTCCTCGGCCAGGTCGTCGACGAGTTCCGCGCGCTGGTCGGGCGGCAGCTCGTCGATGCGGCGCAGCAGCGAGATGTTCGTGCGCAAGGACGTGAGCGGGGTGCGCAGTTCGTGCCCCGCGTCCTGGACGAGGCGGCGCTGGTCCTCCTCGGACTGGGCGAGACGGCCCAGCATGTGGTCGAAGGAGCGGCCGAGTCTGCCCACCTCGTCGCGCCCGGCGACCGGCACCTGGATGTCGACGCGCCCGGTCGCGGCGACGCCCTCCGCCGCGTACGCGAGACGCACGAGACGGCGGGTGATGCGCCGGGCCAGCCACCAGCCGACCAGACCGGCGGCGAGGACGACCAGGCACGCCAGCAGGACGGTGCGGTCCTGCAACTCCTCGAGCAGGTCCTCGGTGTCGCTGAACTGCTGCGCCACCTGCACGGCGCCCCGGCCGCCGCCGAGCGCGACGGTGGCGAGGCGGTAGTCCTCGCCGGCGATCTCGATGTCCCGCCGCGCCACCTTCCCCGCCTGCGCGTCGGCGGCGATCCCCTGCTCGGCCGGGCTCACCGGGAGCGTGCGGCTGCCCTGGTCGACGATCCGGCCGTCCCCGGCGAGGACCTGCACGTCGGCGCGGGTGGGCCGGGTCAGGCCGTCGCGCAGGCCGTCGTGGTCGAGGTCACCGGCCGCGTAGTCCTCGGCGTCGAGCTCCCGGGAGCGCACCTGGGTACGGAGGTCGCCGACGACCTCCGTGAAGACGGACTGCTGGTCCCTGCGGACGAGGTGGGCCGCGGCGTCGTAGCCGATCAGGCCGACCAGCAGCGTCACCCCGGCGGCGACCGCCGCGAACGAGACGGCGAACGTCGTGCGCAGGCTGGTGCGGGAGCGGCGTGCCCGGAACAGGAGCCGGCAGCGGGAGGGCAGGCGCATGCCGGGCTCAGGACTCCCGGAGGACGTACCCCACGCCCCGCACCGTGTGGATGAGCGGGGCGGCGCCCGCCACGTCGAGCTTGCGGCGCAGGTATCCGACGTACACCGCGAGGTTCTTGGAGCTCGGGCCGAAGTCGTATCCCCAGATCCGGTCGTAGATGGTCGGATGGTCGAGGACGATGCCGCTGTTGCGGGCGAGGAGTTCGAGCAGGTCGAACTCCGTGCGGGTCAGGTCGATCTCGGTGCTGCCCCGCCAGACGCGACGGTCCAGCGGGTCGATGCGCAGATCGGCCGCCGTGATCAGATCCCCTTCCGCCGCGCCGAGGGGGCCGTCGCCCTCCGCCGTGCCGAGGGGGCCGTCGCTCGCCCGTTCGTCCGGGGTGTCCTCCCCCGTGCCGTCGGCCGCCCGGCCGGACGCCGTGACAGCCGCGCCGCCGGAAGAGGCCGCCGCCCGCCCGAGCGTCGCCCCGTCGGCCCGGCGCAGCAGCGCCCGCAGCCGGGCGAAGACCTCCTCGATCTCGAAGGGCTTGGCCACGTAGTCGTCGGCGCCCGCGTCCAGGCCCGCGATCCGGTCGGCGGTCTCCACGCGGGCGGTCAGCATCAGGATCGGGGTGCGGTCGCCCTCGGCGCGCAGCACCTGGCAGACCTGGAGGCCGTCGATGCCGGGCATCATCACGTCCAGGACGAGGATGTCCGGCGGCTGCCGGTGCGCGGTGGCGAGCGCCTGGATGCCGTCCGCGACCGCCGTGACCTCGTACCCCTCCAGGGTCAGCGCGCGGGCGACGGCATGCCGGATGGCGCGGTCGTCCTCGGCGAGCAGCACGGTGTGGGGCATCCGTCCAGTCTGCCAAGGCGCCGGGGCGGTCCCGGCCGCCGGGTGCCGGGCGGGCCGTCTTCTTACCCTGCTCTCACCTTGGCCCGCACCGGGACCCGCCGCTTCTCACCCGGCCCTCACCCACCGCGGCCCTCCGGCTTACCCCGGGACGGGAGGGTTGCCCTCCGCCCGTCGCGCGGCCCGCGGGACGGCGCGGGCCCGCCGCGCACCACCGAGGGAATCCACCGCATGAAGCCTGAGGGAAAGCACCGCATGAAGGTCGTGTTCCTGCTGCACAACGCCTACGGCGTCGGCGGTACCATCCGCACCACCTTCAACCTCGCGGCGGCGCTGGCCGACCGGCACGACGTGCGGGTCGTGTCGCTGACGCGGCACCGCGAGGCGCCGCGCTTCGCGGTGGATCCGCGGATCGCGCTGGTGCCGCTGGTGGACACCCGGGTGGGCAGCGCGGACACGGGCGATCCGCTGCTCGCCGAGCCCGCGCGGGACTTCCCCGCGGCCGACCGGCGCCATCATCAGTACACGCGCCTGCACGACGTGCGCGCCGAGGGGTTCCTGCGCGGCTGCGACGCGGACGTCGTCATCGGCACCCGGCCCGGCCTCAACGTCTACCTCGCCCGGTTCGCTCCGCGCGGCGCCCTGCGCATCGCACAGGAGCATCTGCGGCACGACGCGCACAGCAAGCGCCTGCGCGCCGAACTGGCCCGCCACTACCGCGAGCTGGACGCCGTGGTCACGACCACGGAGGCGGACGCGGCCGTCTACCGGCGCCGGATGCCGCTGCCGGGCGTCCGGGTCCTCGCGGTGCCCAACATCGTGCCCGCCCCCGAGGGGCCGCCGTCCGACGGTTCGGCCAAGGTGGTCGCCGCCGCGGGGCGCCTGGTGCCGGGCAAGCGCTTCGACCTGCTCGTGGAGGCCTTCTCCGCCGTGGCGGCGCGGCATCCGGACTGGCGGCTGCGGATCTACGGCGGCGGTCCCGGCAGGGCGGGGCTCCAGGACATGATCGACGGGCTCGGGCTCGGCGGGCACGTGCGGCTGATGGGGGTGCGCTCGCCGATCGAGGCGGAGTTCGCGAAGGCGTCGCTGGTCGCGTCCGCCTCCGACGCCGAGTCGTTCGGCATGACGCTCGTCGAGGCGATGCGGTGCGGGGTCCCGGTGGTGAGCACCGACTGTCCGCTGGGGCCCGCGGAGATCGTCCGGGACGGCCACGACGGGCGGCTCGTGCCGCGCGGCGACGGGCACGCGCTCGCGCAGGCGCTCCTGGGACTGATCGAGGACGCCCCGCTGCGCCGCAAGATGGGCGACGCGGCACGGGAGAGCGCCCGCCGGTACGACCCGGACCCGATCGTGCGCCGCCACGAGGACCTCTTCGCCGAGCTGGCGGCGACGCGGCGCGGCCGGGCCTGGCGGCGCGCGGCCGGCCGGGCCTGGCGGTGGTGCAGGGCCCGTGCGGGTGCCGTACGGCGGCGCGGGCGGGCCGCGCTGGTGCGGCTGAGGCCGACGCGGGCCGCCGGGCAGCGGGCGCGCGTATCGTCGCGACCGTGACCCTCGGGGCGGCTACGACGATGGCGAGGACGGCACCATGCAGAAGATCATCTGGGCGATGTCCGCGTCGGTGGACGGCTTCATGGCGGGACCGGACGGCTCGCTCGACTGGCACATGGTCGACGACGAGCTGCACCGCCACTTCAACGAACAGTGCGCGGCGATGGGCGCGTTCCTGGACGGCCGCGTGTCCTGGGAGCTGATGGCCGCGTCCTGGCCGACCGCCGACGAGGACCCGGCGAACAGCGAGCCGATGCGGGAGTTCGCCGTCATCTGGCGGAACATGCCCAAGTATGTGTTCTCACGGACCCTGGAGCGGGCGGGCTGGAACACCACGATCCTGCGTGACGTGGTGCCCGAGGAGATCGAGGCGCTCAAGAAGTCGGCGGACGGGGACCTCGCCGTCGGCGGCGCCGACCTCGCCGCGTCCTTCCTGCGGCTCGGGCTGATCGACGAGATCCACATGTACGTCCATCCGGTCGTGATCGGCCGCGGAGCGCGCATGTTCCAGGCGGCGGACGTACGGACGGAGGTGCGCCTCGCCGGGACCCGGACCTTCGGCAACGGCGTCGTACTGCTCCGCTACGCGCTCGGCGGCTGACGCGCGTCGGCGCGGCGGCGTCACCCCCACAGCGCCTCGGCGCCGGCCACCCCCGCGAAGGCCGCGCCCAGTCCCAGGGCGACGCTGCCCAGGGCGTTGCCCACGGCGGAGAGCGGGGCGCCGCGCTCGGCGAGCCGCAGGGTCTCGTACGAGAAGGTCGAGTACGTGGTCAGCGCGCCGCACAGCCCGGTCCCCAGGAACAGCTGGGTGTGGGCGGACGCGGCGCCCGCCGTGACCGCGCCGGTGAGCGTGCCGAGGATCAGGCAGCCGACGACGTTGACGGTGAGGGTCCCCCACGGGAAGCCCGTGGAGTGCCGGGCCTGCACGGCGCGGTCGGTCAGATAGCGCAGCGGGGCGCCGATCATCCCTCCGGCGACGACGAACAGCCAGTTCATGAGGCCCTCCTGGCGACCACGCGGCGCGTCGTCCACGCGGCGGCCCACACGGCCGCGAGCGCGGCGAGCAGCGTCAGGAACAGATAGGCGAGGCCGGTGCGGACGTGGCCGCCGCTCACCAGGCGCTGGATGTCCACCGCGTACGTGGAGAAGGTCGTGAAGCCGCCGAGGACGCCGGCGCCGAGGAAGGGCCGTACCAGCGGGTGGGCCGTGCCCAGTTCGCTGACCAGGACCATCAGCACGCCGATCAGCGCGCACCCGACGGCGTTCACCACGAGTGTCGGCCAGGGGAAGCCGTCGGCGGCGACCGGCCAGATCAGGGAGGCCCCATAGCGGGCGCAGGCGCCGATGGCGCCGCCCACGGCGACCGCCGCCACGATCGGGCCCTGTCCGCCCGCGCACGCGAGCCGCCCGGTGGCGGGCTCGGGCGGATCGATGTCGGGGTCCGTGGGTTCTCCGACCGCTTCGGGCCGCTGGGCTCCCATGGGCACGCTCCTCCTACTCGCCCGCGCCCGTCGAGGGGCGCGCTCGTTCGCAAGTAGGGACCGTTGGCGGCATTCCCGCGCCGCGGTTCGGGTACGGCGGGCCCCACCGCCGCGCGGCGCCCCCGGGGCCGGACCCCGGCGATCGCCGCCGACACCAGGCTAACCGGCGCCGTCGGTCGGCGCGTCAGCAGGGGCGGGAGGAGCCGGGCCCCGCGGCGCGCCGCATGCGGCGCGGAGTCCGTCCCACCGGACTTCCGCGCGTGGCCTCAACACGACATCACGTGGCCTCGTTGCGGATTGTAGCCAGCATGCGCGCTGCGTAGCGTCGATGACATGACCTCAGCAACAGCCGCTTCCCCCAGCACCGATCGCCGCCGACCAGCGCTCATCATGCTGTGCCTCGTGCAGTTCATGCTCGTCCTCGACGACACCGTGGTCAACGTCGCCCTCTCCAGCGTGCGGGACGAACTGGGCTTCACCACGGCGGGCCTGGCCTGGGTCGTCAACGCGTACTTCCTCGCCTTCGGCGGCCTGTTGCTGCTGTCCGGCCGCGCGGCCGACCTGCTGGGACGGCGCCGGGTGTTCCTCGGCGGTGTGGCGGTGTTCGGCCTCGCGAGCCTCGCCTGCGGACTCGCGCAGGAACCCTGGCAGCTCGTCCTGGGACGGTTCGTCCAGGGCGGCGGCGCCGCCATGGCGAGCCCGGCCGCGCTGTCCCTGATCACGCTCATGTACACGGGCGCCGAGGAGCGTGCCAAGGCGTTCGGGATCTGGGGTGCCATCGCCGGTCTCGGCGGCACGATGGGCCTGGTGATCTCCGGTGCGCTGACCGGCTTCACGTCCTGGCGCTGGATCTTCCTGATCAACCTGCCCGTGGCCGCGGTCGCCCTCGTGCTGGTGCCGCGTCTGGTCGCCGAGAGCCGGTCCCCGCAGCGGGCCCGCCTCGACGTCCCGGGTGCGGTGCTGGGCACCGCCGCCGTCCTGTCCCTGGTCTTCGGGCTGCTCCAGGCCGGGGAGACGGGCTGGGGCGACGTGACCGTCGTCGTCCCGCTGATCCTGGCCGTCGTCCTGGCCGCCGCGTTCCTCACGGTCGAGGCGCGCACGGCCGACCCGCTGGTGCCGCTGCCGTTCATGGCCTCCCGCACCCGCGCCGTCGCCCAGGTCACGAGCCTGCTGTTCTCCGCCGCCTTCTACGCCATGGCCTTCCTGCTGATGCTGCACATGCAGTCCGTGCTCGGCTACGGCCCGCTCAAGGCCGGCTTCGCCTATCTGCCCTACGGCGCCGGCATCCTCACCGGCATGTGGCTCGCCTCGCGCGCCTCGGCCAGGTTCGGCATGCGGTGGACCCTCGTCGTGGGCTTCCTGCTCAGCGCGGCCGGTCTGCTCCTGCTGTCCGGGGCGTCGCCGGAGGACAGCTACGTGACCGGGGTGCTTCCGGGCGTGCTCGTGGCGAGCCTCGGCGGCGGTCTGAGCCTGCCCACCCTGACCGTCGCCGCGGTCACCGGGACCACCGAGGAGAACGCCGGTCTGGGTTCGGCGATCCTCACCTCCGTGCAGCAGGTCGGCGGCGCGGTGGGCCTGTCGGTCCTGGTCGCCCTGGCCGCGCTCCGCACCGACGCGGTGGCCGACTCGACCGACCCGCTGCACGCCGCGACGGAGGGCTTCTCGCTCGCGCTCGTCGTCGCCGCGGCCTTCCTCGCGGTGGGCGCGGCCGTCATCGCCGCGCTGCTCGACGGCCGGAAGGAGAAGTCCTCGGCCTGAGCGGGGCCGCGCGGGTACCGCGTGCCAAGCCACGCGCGCCACGAGGCGTACGAACCGTGTGTACGACGTCTGCCCCGGCCGGGTCCGGCCGGGGCAGACGTCGTACACGCCGCCGCACCGCATGTGCCGCGCGCGCCCCGAGTGCCGCACATGCCTCAGGCGCCCGCCGCGCCCCGTGCCCTCCCCCGGCGCCCCGCGGTGAACGCCGCGTACAGGATGCGCGGTGTCAGCACGGACGCCGGGCCCTTGGCGAGGGTGAAGACGTCCACGAAGGCCCGTGCGACCTGCGGATCGGACACCGCGGCACGCAGCACCCGGTCGGCGTACGCGTTCCCCAGCCGTGCCGCCGCCGGCAGGGGCGGGCCCACGACCGCCGGATGCCGCAAGTCGTCGTTGACCGACTGTGTCCAGGCCCCGTCGGCCGCCCGCGAGACGGCGCGCTGCACGCGCCGCGCGGCCTTCGGTCCCCCGCCCTCCCGGGCGAGCCGGTCCCGCAGGGCGACGATGCCCAGGGCGGCCACGGTCATGCCGTGCGCGTGGGCGGGGTTGAGGGTGCAGGCCGCGTCGCCCACGACCACGAGGCCCTCCGGCCACGTCGGCAGCCGGTCCAGGCGCGGGCGGCGGTTGACCATGCCGCGGAAGCCGCGGACGGGTCCCAGCGGGGTGGCCTCCGACATCAGCTCGTGCAGTGCCGGATGGGCGAGGGCCTTGGCGTACGCCATGAACTCGCCCTCCTCCACGGGGGGTTCGGTGCCGCGCATGCCCATGAGGGTGAGGCTCCAGCGGTCGCCCTCCAGCGGCAGCACCACACCGCCCATCGCGCTGCCGGTGGGGTCCCCCGCGACGCTGACGACGGGGGCGAGGGGGGCGGTCGTCTGGTCCGCCCGGAAGATGCGGGTGGCGTAGGCTGTGCCCACGTCCACCAGTTCCTCGGGTACGGGCGGCAGGCCGAGCCGTCCGAGGAGTTCGCCGGTGCGCGTCGAGCGGCCGGTGGCCACGACGACGTGATCGGCCTCGACGGTCTCCTGTTCCCCGGTGCCCCGGTCCTGGATCACCGCGCCGGTCACCCGTGAGGTGTCTCCGGTGAGGTCCACCAGCTCCGCTCCCTGGCGCACGGTGACGCGCTCGTCGCGCAGGACCTGCTCGCGTACCGCCCAGTCGACCAGGTCCCTGCTGCAGCACAGGATGAACTCGTCGTGCGCGGTGCGGGGCACCCAGCCGAACTTGGTGAACACCCCCACCTCGGACGGCATCGCCACCCGCCGGGCATCGGCGGCCAGCAGCTCGGCGAGCGTGCCGGGGATCAGGGACTCCATGGCGCGCACGCCCGTACCCAGGAAGAGGTGGGTGTGGCGCGCGTGCGGGACGCCCTTGCGCGGCCGCGGGCCCTCGGGGTAGGTGTCGCGCTCCACCACCGTGACCCGGTCCAGGCGGTCGGCGAGGACGCGCGCCGCGAGCAGTCCGGCGAGTCCGCCGCCGAGCACCAGCCCGTGCCGTCCGCTAGAGGTGGGCATACCTGGCTCCTCTCACGGCGCGCCGCACGGGGCCGCGCGCCCAGGTGATCTCTACAGTTCCGTCGTCCGCCACGCGGCCGTACCGCCCCGAGCGCCGCAGCGCGGACCCGTCGACCGGGCCGGGACCGTACGGCGTCTCGTGGATGACGCCGCACGGCAGCGCGTCGCCCGTGGCGCACAGCTCGCCGGTGCCGCCGCGCGACACGTCGAACCCCTCGGGGGTCAGGACCCGCACCTGGACGCCGGGGGCGGGGCGCCCGACGTCCAGCCACGCCCCCGGGTGCGGGCCGGGCGCCGCGGCGAACGCCTGACCGGGCGTCACCCGTCGCGTCGTCCAGGGCAGCACGCCCCCCGCGGGGGTGAACTCGCACCGCAGGCGGGTGGTCGGCAGCAGCATGAAGTGCCGCTCCACCAGCTCGGGCGGGCACGGGCCGCCCATGAGCACGACGACGCGCGGAGCCCGGACCGCCCCCGCCGCGCCGTCGAGGAACCCGGCGTACTCGGCGACACCGAACACCCCTGCGGCATCGGCCCGCCCGCCGGGAGCCGGGCACGCCTCCTCGGGGCGGAATCCCACGTGAAAGGTGCCACCGGTGGTCAGGGCCCACCACAGCGCGGACAGGCTCCGCGCCCCCATCGGCGGTTCGTGCGCCACGACCGTCGTGCCACCGGACCCGCGCGGCCGGGCGGCCAGGGCGCGCAACCACGCCCGGTGGTCGACGAGTTGGGCGTCGGGCCCGGTACCGTCCTCTCCGGTGCCGAACAGATGGGCGCCCTCCAGGGGGCCCGACCGCGGCAGCGAGTGGTCCACCCGCATCGCGCCGACCCGCTGCCACGTCTCCTCGCCGAGGACGATGACCCGGCCCAGCTCCGTCCACCCGGCGACGGCGGGCGAGCCGCACAGCGCCATCCGGGCGCCGACCAGCCGCGCCAGGCGCCGGAACTCCTCACGGGAGGCCTGCGCGGGAACCGGCACGCACACCCCGCCCGCCTTGAGGACGGCCAGCTGGGCCACGGTGGCCCTGCGGTGGTCCGGGCAGTGGACGAGCACGGGATCGCCCAACTGCACGCCGTTGCCGATGAGGACCGAGGCGAGCTGCCCCGCTCTCGTCTCGGCGTGGCCGTAGGTGAGTTCGTGGCGCCCGTCCTTGACCGCGACGGCCCGCGGCCGGTGGCGGGCCGTCGCGGCGAAGACGGCGTCGAGCGTGTCGGCCGGTGCCTGCGTGCGCCGCGGACGCGCCGGAAGGGGGCGGCGCGCCCGCGCCCCGGGCCCGGCCGCTCTCGCGTCGGTGATCACGGAGTGCCGCCCTCGGCCTGCTCCGGCCAGGTGGAGAAGCGGCGCAGCCCGTACAGGAGCGGCTTCGGCGGACACAGCGAGGTCACCGCGGAGACCTTGCCCATGATCACGGCATGGTCGCCGACGGTCTGGTCGCTGATCACCGAGCAGTCGGCGACGGAGTGCGCCGCCCCGTACAGGTGCGGCCCCGCCGTCCCCTCGCCGCCCCGCCACGCCACGCGGTCGAAGCGGTCGGGGGCGCCCGAGGCGAACAGTTCGGCGGTGGACCTCCCGTGCACGTGGAGGAGGTTGACCGCGAACGTGCCGCTGGCGCGGACCGCTTCGAGGGTGAGGCTGGCGTTGTTCAGGCAGACGAGGAGCACGGGCGGCTCCAGGGAGACACTGCACAGGGAGCTGCAGGTCATGCCCCACGGCCTGCCCTCGCCCGTCGTGGAGGTCACGATGGAGACGCCCGTGGGGAACCCCGCCATGAGGGGCCGGATGTCGGCCGCGGAGTCCCGGACGGCGGTGCTCGGATGGCGGGTTTCCCGGCGGGTCGGGGCAGGCGGCTCGACGTCACTGAGCTGTACCGACGTGGACTTTGACATCACAGCAGGTGTCTCCTGACGGTTGAGGGGCGTGTGCCGCGCGTGATCCGCCTTCACACCACGGCGCGGGGCCGCGAGGCGCGGGTGGGGGAGGTGGAGCCGACCACGTGCCGGATCTCCTCCACGAGCACGTCGCCCAGGCGGGCGAAGGCGTCGTCGAGGAAGTGGAAGTGGCCGCCGGGGAAGACGCGCCGGCGCAGTTCACCGGTCGTCTCCCTTGCCCAGGCGCCCAGTTCGGCCAGCGGCGCGAGGGGGTCGGAGGTGGCGCTCATGGCGGTCATCGGGGCGGCCAGGCGACGGCGGCCCGGTGCGGGCCGGTAGGAGACGAGGGCCCGCAGGTCGGCCCGGACGAGCCGCAGGAACCGGTCCCGGAATCCGGGCACCTCGTCGATCCGCGCGGGGATCCCGCCCATCGCCCTCAGCCCGCTCATTAGGCGGTCGTCCGGCATGGCGGGGTGCAGTTCCGCGCCGCCGCCGCGCGTGCCCGGCGCCGGCCGTCCCGAGACGCCGACCCAGACGGGCGCGGGGCCCCGCTCCTCCAGGCGACGCGCGGCCTCGGCGGCGACCAGCGCTCCCAGGCTGTGCCCGAAGAGCGCGAGCGGCGGGCCCGTCGCCCACGGCGCGACGGCGTCCGCGGTGCTCGCGGCCAGCGCCGCCATGTCCTCCAGCGGTGCCTCGGTGTGCCGTTTGCCCCGGCCCGGCAGGTCGAGCAGGAGCAGTTCCCAGTCCTTCGGCAGGTGGCGGGTCAGCGGGTGGTAGGCGGCCGCCGAGCCGCCCGCGTGGTGGACGACGACCAGGCGGACTACGGGGTCGGTGACGCGGCGGGGCCGCACGAAGACGCTCATGCGGGCCGCTCCGCTCCGGTTCCGGTGTCGCGGGGGGTGACGTTCGCGGCGAGCTTGCTGATCATCTCCGCCAGGGGCAGGTCGAGGGGCAGTTCCTCGGAGGTGAGGCCGACGTCGAAGCGTTCCTCCACCTTGGTGATGAAGAGGGTGGAGGTGAACGAGTCACCGCCCGCGTCGAGGAACGACCGTTCGACGTCGAGCTCTTCGGTCTCCTGGAGGACCTCGCGCAGCTCGGCCAGGAGGTGGGCCTCCAGCTCCTGGGGAGAGAGCGGGCCGAGAGCGGCGGTGTGGCCGCCGGCGGACACACCGGGTCGGGCCGTGCCCGTGCCGGGCGCCGAGGCGTCCGCTCCGGAGGGCGGCTCCTCGATCCAGTGGCGCTTGCGGCGGAACGGGTACGTCGGCAGATCGCTCAGCAGCCTCGCGCCCGGAGCGCGCAGCCGGTCCCAGCGCGGCTGCGCGCCCGCGGTGAACAGCGCGGCCACGGCGTCGAGCAGGAGCGCGGCGGGGTCGCGCGCGCCGTCCCCTGCCAAGGGGGCGGACGCGGTCGCGCCGTCAGGGGTCCGCCACTCCAGGGTCGCCGCGGCACGCGAGGAGTCCGCGTCCCGGCGCACGTCGACGGCGAGTCCGAGGCCGCGGACCAGGTGTGCCAGCGCCTCGGCGGAACCGCGGGACGTGTCCGGCGCGGGACCGGTGCCCTCCCCGATGAGGTCGGGGAAGGCGTCGGTCAGCGTGCTGACGGCGGCGTCGAGCAGCGCGTCGTCGGCGCCCGCGCGCAGGACGACCGTGCGCAGGGGCGGCACCGGCGCGGGCGGCGCGGCCAGCGCGGCGTCCAGCTCCCGTGTCAGCTCGGCGGCGTCCGCGCCGGTGACCGCGACGCGGTGGTCGAAGGCGGCCCGCCCGGCCCGCAGCGTGTGGCAGAGGGAGCCGATGGACGCGGCGTCCGCCGACGTCAGGCACGTCCGTGCGGCGGCGGCGAGGTCGGCGAGCGCGGCGGGGTCCTTCGCCGAGAGCACCAGCAGCTCGCCCGCCGCGCGGCTCTCCTGGCGCGGCTCGGGCGGTGCGGCCGGCTCGTAGGCCTCCAGGACGGCATGCACGTTGGTGCCGCTCATGCCGAAGGAGTTGACGCCCGCCACCCTGCGGGGCAGCTGTGCGGGCCAGGGGCCGTGCCGTCGGGGGACCGTGAAGTGCATGCGGTCCCAGGCGATGTGGGTGTTCAGTGGCCCGTCGTCGGGCGAGGCGGCGGCCGGTATCTCCCCGTGCCGCAGCATCAGCACCGTCTTGATCAGGCTCGCCACCCCGGAGGCGGCTTCGAGGTGGCCGATGCGGGACTTGACGCTGCCCAGCGCGAGCGGGACGCCCCGCTCGCGCACCGCGGGGCCGACGACCGCGTCCAGGGCGCCGATCTCGATGGGGTCGCCCAGTACGGTCCCGGTGCCGTGCGCCTCGATCCAGCCGAGGTCGGCCGGCTCGACGCCCGCGTCGGCGAGCGCGGCCGTGATGACCTCCTGCTGGGCGGGTCCGTTGGGCGCGGTCAGGCCGGACGCGGCGCCGTCGTGTCCCATGGCCGTGCCGCGCACGACGGCGAGCACGGGGCGGCCCTCGCGTTCGGCGTCGGCGAGGCGCATCAGGGCGAGCACCCCGACGCCCTCGCCCCGGCCGTAGCCGTCGGCCGAGGCGAGGAACGACTTGGAACGCCCCTCGGGCGACAGGGCGCGCGCCTGGCTCAGCGACACCATCAGGTCGGCGGAGAGCAGCAGGTTGGAGCCGCACACCAGCGCGTAGCGGCACTCGTTGCCGCGCAGGCCGCGCACGGCCAGGTGCAGGGCGGCGAGGGAGGAGGAGCACGCGGTGTCGACGCTGACGACGGGGCCGGAGAAGCCCATCACGTAGCTGATCCGTCCGGCGCCGAAGCAGAGGCCTCCGCCGGTGGTGAAGTACGGGTCGATCCGGCTCGTGTCCCTCCGGTCCTGCAGCCGTTCGTTGTACTCCGAGGCCATCATCCCCAGGTAGACGCCGACGTCGAGGCGGTCGGCGCGGTTCACGGCGATCCCGGCCCGCTCCAGGGCCTCCCAGGACGCCTCAAGGAGCAGGCGCTGCTGTGGGTCGAGCAGCTTGGCCTCGCGCTGCGAGATCCCGAAGAACTCCGCGTCGAAGTGGGCGACGTCGTCGAGGAATCCGGCGCGGTCGACGTAGGAGCGGCCCGGCCTGCCGGGCGTGGGGTCGTACACGGTCCGCAGGCCCGGCCGGTCCGCGGGCAGCCCCGAGAGGGCGTCGGCGTCGCCGCGCAGGAAGTCCCAGTACTGCTGCGGCGACGTCAGATCGGAGGGCAGGCGCAGCCCCATGCCGACCACGGCCAGCGGCGCGTGCTTCTCCTCCTCCAGCTCGCGGACGCGCTCGCGCAGGCGCCGGGACAGGCTGAGCTGGTCCTCCATCAGCTTGCGCAGGGCCGCGGGGTCCATCGTGTCGGTCATGACTTCTCCGTCTTCTCTGCTCGCACGTCGGCCTGCACGGCTCGGACGAGTTCCTCGAACGACAGACACGCCAGGTCCTCGGGCCCGGCCGGTTCCGCCGGCGCGCCGTCGGGGCGTTCGGCGTGGACCGGTCCCCTCTCGCGCCCGCGGGGTGCGGGGGCCGCCTCGGCGGGGAACACGAGGTCCGCCACGTGGCGGGCGAGGCGGGTGACGGTCGGGTGGTCGAGGGCGACCGTGGCGGCCAGGTCGACGCCCAGCGCCTGCGCGAGCCGGGAGCGCAGATCGATGACCATGATCGAGTCGAGGCCCATGTCGCCGAACCCGGACTCGTCGTCGACCGCCGAGCCGTCGCCGAGGACCGCGCCCGTCATCTCGCGCACGGTCTCCGCGAGCCGCCGTTCCCGCGCGCCGGGGTCCAGGTCGTCCAGCAACTCGCGCAGCCAGCCACGGGGTTGGGCGGGCGGTGCGGCGGCGGGCGCGGACGGCGCCGGGGCGGTGCCCCGGAACACGGCGGCCCCCGGATGGCCGGCGAGCCGCTCCTGGTAGCGCTGCCGGTCGACCGAGACGGCCACCAGGCGCGCCGTGTGTCCCGCCGTCGCCAGCGTCAGCAGCTCCGCGGCCTCGTCGTCGGTGAGGGGCCGGATGCCGACCTGTGCGACGGCCCGTGCGACGGCCTCCGAGGCCGCGAGTCCGCCCGCGCGCTCCGGGAGCCAGGGGCCCCAGTCGACGCTCGTGGCCGGTACTCCGGCGGCGCGCAGCGACGCCGCGAGACCGTCGAGGTAGCCGTTGGCCGCCGCGTAGTTGGCCTGTCCGGCCGAGCCGAGGACGCTCGACGCGGAGGAGAACAGGACGAAGGCGTCCAGGTCGTGGCCGCGCAGCGCGTCGGCGAGCTGCTCGGCGCCGTACGCCTTGGCGGCGAAGACCTCCTCGAAGTCGTCCTCCGTCAGCTGCTCGAAGGCGCGGTCGGCGGTGGTGCCCGCGAGGTGCAGGACGGTGCGCAGCGGGGCGTGTGCGCCGGCCGCGGCGACGGCGGCGCGGCAGGATTCCGGGTCGGTGACGTCGCCCTTGACCACCGTGACCCGCGTGCCGTTCCCGGTGAGTTCGGCGATCACCTCACGGGCCGCGGGGCCGGGTGCCGAGCGCCCCATGAGGGTGAGGGCCGTGGCGCCCCGGCGGGCCAGGATGCGGGCCGTGCTCAGGCCGAGCGCGCCGAGGCCACCGGTGATCAGGACCCCGTCCCGCGGGGCGGGCCCGGTGTGGTCCGCCTGCTCGCGGTGGGGGGTGAGCCGGGCCACCCGCACCGTCCCGGGGCCGATCTCCAGCCGGGTCTCGGTGATTCCGTCGGCGAGCAGGCGGACCAGCTCGCCGGCGAGGGTGCCCGCGTCGGCGTCGGCGGTGAGGTCCACCGCCAGGAGGCGCCGGTCGCGCTGTTCGGCCGACAGGGAGGCCAACAGGCCGCACAGTGCTTCGTGGAGCGGTGCCGGTGCGGATTTGTCGGCCTGGTCCCTGACGCCGAGGACCGCGTACGGCACGTGCGGCGGGGCGGCCCGCAGCGACCTGGCCAGTTCGACCACGGCGGCCAGCGCAGCCCGGGGGGCGACGGGCGCCGGGCCGTCGCAGAACCGGGCGTCGACGACGAGACCGGTGGCGCTGTCGGGCTGTTCCTGGCCGCCGGACACCGACACCTGGTGGCCGAGCGCCGCGAACGCCTCGTGCACGGCGCGCGCGGTGTCCCCCGTGCCGAGGACCGTGACGCGCCGGGGTCGTCCCGCCCCCGTGGGGGCCGCGGGCGCCGGTCGTTCGGTCCACTCCCACGCGTAGGCGTGCCGGACGCTCTCGCGCAGCGACCTCTGCAGGAGCGCGCGGGGCGCGCGGCGGAAGCGGAAGCCGGCCACGGCGAGGACGGTCGTGCCGTCGTCGTCGCACAGCCGCAGGTCGGCCGAGCGGACCTGCGAGAAGTCGGCCGGTCCCGCGGGCTCGCGGTCGGCGCGGACGTGCGCCCACAGCTCGCCGCCGGGCACGGGCCGTCCGGGGAACGACAGCCGGGCCGCGGCGAACGGGATGGCGAGCGAGGTCTCCTCCCCCACCCGGTCCGGGTCCTGGAGTCCGACCGCGAAGCCGACCGTGCTCTGCAGGCACGAGTCGAGCAGGCCGGGGTGGATCTCGTACCGGGCCGCGGGCTCGTTCATCTCCGCGGGCTCGGTGAAGCGGACCAGCGCCTCGTCGCCACGGACCCACATCTCGCGGATCCAGCGGAAGGACGGGCCGAGGTGGTATCCGAGCGAGCGCAGGTGGCGGTAGAAGTCGTCGCCCGTCAGGTGCCGTTCCGCCGCGGAGGCGAAGGCGTCGCGGGCCGCGCGGCTCCGCACGGCGTCGAGGCCGTCGTGCTCCGGCCCCGCGTCGACCGCCCTGGCCGCCAGGTGTTCCTGCCAGCGGCCCTGTTCGTCGTCGACGAGGCTGGCGACGCCCACCGTGCGGGTGCCGTGCTCCTGCTCGATGTCGGTGATCTGGAGTTCGTAGCGCTCGCCCTCGCGCAGCACCAGGGCCCGGGGGAAGTGCAGGTCCTCCAGGGTCACCGGCGCTCCGCCGGTGCCGAGCGCGGACAGGACGGTCGCGGTCTGGGAGGCACCCGGCACCGAGACCGTGCCGAACAGCCGGTGGTCGGTGAGGTGCGGCGGGAAGACCGTGCTGCGCTCCGTGCGGAAGATCCGTCCGCGCAGTGCCGGTGAGCGCAGTTCGGTGCCCCAGGCGGGGGCGGTCGCCTCGGCGGCGGCTCCCGGCACGGCGGTGCCGGTGGCTTCTCGTGGCCAGTACCGCTGCCCGCCGAAGGGGTAGCGGGGCGCGTCGGCGGCCGGGCCGTGTGCGGCGGTCCGCGCGTCCTGGGCGTGGACGCGCCGCCAGTCGAGGTCCTGGCCCCGCTCGTAGAGCGTCCGGGCGGCGGTGAGCAGGCCGGTCCGGTCGGGCCTGCCGCGCCGCAGCGAGGACGCCAAGTTCTCGGCGGGCTGTGTGCCGCCCGCCCTCAGCAGGTTGATCAGGGTCCGGTCGGGGCCGATCTCCAGGCAGACGTCGACGTCGAGCCCGGCCAGGCGCCGTGCCCCGCTGTGGAACCGGACGGGGTTGCGGGCGTGCTCGCACCAGTAGCGGGCGTCGTACGTGTCGGGTCCCGCGAGGTCCCCGGTGAGGTTGGCGACGACCGGGAGGGCCGCGGGGCGGAACTCCAACGGCTCCAGGCAGCGGGCGAAGTCGTCGGCCATCGGGTCGAGGAGACGCGAGTGGAAGGCGTGGGACACGCTCAGGGCGCGGGCCCTGACCCCCTGCTCCTTGAGCCGTTCGGCCAGGGCGCCGACGGCCTCGGGCGCCCCCGACACCACGGTGGCGTCCGGGGTGTTGACGGCGGCGATGTCCAGGCCGGTGCCGTCGATCCACTCCAGGACGCGCTCCTCGGGAGCCGTGACCGCGAGCATCGCGCCGCGCCGGGTGCCCTGCATCAGCCGGGAGCGGTCGGTGATCAGACGCATCCCCGTGGGCAGGTCCATCACCCCGGCGTGCAGGGCGGCGGCGATCTCCCCGACGCTGTGCCCCATGACGAGGGCCGGGGTGACGCCCCACGACTCCCAGAGGGCGGCGAGGGCGATCTCCAGGGCGACCAGGGCCGGTTGGGTCACCCGGGTCTCGTTGACGGCGCTCGTGTCCGTGCCGTACAGGACGAGGTCGGTGAGCGAGGCGCCGAGCGAGCCGGCCACGGCGCGGTCGCAGGCGTCGAAGACGTCACGGAACACCGGTTCGGTCTCGTACAGCTCCCGGCCCATGCCGAAGTGCTGGCTGCCCTGGCCGGAGAAGAGGAAGGCGACGCGCGGCGCCCGGGCGGCGGGGGCGGCGGGCGGGGCGCCGTCCAGCGCGCCCAGGAGCTGCTCCCCGCTGCTTCCCCACAGGGTCCTGCGGTACGGGAAGTGGGCCCGGCCCGCGCCCGCCGTGGCGGTCAGTGCGGCCAGTTCGCCGGGCTCCGCCCGGGTCAGCCGCTCCGCCCATGCCGCCGTGAGCCGCTCCAGGCCCGCCGGATCGGGGGCGGACAGGGGCAGCAGCCGCACGGATTCGGGGCGCTCGTCCGCCGGTGCGCCGGGAGCCGGGGCGGTGGCGTCGGCTGTGACGTCGTCGGAGAGCAGGACGTGGGCGTTCGTGCCGGTGAAGCCGAAGCCGGAGACTCCCGCGACGCGGGGCGTGCCGCCGGGGCGCCACGGCGTGGGGGCGTCCACCACGCGTACGTTCATGTCGGCCCAGGGCACCAGCGGGTTGGGCTCGTCGAAGTGGAGGTTGGCCGGGATCCTGCCGTGTCGCAGGGCCAGCACGGTCTTGATGACCCCTGCCATGCCGGCCGCCGACTCGCAGTGCCCGATGTTGCTCTTCACCGACCCCACGTGCAGCGGCTCGCCGGGCCGCCGGCCGGGGCCGAGGACCCGCCAGCCCGCGCCGAGTTCGATGGGGTCGCCGACGGCGGTTCCGGTGCCGTGCGCCTCCAGGTAGGAGACCTGGGAGCCCTCGACGCCCGCGTCCGCGAGCGCGTCGCGCAGCATCACCTCCTGGGCGCTGCCGCTCGGCGCGGTGAGCCCGGACGAGGCGCCGTCCTGGTTCACGGCGCTGCCGCGGATCACGGCGTGGACCCGGTCGCCGTCCCTGCGGGCGTCGGTGAGGCGCTTGAGCACGAGGACGCCGCAGCCCTCGGACCGCACGAATCCGTTCGCGCCGGCCGAGAAGGTCCGGCAGCGGCCGTCGGGAGAGAGCATGTGGGCCCGGCTGACGGCGACCCAGGACAGCGGATCGAGCAGGACGTTGACCCCGCCGGCCAGGGCCGCGTCGCTCTCGCCCGAGCGCAGGGAGCGCACCGCGAGGTGCAGCGCGACCAGCGAGGAGGAGCAGGCGGTGTCGACCGCGAGGGCGGGACCGTGCAGGCCCAGGGTGAAGGCGAGGCGGCCCGCGACGGCGTTGAGCGCGGTCCCGGTGCCGTAGTAGGCGTCGATCCCCTCGGCGCCCGCCCGTGCGAGCAGGCGCGCGTAGTCGCTGGAACTGACGCCGACGAACACGCCCGTACGCGAGTTCCTGAGCCCGCGGGGGTCGACACCGCCGTCCTCCAGGGCGTGCCAGGCCGACTCCAGCAGGAGCCGCTGCTGCGGGTCGAGGTTCTCCGCCTCGCGGGCGGGGATCCCGAAGAACGAGGCGTCGAAGCGGGCCAGGTCGCGCAGGAAGCCGCCCTGGTCGGTGGTGAGCGTGCCGCCCTCGCCTGCGTCCTCGGCGACACGGAACACGTCGGTGTCCCAGCGGCCTTCCGGCACCGGCCCGACACCGTCCCGGCCCTCGCTGAGCAGCTGCCACAGCTCGTCGACGGAGTCGGCGCCGGGGAAACGTCCTGCCATGCCGACGATGGCGATCGGCTCGGCGGACCGCCCCGTGGTGGCCTCATCTCCCGCAGTCAGTACGCCAGTTGTGAGCGAGGCCGGGCGGGGGAGCCGCTCGGGCGGCGGCGCGGCCGGGCCCTTGGGCCGCTCGGACCGCTCCGGCGGGCGCGCCGTCGTGGGCGGGCGCCGCAGCAGGTGGTCGGCCAGTTCGTCGACGGTGGGGTGGTCGAAGACGTCGGCGACGACGACATCGGTGCCGAACGCCTGCGTGAGCCGCTCGGCCAGGTCGACCGCCATGATCGAGTCCAGCCCGAGGTCCAGGAACCCGACGTCCTCGCGGAGCCGGGTGGTCTCCTGGTGGCCGAGCTGCGCGGCGAGCATGCGGGCCACATGGGCACGGGCGGCGGCCGCACGGGCCCGCTCCGGCAGCGCCGCCAACTCCTCGACGACGGAGGCCTCCGGCTCGGCCTGCTCCGCGCCGGGCGCGTCGGCCACGGTTTCGGCTGCCGCCGTGCCCCGGGCGACGCCCTGTCCGGCGTAGAGCCCGCGCGGGCGCAGCCCCGACATGATCCGGGTGAAGCGGTCCGTGTCGATCCCGCAGGACACGACGTGGCCGTCCGCGCCCGGCACCTGGGCGGTCAGCGCGGCGCAGGCCGCCGCGGAGCCCTGGGCGACGACGCCGACCCGCTCGAAGGACTCGCGCGACGCGTCGTCGGCCATGCCGGCGCCGTCCAGGTCCCAGGGGCCGTAGGCGAGGCTCACCGCGGGCAGACCGCGGGCGCGCCGGTGGGCGGCGAGGGCGTCCAGGGCGCCGTTGGCGGCCGAGTACGCCGCGCAGTGCTCGGTGCCCCACACCGCGGAGACCGAGGAGATCAGCACGAAGAAGTCCAGCGGCCACGCGCGCGAGGCGAGGTGCAGCCACCAGGCGGGGGTGTACTTCGCGCGCAGCGCCGCCGTGAAGTCCTCGGCACCCACCCGCGACACCGGAACGCGGTCCA
The DNA here is from genome assembly GCF_040680155.1 of Streptomyces sp. NPDC052114. NCBI lineage: Bacteria > Bacillati > Actinomycetota > Actinomycetes > Kitasatosporales > Streptomycetaceae > Streptomyces > Streptomyces sp. NPDC052114. The sequence continues at coordinate 648,794 of NZ_JBFAWC010000002.1, read as the reverse complement.
GGGTGCCTGCAGCGTGCACGACACCCCGCACGGGAGGCATCGTGCGCAGCCGCGCGGCGATCTCCTCCCAGGCCCGCGGAGTGTCGCAGCCTCCGGCTTGATACGTGATGTCGGCACCGGACGCCGTCAGTTCGGCGAGCAGGGCGCGGGCGCGTCCGCCGAGCTCCTCCTCGGGGCGGCGGCCGACGAGCAGCAGGTGCCGGGCGCCGCGCCGCACCAGATCCGCCGTCAGCTCCCGCCCCACGGCGCCCAGTCCGCCGGTGACCAGGTAGGTGGCGTCGTCCCGCACATCCAGCCTCGGCGTGTGCGCGGGCGCCGGTACCAGTCGGGCCACGCGCACCCGGCCGCCGCGGACGACCGCCAGGTCCTCGCACCGGTCGGGCCGTGCGGCGCCCCGCGCCGTCCGCTGTGTGCCGGTGAACGCCAGCAGGGCGCGCAGGTCCGCCGCCTCCGGGGCGGTCGGCAGGTCCACCACGCCGCCCCAGGCGGAGGGGAGTTCGAGGCCGAGGACCGGCGCGAGCCCGTGCAGCGGGCCGTGGCCGACGCCGTCGGCGCGGTCGCCGTCCTCGGTGCGGCGGGCCCCGCGCGTCAGGACGAAGGCGCGGTGCCCGGCGTCGGGGGCGGCGAGCGCGGTCACCGCGGTGGCCACCGCTTCGCACACGGCGCCCGCGTCCCCCGCGAGACCCTCGCCCGCACCCGCCGTGTCGGGCAGGACCGGGACGCGCGGCGCGAGCAGGAGGGTGTGGGACTCGGTACGTCCCTGCCAGAACCGGTCCCAGTCCTGCGGGGTGCGGGGCAGGGAGCCCCGCTCCCAGCCCTCCGGCCCCGGCTCGGCGCCGGGCGTCAGGAGCGTGCCGCGCGCGCCCTGGGCCGCGGCCTCGCGGGCGGTGCGCACGGCGAGTTCGGTGTCGTCGCCCGCGACGACGAGCGCGGCCAGGGGGGCCGTCGTCCCGAACGGCGCGCTTTCCCAGTGGAGTTGGTACGAGGCGGAGGGCTCGGCGGCGCCGGACGCGGCCTTTGGGTGGTCCGGGGCGGGGTGGGCCGGTCCGTGCTCGGGCGCGTACCTGCGGCGCTGCCACGGGTGGGCGGGCAGGGCGATGACGTCGCGCGGCAGTTCCGCGCCAGGGCCCTGGGACGGGTCCTCAGGAGTGGGCGGGGAGGGGGCGACCGCCGAGGAGGGGGTGCCCGCCGCCACGGACCGCAGGGCTTCGGTGGCCGCGGTGCTGTCGGGCGCCGCGATCCGGACCCGCACGTCGTGCCGGGACCTGGCGTGGGTGGTGGTGTAGGCGAAGGCCGCGTACCGGTCCGGCGGGAGGGTCTCCAAGTGGTCGGCGTAGCGCGCCGCCAAGGAGCGCAGCGCCTCGTCGGTCGGCGCCGAGATCGCGAAGCCGTCGACGCGGACGGGCCCCTCGGCGGGGGTCCGTGCGCCCTCGCCCGTGCCCTCGGGCGGCGGGCCGAGCACGACCTGCGCGTTGGTCCCGCTCATCCCGAACGAGCTGACCGCCGCGTACCGCCCGCTCCCCCGGTCCCACTCCGTGAGCCCGGTCGGCACGGTGATGCCCGTGCCGGTCAGGTCGATGCGCGGGTTGAGGGTGCGGAAGTGGACGACCGGGGGCACCTGGGCGTGCCGCAGGCACAGCGCCGCCTTGATCACTCCCGCCACGCCCGCGGCGCTCTCCAGGTGACCGAAGTTGGTCTTCACGGCGCCCACGGGCAGCCGGGCCCCGCCGTTGCGGCGGCCGAGGGAGGTGGCCAGTGCCTCCATCTCGATCGGGTCGCCGAGCGCCGTGCCGGTGCCGTGCGCCTCCACATAGCCGATGTCCGACGGTTCGAGGCCGGCCTGGGCCAGCACGGTCTCGGTGAGGGCGACCTGGGAGAGGACGTTCGGGGCGGTGAAGCCGCCCGACCTGCCGTCCTGGTTGACGGCGGAGCCGTGCAGGACGGCGTGTACGCGGTCCTGGTCGCGCACCGCGTGGTCCAGGCGCTTGAGGACCAGGACACCGCAGCCCTCGCCCCGGGTGAAGCCGTTGGCCCGCGCGTCGAACGTCTTGCACAGGCCGTCGGGCGCCAGGGAACGGGTCTCCTGGACCAGTCGCATGGAGCGCGGGGACATGATCAGGTTGACGCCCGCGGCGAACGCGGTCTCGCACTCGCCGCGCCGCAGCGCCTGCGCCGCGAGGTGCACGGCGACCAGCGAGGAGGAGCAGGCCGTGTCCACCGAGACGGCGGGGCCGTCGAGGCCGAGGGCGTACGCGATGCGCCCGGCGGCGAAGTTGTGGCCGTTGCCCGTGGTCGCGTACGCGTCCGGCTCGCGTTCGAGCCAGTCGCGGTAGTCCTGCCACATGATGCCGAGGTAGACCCCGGCGGAGGTGCCGGCGAGCCGGCCGGCGGGCAGTCCCGCGTCCTCCATGGCCTCCCAGGCCACTTCGAGGAGCAGCCGGTGCTGCGGGTCGAGGTGCCGGGCCTCGCGCGGGCTGATGCCGAAGTGCTCGGCGTCGAAGTCGAGCACCTCGCCGAGGAATCCGCCGCGCTGCGGCAGCCCTTCCCAGGCCTCGCCGAAGGGCCCCTTGCGGGACTCCGGCATCGCGGTGACCAGGTCGCGGCCCGCGGCCAGCGCCGCCCAGTAGCCGTCGAGGTCGCCGATGCCGCCGGGCAGCCGCAGCCCCATGCCGACCACGGCGATCGGCTGCGTGCCCTCCTGCTCGGCGAGGCGGCGGCGCAGGTCCTTGATGGTGTCCATGGCGCGGGTGAGCGGGGTCTGCTTGGCGCCCTTGGCCTCGGCGCCGCCGCGTTCGGGGTTCTCGGTCATCAGTGCGCCTCCTCGGTGAGCGCCAACTGGTCGCACAGCGCGCCGGCCAGTGCCTTGGTGGTGCCGTACGCCCACAGGAGGGTCGGCGAGAGCTTCATGCCGAACGCCGCCTCCAGACGGTTCCTCAGTTCGAGACTCATCAGGGAGTCCAGGCCCAGTGCCTTGAACGGGCTGTCGGGCTCGACGCCCTGCGGATCGAGCCGCAGGACCCGTCCGGCCAGCTCCCGCACCTTGTCCCCGGCCAGCTCGACCCGCTCCTGCGGGGAGGCGTCCAGCAGGCGGGCGCGGAACGCGCCGTCGCCTCCCGGCAGCCCCTGCGAGGCGTCCTTCGCCACGGCGTGCAGGCGGCTCCAGCTCGCCAGTGCCGCGGTGTCCGGGTTCGCGTCGAACCACCGGCGCGGGTCGATCGGCACATGGCCGACGACGGGTTCGTCGCCGTCGAGGAGGCGGGCCAGCGCGGGCCAGGCCTCAGTCGTCGGGAAGCCGCCCATGCCGCGCTCGGCGAGGCGGGCGCCGCGCCGTTCGTCGTGCGCGGCGAGGCCCACGTCGGTGAACGGGCCCCACTGGACGCTCAGCGCGGGCAGGCCGCGGCGGCGCCGCAGTTCCGCGAGCGCGTCCAGGGAGGCGTTGCCCGCCGCGTAAGCCGCCTGGCCCGCGTTGCCGACGAGCGCGGCGGCGGAGGAGAACAGTACGAACAGGTCGAGCGGATCGTCGGCCGTCACCCGGTCGAGGCAGCGGGCACCCGCCGCCTTGGGCGCGAGCACATCGGCGAGCTGACGCTCGGTCAGGGTGCCGATCGTGGCGTCGTCGAGCAGACCCGCCGCGTGCACCACCCCGCGCATTGGCGGCAGTTCGGCGCGTACGCCGTCCAGCGCCGCCCGTACGCCCTGCTCGTCGGCGACGTCGCAGCGCAGGGTCTCGACGCGGACGCCGGTCGCGCGCAGCTTCGCCACGCGCTCCGCCGCGTCGGGGCGTGGCACGGAGCGGCCCAGCAGGACCAGGGCTCCGGCGCCCCGTTCGGCGAGGAACTCGGCGAGCGAGAGACCGAGCGCGCCGAGGCCGCCGCTGATCAGGTACGTCCCGTCCGCGCGGAAGCGGCCCCGCGGCAGCGGCTCCGCGGTGACGCGGCCTGCCGTGGCGGGCTCGACGAGCGCCTCGCGTCCGATGCGTTCCCTTGCGGCCGTGGCCTCCAGCGCGGCGTCGGCCTCGGCGAAGGGGCGGGTGTGCACGGGCAGCGGTTCGAGCTTCCCGGCCGCCAGCATCTCCCAGGTGAGCGCGAGGAGACGGGCGAACCTGCCGGGCCGGCGCGCGGCGAGTCCGGCCACGTCCACGGCGGACAGGCTGATGCCCCGGTGGAGGTCGGCGAGACCGATCGTGCGTCCGGCGAGGGCGTCCCGCTGCCCGGTCTCCAGGAAGCGGCCGTCCTCGGCGAGCACCCCGAGTCCGGCGCGCAGGGCCGTGCCGCCGAGCGAGTCGAGGACGACGTCCACGCCTCGCCCGCCGGTGGCGGCCCGCGCCGCGTCCGCCCAGGCCGGGCCCGTGCTGTCGTACACCTCGGTGATGCCGGTCCCGCGCAGGTGGGCGCGTTGCTGGGGTGTCGCCGCCGTGGCCAGGATCCGGGCGCCGAGCGCGCGGGCGACCTGGATCGCGGCGAGTCCCGCGGGGTCCGCGGCGTCGTGGATCAGGACGGTCTCGGACGCGTCGAGGCGCCCGACCTCCGCCAGCGCGTACCAGGCGGCCGTCATCGCCAGGGCCTGGCCGCACGCCTGGGCGTCCGTCATGCCCCCGGGGATCCGCACCGCGTGGTCGGCGCGGACGGTGACGTGGGAGGCGAGCGCGCCGTGGGCGCAGGCCGCCACACGGTCGCCCACGGCGAGGCCGGTCACCTCCTCGCCCACGGCGAGGACCCGGCCCGCGCACTCGCCGCCCGGCACGTCGCCGCCGTCGGGCGCCGCCGGGTGCCGGCCGCTCGTCTTCGGTCCGTGGCCCGGGTCGAGGGCGGCCGCGGTGACCTCGATCTCGATCTCGTGGGGTGCGGGCGTGCGCCGGGCCAGGGGCAGGAAGGTGGTGCCGGGCCCGTGTCCGGCGGGACGCGGGCCGACCCGGAAGGGCTGGTGAGGGGTGGTCGGCGCGGGCAGGGAGGGGGCCTGCGTCGCGCGGGCGCTACCCCGGGTGAGCCGTGCGGCCGACAGGCGTCCGCCGCGCAGCGCCGTCTGGTCCTCGGCGCGGTCGCCGCCGAGCAGCGCGGCGGCGCAGTCCGTCTGCCAGCCGGGCTCGGTGACGTCGACGTCCACGATCCGCGGGGTCAGTTCGTCGTGCTCGCGGCGCAGCACGCGGGCGTAGCCCCAGTAGAGGGCGGCGCCGGGGTCGGGCAGGTCGGCGCCCCTGGGTGCCTGGGCGCGGTCGGTCACGACGGTCAGCGCGGGCGGCGCGGGCGAAGCGGCGCAGGAGCGGACGAGTTCGGTGAGGCGGTAGAGGCCGCGCCGCTGGGTGCCGAGGTCCTCGCCGGCCCCGGGCGCGACGAACACCACGGCGTCGGCGGGCCGTGCGGCATCGACGGCGTCGGCGCGCGCCGCGTGGGCCCCGGCGGCCGTCAGGGCGCCGGTGAGCTCCTCGGCGGACGGCCCGTCCCCGCAGACGATCCAGCGCTCCGCGGGTGCGGCCGTGTCCGCGGCAGCGGTGATGTCGGTCCACTCGACGCGGTGCAGGCGCTCGTCGAACGGGTCCCGCTCGTCGGCGCCGGGCAGCGGCGTCAGCTCCAGACCGCGCATCACGAGGAGCGGGGTGCGCCGCTCGTCGTAGAGGTGCACGTCGCAGCGGCCGTCGGCGCGGCGCACGGCGTGCGACCACACGGACGTGACGGGTTCGGCGGGTCCCGTGTGCAGGTCGATCCGGTCGACGGCCGTCGGCACCAGGGCCACCGGGTCGTCGTACAGGCTCAGGGCGACGTGGAGGGCGCCGTCCCACAGGGCCGGGTGGAGCACGTGCGGGCGCCGGCCGACGCGCAGCCGCTCGTCGAGGACGACCTCGCCCGCGGCCTCCCGTCCCAAGGGGTGGAGGCGCAGACTCCGTACGCCCCGGAAGGCGGGCCCGTAGCCGAGGCCCCGGTCGGCGCAGTCCTGGTAGAAGGCGTCCACCGACGACGGCTCGGTGGTGTCCGGCCAGGCGGGGAACGCCGTCGTGGCGGCGTCCGCGACGGTCCGGTGGATCAGCGCGGTGGCGTTGGTCTCCCAGGCCTCGGCGCCTTCGTCGAGCGAGGAGAGGGCGAACGTTCCGGTGCCGGGGCTCTCGTCCTGCCAGCGCGCGCAGAGCCGTGCGGGGCGCTCGCCGAGCGTGACCTCCTTGAGGAAGGCCATGCGCTCGATCCGGGCGGGGGCGGCGCCGGTCGCGGCCCGTGCCGTGTGCGCGGCGAGCGCCAGCATGGCGGTGCCCGGCAGCACCGGGGTTCCGTAGACCTGGTGGTCGGCGAGCCAGGGCAGCTCCGTGACGGACGGTTCGAGGAGGCCCTGCCGGATGCCGGGCTGTCCGGGCGCGGGCTCCAGCGGGGGCTCCAGGCCGCGCGCCGCACCGGTGGCCGCGCCGCGGTCCGGCGTCCAGTGGCTCTCCTGGCGCAGGGGGTGACCGGGCAGCGGGACGAGGGTGTCGCGGGGCAGTCCGGCGAAGGGTGCGAGACCGGACGTGTAGGCGCGGCCCACGGCCCGGCCGAGTTCGCCGGGTCCGCCCCGGTCGCGGCGCAGGGTGGTCAGGACGGCCACGGACTCGGGGCGGTCCGCCGCGAGCTGTTCGAGCGCGGGGGCGAGCACGGGGTGCGGGCTGATCTCCACGACGTGTGTGACGCCCTCGTCGAACAGGGCGGTCATGGAGTCCGCGAACAGCACGGGGCTGCGGAGGTTCTCCGCCCAGTACGCGGCGTCCATCTCGGGTCCGGCGAGGCGGCCGACGCGCACCGTCGACATCAGGTCGATGCGGCCCTCGCGGGGCGTGGCCGGGGCCAGCGCGGTGAGCAGGTCCTCGCGCAGGGGGTCCATCTGGGGACTGTGCGAGGCGTAGTCGACGTTGACCAGCCGGCAGTAGGTGCCGTCCGCCTCCAGCAGTTCCTTCAGCATGAGCACCGCGTCCTCGTCGCCGGAGAGCACGGAGGCGTTGGGGCCGTTGTGCACGGCGAGGGAGACGACGTCCTCGAAGCCTTCGAGCGCGGCGAGCGCCGCGTCCCTGTCCAGGTCGACGGCGAGCATCCGGCCGTGTCCGGAGGCGCGGCGCGCGATGGCGCTGCGGCGCGCCATCACCAGGGCCGCGTCCTCGTAGGACAGGACGCCGGCGAGGGTGGCCGCGGTGATCTCGCCCTGGCTGTGGCCGAGGACGACGTCGGGCTCGACCCCATGGGCCCGCCACAGTTCGGCCAGGCCCAACGACATGGCCCACAGGGCGGGTTGCAGCATGTCGATGCGGGACATCCACGCGTCGCCGGTCCCGGCCCGGAAGACGTCGAGCGGGTCCCAGGTGACGTGCGGGCGCAGCGCGGCGGCGCAGCGCCCGACGACCTCGGCGAACAGCGGGCTGTGTGCGTACAGTTCGTGGCCCATGGCGCTCCACTGGGAGCCCTGGCCGGGGAAGACGAACGCGGTGCGGCCCACGGGCACGGCCCTGCCGGTGACGAGTGCGGGCGCGTCGGTCCCGGCGTCGCCCGCCGCCAGGTCCGCGAGCGCGGCGCGCAGTTCGGCGGGTTCGCTCACGAGCGCGGCGGCCCGGTGCGGGAAGTGGTCGCGGCGCCGGGCGAGTGTGCCGGCCAGTGCGGGCAGACCCGCTCCGGTGGCCTCGGCGGCGGGCAGGGCGGCCAGGAGGTCGGCGGCCCGCACGGGCAGGTCGGACGCCTGGCGGGCGGAGAGCGGCACGAGTGCGGGCAGTCCGGTGTCGGGGAGCTCGGCGGGCTCGGCGGGGCCGGGCTCCGGCGGGCTCATGAGGACCACGTGGGCGTTGGTGCCGCCCCAGCCGAAGGAGTTGAGGCCGAGGGTCACGGGGCCCTCGGGCAGCGGGCGCGGCTCGTGGACCACTTCGAGGTGGAGACCGGCGAAGTCGATGGCCGGGTTGGTCCGCTCGCTGTGCAGGCTCGGGGGCAGCACGCGGTGGCGCAGGGCGAGCAGCAGCTTGAAGAGCCCGGCCATGCCCGCGCTGGCCTCCAGGTGCCCGATGTTGGTCTTGACGGAGCCGATCAGCAGGGGGTCGCCGGAGCGGCCCGCGCCGAGCACGCGGCCGATGGCGGTGGCCTCGACGGGGTCGCCGCGGCCCGTCCCGGTGCCGTGCGCCTCGATGTACGTGGGCCGGGGAACGGTCTCCCAGCCCTCCACGTAGGCACGGCGCAGCAGGTCCTCCTGGCCTTCCTGACTGGGCGTCACCAGGCTGTCGCCGCCCCCGTCGTTGTTGACGACGGTGCGGACCACCACGCCGTGGATCCGGTCGCCGTCGGCCAGCGCGCGGCGCAGCGTCTTGACGTAGAGCGCGGCCACGCCCTCCCCGCGTACGAAGCCGTTGGCGTCGGCGGCGAACGCCTTGCAGCGGCCGTCGGGGGACAGCCCGCCGAAGTGGGTGAGTCCGACGGTCACATGGGGGTCGACCATCAGGTTGGTGCCGCCCACGATCGCCGCGTCGATCTCGCCCTGGCGCAGCGCCTGGGCGGCCAGGTGCAGGGCGACCAGCGAGGAGGAACAGCCGGTCTCCACCGTCATGCTGGGGCCGCGCAGCTTGAGGAAGTAGGAGAGTCTGGCGGCGATCACGTCGAGCGCGTTGCCGACCAGGCTGTGCGGGGTGGGGCGGGCCCCGCGCGCCTCGCGCAGGATCTCGTAGTCGTGCCAGGAGGCGCCGACGTAGACGCCGGTGCGGGTGCCGGCCAGGTCGGCCGCGGGCTGTCCGGCGTCCTCCAGGGCGCGCCAGCCCACTTCGAGCATCAGGCGCTGCTGGGGGTCGATGGCGGCGGCCTCCCGGGGCGATATCCCGAAGAAGGCGGCGTCGAACCGGTCGACGCCGTCGAGGAATCCGCCGACGGCCTGGATGTCGCGTTCGGGGTCCAGGGGGGCGGAGGTGTCCCAGCGGTCGGCCGGGACCGGGCCGATCGCGTCGCCCCGGTCCATCAACAGCGCCCACAGACTGTCCGCGTCCGGCGCCTGGGGGAACTTTCCCGCCATCCCGACGACGGCGATCAGGTCTGCGGGATCGTGCGCGGTGTTCGCGTCCATACCCTGCCTTCTCGTCCTGGTGCGATCCGCGGGAAATGTTTTTCCCGACGTCAACCGGTCACTTGATCGCAGCCTATTTCGCCGTCGTCGGCCGACAACACCCCTGACTATTCAGGGCGGTTGTCGGCATCCCCCTAGCGTCCGGGTAGGGGGATTCAGCGGCCCCCTCGTATCCGCATGCTCACCAAGCCCTTCGATGCGCTGATCATGCGCTTTCCCATTTCCGGCGGAGCGTCCCTGCGGCACCAGACGGCGTTTTTCATCATCTTCATCGGTGACATGTTGAAGCAGCGCATGTCACGTTCCCCGAAGCCGAACACGGGGGGAATGAAGTCCGCGTTCTTGATGTGCCCGAGAATGCGTGCCGCGGCGTCCCCCGGGTCTGTTCCGCCGGCCTCGACCGAGCGGCACAGATCGCGGGTGAGAAGGCCCATCTCGTTGAACGACGCGCTGACCGGGAGCGGCGACCCGGGGCGTTCGCTCTTCTCCAGGTCCCGGAATATCGAGTCGTCGCCGGTCTTCGAGAAGCGGAAGTGCGCGTCCTCCAGCATGACGTTCCCGAGCATGGTGCCAAGCATCCAGGTGCGGTTGACGGCGTTCCACAGCTCGTAGTCCCCGAAGCCCACGAAGGAGCTGTGGACGAGGTCGTCGTGGAAGTCGAAAAGCCCCTGCTGGAGCGGTTCGAGGTAGCCGAAGCGCTCCAGCGACCAGTCGCCGTCCCGGGAGGCGGCGATGAGCCGCCAGCCCAGCGCGTTGACCAGTTCCAGGGTGTTGGTCAGGCCGCGCGAGTACAGCGCGTCGATGAACCCGGCGGCGTGCGAGGTGAGGCAGAACCGCTCCCCGACGACCTGCTTGGCGGAGTACTGGAGCCGGCCGGTGGACACCCAGGGGCGCACCGCCGCCGCGCCGCGGAACTGCCAGGCGATCTCGGGGAAGCGGGCCAGGAAGTCGTCGAACTCCTGCTGGGGCGTGCCCTCTCCCTTCGGGTACATCCGGGGGTCGAGCGTGAGGCCGACGCTGCACAGGGGGTTGACCGCTCCGGCGTGGTTGTCGAAGGGGATCACCCACAGCCAGCCGCCGTCGAAGACGTGGTGCAGCGTGCCGTGGTGCCAGGGGTTGGGCTGGTCGTGCCCGCGCGCGGCCGGCGCGTCGTCGAAGGGCCGTACGCCGACCATGTGCGTGAACAGGGTGCGCGTGTGGGTGTGCGCCCGGGTGGGCGTCTCGCGCAGGTCCAGCTTGTCGGCCAGCGGCGAGCGGAATCCGCTGCCGTCCACGACGTAGCTCGCCCGGAACTCCTGGCCGGACTCGGTGCGCAGCACCGCCCCCTCGTCGGGGTCGATCTCGATGTCCGCTATCCGGGTGGCCAGCTGCGGATGGGCGCCGTACTTCACGGCGAGGTGGAACAGATAGGCGTCGATGTCCTGCCGGAAGAGGTGGGTCTCGGTGCGCAGCGCGGAGGGCACCACCATCTGGTTGATCTGTCCGGGGTCCTGCGAACGCCCTTCCACGTGGTAGACGAATCCGAAGTTCTGCTTCTGGCCGCAGTTCCTCGAAACTTTCCGCATGATGCCCTTGAAACTGGAAAGCGGCTTGATCTCCGGCACGTTGTAGCGGTCGGCGATGATGCGCGTGAGCCCCGAGGTGTAGGGAATCGTGGACTCGCCGACGGCGAACCGCGGATGGGTCCCCGCGTCCAGCAGGAGCACTTTGACACCGTTGCGCGCGAGGACCGCCCCCAGCATTCCTCCTGCCATTCCGCTGCCGAGAATCGCGACGTCGTAGTGCGGACCCCGACTCCGTCCGCCGGTGTTCTTCTGCATTCCCTGGCCTTCCCTTCCCTGCTTCGGATGTGGCGCGGTTCGTCAGCCGCCGAGGACCGTCTCGGCGGGCAGTTCCTGGCGTGATCGGACACCCAGCTTCCGGAATATCCGGGTGAGGTGCTGCTCCACCGTGCTCGCGGTGATCGTCAGGCGTTCGGAGATCTCCCGGTTGGTGCAGCCGCGCGCGGCCAGGACCGCGACCCTGCGCTCCGACCCGCTCAGCGTGGCGACGGCCGCCTCCGGCCTCCTCGATTCGGTGCGCAGGGCGGCGATCCGCCGGGCCTGCTCGCCGAGGTCCCCGAGGGTGGCCGCGACACCGGCCTCGTCGGCCAGCCGCACCGCCATCTCCAGGGCGGGCAGCGCCCGTTCGGCGCGGCCCGCGTCCACATGGGCCCGCGCCAGGTCGGCGAGGGCGCCCGCGAGCCTGACCCGGTCCCCCGCCTTCTGGAGGTTCTCCACCGCCTCGGTCAGCCGCCCCACGCGTGCCGCGGCCGGGCCGACCTCGGCCAGCGCGCACAGCGCGACACCCCGGGCGCGCGAGAGTCCGGGGCCGGTCATCTCCAGCTCCTCGCGGGCGAGGAACTGGGCGCGCCGCTGCTCACCGACGGCGAGGTGCGCCCGTGCCGCCTCGGAGCGCCAGGGCACCACCGTCGGATGGTCGAACGCCCAGCGGCGCATCTTCTCGCCGCACGTCGTGAAGTCGTCGAGCGCCGCGTACGGGTGCCCGGCCGCGAGGTGGTAGCGCCCCCGCGCGTGCAGCAGGTAGAGACCGAACCGGGTGTTGAACACCCCTTCGGTGAGGGGGATCTCCAGGTGTTCGGCGGCCGATGCGAGGTCCCCGGTGTCGACCGCCGCCTGTACGAGGTTGGCCACCGGGCCGCCCAGGCACACCCCCCAGCTCTCGGCGGGCACCCGCTCCAGCGCGGTCCCGGCGAACCTGCGCGCCAGCAGCGGGTCGCCCTGCCGCAGCGCGATGCCCGCCCGCAGCGAGGAGAACTCGGCCTCCCACAGCGGGACATGACGGGCCCGTGCCTCGCCCAGCCAGTGGTCGCACCAGATCGCCGCGGACTCGTGCCGGTCGGCGAAGGACAGCGCCGCCACCGCGCACATCAGCCACTCCTGGGTGTCACCGCTCAGCCGCAGCGTCCGCAGGGCCGCCTCCGCGTCGGCCACCGCACGGTCGTCGGGACCGTTCGCGAGCACCCGGGAGAGCGAGGCCGCGCCCCGGATCCGCGGATCGGCCGCGTCACCGGGGCCCGGGCGCAGCGCCGCCACGAGACCGGGGTACGTCGCCGACAGGAGCTCCCGGGTGGCGCGCAGCTCTCCTCCGGCGGCCGGGTCGGCGTCGTGGCCGCGCGCCTCCATCCGTTCGATCGCGTGGGAGGCCTCCTCGAACCTGCCGTGCCACAGCAGGTACTTGGCGAGCTTGAGGGCGTGCTGGTCGGGCAGCCGGCCCGCGCGCAGGGCGACGGTCAGCTCGCCCAGGTGGCGGGCGCTCATGGACGGGTTGAGCACCCAGGCCGTACTCGCGACGAGGGCACGCAGCACCACCCGCTCGGCGTCGTCGTCGCAGGAGCGCAGCGCCGCGTCCAGGCAGGCGTGCGCCTCCACGGTCCGGTTCGCCAGGAGGTAGCGCTCGGCGGCCTCGCGCAGCACGGGCACGGTCCAGGCGCACGCGGTGACGTCGCCGCCGATAACGTGCTCGGCGATCTGGGTGGCCGCGGCTCCCTCCTCGTACAGCACGGCCGCCAGGCGGGCGTGCAGCGCGCGGCGCTCGCCGACGGCGAGGCTCTCCACGACCGCCTTCCGGGCCAGCGGGTGGCGCAGCCGGCCGCCGTCGAAGAGCCCCGCCGTCTCCAGCGCGTGGATGCCGCGGGCCACCACGGTGACGTCCTCGTCGAGCACCCGGGCGAGCCGGGCCGGGTCGGTGGGCCGCTCGTCGAGCAGGGCCAGCGTCTGTGCCACGCGCAGGAGCACGGGTCGCCCGCGGTGCAGACAGCTGAGGACCGTGTCGCCGAAGGACTCCCCCACCACGAGCCGGTCCGGCGCCCGGTCGAGCACGGCGACCGCCCTGCGGTGGTCCTCCGCCAGGGCCCGTACGAGCAGGGGGTTGCCGCCGCTGACGGCGTGGCACTGATCGCCCAGTTCCCGTGCCAGGGGGGCGCCGAGCGCGGCACCGAGCAGTTCGGCCACACCGTCGGGGCCGAGCCGCGGGACGGTCATCCCCACGTAGTTGGGCTGGCGCAGGAGCTCGGAGTGGAGCTGCGGGTGGGCCTGGCGGGAGAGGGTGCAGTCGGTGAGGACGAGCACGATGCGCGCCGAGCGCAGGACGCGCAGCAGGTGGAGTATCCAGTGCATGGAGAGCGGGTCGGCGAACTGCACGTCGTCGACGCACAGCAGGACGGGTACGCGGGCGGCGGCCCGGGTGACCTCGGCGCACAGGCCGTGCAGGGCCGCGGCCGTGGCGGAGTCCAGGGGCTGCTCCCCGAAGGGCGCGCCGCCCTCGGGGGCCGCGACCGCGCCCCTGACGACCTCGCCGACGACCGGCCTGCACGCCGCCAGCTCCGGCGCGTCGCACAGGAGTTGACTGAGCACGGCACCCGGTGAGCGCCGTTCGGGCCAGGACCCGACCGCGCTGAGGAGCAGGAAACCGGCGTCGGCCGCGCGGCTCTTGAGGACGGTCAGCAGTTCGGTCTTGCCGCAGCCGATGCCGCCCCGGATGACCACGGCCCCGCCGGTGCCCCGCGCGCTCGCCTCCAGTACCTCGGCGAGCGCGCGCAGTTCCTCGTCACGTTCGGCCAAGCGCATGGTTCTCCCCCCTGCTGTCCTGGCCTTCCGTGCCGTCAGCCGGGTCCCGGACGGCGGCCTGGGCGTCGCCGCCGGCGCGCTCGCCGGGGACCTCGACCTTCTTGCGGTAGACGAGGGTGAGCAGGGGGCCCGTCATGGCGGTGGTCACCAGGGCCATGGTCACCATCAGGCCGTACAGCGACTCGTTCAGCAGACCGGCCTCCAGGCCGACGCCGAGGATGACCAGCTCGGTCAGCCCGCGGGTGTTCATGAGGGCGGCGAGCGCCACGGAGGGCCGCGCGGGCAGGCCACGTGCCCGGGCACCGAGGTAGGTGCCGCCGAACTTCCCGGCGACCGCGACCACCATGATGGCGGCGAACTGGGCGAGTTCGGAGGCGCCGATCCCGCTCAGGTCGACCTTGAGACCCGCCACGACGAAGTAGATGGGCAGGAGCAGCACGGTGATGTGGTGCACCCTGCCGTTGATCGCGTCGCGCAGTTCGGGCGCGCCCTCCCTCGGCATCACGAGGCCGAAGAGGAAGGACCCGAAGATGTAGTGCATGCCCATGGCCTCGGTGGCGGCGCCGGAGACCAGGGCCCCGACCAGGACCACCGAGAACCACCCGGGCGTCAGCGCCGCGGCCTTGCCGCCCGGCACCATGAAGCGGCGCAGGAGCGGACGCACGACCGTCAGCATGAGGGCGATGAAGGGCAGGATCAGCGCCACCCTCCAGTGCTGCCCGCCCTGGCCGCCGACCGAGGCCTGCACGGCGGCGAGCGCCGCCCAGGCGACGATGTCGACGACCGCGGCCGTGGCCAGGGAGATGGCCCCGAGCGCGGTGCGCGAGAGCCCCCGGTCGTCCAGGATCCTGGCGAGGACGGGGAAGGCCGTCACCGACACGGCGAGCGCGATGAAGACCGTGAACGCGACCGGCTTGTCGGTGTCGTGGACCCGCATCAGGTAGTACGCCAGCGCGAGGCCGACGCCGAAGGGCACCAGGGTGGACCCGATGGCCGCTCCGGCGGTCATCCGCCCCCTGCCCCGCAGGGTGCCGTGGTCGATCTCCAGACCGACGGCGAACATGAAGAGCGCCACCCCGATGTTGGCGAGCGCGGTGAGCAGGGGGCGCACGTCCGGCGGGAACAGTGTCTCGGCCATGACGCCGTCGAAGAGCGTCGGGCCGAGCAGGATGCCCGCGAGGATCTCGCCGACCACGGGCGGCTGGCGCAGCTTCGCCGCCAGGGCACCCAGCGCTCGGGCCAGGAACAGGATCAACGCGACATCGGCGAGCAGAAGCTGCACCTGGTGACTGGTCATGTGAGAGCCGCCTCACCCCTCCTCGTCGGGTTCCGTGGGTTACTTCGACAGCGGATCGGACACGTCGCCCACGAGGTCGTCGAGGCTGATGTTGAGCATCGGGTGCTTGCCGCTGAGGCCGGATATCAGCGTCACGAAGTCGACGCTGGGCTCGTTCTTCTTGTCCGGGTCGACCATTTCCTGCGCCAGGCTGTAGTAGAACTCCTTGTATTTGGTGCGGTCGTAGAACCGCTCGACGAAGAGGCGGATCTCGTCGAAGAAGGAGCGGTAGGCCGTCGCGTACCGGTCGAGCGCCTTCTCCTCGATGTCGGGGTGCTTGAGGATCTGGTCGACGATCTTCGAGAGGGTGCTGCCCGCGAGCGTGGCGAGCGCGACACCGGTCGAGAACAGCGGGTCGACGAAGGCCGCGGAGTCCCCCACGAGCACCCAGCCGTCACCGTGGAAGCGCGAGCTGGTGTAGGACCAGTCGCGCGCGGTGCGGAAGCCCGCGGACTGCCGGGCGTTGCCCAGCATCTTCTTGAGCTTGGTGGACTTCTCCCGCTCCTCGTGGAAGAGGTCCTCCAGGGAGCCCTCGCTCGCGCCGGCCGTCGCGGAGCGGGTCACGTAACCGACGCTGATGGTGCCCTTGTCGATCGGGATGGCCCAGAACCAGCCCTCGTCGAGGCCCTCGATGAGGATGTTGGTGTACTCGTCGCCGGGCAGCCGCTCGCAGTTGTCGAAGTACGTCCATACGGCGACGTTCTGCAGCTGGTCGTGCCAGGAGATGTCGGCGAGCTTCCTGCTGAGCACGCGGGACTGGCCGGAGGCGTCGATCACCAGGGAGGCGCGGGCCTCCTGGACGCCGTCGAGGCCGCGGAGCGTGAAGCGGACGCCGGTGACGCGGCCGTCCTCCTGGATCGCCTCCTTCACGGTGGCGTCCTCGATGATGTACGCGCCCAGCTCGCGCGCCCGGTCCAGGATCAGGGCGTCCATGTCGGCGCGGCGGGTGTGGTAGGCGTAGGCGTGCGGGCCGCCCTTGATGAAGGAGAAGTTCCAGGGGATCTGCTCGTTCCCCCACACCAGGGTGCCGCCGTACTTGCGCTCGAAGCCGCGCTGGTCCATGCGCTCGGTGAGGCCCAATTCCTGCATGGGGCGCATGAACGCGGGAATCAGGGACTCCCCCACGTGGTATCGGGGAAAGCGTTCCCTGTCGAGGACGAGGACGCTGTGCCCTTGTTTGGCGAGGAGTCCCGCGGTCGTCGCGCCGGCCGGTCCACCGCCAATGACGATGACATCGAATCGGTCAGGAACTCCATAGAGCGTGGACGCCATTTCTGACCCTCTCTCGCTGCGATCCGGAAGCGCCTGCGGGAAGGGGCGGAACGCCGGGCGACGCGGAAGCGCGCATATCCTCGGCAGGCCGGGTCAGCTTGCGGCAGGCCCGCTGAATGGGATCTACAGGCCCTCTGGACGATGTCTTACAGGCCCCTGCCGAACCTCCGGGACCTGCCAGGACGCCCGCACGGGCACTCTGCGCGCCGGGATTCTGAGCAATTTGGAAGGTGCGGTCCCGCGCACCATGGCCACATCATCGGCAGCCATAGGGCATTCGGGAATCAAGAAATAAGGAGCGGCTCCGGTGCGACAGGAACAGCCCCTCGATGAGAGGGAATTGACCGTCGACGTCGTCGTCGTGGGCTCGGGGGCGAGTGGTCTGTCCGCCGCCGTCCGTGCGCGCGCCCTCGGCCTGGACCCCCTGGTCATCGACATCGCCGACCGGTTCGGCGGCACCGTCCCGCTGTCCAGCGGGGCGCTGTGGATACCGGACAACCCCGTGATGCGGGCGGCCGGTGTCGACGACTCGACCGAGGCGGGACTGCGGTATCTGGAGGAGTGCGTCGGGGACGAGGGCCCCGTCACCTCGTCCGCGCGGAAGGCCGCCTTCATCCGCGAAGGACCTCGGCTCGTCGAGTTCCTGCTCGAGCACGGCGTCGAGTTCCAGTACTCCGACCCTTACCCGGACTACTTCCCCGAGCTGCCCGGCGGCCACGAGCGGGGGCGCATCATCCTGCCCCGGCCGTTCGACCTGCGCCGGCTCGGCTCTTGGCGCGGGCAGGTCGCGACCGTCCCCGGCTTCAAGATGAAGCTGCTGGTCAACAGCGTGCGCGAGGTGATGGACCTGCCGTTCGCGGGGGTCGCGCCCCAGGGCCGCCGCGCCCTGGCCTCCGTGCTCTCCCGCACGCTGTGGGGCAAGGCCCTCGGCCGTGACGAGGTCAGCCTCGGACAGGCGCTGGTCGCCCATGTGCTGCTCGTCGCGCAGCGCCTCGGCGTGCGCTTCGCACCCCGCACCGCGCTGCGCGAACTCCTCGTCGAGAACGGCGAGGTGGTCGGCGTCACCGTGCGCGCCGACGGCCGCACCAGGACCGTACGTACCCGCCGCGGCGTGGTCCTGGCCGCGGGCGGATTCGCCCGCAACGACGAGATGCGCAAGCGGTACCACCCGCAGCCGTCGTCCGCGCGGTGGACCACGGTCGGCCCCCATGACGCCGGCGACGGGATCCGCGCCGCCCTGGACGTCGGCGCCGCCACCGCGCTGATGGACGAGGCGATCTGGTCGCCCGTCTCCGTGCTGCCCGACGGGAGCGTCGCCGGGACGGTGTGGGAGCGCGAGACCCCGTACTGCCTGATGGTCAACGGCGACGGCGACCGCTTCTGCAACGAGTCCGCCAACTACATGGAGATCGGGCAGAAGATGTACGAGCAGGACGGCGCGGACTGGTGGCTGATCATGGACAGCAGGCACCGGCGGCGCTACCCGTACGGCGACGCGCTGCCCGGCCGCACCCCCAAGGAGTGGCTGCGCAGCGGCTATCTGCGCAGGGCGGACACCCTGGAGGAGCTGGCGGGGCTGTGCGGCCTGCCCCCCGAGCGGCTGCGCGCGACGGTGGAACGGTTCAACAAGCTGGCCGACGCGGGCGTCGACGAGGACTTCGGACGCGCGCGCAGCGCCTACGACCGCGCGGGCGGCGACCAGGGGCACCGCCCGGACCCCAACCTGGGCGCGGTGCGCGAGGGGCCGTTCTACGCGGTCCAGCAGTTCCCCGGCGACACCGGCACCGCGGGCGGGCTCCTGACCGACGAGCACGCACGGGTCGTCGGCGAGGACGGCACGGCGATCGGCGGCCTGTACGCGGCGGGTTCGACGGCCGCGCGGATGACGGGGCGCGTCTATCCCGGTGGCGGTGCCTCGCTGGCCACGGCCATGGTCTTCGGGTTCATCGCGGCGGGCCACGCGGCGGACCGGGTGCCGGCCGAACGGTGAACGACGAACGCCGCGTTCCCCCGCCCGGTTCGTACGGGGCGGGGGAACGCGGCGCTTCGTCGTGGGACGTGGCCTGATCACCCGTCGGGGCGGCTCCGGCGGGCGGCGCGCAGGGTGCGGAGCACCGTCCCGGGGCGCATGATGGCCGTCGGCGGCGCAAGCAGGTGCTGCATGTCGAGCAGGACGCGGTGCACCGCGACCGAGGTCTGGCTGGCCCGCATCGCCTTCTTCACGTACCAGTTGACCGCCTTGTTGCCGAACGGCTTGGGCCCTTGGGTCTCCGGGTAGACGAAGTCGCCGCCGGTCGCCATCTGCCACGGGGTGTCGATCACCTTGCCCGCCGCCCGGTAGTAGCGGCGGGCCATCTCGGCCGAGGGCATGCCGAACTCGTCCAGGCAGCGGCCGAGTTGCAGCGCCTCCAGCGTCGCCACGGTCATCCCCTGGCCGTAGAGCGGGTTGAAGCTGCAGATCGCGTCGCCCAGCGCGACGAAGCCGGCGGGCAGCTCCCGCAGCCGCTCGAAGTAGCGCCGCCGGGCCGCGGGGAAGGTGAACTTGCGGGCGTCGCTGTCGTCCACCGGCTCGGCGCGGCCGAGCAGTTCGGCGACGTGCGGGGCGGGGAGTCCGGCGGCGAACTTCTCGAAGCCCGCCGGGTCCACCGGCGCGTGGGCCTTGTGCCAGCCGCCCAGGGTGACCATCCAGCGGTTGCCCTCGACGGCGAAGGCGGCCGCGGCCCGCTTGTCGTGCGGCGGTGTCGCGCTCATGAGGTAGAGCAGCCCGCCCTCGTGCAGGTCGCCGGGCTTGCGGTGGAAGAGGCGGGTCGTGTACCCCACGTCGATCTTCACCGTGTCGACCTCGGGCGCCGGGCAGCCGAGGCCCTCCAGCCAGCCGTCCGGCCCCCCGCCGCCGCGGCCCGTCGCGTTGACGACGAGGTCGGCGTCGAGCACCTCGCCGCCGGCCAGTTCGACGCCCGTGATCCGTGCCGCGCCGCCCTTGAGGCCGACGGCGCCCGTCCGGTCCCGCAGCGTCACGTTCGGCAGGGCGACGACCCGGCGGCGCACCGTGTGTTCGAGCAGCGCGCGGCTGAGGCTGATGCCGAGCTCCCCGCTGTTGAACCGGGCGCGCAGGCCGCCCATCTGGTGGAAGAGCAGGTCCTGGCCGGGGTCGAAGCGCACGGCTCCCGCCTCCACCAGTTCGTCGCCAAGGCCCGGGAAGAGCTGTTCGAGGGCGCGTCGGCCGCGGATCAGCAGCGCGTGGGCGTGCCCGCCGTGCGGTACGGCGCGCCGGGTCCGCGGCGCGTCGGGCAGCGCGTCCCGGTCCACCACGGTGACGCGTTCGAACCGATCGGACAGTGCGCGGGCGGCCACGAGGCCGCCCATCGATCCGCCGATGACCACCGCGTGCCGACCGACCGCGCCCATGGGTCCTCCTGTTGAACGTCCGCTGGCCGGGCCGTGCGCGCCCGGGATTTCCCCCGATCCTCCGGGGTCGTCCGGCTCCACGCCTTATCCCAGGTTGCGCAATCGACGGGAATGGCGCCCTCCGCGCGTTCCGAGCAATTTGAGAGAGGACAGCCGTGTGCCTCTTGACCATTCTGGGAGGAATAGTTTCTCCGACCCGTGCGAGACGGTGTCCAGACAGCATCGGAGCCCTTATGACCGAGCCGCCCTACTTCCACATCGGTGTCGTGGTTCCCGACCTGGAGGAGGCCATGGCCCAATTCTCCCTGCACCATGGGATTTCCTTTCCCGAACCGGCCGCCATCCGGATTCCCGACCCCGGTGGTGCGGGACCGGGACACGAGATCCGGGTCGTGTACTCCAAGGAGGGCGCGCCCTTCTACGAGCTCATCGAGGCGACGGTCTCCGGGATCTTCCCCTCGGTGGCGCACGGCGAGGTGCACCACGTCGGCGTGTGGGAGGAGGACATGGCGAAGCGGGTCTCGGAGCTGCGGGCCGAGGGCATCGCCGTCGAGGCCAGCGGAGTCGGCCTGGAGGGCACGACAGGTCTCGTCGAGGGGACCGTGCCGCACTGGGTGATCACCGAACCCGGGCCGACGGGGCTGCGGTTCGAGTATGTCGACGCCGGTATGCGCCCCGGCATCGACGCGTGGCGCGAGCTGGGCCGCTTCCCCGGCTGAGCGGGGGCTTGTGACACGGCCTCAGCCGCTGAGAGCGTGGTCTCATCCGCTGAGGGCGCTGCCTCATCCTCCGAGGGCGTGGTCTCATCCGCCTAGGACGTGGTCTCATCCGCCTAGGACGTGGTCTCATCCGCCGAGGCTCGGCCGCAGCGGCCGACGGCGTGGCGTCAGCCTGCCGCTCGTGGCCGCTCCACCAGGCAGGGCGACGCGGAGGGCAGCGGCGAGCGGCGCCCGTCCGGGCGGCGCACGGTCGGTCGCGGACAGCGCGCGCTCGCGCCCGTTGCCACCTGCACCGGTCCCGCCGGTCCCGCGGCCGGGCCGTCCGCGGGCACCCGGCCCGCGAGGGGGCCGTGCGGTCCCGTGCCGCTCCGCCCCATGCCGCCGATGTCCGCGAAGAGCGCGGCACCGACTTCGGACCTGCGCTACCGGATGGGCGCCATGCCCACCGCTTCCGCGCCGCGGCACGCCGACGCCCCCGGTGAGGGCGAGGCCGCGTCCGCGGGGCCGTCAGGAGTCGACGGTTCGCTGTATCGCCGGCGTACGACGGACACCGCCCGCTGCACGGCGCTCTCCGCCGTGGCCCCCTGCCACCGGATACAGAATCGCCTGTTGCGGTACGCCCAGCCAGTGTGTTCCCTCCTCCCTGGCGACTCTCCGCACGGTCTCCGGATGGGTACCCACCTCCTGCGCGCATTCGGCGGCGCAGAAAGCGACCAGGCCGTGGAACCTGTACAGGTGCAGTCCCGTCTCCTCCAGCAGATGGCTGTCGGCCAGCGTCTCCAGCTGCTTGCGGGCCTCGTCCCAGCTGAGGCCCGTCAGGGACGCCGCCGCCGAGACGGTCACCACCGCGGCGTGATACTGCCCCAGTAACCGGAACATTCGGGCCGCGTCGAGGGGCAGGGACCGGTACATCGCCTGGAACGTCGTCCGCAGGCTGACCGTCGCGTCGTCCTCCTGCCCCGTGTGCTCCAGGCGCCCTCGCTCCACCGCGTACCGCGCCGCCTGCATCGCCACGGAGATGGACGGGTTCGCCGCGAGGACCTCCGAGGCGATCCGCAGCGCCAGCGGCAACTGCCCGCACGTCCGCGCGAGCTGGGCGACGGCCTGCTCCTGCCCGGCCGTCCGTTCCCGGCCGACGAGGCAGGTGACGAGTTCGGCCGACTCCGCCGGCGCCAGCGGTCCGAGCCGGACGCGGTGCGCGCCCTCCCTGGCCGCCAGGCTGCTCTGCCGGTGGTGCCTGCTGGTGACCAGGACGCAGGAGGGGCCGCGCGGGATGAGCGGGCGCAGCTGCTCGGGGTTCAGGGCGTCGTCGAGCACGAGGAGCATCCGGCGGCCGAAGAGCAGGCTGCGGTAGAGCGCGGTCCGCGCGGCGAGACTCGCCGGGATCCGCGATTCCTCGACGCCCAGGCTGCCCAGGAGCAGCCCCAGCGCCTCGTGCGAGGTGAGCGGCACCTCCTGGGGGTGGGTCCCGCTCAGGTCGACGAAGAGCTGGCCGTCGCGGTAATGATCGGCCACCTCGTGGGCGAGGCGCAGGGCGAGTTCCGTCTTGCCGACGCCCACCGGCCCCTCGATCACCACGGTGCACGTGGTGGTGTCGGTCCCGCACGCGCTCCCGTCCGGCACCACGATCGCCCGCAGCGAGGCCAGTTCGGCGCTCCGGCCCACGAACCCGCGCGCACCGCTGGGCAGTTGGGCCGGTCTGGGCGTGTCCCGGGGCAGCGCCTCGTCCGGGACCGGCAGCGGGGCGGGCTGCGGCGGGGTCCTGGCCGTCGTCGTGAGCGTCTCGGGCCCGGTGGTGGCGCTGTCACCCGTGCCCACCCCGGGGTCGCCGGCGAGGATCTGCGCGTGCAGCTGGCGCAGTTCGCCGCCGGGCTCGATGCCGAGCTCGTCCTGAAGGATCTGCCGGGTCTCCTGGTACACCGAGAGCGCCTGCACCTGCCGGCCGCAGCGGTAGAGGGCGAGCATGAGCAGCCACCGCAGCCGCTCGCGCAGCTGCTCCGCCACCAGCGCCTCGGAGAGGACGGCGACGGCCTCGGAGGGGCGGCCCATCTGCAGCATGTCGGCCGACCACTCCTCGACGGCGGTCAGCCGCAGTTCCCTGAGCCGGGTCCGCTCGATGTCGGCGAACGGCCCGGGGATCCCAGCGTACGCGTCGCCGCGCCACAGCCCGAGCGCGGTGTCCAACTGCGCCACCGCGCCCGCCAGATCACCGTCGGCCCGCAGCCTGCGGGCCTCCGTGTGCGCCCGCACGAACACGGCGGCGTCGATGGAGTCCTCCGCCATGCGCAGGAGGTAGCCGCCGCCCATGGAAGCCACCACTCCGCCGGCGGCGCGACGGTCGCGCCCCGGCTCCAGCACCCTGCGCAGCCCCGCGACATAGGTGTGCACGCCGTTGACCGCCGTCTGCGGTACGTCGGCACCCCACACGGCATCGACGACCTGCTCGACGCCCACGACCTCGTTCACCCGGCTCGCTAGCAAACCGAGCACGGCGCGCTGCTTGGGGGGACCCAGTACCACCTCTTCGGCTCCGCGCCGGGCTCGTATCGGCCCCAGCAGTTGCAGAGACAGGTCTCCATCCCTCACCTGCACTCGTCTCCCGCTCCCCATGGTCGAGTCATTGGACAGGCAACGCCCGCTGCGCACTGCGTCCCGGGCCCGGCGCCGACGGCGCGGTGTGTCCGGGAGGTGCGGGGGTCTCCATGGCCGCACCGGGTGATCAGAGATGCCGTGCGGCTCTCCCCGGGTGCCCCTCAGCGTTCCTCCGCCGGCCGGCGCGCACCTGCCCCGCTGCCCGGCCGCGACTCTCCGGGTACGAGGGGAGGCCCTCGTTCCCCTTGGGCCTCGCCGGGGCCCGTGCGACCGCCGAGGAGGTGCGGCGCCGGGCGGCACGGCGACGCGTTCACGCGTCCGGGCTCGCTCATGGCGGACTCCTCCTGTCGCAGCTGGGGGATACGCAGGGCACGCCGTGCCGAGGGGATCGGACGGCGAGAGAGTGAAGGGGTGGGGACCAGGGGGGTCCACGACCTCGGGAAAGGCCCTACGGCAAGGGCGGGAAGCTCCGGGCACGCCCGATGACGGCCGACGTGACCGGCACGGCCGACGTGACCGGCACGGCCGACGTGATGGGCGGCCGCCAGCTCGGGCAGCTCTTCTTGCGCGCGAACGGCGATGCGCCGCGGGCCCGCTCGGGGCCGCGCGACGGCCGGTTCCGGTGGCGCCGGGCGAAAAGTCTCGGCCAATCGGCGGACGCCCCGCCGACGCGGTGACCCACCTCACACTTACGGCAACACAACAGAGTTGACCAGGGCACACAGTCCATCAGGAATTCCCCCGCGTCCCACTTGAGCATGGCGAGAAGCCGACGCGCTCCCGACGCGTACGGCGGACAGTCAGCCAAAATCCGCTTCCGAGCGAGCCCATCTTCTCGCACGCCGGAAGCGGACAGCTAGCGCGTTTCCGTCGAACCATAACCTATTAGGTATTTTTCAACCCACCGCCGAACCCCATCGAACCAAGTCCGGCCGCAGAAAATTGCGGGCGTTATTGACACGAGCGCGACCTGCGGTTCCTTGCGCATCAGCTAAAGCTCGACGCGGCGGACGCGAACCAACTCCATGAACTGAAAGTGGAGTTGCTCGAATCAATGTTCAACATACCGGATCGTTTGCTCTCACCTCAATATCTTCCTCCTCTTTTCATTGTTTAATCGTGAACTACTCACGGCGGCTGACCAATTCACGCACCATCCGCTTCACGATGCGCGGCGGAGCCACTCTTGACAGAGCCCGAAAGCCCGGCCGCGGACGACCGGGCATCGCGCGCCGGGCGCGGGGGGGGCCGACCCCGGCGCTCAGCGTCGTACGTCCGTCGCCTCGGCCCGCGCCGGGGCGTCGTCCCGTCGGGCCCCCTCGGCCACACCCTTCGTGGGTTCCGACGCGGCCGCGCGGCGCGCGGACGGCAGGATGAACACGGCGGTCAGCGCCGCGACGACGAGGATGCCCCCAGAGATGGCGAGTCCCAGCGAGAAACCGCTGGTCATCGCCTCCTTCAACGAATCCCCCGCCGCCAGGCGGGAGTTGGTCCGCTGCGTCTGCAGAGTCACCACGGCCGCGAGGCCGATGGCCCCGCCGATCTGCCGCGAGCTGTTGAGGAGCGCGGACGCCATCCCGGCCTCGTGCGGCGGGAGGCCTCCGGTGGCCGCACCGGTGAGCGGGACGAAGCACACGCCGATCCCGAAGCCGGCGATCAGGGAGGGCCCCAGCACGTCCACCGCGAAACTGCCCGACACATCGAGCGTCGCGAACCAGCCGAAGCCGGCCGCGCCGATCAGGCCACCGGGCACCAGCAGCGACCGGATACCCAGCTTCGAGACGAGCCGGGTGGACACCACGGTCCCGGCGATCACCCCGAAACAGAAAGGCAGGAACGCCGTGCCCGCCACGGCGGGCTTCATGTCGAGCACCTGCTGGAGATAGAGCGCGATGAAGTAGAAGGCGGCGAACTGCCCCGCGCACAGGAAGAGCATGAAGACGTTGGCCCCGCCCACGCTCCGCTTGGCCAGCAGGCCGAGCCGCAGCAGCGGGTCGGACGTGGCCCGGCTCTCGACGGCGACGAAGGCGAGGATCAGGAGCACGGCCCCGGCGAGCGTGCCGAGCGTCGTGCCCGAGGTCCAGGCATGGTCGGTCGTGCGGACCACGCCGAACACGAGGAGGCTGACACCGAGGGTGGCGAGGATGCCCCCGAGCACGTCGAGCCGGCGCCGGGCCCCGACGATCCCGGCCGGGACGTGACGCATCGACAGCCCGACGACCACCAGCGCCATCGGCACGTTGACCAGCATGATCCAGCGCCAGCCGAGGTACTCCGTGAGCAGCCCGCCGAGCAGCACGCCGAAGGTGCCGCCCACGGCGGAGACGGCCGCGTACACGCCGAACGCCTTGGTGCGCTCGGCCCCTTCGCGATGCGTGGTCGTCAGCAGGGCCAGGGCCGCCGGTGCCATGGCCGCGGCCCCGGCGCCCTGAAGCACCCGCGCCACGAGCAACTGCACGTCGTTCTGGGCCAGTCCGCCCGCCAGCGAGGCGACGGCGAAGAGCAGGGTGCCGCCCACGAGAAGGCGGCGCTGACCGAACACATCGGCGGCGCGGCCACCGAGCAGGAGCAGACCGCCGAACGTCAACGCGTAGGAGTTGACGACCCATTGGAGCTGGGCCGGGTCGAAGTCGAGGCCGGTCTGGATGGCGGGCAGCGCCACGTTGACGATCGACATCACGAGCATGACCAGGAACTGGGCTAACGCGACGGCCAGCAGCACCTTTCCTTTGCTCACACGCTCCAAGTCCACTGCGCCTCCAGGGCTTTTTGTACGTGTAGGTTGTACGCGTAAGATAACGCTAGCCGGTCACCCTGTGCATGTCACTCTCCCAAGTTGCCCCGCATCGGGACGGGGCCCTCGCAGGGTCACGAAGCCCGGCCTCGACAGCACGGGGAGCAACTGCCCTACCGCTCCATATGCTTGTGACCAGCACGAGCACATCGACGGCCGACGACCGGCCCGCGGTCATGAGGGAACGGGAGAACGGGATGCGAACACCGGCATCACCGCGCGGAAAGGGCGGCGGCGCCTCGGCCCTGTCCCAACAAGTGATCATCGATGCCGCGCAGCGGATCCTCGACGAGGAGGGCCACGAGAGCCTGTCGATGCGGCGCCTGGCACGGAGCCTGTCCATCACGCCGATGGCGCTCTACCACCACGTGCGCGACAAGGACGAGTTGCTGATCCTCCTCCTGGCGAAGAAGGCACGGTCCTACCCCCGCCCCGAGCTTCCCGAAGAGCCGGTCGAGCGGCTCGTCGCGGCCTCCCAGCTGCTCTACGACCTCCTGTCCGAGGCCGCGTTCCTCTCCGAGATCCTCACCTCCCCCGACCTGCTGGCCGTGGCGGTCTCCTGGATCACCGACCGCATCACGGAGGCCGCCGCCGCATGCGGCCTGCCCCCGGAGCAGGCCACCAAGGCGCAGCAGCTCATCTGGCGTTACACCGCCGGTGAGTTGATGGCCTTCCAGGCCCGGGAGCGACTGCGCACGAAGAAGGGACGCGCCGGCCGGGCCGTCTCGGCCATCGCCGAGGCGTCCCCCGAGCAGCACCCCCGGCTCACCGCGGTCGCCGACCGCTGGCCGGACCTCGTCGCCCGGAGCACCCACCGGCAAGGCCTCGAAGCCGTCGTCGGCGCGCTACTGGCCGCCTACCGGCCGGACGCCCCCGCGTCGGGCTGACCGCCCCGCACCGCGTCGCGGGCCCGGGACACCACGTGGTCAAGGACGGCCCCGCTCTGCTCCTCCAGATAGAAGTGGGCACCTGGGAAGGCGACCGTCGCGCAATCCCCGTCCGTCACCTCGCGCCAGGCCGCGGCCTCGTCGGCCAGCACCTCCTCGTCCCGGTCGCCGTAGAGCGCGGTGACCGGCATCGGCAGCCTCGGTCCCGGAGCCCATCGGTAGGTCTCGATGACCTGGTAGTCGCGCCTGATCGTCGGCAGCATGACCTCCATCAGGTCCTCGTCGTCCAGGAGTTCGGCCGCAGTGCCGCCCAACCGCCGCAGATCGGCAAGGAGTTCGGCGTCCGTGCCCAGATGGACCGTGTCGCCGCGCGCCAGGGCGGGGGCCGGGTGGCCCGAGACGATCAGGGCGGCGGGGGCCTGCCCCCGGGCGACGAGCGACCGGGCCGTCTCGTACGCGGCGATGGCGCCCAGGCTGTGCCCGAACAGCACCAGGGACCTGGGCGGAACCCCGGACTCGGGCCGCAGCAGGTCGGCGGCGACCGGACCGACGAGGCCGGCCATGCTGTCCGCCGCGCCCTCGTGGAAGCGGTCACCGCGCCCCGGGTACTGGACGGCGTACACCTCGACGTCGGCCGGGGCATCGACCGCCCAGGTGCGGAAGGTGCCCGCCGATCCCCCGGCGTGCGGGAAGCAGACGAGCCGCACCGGGGCTCCGGCGCGCGGGGCGAAGCCGCGCAGGCTCGGTACGGGTGCGGCGGGACCACGGACGGCACGGCGCGTCGACGGTTCGACAGTACGGCTCACAGGGATCCTTTCCCGAACTCCTCGTGTTCTTCTGCCTCGTGTCCGGCACCCGGCTCCCCGCCGCGCCGCGCCTCGATCAGCTCGCTCATCGCGGCGACCGTGGGGACGCGCAGCAACTCCGGCATCGTCAGCTCGACACCCATCCGGCGCCGGACGGCCAGGGTGAGCCGGGCGGCCAGCAGGCTGTCGCCCCCGTGCAGGAAGAAGTCCGTGTCGCGTCCCGTCACCGGCACGCCCAGGGTCTGCGTCCACAGGGCGGCGACCGACCGCTCCAGCACCCCGCGCGGCGGGTCGCCGTGCGCCTGCGCCTGGCCCGCGGAGCCCGCGAGGAGCTGGCGCACGCGGCGGCGGTCCATCTCCCGGTTGCGGGTGAGGCTCAGCATCGGCAGACCCACGATCGTGCCCGGGATCATGTGCGTGGGGAGCCGGTCCGCCAGCCAGCCCCGGAGCGCGAGCGGGTCGAGGTATCCGTGGGCGCCGGTCCTGACGGCCTGGACGAGCACCACCCCGTCCGGCTCCTCCCTGGCCACCGTGACCTCGGCGAGGCCCGCGCGGGCCAGCACCTCCGCCCACTCCGCCACTCCGGCGGGCGCGAGCGGTTCGGGGGACGAGGCGCCGGTGAGCAGCGCCAGCGGGGAGGCGGCGACGCGCGTCAGGAGATGCAGCCGGCCGCCCGGCTTGAGCACCATGCTGAGCGCGGCCGCGGTGGCCTGGGGGTGCGGGGTGCGGCTGATGACGTCGTTCACCACCACGGCGTCGTAGCGGTGCAGTTGGCCCTCCGTGACGCGCGAGGCGTCCTGGCGGAACGCCTTCGCCGCGTGCCCGGTGCACGCCAGCCGCGCCTCCGCCTCGGCCAGGTGCGCCGCCGAGGGGTCCAGAAGGGTGAAGTCGACCGCTCCGGGCGGAAGGTGTTCCAGCAGGCGCACGGCGCCCCGGCCGGTCATGCCCGCCCACTCGGCGACGGTGAGCGGCGCGAGCCGCCGTTCGGCCACGGCCGCCAGGTCGCGCGAGACGGCCGCGATGCACGCGCGCGTCCCGTCCAGCGCCGTGCACAGCGGCTCGGGGGACAGCTCGGGGTCTTCGTACAACTCGGCGGGCGACGCCTCGCCCGCGAGCACGGCCCGCAGCAGGGGAAGCGCCCGCGACCACGCCTGCGCCGTCCGCTCCAGCGGGCTGTCGCGCAGCTCCTGCCGGAGCCGCTCCGCACGCCCGCCGTCGCGCACCTCGGCCCAGCGGGGCCCCACGGTCAGCTTCTCGCCGACCGCCCGCAGGACGCCGCGCTCGGTGAGGTAGTCGAGCCAGAGGGCGATCTGGGGGCGGCGGTCGTCGGCGACCGGCAGCGACCGGAGGACCAGCGGCCCCGGGTGGTCCCTGAGGTGGTCGGCGACGTGGGAGGCGAGGACGGTCTCGGTCAGCGCGTGCTCCAGGGACAGGGCGGCGCACTCGCCTGCCCGGGCGCGTGTGCGGCCCGTGTCGGCCGCCGCGCGTACCCCGGTGAGCGGCTTGGGCCGGACGACGGCCGCGACCAGTTCGCGGCGCCGCTCGCCGACCGGCACCACGACCGAGCGCGCTACCTGCGGATGCTCCTGGAGCGCCGCCTCGATCTCGTCCAGCTCGACGGGCATCCCGTCGATCCTGACCTGCTGTCCCATCCGGCCGAGGAACTCCAGGCCGCCGTCGGGCCAGTAGCGGCCCATGCCGCCCGAGCGGAACCAGCGTTCGCCCGCCACCTCGCAGAACCGCTCGGCGGTCAGCGCCGGGTCGTCGCGGTAGCGCAGCGCCAACCCGCCGCCGCCGACCCAGAGTTCACCGGGAACCCAGTCGGGGCAGTCCCTGCCCTGCGGATCCACCACGCGGAATCTCTGGCTGGGCAGCGGCTCGATGTACGGCACCGCGCGCCATTGCGACGGCACGAAGCGCATCTCGTACGTGTTGGCCCAGATCACGGTCTCCGCGACGCCGCCGAGGCCGGCGAACCGGCAGCGGCCGTGCGGGGCGGCCCGCAGCCACCGCTCCAGGTCGGCGCCCCGCCAGTCGCCGGACAGGAGCGCCAGGCGCAGGGAGCGGGGCAGCCCCTCCGATTCGGCGACGGCGAGCAGCACGTCCATCAGGGCGGGCACGCTGTTCCACACCGTCACGCCGTGGCGTTCGCACAGCGCGAGCCAGGCGAAGGCGTCCCGCCGGTCCGCCTCGCCGACCAGGACCAGCGCCCCGCCCTCGGTGAGCGGGCCGAACAGGTCCCAGACGGCGAGGTCGGAGTCGGGCGCCGAGACGGCGAGCACGCGGTCGCACGGGCCGATGTCGAAGTGGCCGCCGATGTCGTCCACGGTGTCGACCGCCGCGCGGTGCGTGACCTCGACCAGCCGTGGCGTTCCCGTGGTGCCGAGGGCGAAGGCGGCGTACGCGATGTCGTCGGGGTCGGCGGGCACCGGCGCGTCGAGCGGTTCGGACAGCAGGGCGTCGCGCACCGGAAGCACCTCGACGTGCGGCGGCACGGGCGGTGCGCCGGCGCTCGTGGCGGTGCCGGTTCCGGTGCCGTCCAGGATCAGCCGCGCGCCGCTCGTGCGGGTGATCCACTCCTGACGGTCGGGGGGTGTGCCGACGCCGGTGGCCACATAGGTGCCGCCCGCCGCGAGCACACCGAGGACGGCCGCGATCTGCTCGGGTCCGGAGGGAGCCGTGACGACCACCGTGTCGCCCCGCGCGACGCCCCACTCGCGCAGCGAGCGGGCGATGCGCAGCGCCTGGCCCGCGAGATCCCGGTGGGACAGCGCGCCGTCCGCGCCCCAGAGCAGCGCCGGGCAGTCGGCGCGCTCCCGGGACCGCTCGAAGAAGGTCTGGTGGAGCAGCCGGGCGCGGTCGCCGCGGGGGGCCGCGCCGGTGTCCGTACGGCGTTCCCGCTGGGGTGCGGGCAGTGCGACGGGGGGCGGGGTGCTCCAGTCCGCCGCGGCGAGTTCGCGCAGCAGGGCGGCCTGGGCGGACATCATGGCGTCCAGCAGGCCGTCGGGGAACAGTTCCTCCACCGCGTCCCAGGCGAGCAGGACACCGCCCTCGCGCGTCCCGTACGCCTGGGAGCTGAGCCAGACCTGCGGGATCTGGGACACCATCCAGGTGAGTTCGCCGAAGCGCTCGGCGAACGCGTCGGGCACGAGCGGGGCCTCGGTGTTGCAGGTGAAGACGACGGGTGCGGCGCGCGGCGACTCGCCGTCCGCCCGGATCATGTCGCGCAGGACGTCGATGCCGGTGTACGCCGCGTGGCCGATGTCCTCGTGCAGCCGGTGCTGGACGGCTCGCGCGCGCTGCGTGAACCCGGCGCCGCGTGTCAGGTCGACCTCAAGGAGCACCAGGCCCGTGAAGTCGCCGATGACGCGGTCGGCCTCGGGGTGCGCGGACTGGTCGCGGTCGCTGATGGGAACGTTGAGCAGGAAGTGCTGGTGGTCGCTCCACCGTCCGAGGATCTCGGCGAAGGCGGTGGCGAGCAGCGCGGCGGGCGTGATCCCGTGTTCCGAGGCGCGGACCCTGAGGGTGGCCCACTCCCGCCAGGTGAGTTCGTGGGTGCGCCGTACGAAGCGGGGTCTGACCACGTCGTCGGGCTCGACCGCCAGCGGGAGCCCGGGGCCGCCGGGCAGTTCGGGGAGCCGGCGCCGCCAGTGCTCCCTGCCGCGGGCGCGTTCCTCGGAGCGGTCGGCCGCGCGATCGGCGAGGTACTGCGCGAAGGTGTACGTGAGGGGGGCGAGCGCGGTGGGCGCGTCCGCTTCGTAGAGGGCGGCGAGATCGGCGAGGAACAGCCGGATGCCCTGGATGTCGCAGGCGAGCAGATCCAGGTTGAGGTGGATGCGGTCGATCCCGTCGGGCAGCCTGCTCAACTGGACGTCGAAGACCTCCCCGCGGGCCACCTCCAGGCGCCGGTGCGAGAGCGCGGTGCGGATGTTGAGCACCGCTTTGTCGACCGCCTCCCAGGGCTGCCTGCGGTGGTCGTAGACCGTCAGGCCCGCCCAGACCGAGGTGTCGGCGACGCGTTGGGTGCCCCACTCGGTGAAGTGGACGCGGAGCATGGGGTGGCGGGCGTGCAGGGCGCGCACCGCGCGTTCGAGGCGTTCCGGTTCCAGCGGCGGGCTGTCGACCTCCAGGTAGACGTGGCAGCCGACACCGCCCAGCGACCTGTCGTCGCCGCGGCCGACCCAGTAGGCCTGCTGCACCGGCGTCAGGGCGAAGGGGTGGTGAGGGTCGCTCCAGGCCTGTGCCTGCGCGGCGCCGGGGGCAGGGGAGGCGGCCCCGCCCACCGGCTCCGCCCCGTCGTCCTCGTCGGGCTCCGGGGGTTCGGTGTCGCGGTCGAGCAGCGCGTGCCAGGCGGTCAGCCGTGGGTCCCGGGCGAGCTCGGCGTACGTCACCGGGGCACCGGACCGCGCGAGGGCACGGGCCAGTCTCATCAATTTCAGGGACTCCAGGCCGAGTTCGAAGAGGTTCGACGTGTCCCCGACCTGGTCGTCGCGCACGCCCATGAGCTCGCAGACCTCTCCCTTGAGCGCTGCCATGGTCCAGGCCCGGACCGTCCGGACGGTGCTCCCGGGAATGCGGCGCGGCTCACTCTTCCGTGACATCCCTACCTCTTGTTCCTCTGGGTACCGAACGTTCGAGCCGTGCGCCTGGACGCTCCCCGCCCGTCGGGTGACGTCCCGTTCGGCGACGTCCCCGAATGTCGGCGCGCACGGCGACGCGCGCTCCGGCCGGTGAGGCGTTCAGCGGACGGCTACAGCCGTTCCCCGCCGCGCGTCGGACACGGTGGCACCCCTGAGGTGGTACGGGTCTGGACATCCTCCATCGTGACCACGACTCCTCCTCCTCGGATGTGGCTCTCTGGCGCGAAAGCCCTCCGGGACGGCAGCCGTCGTGTGCGGCTGTCCTGTACCGGAGGGCGCGGCGACCCAGCAGGTGGGAGAACTCGGCGCGCGTCGTCCGTAGCGCTGCCGGACACCTGCCGACGGCTCCGCAGGAGCCGCGTGGAGCCAGGTCGATCTTGTCTTCAATACGTCGATACGCAGCGGCTACCGTCCCCCGCCACGTATTTATACACGTACAACAACGGCGGTCGCAATGATATGGAGACCAGTGAGCCACCCTCCGGTCCCATGGGCGGGCCTTGGCGACGCACGACGAAGACCGCCTCAGGAAGCGGGAGTTGGCGCGTCGCCGCCGCATCGCGGGGCGCCGGGCGCCCGTCGGGGTCAGCTCGCGGCCGACAGCGGCTGTCCCACGAACGGCAGGGCGGACAGCACGGGCGGACATCGCCAACACGGCGCGCGCAGCGTCAGTTCCACGTCACCGCAGCCCGGCGCGCCCACGGTCACGGGCCCCACGGCGTCCGTCATGACGGCGCCCTCCACGTCGTCCGGCATCCCGGACGCCTCGGGCCCGCGGGCGAGGGCGTGGACGTACCAACTCCCGGACGGCACACCGTTCAACACGAAGTCACCGGGGCCCCGCAGGGCCGTCCAGGCGCGCGGATGCCCCTGGAGGATCGGGCTGTCGAAGGCGCCGACGTAGATCACCCCGGCCGGTCCTCCGTCGGCCAGCACCCTGCCCGACAGCGAGTTCCGCCCGGCGGAGCCGCCCTTCGCCGGGCCCTGCCCGTGCAGGGGCAACTCCCCGTGGCCCAGGCGCCGATACTGGGTGGGCGACATGCCGACGGCCTCGGTGAAGCGGCGCGCGAAGCTGCCCGGACTGCCGTAGCCCACCCGCTCCGACACGTCCGCGACGGTCAGCTTCGTCGCTCTCAACAGCCGCTTCGCCTCGTACAGTCGGACGGCGCTCAGATACCTCCCCGGCGTCACCCCCACCACGCGGCTGAAGACGCGCAGGAAGTGAAACTTGCTCACCAGGGCCGCGTCGGCAAGGTCATCTAGGGTCAGGGGCTCGCTGTACCGCTCGCGAATGGTGTCCACTGCGCACTGGACGACGCTCTCCACTGGGGACTCCCACCATCGGGCCGCCTGCTGCGGCGTGCCCGGCCCATCATGCTGCGCGCTTCTGACGAGGATCTGTGCTTCCTCTGGATGCCGTGGGCGCAGGTGTCCAGACGCGGGCGGCGCGCGCGTACGCCCATGTGCGTACTCCCGTTGCCCGTAAGGCCCTCTCGCCCCTCGCCCCGCCTCCTGATGGGAGGATGGCGCGATGCAGCCCGTATCGCCACGCGCCGGCCGAGTCGGCCGTCCGCCCCGCCTGTCCAAGGACGCACTCCTCCAGGCGGCCCACCGCGTCCTGGAGGAGGAGGGACCCGGCCGGCTGACGATGCGCCGCCTGGCGCGCGAGCTGTCCAGCACGCCGATGGCCCTCTACTACTACGTGCAGGACAAGGACGAACTCCTGCTGCTGCTCCTGGAGGAGCGGGCCCAGCACTTCCCCCGCCCCGAGCTGCCCGAGGACCCCCGCGAGCGGCTCCTCGTCACCGCCGAGGTGCTGCACGACATGTTCGTGGGCTGCCCCTGGATCGCCGAAGTCCTCACGGCGGACGACCTGATGACGGTCTCGGCGCTGTGGGTCGTGGAGGCGGTGATCGACTCCTGCGTCGAGTGCGGGCTCAGCCTGGACGCGGCCGTCGACGGCTACCGCGTCATCTGGCACTACACGGTCGGCAGGCTGGCCGTGCCCACGGTCCCGGAGCAGGTGCGGCCACAGGGCGAGCAGCCCGTCGGCCGGGTGCGCGCGCCCGCCGCACGGCCCCTGCGGCACACGGGCGCCCCCGAGGCGGCGGAGCCCGTCCTGGAGAGCACGCACCGCGAGGAGTTGGAGATCGTCCTGTCGGGCCTGCTGGCCGGCGCCGGGCGCTGACCTGCGCGAGGCCACGACGGGAACCTGATCGTCCGCCCCGCCACGCGCCACCCGGCCGCATGGCCTCATCTCGCTACGACGTGTCCCGGTAGAGCATCGCGGCCAGGGCCACGGATACCTAGCGTGGATGCATGTATCTCTCCCACCGCTGCCGAGAATTGAGCCGACCCGGGACGACCGCGGCGGCAACCTCGACGACGGGCTGCCGGTCATGACATCAACGCTGCTCACGGACCGCGGCGCCCATCGCCGCGGGCTCGTTCTGGTCGTGCTCTGCTTCGTCCAGTTCATGCTCATCCTGGACGACAACGTGGTGAGCGTCGCGCTCCCCAGCATCCGGGACGACCTCGGTTTCACCTCCGCCGGACTGGCCTGGGTGGTCAACGCGTACTTCCTCGCCTTCGGCGGGCTGTTGCTGCTGTTCGGCCGGATGGCCGACCTGCTGGGCCGGCGGCGGGTCTTCCTTCTCGGCGTCACGCTGTTCAGCGCGTCCAGCCTCCTGTGCGGGCTCGCGCAGGAACCGTGGCAGCTGATCCTCGGACGGCTCGTCCAGGGCGCGGGATCGGCGATGGCGAGCCCGGCGGCGCTGTCGCTCATCACCCTGCTGTACCCGAGCAATCAGGAGCGGGCCAAGGCGCTGGGCATCTGGGGCGGCATCGCGGGACTGGGCAGCACGTTCGGACTGGTGATCTCCGGGGCCCTGACCGGGCTCGCCTCCTGGCGCTGGATCTTCTTCATCAACCTTCCGGTCGCCGTCGTCGCCCTCGCCCTGCTCCCCCGTCTCATCGGCGAGAGCCGCGCGTCGCGGCGCACGCGCCTGGACGTCCCCGGCGCCGTCCTGGGCACCCTCGCCGTGGTGTCCCTGGTCTACGGCCTGCTCCAGGCCGGTGAGCGGGGCTGGCACGACGTGACGAGTCATGGACCGCTGATCCTCGCCGTGGCCCTGGCCGCCGCGTTCGTCGCGGTCGAGGCCCGCACCACCGATCCGCTGGTCTCGCTGGAGTTCCTGTCGGTCCGTACGCGCGCCGTCGCCAACATCGCGACCCTGATCTTCTCCGCAGCCCTCTTCGCCATGTCCTTCCTGTTGATGATCCACCTGCAGACGGTCGTCGGCTACGGACCGCTCGAGGCGGGCTTCGCCTACATGCCGTTCTGTGCCGGTCTCCTGGTGGGCATGTGGGGCTCTTCCCGCGTCGCGCTCAGGTTCGGGTTCCGCCCGAGCCTGCTGGTGTCGTTCGCCGTCACCGCCGTGGGCTTCGTCATGATGTCCGGCATCGAGGCGAGCGACGGGTACGTCACCGGCATCCTGCCCGGCATGCTGGTCACCAGCCTCGGCTGCGGCCTCAGCCTGCCGGTGCTGAGCATGGCGGCGGTGTCCGGGACGACCGAGGAGAACGCGGGGCTCGGGTCCGCGCTCTTCAGCTCCGTCCAGCAGATCGGCGGCGCCTCCGGCGTGGCCCTGCTCGTCATGCTGGCCACCCGCCGCACGGAGTCCGTCGCGGACACGGAGAGTTCGGCGCAGGCCGCCACGGAGGGCTTCTCGCTCGGCCTGCTCGTCGCCGCCGGCTTCATCGTGGTCGGCGGCCTCATCATCGCGGCGCTGCTCGGCAAGGTCCAGGACGGCCCCGGCGAGCCCCGGGCCGCCGAGGAACACGAGAGCGCGCGGCGGTAGGAGCCGGCCGCTTCCCCGACGCCGGTGAGCGGCGTGCGCCTCGGCGGCTGCGACAGGGCGGCGGGTCGGCCCCGTCGAAGGGGTCCGGCCCGCCGCCCGGACAGCGTCCGTGCACGTCCTGGGTCAGGCATCCTCCAGAGCCGACCGGGCCGGGGCCCGATGGGCCGGGCGGTCCAGGCCGAGCCGGTCCCGCAGCGTCTCGCCGTCCCGGCCGGGCCGCAGCAGCCCCCGCCGGTCCAGCTCCGGCACGACCAGGTCCACGAAGGAGTCCAGCGCGCCCGGCAAGTACGGCGGAATGACCGTGAAGCCGTCGGCGGCCCGCGCCTCGAACCACTCCTGGATGTGGTCGGCGACCTCCGTGGCGGAGGCCACGAGCGTGTTCGCCCTGTCCTGCCGAAGAGCCAGCTCGCGCACGGTCAGCCCGTCCCGCTCCGCCTCGGCCACCAGCCGGTCGCGCTCGCTGTGGCTTGCGTTCGTCGGCGGCAGGGGCGGCAGCGGCTCGTCCAGGGCGAAGCCGGACGCGTCGCAGTCCAAGTAGTAGGAGAGCGTCGCCAGAATGACCCGGGGGTCGGCGGTCGCCTCCATCCGCGCCATCGCGTCCTCGGCCTCGGCCCTGGTGCGGCCGGGCACCACCGTCAGCGCCGGCATGAACAGCGGCCCCGGACCGGTGCGTCCCAGGTCCGCCGCGAGGTCGCGGAGCTCGGCGGCCTGCGCGACCGCGCGCTCCCGGTCCGCCTCGATGGCGAACACCATGTCGGCCACCCGCGCGGCGAGCCGGCGCCCGCCCGCCGACGCGCCGGCCTGGGCGATCACCGGCCTGCCCTGGGGCGGTCTGGGCAGGGTCAGCGGACCGTCGACCTCGAAGTGCTCGCCCCTCGACCGCGGGGCGAAGGCCTTCCCCGGCTCGAACGCCCGGCCGGATGCCCGGTCGTGGCCGAAGGCGTCGTCCGTGAAGCTGTCCCACAGCCCGCACACCACGTCGTAGGACTCCTCGGCACGGGCGAGCCGTTCCTCGTGCCCGAGGTGGTGCTCACGCCCGAAGTTCCGGGCCTCGTTGTCGGTGAGCGAAGTGACGAGGTTCCAGCCGGCCCGGCCGCCGCTGAGGTGGTCGAGCGATGCGAAGTATCGGGCCAGGTGGTACGGCTCGTTGTAGGTGGTGGACGCGGTGATCACCAGGCCGATGCGTCGGGTGAGCGGCGCCAGCGCCGACGCCAGCAGCAGCGGATCGACCACATCGGCGATCAGCCCCTGCCGGACCGCGATCTCCTGGTCGGTCCACGGCATGGCCAGGGTGTCGGGGAAGAAGAGGGCGTCGAAGCCGCCCCGCTCGGCGGTTCGGGCCACCTGGATCGCGGTGGCCATGTCGACACCCGCGTTCGCGGGCACGTCGGGAAGCCGCCACGCCGACACATAGCTGCCGCCGGGCTTGATGAACGCGCACAGGCGCAGATGGTCCTGCCTGCTCATCAACGCCACACCTCCTTCGGCCTCGGCAGCCCGAGGTTCTCGCGCAGAGTCCTGCCGGTACGGTCCGTGCGGTACAGCCCCCTGCGCCGCAGCTCCGGGACGACCTCGTCCACGAAGACCCGCAGGGCGCCGGGCAGCGGCGGGAAGCACAGCAGGAAGCCGTCGGCGCCCTCCTGCTCGAATGCCTCCTGAAGGACGTCGGCGATGCGCTCCGGGCTGCCCGGGACCACGCCGCCACCGGCCGCCTCCCGAGCGGACTCCCGCAGGGTGCGCCCCTGCGGCAGCGGGTCGTCGAGCGAGCGCCCCACGAGGTCGGCGGCCGGCAGCGTGTCCCGTAGCACCTGCCACAGCACGTCGTCGTGGAGCAGACCGTCGAGCTCGTCCCGCTGGGCGTCGGCCGCCTCCTGAGTGGCGGCCGGCAGCAGCCCCAGCCGGCGCCAGACCACCACGTGCCCGGGGTCGCGGCCGACGGCCGCGGCCCGGTCCTTGAGGTCCCGGTAGGCCGCGCGCGCCTCGGCCGGATCACGTCGGTCGACGACGACCACGTCGGCCTGGCGGGCGGCGAAGTCCCGTGCGCCCGGGGCGTCCTCCGCGTGGAAGACGACGGGGTGGCCCTGAGGCGGCCGGGAGATGTTCAGCGGGCCGCGCACGGCGAAGTTCTCGCCCCGGTGCTCCGTCAGGTGCAGTTCACCCGGGTCGTAGTACCTGCCGGACTCCCTGTCGCGCACCATCGCCTCGTCGGAGTAGCTGTCCCACAGGCTCCTCACCACCCCGACGAACTCCGCCGCCCGGTCGTACCGCCCGCCGCGGAACGGGAAGGGACCCTCACCGAAGCTCCGCGCCTCGGCGGGCACCTGGCCGGACTCCACGTTCCAGCCGACACGGCCGTGGCTGATGTGGTCCAGCGAGGCGTACTTCCTCGCGACGAGGTACGGATGGTTGTACGCGGCGGAGGCCGTGGCCACCAGCCCGATCCGCTCGGTGACCGAGGACAGCGCGGCCAGCAGCGTGGTCGGCTCGAACCGCGCTCCGCGCACCGTGCGGGACGCGACGTCCGGGTCCCCCGCCCAGGCGGCCAGGGAATCGGGCACGAACAGGGCGTCCAGGCCCGCCTGTTCGCACCAGCGGGCCGTCTCCACCAGCTGCGCGAAGTCCAGACCCGCGCGGGTGTCGGCACGGGGGTGCCGCCAGCCGGCCAGGTGCGGGCCGCCCGGCTCGACGCGACAGCCCAGGCTCATCGTGGTCCTGCCACTGGGCCTCATGTCACTCCCCCGGCTCTCGGCGGACCGTGCGCAGCACCTCCGAGGCCGTGTCGACACCCGGCAGCGCGAGCATCGCGGCACGGGCGGCCCGGCTGCGCCCGGCCAGCTCGGTGTCCTCCAGCGCTCCGGCGATGCGTTCGGTCAGCTGCCCGACGTCCAGCCCGGAGATCGTGGCCCCCAGGCCGAGGCGGGTCATCGCCGCCGCGTTCGCGGGCTGGTCCAGGGTGGAGGGGCGCAGCAGCATCGGCACGCCCGCCCTGATCGCCTCGCGGATGCCGTTGTACCCGCCGTGGGCGCAGAACAACTGGCTTGCTTCGAGGACGAGTTGCTGGGGCAGGAACGGGTGGACCTCGACGTGTGCCCCGCGCGGCATGCCGTCGGTGTCCATGCCGCCCGACGACACCAGGGCCGTGCAGTTCACCTCGGACAGAGCCGCGAGCAGGTCGGCCATGGCACGGAACGGGTCGTCGCCGCCGTGTCCCTGGTTCTGCCAGGTGCGCCACCCCGTGCCGATCGCGGCGTAGACCAGCGGCCGTTCGCCCGTGGCCGCGATGGCGGGCAGGCGCGCGCCGGGCTCGTCGCGCAGCGGCTGGCGAAAGCGCAGGGTCCGCGCCGCCGGCGCCACGCTGAACGACGCCGATTCGGGCAGGTAGTCCAGGAGCGCGCCCGGGTAGAGACCGGCCGGGCCGGTCAGGGGCGGCAGGCCGAGCTCCGCGCGGAACAGGTCCAGCACCGTGGCCATGACCTCGTGGTCGTAGGTGTTGCTCATCGCTCCGGCCACGCAGATCACCGGCAGGTCGAGCTGCTCCCCGGCGAGGTAGCCGGCGAACTCGGAGTCGTCGCGGACCACCAGCTCCGCGCCGAAGCTCTCGGCGAGCGCGGTGATCTCCTTGGCCCGTGCGGTCAGTTCCGATACGTCGAGCAGGGCCGCCATCTTGTCCGCGAGGGGCGAGCCGAGCGGCGGGCGGCCGGTGCTTCCCGGCGCGAACGGAGTCGTGGGGTCCGCGAGAACGGTCTCCACCCGGGCACCGGTGGCACGCACCGCGGGCGCCAGTTGTTCCGTGGTGGCGACGAGCACCTCGTCGCCCGCGGCGAGCAGGGAGCGCACCAGCGGCAGCAGGGGTTCCAGGTGAGAGCTCACGCTCCACACAGTGCACAACACGCGCATGTCGAGTCCTCTTCGTGTCTTCGCTAGTCGGGACGTGAGAACGCCGGTCGTCCGGCACCCCTGCCGCGCTCCTCCCGCGCTGTGGGCCGGAGCACGGGTCGTGGGGCCGCTAGACCGGCCGTGCCTCCAGCACCGACTCGCTGTCGGGGAAGTTCCACTGCTCGGTCGCCGTGAGGTTCACCTGCGTGAACAGCTCCTGGTACTCGTCGTAGGAGCGCAGGCGGGCCCCGAGCAGCGCGAACATGTACAGGTCGAGCTGGCGGGGGTAGTGGGTGCGGTCGCTCGCGCTCGGCGTCTGGCCGACGATGACCATCCGGCTGTCCGGCTTCATGACGGAGCGCACGGAGGCGAGGATGCGCAGCGAGTCCGCGTCGTTCCAGTTCCCGATCACGCGGGACAGCAGGTAGACGTCGCCCGAGGCCGGGATCTCGTCGAAGAAGCTGCCGGGTACGAGGGTGACGCGGTCGGCGACGCCGGCCTCTGCCATGATCCGTTCGGCGTTCGCCACGACGTGCGGGAGGTCCAGGAGCGTGCCCGTGAGGTGCGGGTTGGCCTTGAGCACGCTGGCCAGCATGGCGCCGCGGCCGCCGCCGACGTCGACGACGTGCCGGGCGCGGGAGAAGTCGTAGCTGGACAGGAGGTTGTCGACGGCGGCCGACGAGGTCATGGCCTTGTCGAACAGCGTCGCGAACTCCCGGTTCGACGCCATGTACTCGAAGAAGCCCTTGCCGTAGGGCACGGAGAAGCACGGTTCGCCGGTGCGCGCCGTGTGGATCGCGTTCGCCCAGGTGCGGTTGAACTCCTCGCGGCACGTGAGGGCACACATGTTGCGCATGCTGGTCGGGTGGTCGGACTTCAGGACCTGGCCCACGTCGGTCAGTTCGAAGGTCCTGGTGGACGGCTCGGCGAGCACTCCGGCGGCGCACGCGGCGCGCAGGAACGGCAGCAGGCCCTCCGCGTCGGCCTCGACCTCCTTGGCGATGTCGGTGTGGGAACGCGGGGTCGACAGGACATCGGGGACGTTCAGTTCGCACAGCACCGAGACGGCCTGCGACAGCAGTCCGGTGGTCATCAGCTCACGGACCCGCAGGGCGGCCGGTACGGACTCGACGGTCTTTGAAGTGGTCACGCTTCCTTCTCCTCCAGCACGGTGGCGATCCCGGAAATGGTCAGCCGGTCGTTGACGTACAGCTGACGGATGGACATGTTGACGGTGAACTGCTCGCGCAGACTGGCGACCACCCTCATGAGCAGCAGGGACTCGCCGCCCAGCTCGAAGAAGTTGTCGTCGGCGCCGATGGCGTCGATGCCGAGCGAGGTGCGCCAGATCTCCGCGACGCGGCGCTCCAGGTCGTTGCGCGGCGCCACGTAGGGGGTGCTGAGGGGCGGGCGGGCCCGGCCGTCCCGGCCGTCGGACGGCCCGGCCCCGGTGTCCGCGTCGGCCTCGTCGTCCTGCCCCGGGGCGCGGTCCTGGACCGTGCCCGCCCTGCTCCCT
The DNA here is from genome assembly GCF_040680155.1 of Streptomyces sp. NPDC052114. Taxonomy (NCBI): domain Bacteria; kingdom Bacillati; phylum Actinomycetota; class Actinomycetes; order Kitasatosporales; family Streptomycetaceae; genus Streptomyces; species Streptomyces sp. NPDC052114. Next base: position 607,421 of record NZ_JBFAWC010000002.1, on the reverse strand, counting down.
GCCGCGACGGTGAGGACCGGGCGGTCGGGGGTGCGCAGCGCGGCGGCGAGGGCGTCGGCACCGAGGCGGCCCCGCGCGCCGAGTCCGCCCTCGGCGGTCAGGGCCTCGTCGGTCCACTCGGGGCCCTTGCGCCAGCGCAGCAGCCGCCAGGGCAGGCCCTCCGCCGCGGCCGCCTCCACGCACGCCTCGGCGAAGGCGCTCACGGCGGCCTGCTGTGCGGACGGGTGGTCGGTCAGCGGGTCGACCAGCACGACGGTGCCGAAGGGTTGTTGGGCGCGCCGCTGCCACAGGTCGCGCAGCCGGGCCAGGGCGGCCTCCGGTGCCGGAGCGTCCGCGCCGTCGGCCGCGTGGTCGAGCAGGCGCAGCAGTGCGGTGGGCCCGCCGTCGGCCGGCGCGGTGTCGGCGGCCCCGCCGATGACCGTCTCGCCCTCGAACGCGGCCGACAGGAAGGCCACGAACCGTCGCGCGGCCGGCAGGTCGCCGTCCGGCACGATCCAGTGACGGGGCAGCGCGGACAGGTCGTCCTCGGTCGGCTCCACCGGCACGGGGTTCGCCGTCCACCGGTGCCGGCCCCGAAGCGCGACGGTCTCCTCGGCCGCCGGGCGGCGCAGTTCGGCCAGCAGCGCCCGCCACGTCCCCTCGTCGAACTCCCCGGAGGGCGGCAGCCCCGCCATGTCGACGTGGGTGGCGTCGACGCGCGACTCCTCGTGCCCCCAGTGGGCCAACAGGCCGTGCGCAAGGCGGTGTTCGGGGGTGACGTCGGCTCCGCCCAGGTCGAAGGCGCCGTCGCTGACCACGACGGCGCGCAGTCGCCGCTCCGCCGTGCCGAGCGCGGCGAGGAGTCCTTCGGCGAAGTCGGCTGCGGCGGCGACCGCGCGCAGCGGGTCGGCGGGACCCGCGACGCGGGTGAGGTCGAGGAGCCGGACGTCCACGTCGTGGTCGCCGTCATCCCACACGTGGGCGCACAGCGCGCGCACGTCGGCCGGTGCCGCGGGGTCGAGTGCGAAGTGGTCCGGCTCCGGGGCGGCGAACGCGTCGGCGAAGCGCACGCGGATCACGCGCTCGCCCTCCGCCAGGAGGGCGGCCGGGGGCATCCCGTGCTCCGCCCCGCCGAGCACCATGAGGACACCGGCGCGGTCCGCCGCCCCGGTCTGCTCCGCGGGCCGCTCCGGCAGCCCGGAGCCGCTCCATTCCCGGGCCGTGAGCGGGGAGTCCGCCGTTCGTCCGGACCGCTCGGGGGCGTCGGGCCGCACGACGGTGCGCTCCACCCAGAACCGCTTGCGCTGGAAGGGGTAGCCGGGCAGCGGCACGGTGCGGCCGGGCCGCCCCTCGCGGGTCGCCGTCCAGTCGACCTCCACACCGCTCGTCCACAGCCGGGCGAGGGCGTTGAGCAGGACGCGCGGGTCGGACTGGTCGGCGTACGCGTGCCGGATCGCCGCGACGGCCGGGGTCGACGTCCCGAGGGTGTACTCGGCCAGCTTGACCAGACCGCCGCTGGGCCCGGCCTCCAGCAGCGCGGGCGGATGGTCGGCGGCCAGGGTCCGCAGGCAGTCGCGGAACCGTACGGTGCCGCGCGTGTGCTGCACCCAGTGCTCGGGGTCGCGGGCCATCTCGGCGGTCAGCCAGTCGCCGGTCAGGTTGGTCACGAGCGGGATGGCGGGCTCGCGCAGGGTCACCTTCTTGACCACGGCCCGCAGTTCGTCGAGTACCGGGTCGAGCGCCACCGAGTGCACGGCGCCGGGGACGCGCAGCCGGTGCTGGTCGATGCCCTGTTCGGTGAGGTGTTTCTCCAGCTCCATGATGGCTTCGTGGGTGCCGGAGACGGTGCACATGCCCGGGGCGTTCACGGCCGCCAGCGACGTGCCCGGGACCAGGTGCTCCCCGACGTCGTCGCCGTCGAGCAGCACGCTCAGCGCCATGCCGCCCGCCTTCTCGATGAGCCGCTCGCGCTCGGCGACCAGCGGAAGCATGTCCTCCAGGTCCATCACCCCGGCGACGCAGGCGGCCGTGTACTCGCCGAGGCTGTTGCCGAGCACGGCGGTGGGGCGTACTCCCCAGGAGGCCAGCAGGGCCGTCACGGACCATTCGGTGGCGGCGATCGCCGGCAGGCGCAGGACGGGGACGTCGACGTTCTCCCTGCTGGGCTCCGCGTCGCTGGGCGGGTAGAGCGCCGCCAGGAGATCCACGCCGCAGGCCGACTCGACGATGCGCGCGCACCGGTCCATCTCGCGCCGGAACACCGGATAGGTCGCGTAGAGCTGCTGGCCCATGCGCTGGTACTGCGAGCCGCCGCCCGGGTACATGAACACCACGTCGCGGGGCCGCCCGCCCGTGTCGCCCTGGACGCCGTCGCCGGACCGCAGCGCCTCGGCGAGTTCCCCGGGGCTGTCGGCGACGACGGCTCTGCGGTGGTGCATGGTCCGGCGGCCGGTCTGGAGCGTATGGGCGAGGTCGCCGACGGGGAGCTCGGGTTCGCGGGAGAGGTGTTCCGTCAGCTCCTTGCCCATGTCGCCCAGTGCCTTGGGGGTCGCCGCGGACAGGAGCGTGACCTCCGGGCGCCCGTCGCTCTCGCGCGGGGGCCGCCGCGGTGCCTCTTCGAGGACGACGTGGGCGTTGGTGCCGCCGACGCCGAAGGAGCTGACGCCGGCGAGGCGCGGCACGTCGGTCCGCCGCCAGGGCGTCAGTTCGCCGGAGACCACGAAGGGGGAGCCCGCGAAGTCGATGAGGTCGTTGGGCTCGTCGAAGTGGACGGTCGGGGGGATCGCCTCGTGCTCCAGGGCGAGGACGGTCTTGATCAGCCCGGCGATCCCCGCGGCGGCGTCGAGGTGTCCGAGGTTGGACTTCACGGAGCCGAGGACGCAGTAGCCCTTCTTGTCGGTGGTCGCCGCGAACGCCTTCGTCAGGGCGCTCACCTCGATCGGGTCGCCCACCGGGGTGGCGGTGCCGTGTCCCTCGACGTAGCCGATGGCGTCGGCCGTCACTCCGGCCGCGGCCTGGGCCGCCACGATGACATCGCGCTGGCCCTTGACGCTGGGGGCGGTGAAGCCGACCTTGCGCGCGCCGTCGTTGTTGACCGCCGAGCCCTTGATCACCGCGCGGATGTGGTCGCCGTCGGCCAGCGCGTCCTCCAGGCGCTTGAGGAGGACGACCCCGACGCCGTCGCCGGGCGACATGCCCGCGCCGCTCGCGGAGTACGGGCGGCAGTGGCCGTCCGGGGAGAACGGCCCGTCGGGCACGTACTGGTAGCCGAGGCGCGCGCTGGGGTTCACGGAGGCCCCGCCCGCCAGCGCGAGGTCGCACCGGTAGTCCAGCAGGTCCTGGCACGCGGTGTGCACGGCGACCAGGGACGTCGAGCAGGCGGTCTGCACCACGAAGCTCGGCCCGGTCAGGTTCATCAGGTAGGAGACCCGGGTGACCAGGGCGCTGGAGGCGTTGGCCACCGAGCCGATGAAGGAGTCGACGGTCCCCGGCTTGCGGGCGTACATGGGGTAGACGTGGTCGAGGTAGTACTGGCTCTGGGAGGCGCCGGCGTAGACGCCGATCTCCCCGTCGTACTCGCCGGGCAGGCATCCGGCCTGTTCGAAGGCGTGCTGGGCGCATTCCAGGAAGACGCGCTGCTGGGGGTCGAGGAGTTCGGCCTCGGCCGGCTGGAACCCGAAGAACTCGGCGTCGAACCGGTCGATGCCGTCCAGGGTGCACTCGACCCGGACGAGGTTGGGGTCGGTGAGCCGGTCGGGGGCGCCGCCGGCCTCGATGAAGTCCTGGTCGTCGACGGGGCGGATGGCCTCCCTGCCGGCCTGCAGCATCTCCCAGAACTCCCGGAGCGTGGGTGCCCCGGGGAACCTGCCCTCCATCGCGATCACGGCGATGTCGGGTGCCGCGACGCCCTCCTCGGGGCCGGGGCCCGTGGCCCCCGCCCGCTCGGTGCCCGTGTCCGTGTTCATGACGCCTCCTTCACGCTGCTGGTGCGGCGGCCGACGCGCGCCCGCCGCTGCCGGCCGGCCCGGCCTCGGATCTTCTCGACCTCCCGCGCCTCCTCGTCGCTCACGGCGCCCGCGCCCGCCTCCAGGTGCCGGGCCACCGAGGCGACCGTCGGGTTCTCGAACAGCGCGACCACGGGAACGTCGTGGCCGAGCTCGCGGCGGATCTCGGTCTGCACCTTCACGACCAGCAGGGAGTGCCCGCCGAGGTCGAAGAAGTTCTCGTGGACGCCCACCTGTTCCAGGCCGAGCGTGCGGGCCCAGATGGCCGCGACGGCCTCCTGCAGCACGCCCCGCGGGGCGGTGTAGGCCGCCTTGTCGCGCTCCTCGTCCGGGATGTCGGCCGACGCCAGCCGGTCCCTGTCGACCTTGCCCGAGCTCTTCAGCGGCAGGGCCGGCATCAGCACGACGGTCGGGGGCACCATGTACGACGGCACCCGTTCGGTGAGCCAGGCCCGCAGTTCGTCGGGGGTGACGGCGCTGTCGCCCGTGGCGACGAAGGCCACCAGTTGCCGGCCGAGCCGGCCGCGGGTGCGGATCATGACGGCGGCCTGCCGGACGTGGGGGTGGGCGGCCAGTTTGGACTCGATCTCCTCCAGCTCGATGCGCCGGCCGTTGAGCTTGACCTGGTTGTCGGCGCGGCCGACGAACTCGATCTGCCCGTCGGCCCGGTGGCGGGCGAGGTCGCCCGTGCGGTAGAGCCGCTCGCCGGGCCGGAACGGGCTGTCCACGAACCGTTCGGCCGTGCGCTCAGGGTCGCCCAGATAGCCGCGGGCCAACGGCAGTCCACCGATGTGGATCTCGCCGACGGTGCCCACCGGGACCGGTCGGCGCGCGGCGTCCAGCAGATGGATGCGGGTGTTCGGGTTGGGCCTGCCGATGGTGATGTCCCGGACGTGGTCGGCGCTCTCGTAGACGCGGCAGGTGACGCCGATCGTCGCCTCCGCGGGGCCGTAGCCGTGGTACATGCGCGCGCCGCACTGCCGGCGGAACCGCAGGTAGAGCTCCGGTGTGAGCACCTCTCCCCCGCACCACACGTGCCGCAGGCTGCGGAAGGCCTCGGCCGCGTCGTCGCGCTCGACCATCAGGTCGAGCATGGAGGAGACCAGGTAGACGAAGGTGACCCGGTGTTCGGCGATGGTGGACAGGAGGTACGAGACGTCGCCCTCCCCGCCCGGCTTCGCGAGCACCAGGCGGCAGCCGCTCGCCAGCGGCAGGAATATCTCGTTGATGGAGATGTCGAAGCTGACGGGCGCCTTGTGCAGGACGGTGTCGGTGTCGGTGATCTCCAGGAGATCCGCCTGCCAGGGCAGCCGGTTGACGATGCCGGCGTGGGTGATCATGGCGCCCTTGGGCACCCCGGTGGAACCGGACGTGTAGATGACGTACGCGACGTCGTCCAGGGACTGCGTGAGCTCCAGGGCGTGCGGGTCCTGCCCCGCGATCAGCTCGCCGTCCGCGGCCAGGTCCACGTGCGCGACGCCGGGGGCCATGGCCGCCAGTTCGCTCCGGGAGAGCATCGGGCCGCTGGTCACCAGGGCGGCGAGGCCCGCCGTGGAGATCAGCTCCTGCTTGCGCAGCGCCGGCCAGGCCGGGTCGTAGGGAATGAAGGCCGCGCCCGCCTTGAGGGCGGCCAGCATGGCCACGACCAGGTCGGGCGAGCGCTCCAGGAGCACGCCGACGAAGGCGCCGGGCGCCACGCCGCGGGCCGTCAGATGGCGTGCCAACCGGTTGGCGCGCGCGTCCAGTTCGGCGTAGCTCAGGCGCTGATCGCCGAAGACCAGCGCCTCGGCCCGTGGCCTGCGGGCCACCTGCGCGGCGAAGAGCCCCGGGAGGGTGGTGCGCGGCAGGTACTCGGGGCGGTCCGTGGCGTTCCACTCGTCGACGACGCGCGTGTACTCGGCGTCCGGCAGCAGCGGCAGTTCGCTGAGCCGGCGCGTGGGGTCGGCGAGGACGCCCTCCATGAGCGTGGCCAGGTGACCGAGGACCCGGTCGACCGCCTCGGCGTCGAACATCCGGTGGGCGCCGGTGCCGGTGAGGACGAGTCCGTCGGGCCCCGTCACCACCTCGACCGCGAGGTCGAAGCGCGTCGCGCCGTTGAACACCGGGAACTCCTGCCACACCTGGCCGGGGAAGTCGATGTCGTGCGGCAGCGTGAGCCCGCGCTGGGTGAACATCACGTTGAACAGGCCGGAACCGTCGCGCCTGCGCGGGGGCCGTACGGCCTCCACGACCTGGTCGAAGGGGACCTCCTGGTGTCCGAACGCGTCGATGCAGCGCTGCTGGACCTCGGTGAGCAGCTCCGTGAAGCGCGGGTCGCCCCCGGCGTCGAACCGCAGCATCAGCGTGTTGCCGAAGTTGCCGATCAGCGGCTCCAGTTCGGGGCTCGGCCGGTGGACGGCGACCGTGCCGACGGTGAGGTCGCCGCTGCCCGAGTAGCGGCCGAGCACGGCGGTCAGACAGGCGAGCGTCGTCATGAACAGCGAGGCACCGGACTTCTTCGCGAGCGCGGTGACGCCGTCGCTGGTCGGCCGCGACAGCGCGAGGCGCCGCCGCACCCCCTTCTCGGACCGCTCCCGGAGGGACCCGCCGGCCATCGGCAGCGCGGCGGGGGCGGGCCAGGGGTCGAGCCTGCCGCGCCAGTGGGCCAGCGACTCGTCGAAGTCGCCGGACGCGATCCGGCGCTGTTCCCACTCGGCGAATCGGGCGTAGGTGACCGGGAGCGGGCGCAGCGGTGCCCGCGTACCGTCCGAGCGGTAGCGCTCCGCCACGGTGTTGAGCAGCGGGGCCCAGCTCCGGTCGTCGATGGCGATGTGGTGCGCGCTGAGCACGAGGACGTGTTCGCGGGCGCCGAGCCGGATGAGCAGGGGCCGCAGCGGGCAGTCCGCGGCCAGGTCGAAGGCCGACCTGCCGTGCTCCCGCGCCAGCCGTGCGACCTCGGCGTCCACGTCGTCGCCCGCCGCCGGGCCGCCGAGGTCGTGGGTCTGCCACGGCAGTTCGACGGCGGGCAGGACGCTTTGCACGGGCAGCCCGTCGGCGTCGGTGCGGTAGACGGTACGCAGCACGTCCTGGTGCGCGACGACCGCCTCGAAGGCACGGCGCAGGCGCGCCGCGTCCAGGTCGCCGCTGATCCTGAATCCGACGCAGATGTTGTACGAGCAGCTGTCGGGCTCCCGCTGCTGCGCGAACCACATGCGCCGCTGCGCCGAGGACAGCGCGTGGGGACCCGGCCCGAGCCGGGGGAAGAGGTCCGCTTCGGACGCCCCGTCCGCGCGGCCGAAGCCCCGCTCGGCCAGCAGCCGGCGGATGTGTTCCTGCCTGGCGTTCGCGGCGCCGGTCCGGTCCGGCGCGTCCTCGTCCCGGCCCGGGTGTTCCTCAGTCATGCCCTTGCCTTCTCTCGTCGGGGCGCGGACGCGTCAGGTGTGGCGGAACGGACACGCGGGCGCCTTCGCCTCGTCGTCGTCGAAGAGGAAGTACTGGCGCCATTCGCGGTTGTCGGCGTCGCCGTAGTTGCCGAGTTCGGGCGAGGGCTCACCGCCGTCGAAGGCCCGCAGCCGGTTGCGGATGACGCGCCGGGCGGCCCAGCCCCGCGAGGTGCTGGGGTCGAGCTCCTCGAAGACCCAACGGGGCTGGAAGGTGATCATGAAGCAGGGGTTCGACCTGCTTCTGCGGGACGTGTGCGCGGGCGTGTTGCACACGACGAAGATGGGGGTGCCGCCGAAGCTGAACTCCCAGTGCTTGTCGTCGGTGTCCCGGGGTATCTCCGCCGGCCAGGTCTCGGTGTCCTGCTCGTGCAGGAACTGGAGCACCTCCCAGAACTTCTGGTAGTAGTCGCCGACCTTGCCGGCCTCTTCCTGTCCGGGCCGGAAGAGCACGATGAGGGAGGTCTCCCTGGAGATGCTCCGGTAGACCGACAGATACGTGCGGATGATGTCCGGCAGGGCCGCCCAGCCGCGCCGGTCGTTCTCGTCGTCGATGAATCCGAACCGGAGCCCCGACTTCTTCGCCGCGGACACCGCGAACGTGCACGGGAAGGGCGCCTCCGTGGAGGTCAGGGTCCCCAGCAGGTCCCTCGCGTAGGGGACGCCCCACTCCGGCAGGTCGCCTATCACCTGGGGGGCCAGCTCCCGTGCGGCCGAGTCAGCTCGCGTCGACAGCATCAGCTCACTCCGATCCTGTTCAGCAGGTCGTCGGGGATGATCGGCTGGTGGTACGTGCACTCGCCGGACAGCACGGTCGAGCCGTGCAGCCGGGACACCGGGATCAGGACCTTGTCCCCCTGGTGCAGCTCGATCTTGTGCGTCACGTTGTTCCAGAAGTGCATCTGGCCGGCCTCGATCACGACGAGGCGGTGCTCGTCGTGCACATGCGTGGTGGAGGTCTCCTCCCAGGACTCGACGAACGTGTCGAGGTCGATCTCGATGCGCTCGTCCTCCAGGTACTTGTGGATCCGCCGCGCCTTGTCCTGGTACTCGCCGATGCTGTCGGCCCAGGTGACCTGCTCCCACAGGTCCCGCTCCCACAGGTCCGCGTACCAGGCGGCGTCCGCGAATCCGCGGTGGAATCCCTCGACGACGACCTGCTCGCCGTACCGCTCGATGAACGGGGCGAGCATCTGGTCCACCCGGGTCCGCAGGCCGGCCTCGGTGACCACGTAGCCGTTCTCGAAGTAGGCCGTCTCGGTCTCCAGGCACTCCGCGAGGACGGCCCGCAGCCGCTCGCGGTGGAGGGCTTCGTCGACCTTCTTGTGCATCAGCGCGCCGAGGAAGGCGAAGAACTGTCCGCGGTCGGCGGAGACGTGGTGGAGGTAGTTGCCCCGCGCCAGCGAGGAGTTCAGGTACAGCTGCCAGTACGCGGCGGCGGCGGTCTTGAGCCCGGCGCCGGCCAGCAGCTTCGTGTAGTCGGCCGAGTCGGCGACCCAGTCGCGGTACTGGTCGACCAGGAGCGGGCGCAGGGCGCCGTGGGCGAGGTCGTACTCGCCGATCGCGGCCCGGCCCACGGCCGTGTTCATGGCGGGGGTGAAGGCGCTCAGCTGCAGCAGCAGGAAGGTCGCGGCCGCGCGCTTGTCCTTGGTCTGCAGGACCGCGTCGATGCCCTGGTGCGGGCGGGCGCTGCGCTCCTCGAAGAAGTCGACGACGTGCTGTTCGAGTGCGGCGCGGGTCGGCGTGCGCAGCGGCGTCCGCTCTCCGTCGAGGAGGGAGAAGAGATGCTGTTCGAGCACCGGCTTGGCGAGCGCGCTGAGTTCGCGGTTGCGCCGGGAGTAGAAGGCCTCCTGGTCGGACGCGACGGTGGCGACGTCCTCCGGGGGCAGGTAGAGGGAGTCGATGTCGTACACGTTGCGCAGCATGCGGTGGCCGAGGAAGCCGCTCAGCTTCAGTACGTCGGCCACGGGCAGTGGGCGGCTGTAGTCGAGCCAGGCGAGGTCGTCGGGCCTGACCGGGCGCCGGTAGGGGTTTCCCTCCGTCGTGAGCTCGTCCCATTCCGCCGCGCGGAACGCCCTGTTGGCGGCGAACGCCTTCAGGACGTCGTTCGGGTCCTGTGCCTCATAGGGAAGCGCGAATTCCTTCGCCTCTGCCACGGTGCCTGTCCCTTCGGTATGACGGTCGGTCAGGTGGAAGCAAGGTCGGGGAGTGCGGGGCCGGAGGGGGTCACCGGTCCGCGGACCCCGCTGCGGCCCGGAGTTCCTCGTCGGTCATCGAGGCGACCTCGCGGTAGATCGCGGCGGCCTGTTCGATGCGGCCCGGCACGCTCTGCTTCGCGGCCAGGCGTACGGCCAGGGCGCGCACGGTCCGGGCGGCGAACAGGTCGGCCACCTTCGGTTCGGTGGTGTCGAGCCACTCCCGGATCCGGGCGATGGCCTCGGTCGCGAGGACGGAGTCGCCGCCGAAGGCGAAGAAGTCGTCCTCGACGCTGACCGGTCCGCCGCCGAGCACCGTCCGCACGATCTCCGCGAGCACGGCCTCCAGGTCGTCGGCCGGTCCGACGTGGGGCGCCTCGGGCGGGGCGCCGGCCCGCAGGACGGCGCCGACCGCCTTGCGGTCGAGCTTGCCGTTCGCGGTCAGGGGGAACTCCGCCAGGATGTCGAGCCGTTCGGGGATCATGTGGGGCGGCAGCAGGTCGGCCACGGCGTCCAGGACCGCCGTCTCGTCGGTCTCCGCGGACAGGGTGATCGCGGCGATCAGCTTCTGCGAGGTCCTGCCGACCACTTCGGCCACGGCGTGGTGCACGGCGGGCACGGCCCGCAGCGCCGCCTCGACCTCGCCGAGCTCGATGCGGTAGCCGCGCAGCTTGACCTGGTTGTCGCGGCGGCCCAGGAACTCCAGGGTCCCGTCGGGCCAGTAGCGGCCCATGTCGCCCGTGCGGTACCAGCGCTCCCCGTCGTGGGTGACGAAGCGATCGGCGGTGCGTTCGGGGTCGTTGCGGTAGCCTTCGGCCACGCTGCGGCCGCCGATCCACAGCTCGCCGGGGACCCAGTCGGGGCAGTCCCGGCCCCGGGCGTCGACCACCCGGAAGCGCTGGTTGCCCAGCGGCGTGCCGTACGGGATGGACCGCCAGTGCCCGGGGACGGCCGTGACCTCGTGGAAGTTGGACCAGATGCCGGCCTCGGTGGCGCCGCCCATCCCCACGAGCGCGCACCGCCCGCCCGACGCGTCGCGCAGGGCGCCCGGCAGGTCGACGCCGATCCAGTCGCCGGAGAGGAACGCGAGGCGCAGCGAGTCGGGCAGCGGCTCGGTCCCGGCCGTCGTCAGGAGCATCTCCATCAGGGCGGGCACGGTGTCCCACACCGTGACCCGGTGCGTGCGGCACAGGTTCAGCCACTGCTGCGCGTCACGGCGGTCGGACTCCTCGACCAGGACGAGCGCGCCGCCCGCGCCCAGCATCCCGAAGATGTCCCAGACCGACAGGTCGAAGTCCAGGGCGGACACGGCGAGGACGCGGTCCTCGGCGGTGACGCCGAAGCGTTCGTTGATGTCCTCGATGGTGTTGAGCGCGGCCCGGTGGCACATCTCCACGCCCTTGGGGGTGCCGGTGGAGCCGGAGGTGAAGATGACGTACGCGGTCTCGTCGGGGTCCACGGCGACCGGGGCCGTCAGGGGGGTGTCGCAGCGTACGGCCTCCCCGATGCCCAGGGCCCGGCCCGCGTCCGCGTCGGTGTCGTCCGCGCAGAGCGTCAGGACGACACCGCCCGCCTTCTCGATCTGCGCGCGGCGCGCGGCGGGCTGTTCGATGCCGATGGGGACGTAGCAGGCGCCGGCGGCGAGGACGCCCAGCACCGCGGCGATCTGGTCGGGGCCCTTGGGGAGGTGGACGGAGACCGTGTCCCCGGGGCGCACTCCGCGGGCGGTGAGCGCGCCCGCGATCCGCAGGGCCCGATCACCCAACTCGGCGTAGGACAAGGCTCCTTCGGTGCCCCACAGCAGTGCCTTCGCATCCGGTGTGGCAGCCGCGTGGGCGAAGAAGCCGCCGTGCAGCAGCCCGTCCGGCACCGGCCGTTCGACGCTGTTGACCTTCGTGCGGACGTCTCGCTGCTCCGGCGGGAGTCCCTCGTGCAGGATCCGGTCCCAGTTGTCGTCGTCGCCGAGGAGCTCGTCGATCATCTCCCGGTGGCGCCGGAACATCGCGTCCATCATCCCGTCGGGGAAGGCGTGCTCGCGTACGTCCCAGTTGAGCAGGAGGCCGCCCCGCAACTCCACCACCTGGGCGTCGAGCACGACCTGCGGCCCCTGGGAGATGATCCACGCGGGCTCACCGAACGCGTCGATGACGCTGTCGCGGAACAGCTCGCCGAGGTCGAGGCCGCTGGTGTAGACGACGGAGGCGAGGACGGGCTCACCGCGCAGCCGGCCCAGGTCGCGCAGGACGTCGAGGCCGGGGTAGGCGGCGTGCGAGGCCCTGGTGTGCAGGGTGTGCTGGAACTCCCTGGCGCGTTCGAGCGTGGTCGAGGAGCCGGTGACGTCGACGTCGATGAGCACGGAGCTGCTGAAGTCGCCGACCAGCTTCTCCACGTCGGGGTGGAGGGGTTCGCGGTTGAACAGCGGCAGGTTGAGCAGGAACCGCTGCTCGCTCGACCACTGGCCGACGATCTCGGCGAAGACCGAGGCGAGGACCGTGGCGGGGGTGACGCCGTTCCTGCGCGCCCGCTCGATGAGCCGCCGCTTGCTCTCCGGGTCGAGCCAGTGCTCGTAGCGGACGCTGTGGAGCGGGTCCTCCTGCTCCGACTCGGGGACCAGGGGCAGCGCGGGGGCGCCGGGCAGCTGTGGGAGGACCTCGCGCCACCACTCCTGCTCGCGGCGGTGCGCCGGGGCGTTGACCTCGTGGTAGTCGGTCAGGTAGTCGCGGAAGTTGTACGACAGTGTCCCGAGGTCGCTCGCCCCGCTGGTGTAGAACTCCGCGAGGTCGGCGAGCAGGATGCGGTAGCTCAGGGCGTCGGCGGCCATCATGTCGACGTCCGCGTGCAGCCGGGTCCGGCCGCCGGGCAGCAGGGTCAGGGAGATGTCGACCAGCTGGCCGAGGTCGGTCCGCATGCGCTGGTGCGTCTTCTCCTGGCGGATCCGCTCCAGGGCCTTGTCCACGTCGGCCGGTGCCTCGTCCCGCAGGTCCGTGACGGACCAGACGGGGACGCCGGGCGCGTCGAGGACCCGCTGGGTCCCGTCCTCCAGGAACTGGCTGCGCAGCATTCCGTGACGGCGGACCAGCGCGGCCACGGCCTGTCCCAGGCGATCGGGGTCCACGTCCTCGCCGTCGAACTCCGCGTACAGATGGGAGGCGACTCCGCCGAGGGCCTGCTCGTCCTTGCTGCCGATCCAGTAGCCGTGCTGCATGGTCGCCAGGCCGAAGGGCTCGCTGTCCGAGGGGCGCTCGTCCTGCCGCGGGGCCTGCGGTGCGGGCTTCGGGCGGGCCGCGCCCTGGCCGCCGGAGCGTTCGGTCACCAGGTCGGTCCAGGCCTGGACCGAGGGGCACAGGGCGAGTTCGGAGAAGTTGACGCGGATGCCCTTGCGCCGCAGCCCGGCGGCGATCTTGATCATCCGCATCGAGTGCAGACCCAGCGTGACCAGGTTGTCGTCCATGCCGATCTCTGCGGGATCCAGATCGAGCTCGCCGGCCACCAGCGCGCGGATCTCTTCTCGGCCCAACACAACGTCTCCCACGGTCGCTCCTCCGATGGTCGGCTCGGGTTGGCAGGTTTCAGGCAGCGCCGAGTGGCCCTGGGCGGGAGCCGTCGGGCGGGCGTCACTGTCACTGCCGGCCGCCGATGAAGAAGCAGTTCCGTGCATCCGCCCAAGGGGCGCCGATGCGCTTTCATTTCACCAGTCACGGCGGTCCGGGATCGCCAATTTACGATCCCTCCAATCACACTGTCAACCAATTGAAGGGGACCTCTCGACTCTGCACGAGTATTCACCTAAGGGTTTTTACCGCAGCCTTTCACCTACGGTATTTTTCCCCACGGTGATTACCCTTCAGCAGTTCCCGCAGCCCGTCACGCCGCAGCGCCCATCCCTCGCAAGTTGCCTGCTCAGTACGGGCATTGACCTTGCCGACACGGGTGCGTTACTGTCGATCGGCGCCATGAAAAAGGTAATTCGAAATTCGCCGCACATTCCCTCTTCCGGCCATTCGGATCGCCCGGCGGCAGAGGATTTGATTTCCCTCTGCCGAGAGATTCGCGGGGAACGCATGCGCAGTCCGGAGTCGCACGAAAGAAAGGGGCCCTCCCCATGGCCATCGACATGACCCCTTGGCCCGGTGCGGACGTCGAGAAGTATCGAGCCGCGGGCTACTGGCGAGGGGACACCTTCGCCCACTTCCTCACCGCCCGCGCCCGTGCCCACGGCGACCGCGTCGCCCTCGTCGACGACCGGACGCGTCTGACGTACGCCGAACTCGACGAGCGGACGGACCACTTGGCTCATGGGCTGCGCGGCCTCGGCCTCGGTGCCGACGACCGCGTCCTGCTCCAGCTGCCCAACCGCGCCGAGTTCCTGCTGCTCTGGTTCGCGCTGATGAAGGTCGGCGCGATCCCGGTGCACACCCAGCCGGGTCACCGCAGGAGCGAGATGGTGCACCTCGCGCAGCACGCGGAGGCCGCCGCCTACGTCATCCCCGATGTGCACGCCGGCTTCGACCACCGCGAACTGGCCGCCGAGGTGCGGTCGGTGAGCCCCGCGCTCAAGCACGTCATCGTGGTCGGCGACCCGGGTACCGGTACCGGCTTCACCTCCTACGACGACCTCACGGCGGGCGCGCCCGCGACGGGCCCCGCCATCACCTCACGGGCGGCGGGCGGCGACGCGGCCCTGCTGCTGCTCTCCGGCGGCACCACTGGACTGCCCAAGCTCATCCCCCGCACGCACGACGACTACCTCTACAACGGGCGGGCGGCCGGCGAGGTCTGCGAGATGACCGAGGGCTCGGTGTATCTGGCGGCGCTGCCCGTGGCGTTCAACTACACGATGAACTGCCCCGGCGTGCTGGGCGCGCTGAGTGCCGGCGGGCGGGTCGTGCTCGCGAGCAACCCGGACCCGGGCTACTGCTTCGACCTCGTCGAACGCGAGGGCGTCACGATCGCCGCCATCAATCCCCAGCTCGCCCCGGTCTGGCTGGACGAGGCGGCCGCGACCGACGCCGACCTCTCCAGCCTGCGGGTCCTCCAGGTCGGCAGCGCCCGGCTCGCCGACGAGACGGCCGCGCGGATGGTCGCCGAGTTCGGGTGCGTGATCCAGCAGGTGTTCGGCATGGCCGAAGGGCTGCTGTGCCTGACCCGGCTCTCCGACCCGACGGACATCATCACCACCACCCAGGGCAGGCCGATCTCCGGGGCCGACGAGGTCCGCGTGGCCGGGCCCGACGACCAGGAGGTGCCGGACGGCGAGGAGGGCGAGCTGCTCGTCCGCGGCCCGTACACCCTGCGCGGCTACTACCACGCCGACGAGCACAACGCGAAGAGCTTCACCCACGACGGCTTCTACCGCTCCGGTGACCGCGTGCGCCGCCGGCCGACCGGTCATCTCGTCGTGGTGGGCCGCTCCAAGGACCAGATCAACCGCGGCGGCGAGAAGATCCCCGCGACCGAGGTCGAGGGCCATCTCCTCGCCCACCCCGTGATCCGGTCCGCCGCGCTGCTGCCCGCGCCCGACCCGGACCTCGGCGAGCGCTCCGTCGCCTTCCTCGTCCTGGACGGCGGCCCCGCGCCGGACCGCAAGGCGCTCGCCGCCTTCCTCCACGAGCGCGGCGTGGCCGCCTACAAGGCGCCCGACGAGGTGCGGATCCTCGACGTGATGCCGCTGACGCCCGTCGGGAAGATGGACAAGAAGGTGCTGGCCGCGCGGATCAGGGCCGAGCAGGGCGAGAGCGGACTGCCCGCATGAGCCGGACCGGCCCCTGGGGCCCGCTCGACGCGGTCCTGGCGGGCGCCGCGGACGACCACCCCGACCGGGACGCCGTGACGGACGGCGAACAGGGTCTCACCTACCGGGAGTTGGAGACACGGGTCCGCGAGCTCGCCGCCCGCCTCCGGGCCGCGGGGGTGCGCCCCGGTCACCGCGTCGGCGTGTACGTGCCCAAAGGCACGGACGCGCTGGTCGCCGTGTACGCCGCCCTGCGGTGCGGAGCCGTCGCGGCGCCGCTCGACGTGAAGGTCCCCGCCGAGCGGACGGCCCGGATGGCCGTCAACGCCGCCCTCGGCTTCCTCGTCACCACGGACCGCACCGCCGCGTCGGCCCTCCGCGTCGGGGAGTTCACCGGTCAGGGCCCCGGTGAGGCCGGGGCGCTCGTCCCCGGTCTTGGCCTCCTTCCCCTTCGCCCGCCCGGCCCGCCGCCGGCCGAGGGCGGCGACGGCGGGTACCTGCTGTTCACCTCGGGCAGCACCGGCTGGCCCAAGGGCGTGCTCCTGTCGCACGAGAACGTCCTGCACTTCGCCCGGTGGACCGTGGATCAGTTCGGGCTCAAGTTCTCGGACAGGGTCGGTTCCCAGGCCTCACTGACGTTCGACCTGAGCACGTTCGACATCTTTGGCAGCGCCCTGTCGGGCGCGTGCCTCGTCCTGCTCCCCGAGCCCCTCAAGGCCTTCCCCCAGGACGTGGTGAACTGGCTGCGCACCGAGCGCGTCTCCGCCTTCTACGCGGTCCCCACGCTCTACCAGGCCCTGCTCCACCAGGGCGGCATCGGCACCGCTCCCCTGCCCGACCTGCGCGTCATCGCCTTCGCGGGAGAGCCCTTCCCGGTCGGCGACCTCGAAAAGTACCGGAGCCTGTTCGAGGCGGCGGAGTTCTACAACCTCTACGGCCCGACCGAGACGAACGTGTGCACCTTCGAGAGGGTGCCGCCCGGCTGGTCGGCCTCCGACGGGCTGTCCATCGGCAAGGAGATAGCCGGGGTCCGGGTCGAGCTCGTCGACGACGACCACCGCGTCACCTCCGACGCGGGAGAGATCGCCGTCTCGGGCCCGACAGTGGCCCTCGGATATCTGGAGAACGGCCGGCACCGCCCGCTCACCTCGCCGATCCACCTGGCCGACGGCCGCACGCGCCCCGCGTACCTCACCGGCGACCTCGGCCACTACGGCGAGGACGGCAGGATCCATCTGCGCGGGCGAAGAGACCACCAGATCAAGCGGCGGGGCCACCGCATCGACCTCCAGGACATCGAGAGCGTCGTCCAGGAGTTCCCCTCCGTGCGCACCTGCGCGGCGGTCTGGGCCCCGGACGGCGCCACGGGCGGCGAGCTGAGGCTCCACGTCGCCGCGGACGGCGCCACCGAGCGGCAGCTCCGCGAGCAGCTGTCCGCCGTGCTGCCCCGCCACATGCTCCCCGACCGCATCCACCTGGCGGAACGCCTTCCGCTGACGGAGCGGGGGAAAGTCGACCGCGAAGCGCTGGCTTCGGCAGAACCGACCCGGGAAAGAGGCCATGAAGAACGTTGACGAGCTGTGCTCACTGATCCAGGAGATCATCGACGAAGCCGGCGGACACGCCGACGAGAAGGTCGACCCCGGCACGCCGCTGCTCATCTCGGGGCTCGTGGACTCCCTGACCATCATGCGGATCGTCGCCCGGGTCGAGCAGCGGACCGGCATCTCGTTCCCCGAGACATCGGTCGTCGCGGCCAACTTCCGTACGCCCACGGCACTGTGGGAGGCCGTCGAGACCGTCAAGGGCACCGCGCGGCACGAGGGCGCGGTGTCATGACGGCACGCGCACCCGCCGCCGCGGTCGAGGACGTCGTCGCACGCTCGGCGGAGGCCGCGCGGTCCGCCCTGGCGGGGACCGCGGGCGCCGGCTTCCGCGCCCGGTGGAAGGCCCTCGTGGCTCCGGGCCTGCTGCGCGAGGATCCACGGCCCGCCGCGGACCGCGCCGAGGGCCCGGGACCGGTCACCACGGCCCTGGCCAGCATCGAGGGCATCGGCCTGGCCGGGGCCCCGGCCGGGCTGTGCTACGCGCTGGCCTCCCAGCGCTTCGGCATCCAGTACCCCCTGCAATCCGTACTGTCCGCGCCGGCGCGGGACCTCCTCGGGGACGTGGCGGGCGGCGAGGTGCTGCTCTGCCACGCGCTGACCGAGGAGGGCGGTGGCAGCGACCCGCTGTCCATGACCACCTCGGCCGAGCGCCAGGCGGACGGCAGCTATCTCCTCACGGGCATGAAGGCCTTCGTCACCGCGGCTCCGATCGCCGACGTCGGCCTGGTGTTCGCCCGCACCTCGGCCGACCGCACCCCCTTCGCCCTGTCGGCCTTCCTGGTCGACCTGCGCCGGCCGGAGGTCAAGCGCAGCGAGCCCTTCCCCAAGACCGCGCTCACCGAGGTCCCCATGGGCTCGCTCACGTTCGGCGGGGTCCGGCTCGCGCCGGACCGGCTGGTGGGCCAGGAGGGCTCGGGCCTCGCGCTGCTGACCGTCACCACGGCCTGGGAGCGCGCGCTGCTCCTGTCGTACGCGCTCGGCCCCATGCGCAACGTCCTCGAACGCACCGTCGACTGGTGCAGGTCGCGGGAGCACTTCGGCCGCAGGATGGGGTCGAGCCATCTGGTGGCGGCACGGGTGGCCGACATGGCCCTCGCCCTCCACCGCTCCCGGGAGCTCGTCTACGGGATGGCCGCACGGCTCGACGCGGGCGAGCGGCCCCGGCAGCTGGCCTCGGACGCGGCGCTCACCAAGATCTCGGTCGCCGAGGACTACGTGAAGTTCACCCAGCAGGCCGCCATGCTCGGCGGAGTGCGCTCCTTCATCGAGGACTCCGGGCTCTGCGCCGATCCGATCAGCCCCCTGGCGGCATCGACGTACGCGGGCCCCAACGACCTGTTGCGGGTCACCGTCGCCCGTGAACTGGGTCTCCCTGTCGAGAATTGACCCTTCCGGTCGGACGAAAAGGACCCCATGCGAGTCATTGACGCACAGGATGCCGGAACCATCGACAAGCGCGTGCGGGCGGTCGCGGACGAGCTGTCGGCGGTCGCCGCCGGCGTCGACCGCGGCCGCGTCGGCCCGCACGGCAGTTACCGACTCCTCCGGGAAGCGGGCCTGTTGAGGCTGCTGGTCCCCTGGGAGTCCGGCGGCGAGGGCCTTTCGTTCCTCGCGTACACCAAGGCACTGGAGACCCTGGCCATCGGCGACGGCGCGACCGCGCTCGGCTTCAACATGCACAACGTGGCCATCGGCTCCCTGTGCGAGACGGCCCGGTCCGAACTGCCCGCGGCGGCCGAGCGGTTCCGCGAGTGGGTCTTCAAGGAGGTCGTCGAGAACGGCAGGATGTTCGCGTCGGCGACCTCCGAGACCGGCTCCGGCGCCAAGCTCCAGCAGCTGCGGGCCACGTACCGGGCGGCCGGCGACGGCTATGTGCTCAACGGCAGCAAGTCCTTCGTCTCCCTGGCCGGTATCGCCGACTACTACGTCGTGGCGGCCAGGGAGGAAGGCTCGTCGGAGGCGGCCGAGGTGTCGCACTTCGTGGTGTCGGGTCTCGACGACGGGGTGACGTTCTCCGAGCCCTGGGACAGCGCGGCGCTGCGCGGCACGCAGACCGCGCAGATGTCGCTGCGGGACGTCCGCGTCCCCCGCGCCCGCCTGTTCCTCGGCGTCGAGGGGCTCTCGCTGTTCAAGCTGATGCGGGAGCCGCACTGGATGGTGTCCGGCTACATGGGCGCCTATCTGGGCATCGCCGAGTCCGTCCTGCGCCTGGTGGTGCGGCTGCTGGAGGGCAATGAACACCGTCGCGCCTCCCCCGTCCTCCAGGCCCAGGTCGGCAGGCTCGCCGTGGAGCTCAAGGCGGCCCGGGCACTGGTGTACTCGGCGGCGCGCCTGGTCGACGAGGAGAAGGGCGGCCTGGAGGCCAACACCGCGGTGCACGCGGCGAAGTACTGCGTCGGCGAGCTGGCACCGCGGCTCGCCCTCGACGCCGTGCGCATCTGCGGCTCGGGCTCCCTGCGGGCGAGCGAGCCGCTGGAGCGCCTGCTGCGGGAGGCCGCCTTCTGCTCGGTGATGCCGGCCAAGCCGGACGAGTGCCTAGAGTACGTGGGCAAGGCAGCCCTGGGATTCAACATGTTCAACGCCCGTAACTTCGACTGGTGAGCGCGTCGTCCCGGGAGTGCCGCGCACGGCCGGCGCCTCGGCGGGTGACGTGCGGTGGAGGGAGTACGCGTTGCCGGTCATCGAGCTGAGTGGCGGTCCCGTCGAGTACCGGCGCGTCGAGGGGCGCGCCGGTCTGCGGCCCCTGGTCTTCCTGCACGAGGGCCTCGGGTGCGTCGCCATGTGGGGACGCTTCCCGGACGCGCTCGCGCGGGCGACGGGGCGGCCCGCCCTGGTCTACTCCCGGCACGGGTACGGCGGTTCGGGACCGGCCCGTGTCCCACGCCCCGTCACGTACATGCACGACGAGGCGGCGCGGGTGCTGCCCGAGCTGCTCGACCGGCTGTCCGTGACCGAACCGGTGCTCGTCGGCCACAGCGACGGCGCCTCCATCGCGCTGCTGCACGCGCGCCTGCGCCCCGTCGGTGCCGCCGTCGTGCTGGCGCCCCACGTCTTCGTCGAGCCGGAGACCCTCGCGGGGATCCGCAGGGCTCGCGCCGCCTTCGGGGCCGGGGAACTGTCCCGCCGCCTCGCGCGGTTCCACGACACCCCCGACACCGTCTTCGGCGCCTGGTCGGACGTCTGGCTCTCCCCGGAGTTCCGCGACTGGAACATCGAGGAGAGCCTGCCGGGCATCACGAGTCCGACGCTCCTGATCCAGGGCGACCGGGACGAGTACGCCACACTGCGTCAGCTCGACGCCCTGGAGCGGGGCCTCGGCGGCCCGGTACGGCGGGTCGAGGTCCCGGACTGCGGGCACTCCCCGCACCTCGAACGTTCCGCGGAGACCCAGGACGCGATCGTCCGCTTCCTGGCCGACTCCGTGCCGGACTGACCGCGGCCCCCATGCAGCAGCGGCCCTGTCCATGGCGGAGCGCCACGGACAGGGCCGCTGGTGTGCGCGGCGACCCTCGGGCCGCGCGGCCGCCCCGCTACCGCGCCCCGGCGGCCGTCGAGCGGAAGCGCCATCCCTCGACGCGGCTGCGCTCCTCCCAGAAGCGCCGGTACACCCCGTCGCCCGCGCGCAGTTCCTCGTGCGTGCCCGACTCGACGATCCTGCCCCCGTCCAGGACGAGGATCCGGTCCGCGGCGACCACCGTCGGCAGCCGGTGGGCGATGACCAGCAAGGTGCAGCGCCCGCTGAGCGCGCGCACGGTGTCCGAGATCGCCATCTCGTTGACCGGGTCGAGCGCCGAGGTGGCCTCGTCCAGGATGAGGACAGGGGCCCGCTTGACGATGGCCCTGGCCAGCGAGATGCGTTGGCGCTCGCCGCCCGAGAGGGCGGTGCCGCCTTCTCCCACCGCCGTGTTCCAGCCGTCGGGCAGCCGCTCGACGATCTCGTCCACGCGCGCGAGGCGGGCGGCCTCGGCGACGTCCTCGGCGGGCGCGTCGGGGCGTCCGACGCGTACGTTCTCCTCGATCGTGCCCTCGAACAGATAGACGTCCTGGAAGACCATGGCGACGTTCGACGTCAGCTCGCCCGCGCTGATCCGGCGCACGTCCACCCCGCCGATGCGCACCGAGCCCTCGTCGACGTCCCAGAACCGGGCGATCAGCCGGGTCACGGTCGTCTTCCCGGAGCCGGAGGGGCCGACGAGCGCGGTCATGCTGTACGGCGCGATCGTCACGTCGAGCCCGTCGAGCACCGGCGGGGCGTCCCCGTCGTCCGCGTGGTAGCCGAAGCGGACGCCGGACAGCTCGATGCCGGCGTCGGCCGGACGGCGCGGCTCCACCGGCTCGGGCAGTGACGGGGTGCGGAACAACTCGTCCATCTGGTCCAGCCGGTGCCGCACCATGCGCAGGGCCCCACCGGCCTCGCTGAGCGCCACGACCGGCTCGCTGAACCGGACGAGCAGCACGGCGAGGGCGATGAGCTGCGCGGCGTCGACCGTGCCGCGCAGCGCGAGCACGGTGGCGAAGGCGATCAGCGCCGTCACCGAGAGCTGGACCGTCACGCCGAAGGCGCCGCGCGCGACGGTCGTCCTGCGCAGCCTGCGGCGCCCGATGTCGTGCTGCTCGGCCATCGCCTCGTCCAGCCAGTCGTTCTCCTTCTGCGCGCGGCCGAAGGCGCGGATGACGGGCTGGGACTGCGCGAACTCGACGATGCGGCCGTTGGCCCGGGCGATGGCCTCGTCGACGACCGCGTCGGTCCTGGAGACGGCCGCGGTCGACCAGCGGTAGGTGAGGTAGAGGAACGGAATCGTCGCCGCCATGGCGAGGCCCAGGCGCCAGTCGAGGAACAGCATCACCACGAGCACGGTCAGCGGGCTGACGACGGAGGTGATGAGCGGCTGGAGCGCGTGCGCGAACAGCGTGTTGATCTCGCCCACGCCGGCCGTGGCGAGCCGCGTCAGCATGCCGAGCCGCGCCTTGGAGAACCAGCCGACGCTGAGCTGTCCGAGGCGGTCGCCGAACCTGCGGTAGAGCACGCCCGTGCTGGACACGGCGGTCGTGAAGCCGAGCCTGGCCTGGACGAAGTACGCGGCGCAGGTCGCCACCGTCACCGCGGCGAGCACGGCGAACCACCGCGCGGCGCCCGCCGCGTCGTCGTCCAGCAGGGCACGCAGCACGGGCACCAGCAGGGCGAAGGCCGCCCCCTGGAGCACCGCGTAGGCGGTCACGGCCAGGGCGTGGGCGCGCATGGGGCGGATCTGTCCGGTGCCGAGGACGCGGACGAGTTGCCTGATCACAGTGCCGCCTCCGGGGCGTCGATACGGTGGTCGTGTCCGCGCGCGCCGGAGTCGGTGTAGGCCTCCCACAGGCCGCGGTACACCGGTCCGGATGCCAGGAGTTCGGTGTGCGTGCCACGTTCCACGACGCGGCCCTTCTCCAGGACGACGATCTGGTCGGCCTCCACGATGGTGTGCAGCCGGTGCGCGACGAACAGCACGGTGCGGCCCTCGATCAGGGCCGAGAGGGCGTCGTAGATGCCGGCCTCGGCCTCGGGGTCGACGAACGCGGTGGCCTCGTCGAGCACGATGACGGGGGTGTCGGCGAGCAACGCCCGTGCGATGGCGATGCGTTGGGTCTCGCCGCCGGACAGCAGGGCGTCCTCGCCGACCACCGAGTCGTAGCCGCGGGGCAGTTCGAGGACGCGGTCGTGGCAGCGCGCGGCGCGGGCGGCTGCCTGGACCTCGGCGAGCGTGGCGTCCGGGCGGGCCATCCTGATGTTGTCGGCGACGGTGGCCCGCAGCAGGCGTACGTCCTGGAAGACGAAGGCCACGTGGCGGTAGAGCTCTTGGGTCGCCATGTCGCGCAGGTCGACGCCGCCGATGCGCACGGAGCCCTGGTCCGGGTCGAAGAAGCGGGGCAGCAGCGCGGCCAGCGTCGACTTGCCCGCGCCGGAGGGTCCCACCAGCGCGGTGACGGTGCCGGGTGCGAGGACGAGGTCGATGTCGTGGAGCACGGGGCTGTCCGCGGCGTACCCGAAGGTGACGCCGCGGAACTCCGTCACGTGTCCGGAGGCGGTGAGGGGCCGCTCGGGCTCGGCGAGCGCCGGTGTGGCCAGGAGTTCGCTCACGCGCTCGGCGGCCTGCCGGGCCTGGCCGAAGGCCTGGGGCGCGTAGGTGACGACGACCAGGGGCGCGGTGACGGCCAGGCCGAGCAGGACGAAGGGCAGGACGTCGACGGGCCGCATCCAGTCGGCGGCGACGAAGAGGGTGCCGCCCCCGAGGGAGGCGGTGAGCATCGCGGCCGGGCTGACGGACGCGTACGCGAGCGAACTCAGCGACATCAGGGGCCCCTTGACGGCCGTGAAGGTGACCATGTAGTCGTCCACGGCCTTGCTGAACCGCGCGCCCGCCCGGTCGCGCTGCCCGAAGGCCTTGATCACGGAGATGCCCTGGACCAGTTCGATGACCGCGGAGTTGATGCCGACGACGGCGCCCGCCAGGCGTTCGTGCTGCCGCCCGCCGCGCTTGCCGGTCATGCGGAACAGCACGCCGAACACCGGGGTCGTCACCAGGGTGAGCAGGGCGAGCCGCCAGTCCAGGGCGAGCAGGTAGACGAGCGCGGCGACCGGTGTCACCAGGGCGAGGGTGAGGTCCGGCAGGGCGTGGGCGACCAGGTAGTGCAGGGAGTCGACGTCGTCGGCGAGTGCCTTCTTCACGGTCGCGCTGTTCCTGCTGGAGAACCAGCCCAGCGGCACCCGGCTGAGCCTGCGGGCGATGCGGCGCCGCAGCCGGAGCTGGAACTCCATGTCCGCGTCGTGCATGAGGAGATGGCTCACCGCCTGGGCCACGAACCGCACGACGAGCGCGAGGGCGGCGAAGCCCACGGTCCACCACACCGTCGACTCGTCGGGGTCGTCCGCCAGCAGCGCGACGGCGAGCGGATGGATGGCGATGAACGATCCCAGCGAGGCGATCCCCGCGAGCGCCTGTAACGCCACTCCGAACGCGATGCGGCCCCGTACGGGCCGCAGGACCGCGCGCAGCGCGTCGCCTTCGGTCGTCCGGCCCCCGCTCATGGCGTCAACCCCTTCACCGGAACCCACTCTCGTCGACATGGACAACTCCCAAGCGGCGCACACTTTACAACAGCCTGTCAGAAAGTAGGAGACGCCTGATCCCGGGCCGTCAGGCGGGCGTACTCCCGGGCCGTGCCGGGATCGGGGCCCGGGTCCTGCGCGGTCGTCCCGCGTCAGTGCGGCAGTGCCGCGACGCCGAGGAGGAACAGGTTCAGCTTGCGCTCGAACCAGTCGGCCGGGGGGCCCGCGACCGCCTCGGCGAGCACGTGGCCGAGGCGCGGGTCGAAGGCGCTCATCCACGGTTCGATCAGTTCGCGCCGCCGCCGCTGCACGGCGTCGACGGACTGTTCGCCGGAACCGCCGCGCGCGTCCTCGCCCCCGTCGCCGCTCCGCGGCGCGGGCGGCACCGCGAGGAAGGCCTGGATGACGAGTTCGGCCAGCATGTCCACGATGAGGGCGGCGTCGCGCGGCGCGAATCCGAAACCGAGCAGGACGACGCCGGTGCGGTTGTCCCGGTCCACCAGCGCGGGGCAGGTGAGCCGCAGCGCGGTGATCTCCTTGGCGAGCCCCGGGTTCGCCGCGTGCAGACTCCAGTGCGCCCACGCCGTCGCGTCGAGGAAGGCCCGCCAGTCGTCGCCGGCCTCGGGCCACTCGATCGCGCGGACGGCGTGATCGGCGGCGGCCGCCGCCAGGGCGTCCCTGCTGGGGAAGTAGCGGTACAGCGTCGAGTGCGAGACGCCGAGGCGCTCCCCGACGGCCGGCATGGACAGCCCGGAGAACCCGATGCCCAGGGCCGCCGCGATCACGGCCTCGCGGTCCGCCATCGGCGGACGGCCCATCCGCCGCGGCCGCGTTCCGCCCTCGGCCGCTCCCGCTCGCCGCGCGCCCATCCGCATCCACCTCTCCCGCCGCCGGAGACAGCGACGATACCGGCAGCGGACGGACTCCCCGCGCCCGGCGCGGGGCCCTGCCGGGCGCGCGCTACTGGCGCACCGGAATGCCGAGCGGCGTACCGCCCTCCAGCAGCCAGCGGGCGACGATCGCCGCCCTGCTCCGCACGCCGTACCGGTCGTAGAGGCGCTGGAGATGGGAATCGACCGTGCGCACGGACATGCCGAGGTGTTTCGCTATCTCTTTGTCCCGATGGCCATTGGCAATGAGAGAAAGAATCTCAATTTGCCGCGTACTGAGGTGCATTGCCCCTCCGGGCGAGCGCAAATGGAGCGATTGCAACGTCATGTACTGAACGTAAACTGCACCCGGTAGCCGGTCAAGCACTCATATTGCTCTTGGAGAACGGGGCCGGGCGGCGCGTAATTCCCCGGCCCCGCGGGGGTGTTCGCCGGCCGCTCCGTCACTCGTCCTCGTCGTCCCCGGACGGGCCGAACGGTGCCAGGTCGCCCTTGAGGTAGCGCCTCGGCGAGGTGCCGAAGGTCCGCCGGAACGCCGCGAGGAACGCACTCGCCGTCGTGTACCCCACGGAGCGGGCGACCTGGACGACGGGACGCCCCTCGGCGAGCAGCGGCAGCGCGGCCCGCAGCCGCAGATGCGTGCGCCAGCGGTCGAAGTTCATGCCGGTGTCCTGGACGAACAGGCGCGTCATGGTGCGGCGGCTGACGCCGACGGCGCGTGCGTGCGCCTCCAGGCTGCGGCCGTCCGCCGGGTCCCGCAGCAGCGCGTTGGCCACGGCGCGCACGCGGTCGTCCCTGGGGTGCGGCACGTCGAGCGAAGTGACCGGCAAGGGGGCCAGCACGTCCAGCACGACGCCCTCGGCCCGCAGCCGCGCGTCGTCCGCGAGGTCGTCGCGGCCCAGATAGGCGATCAGGTGCGCGAGCAGCCCGTCGACACCGACCGGCGTGGGCTCCGTCCAGTCGAGTCCGCAGCGCTCCGGGTCGAGGTAGAGGCTGCACAGCACGGCGTCACGGGTGGCGCCGGTGCGGTGCACGACCCCGGCCGGCACCCACAGCGCCCGGTTGGGCGGCAGCACCCAGTAGTCGTCCGCGACGCCGATGCCGAGGACGCCGCTGCGGGCCCAGGCCAACTGGTGGTGGGTGTGGCTGTGCGCGGGCAGCCACTGTCCTGGCGAGAGCGGGAAGCTGGCGACGAGGATCGCCCCGACGGAGGCCGGGACGGTGTCGTCGTCGTCCTCCACGGCGGTCGCGGCGGCGGTGTCCCCGGCAGCGGTCACGAAAGCCTCACCCACGTCTGCGGTCGCGTGCGGAACTCGGCGCGGGACCGCGGCGGTTGCGGCGGCCGGTGCGTCTCCGCGCACGGAGACGCACCCTATCGCGCCGGCCGCCGTGCCCCGGTCAGGGGATCAGGAGGAGCTTTCCCGTGGTGCGGCGGGCCGCGAGGTCGGTGTGGGCGTCCGCGGCCCGCGCCAGCGGATAGCGCCCGCCGACGCGGATGTCGAGCACGCCCTCCTGGATCCAGCGCAGGACCGCGTCGGCCCGCTCCCGCAGTTCCTCGGGCGTCGCGAGGTAATGGGCGCCGACCGGCCGGGTGACGTACAGCGAACCGGCCGCGATGAGCCGTTGCAGGTCGAAGGGGGGCACCATGCCACTGGCGGCACCGAACAGCACCAGCATCCCGCGCGGGCGCAGCGAGGCGAGGCTCGCCTCGAAGGTGGCCGCGCCCACGCCGTCGTAGACGACCGAGACGCCCTCGCCGCCCGTCGCGTCGCGGACCCGGGCGGCGATCTCGTCGGTGCTCAGCCCGTCGTAGCGGATCACCTCGTCGGCTCCCGCGCCACGGGCCAGGCGCTCCTTCTCCGCGGTGGAGACGGTGGCCACGACGCGGGCGCCGAGGTGCGTGACCACCTGCGTGAGCAGCAGGCCGGTGCCGCCCGCCGCCGCGTGCACCAGCACGGTGTCCCGCGGTGTCACCGCGTACGTGGAGTGCGTCAGGAAGTGGGCGGTCATGCCCTGGGCCAGGGCGGCGGCCGCGATGTCGGTGGGGACCGCGTCGGGCACGGGGACCGCGCGGTCGGCGCGCAGCACCACCTCGCCCGCGTAGCTCCCGGGGGCGTCCGCCCAGGCGACCCGCTGCCCCGTGCGGAGATCCGTGACGCCCTCGCCGAGGGCGGTGACCGTCCCCGCGCCCTCCAGGCCGGGCACGAACGGGGGCGGGTCGGCGGAGATGCCCGTGCGCTGGTAGACGTCCTTGAAGTTCACGCCCGCCGCTTCCACGGTCACCCGGATCTCCCCCGGTCCCGGTTCACGGATCTCCGTACCGGTCGGCACAAGGACCTCCGGTCCGCCGTACTCGCCGACCACTATCGCGTGCGTCGCCATGTTTC
The DNA here is from genome assembly GCF_040680155.1 of Streptomyces sp. NPDC052114. Taxonomy (NCBI): domain Bacteria; kingdom Bacillati; phylum Actinomycetota; class Actinomycetes; order Kitasatosporales; family Streptomycetaceae; genus Streptomyces; species Streptomyces sp. NPDC052114. The sequence continues at coordinate 580,122 of NZ_JBFAWC010000002.1, read as the reverse complement.
CTCCGGCCTTGAGGATGCGATGAGCCTTTTCCTTGCTCGTCGCCGCGAGCGTAACGCGAAAGGGTGCGCGTTCCCCTTCGAATTACCGCACTCGTCAAGGGACTTCGGAAGCGGATCGGATTTCGTCACGGATTTCGGCGGTCCGTCATTTCCTGTGCCACTCACCCCCGATACGTCTCCAGCAGCCGCAGCCACACCTCGCTGATCGTCGGGTACGCGGGAACGGCGTGCCACAGACGGTCCAGGGGAATCTCGCCCGCGACCGCCATCGTCGCGGAGTGGATGAGTTCGCCGACGCCGGGGCCGACGAACGTGACGCCGAGGAGGATCTCGCGGTCCAGGTCGACGATCATGCGGGCGCGGCCGCGGTAGCCGTCGGCGTACAGGCCGGCGCCCGCGACGCCGGACATGTCGTAGTCGACGGCGCGCACGCGGTGGCCCGCGGCCTCCGCCTCCGCGAGGGTCAGGCCCGCCGAGGCGGCCTCGGGGTCGGTGAAGACGACCTGCGGGACGGCCGCGTGGTCGGCGGTGGCCGCGTGGGCGCCCCAGCGGTCGGTCTCCAGGAGCGGGACGCCCTGCGCGCGGGCGGCGATGGCGGCGCCCGCGATACGGGCCTGGTACTTGCCCTGGTGGGTGAGGAGCGCGCGGTGGTTGGCGTCGCCCACCGCGTACAGCCAGTCGCTGCCCTCGACGCGCAGGCTCTCGTCGACCGGCAGCCAGGAGCCCGGTTCCAGGCCGATCGTCTCCAGGCCGATGTCGTCCGTGCGGGGCGCGCGGCCCGTGGCGAAGAGGATCTCGTCGGCCTGGAGCCGCGAGCCGTCGTCCAGGGTCGCGGTGACCGTGCCGCCCGCGCGCTCGACGGCGGTCACCGAGACGCCGGTGCGCAGCTCGGCGCCCGCCTCGCGCAGGGCGTCCGCCACCAGTTCCCCGGCGAACGGCTCCATGCGGGGCAGCAGGCCCCCGCCGCGTACCAGCACCGTCACGCTCGATCCCAGCGCCTGCCAGGCGGTGGCCATCTCCACGGCCACGACGCCGCCGCCCACCACGAGCAGCCGGCCGGGCACGTGGTCGGCGCTGGTGGCCTCGCGGCTGGTCCATGGCTTGACGTCGGCGAGGCCCGGCAGGTCGGGCAGGGCGGCGCGCGTCCCGGTGCAGACGGCGACGGCGTGCCGGGCCTCCAGGGCGCGCTCCGTGCCGTCGGCGGCGGTCACCGTGACCGTGCGGGGGCCCGCGATGCGGCCGTGGCCGCGGTACAGGTCCACGCCGACGTCCTCCAGCCAGCCGACCTGGCCGTCGTCCTTCCAGTGCGAGGTGTAGTCGTCGCGGTGGGCGAGGACGGCGGGGGCGTCGAGCGGGCCCTGGACGGACTGGCGCAGTCCGGGCACGCGGCGGGCGTCGGCGCGGGCGATCACGGGGCGCAGCAGGGCCTTGCTGGGCATGCACGCCCAGTACGAGCACTCGCCCCCGACGAGCTCGCTCTCCACGATCGCGGCGCTGAGCCCCGCCGCACGGGCCCGGTCCGCGACGTTCTCCCCCACGGGACCGGCACCGATGACCACTACGTCGTACGTGATTGCTTCCGTCATGAGGACAGTCTGTCGGCAGGTGTGCGCCGTGGCCACACGGGTACGCGCGCGGAACACGCCGGTACACACGCGGCACCGCCCGCGCGTGGTGGCGGCGGAATACGTCCGCCCCGTCGGCCGTTGTGCACAGCGGCTTCGCCCGAACACCAGGAAGTAGGGAAACACCATGAGCAGCACGACCGTGGAGCTCACCAAGGAGAACTTCGACGAGACGGTCACGGACAACGACTTCGTCCTGATCGACTTCTGGGCGTCGTGGTGCGGTCCGTGCCGGCAGTTCGCCCCCGTCTACGAGAAGGCCGCCGAGGCCAATCCGGACCTGGTCTTCGCGAAGGTCGACACGGAGGCCCAGCCCGAGCTCGCGGCCGCCTTCAACATCCAGTCGATCCCGACGCTGATGATCGTCCGCGACCAGGTGGCGGTGTTCGCCCAGCCCGGCGCGCTGCCCGAGGCCGCGCTCACGGACGTCATCGGCCAGGCCAGGAAGCTGGACATGGACGAGGTGCGCCGGCAGGTGGCCGCCGAGCAGGCCAAGCAGCAGGAACAGGGCGAGTAGGGGACGCTCAGCTGGACTCGCGGTGCACGACGGCCGCGCCGAGCATGTCGTGCACCTCGGGCCGCTCGCCCGGGTCGCGGACCATGCGGTCGACGAGCTCGGCGAGGCCCCGGCCGGACGGCAGCTCGATGCGGACGGTGCTCAGGCGCGGCCGCAGCAGCCGGCCCAGCATCAGGTCGTCGGAGCCGATCACGGCGGTGTCGTCGGGGATCGTGACGCCCTCGTCCTGGAGGGCGCGCGTCAGGAGCATCGCGTACTCGTCGTTGTACGCGAACACGGCGTCGAGCCCCAGGGAGCGCCAGTCCGCCGCGAGGCGGGCCGCTGACTCCTCGGTGAAGGCGAGGGGCAGGGCGGTGACCGAGGCGTCGGCGGTGCGGGTGTCCTCGACGGCCCGGCGGAGCCCGTCGAGGCGGGGCCGCGAGAAGTTCTCCAGGCCCGGCTCCTCGGGGACGACGACGCCGATGCGGCGCCGGCCACGGGCCAGGAAGTGCAGTGCGGCGGCCTCGCCCACCTTGCGGCCGTCCATCAGCAGGGCGTGCGCGCCGTCGACACGGTGCGGTCCGAGCGTGAAGACGGCCCTGGCGCCGGACCGCTTCAGGATGCTCACGCCGCGCGCGTCGAGCGCGGAGGCGTCGGGCGCGAGGACGGCCACGGGGCGCAGTTCGGCCCAGGCGCGCGCGGCGTCCTCGCCGGTCAGGCCGAGGCTCGCGTACTGCACGACGGTGTAGTCGAACCGGCTCAGCGCCCACTGCAGTTCGTTGAAGAACCGGCTGAACAGGGGTCCCATCGGGACCTCTGACGTCGGCATGAGGACCATGCGGCTGTGCCCGGCGCGCAGGCTGCGGGCGGCGGCGTGCGGGACGTAGCCCAGTTCTCTGGCCGCCTCGTGGACGCGGCGGCGGGTGGGCTCGCTGATGCGGACGGCACTGGTGTTGTTGAGGACGTAACTGACGGTCGCGCGGGAGACGCCCGCGAGGCGGGCGACGTCGGCGCTCGTGGGCACGGAACGCTGCGTGGGCTGCTGCTTCGGTATCTGCACCATCACACCGGCATCTTCCCAGACGGTGCGCCGGTGCCCTCAGGCGGGCGGTGGAGCGCCGCCGGGCGTCCCGGCGCGCGCACCGGCGTCCCCTCCCGCGCGGGCATGCCCGGGATCGCGCCGGGGGCGCGGTACGAACTGCCGTGCCCGGGTTCCGTGTTGTCCCGCAGGCCCGGGTCGCGCGCTGTCGTGCCCGCCGCGTTCCGCGCTGCCCTACTCGCCGGTTAACGTTCGGACACCCGTCGTCGAGCGAAGGTGTCCCCCACATGACTGCCGACCGTGCCGAAGGCCTGGCGCGCACCGCACGCGCGCTGACCGAGGGAGAGGTGTCCTCGCGTGCGCTGACCGAGCGGACGCTGGCCAGGATCGAGGCGTCGCAGCCCGCGCTGAACGCCTTCAGGCTGGTGCGGGCCGAGGCCGCGCTCGCCGAGGCGGACGCCGCCGACCGGGAGCTGGCGGCGGGCGGCGCCGGTCCCGGGCGACCGCTGCTCGGCGTGCCGCTGGCGGTCAAGGACGACATGGACGTCGCGGGTGAGCCGACCGCGTTCGGGTGCCCCGGCGACTTCCCGCCGAAGACCGAGGACAGCGAGGCCGTGCGTCGGCTGCGGGTGGCCGGCGCGGTGATCGTGGGCAAGACGAACACGTGTGAGCTGGGTCAGTGGCCGTTCACCGAGGGGCCCGGGTTCGGTGACACGCGCAATCCGTGGAACACCGGTCATACGCCGGGCGGCTCCTCGGGCGGCTCGGCGGCCGCGGTCGCCGCGGGCCTCGTCCCGGCGGCGCTCGGCTCGGACGGCGCGGGCTCGGTCCGCATCCCCGCGGCGTGGACGCATCTGGTCGGGATCAAGCCGCAGCGCGGGCGCATATCGACGTGGCCGTGGGCGGAGGCGTTCCAGGGGATCACCGTCAACGGCCCGCTGGCCAGGACGGTCGAGGACGCCGCGCTGCTCCTGGACGCGGCGAGCGGCGGCCACGCGGGCGACCTGCACCGGCCGCCCGCCGTGCGCGCCGCCGAGGCCGCGACCCGTGAGCCGGGGCGGCTGCGGATCGCGCTGTCGCTGCGGATGCCGTTCACGGCGACGCCCAAGCAGCTCCACCCCGTGGTGCGCGACCGGGTGGTGGCGCTCGCGGAGCGGCTCGCCGCACTCGGGCACGACGTGTCGCCGGCCGATCCGCGCTACGGGCAGATCGGTCTCGCCTTCGTGCCGCGGGCCACGGCGGGCATCGCGGAGTGGACCCGCCAGGTGCCCGACCCCTCGCTCCTGGACCCGCGCACGCGCGAGGCGGCCCGCATGGGGCGGCTGCTGGGCGGGGCGCCGCTGCGCCTCGCGCGCCGCTCGGAGGCCGCGCTGCACCGCCGGGTGGGCGCCGTCTTCTCGACGTACGACGTGGTGCTCGCGCCGACGACGGCCACTCCCCCGCCGCGCGTCGGCACGCTCGCCACGATGAACGGCTGGCGCACCGACCGGGCGATGATCGCCGCCTGCCCTTACGCGTGGCCGTGGAACGTACTGGGCTGGCCCGGTGTGAACGTCCCCGCGGGGCGCACGCCGGGCGGCCTGCCCGTGGGCGCGCAGCTGCTCGGACCCGCGGGCAGCGAGCCTCTCCTCGTCTCCCTGGCCGCGCAGTTGGAGGCCGACCAGCGGTGGTACGAGAAGTGGCCGGAGCCGGTTCCGCGCGCGGAACCGGCTCCCTGAGCGTCACCGGGGGACGCCGGGGCCCTCATAGGCGCCGATGTTGGGCGCGGCGCCGGTCGTGACGGGGTTGCCGAAGTAGTCGCGGCCGCCGTTGTCCGCGACCGGCGTGCCGCCGCCGAGGGTGGGGTAGCCCTGCCACAGGCGGTAGTCCAGGGGGTCGTACGAGCCGGGCCTGAGCAGTCCGGGCGCGGCGGTGACGGTGTTCGTGGCGCCCGCGGGTGCCGCGAAGCCGTACAGGGCGTTGTGGTCGGTTCGCCAACCGGAGTCACTGAGCTGCCAGTTGACTGCCGTGGTGGCGGGGCCCCTGCGGACGATGTTGTTGGTGAAGGCCACGTCCAGCTCGGCGTTCGTCGTCTCCTGGACGAGGTTCACGGCGCCCGCGCCGGTGCTGAGGGTGTTGTTGTAGATCTTCCCGTTCGTCAGGGCCCCGTCGCAGATCTGGAAGCCGCGGGCGCGGTCGCCGACGGAGATGTTGTAGCGGATCACGAAGTCCTTGGTGGGGACGTCGTAGGGGCAGAGCAGGAAGAAGCCGCCTTCGTTGTCGTGCGAGTAGTTGTACTGGAAGACGGTGCCGGACGAGGAGTGGTCGACGTCGTAGGCCATGCCGTCCTTGGTCGACCTGCCGCCGGAGGTGTCGTTGAACTGGAACACGGAGCCGGTGCTGTTGGCGGTCCACATCCCTGCGTTGGGGCTGTCGGAGCGTTCGTTGAAGCCGGTGAGCCTGTTGTGCTCGACGAGCGCGTTCTCGTTGCCCTTGACGACGATGCCGTCGCCGCCGATGTCGGAGAGCGTGTTGCCGCGCACGACGAATCCGGTCGAGGGCTTCCAGGACGCCGTGCAGAGCGTCTTCCAGAAGGCGGCCATCTCGGGCCTCCGGCACCAGTTGGTCCAGGTGTAGATGCCCTGCCGGTCGACGGAGCGGATCGTGTTGTCGAGGACCCTGGTGTCGGCGAAGGCGGTGGGCGTGGTGGTGCCCTGCGCCTCGACGACGATCGCGCCGGTGGCGTCCGCGTACTTGCCGGTGCCGTGGTAGTGGCCCTCGACGGTGGACGGCATGGCGCCGCGCACGTCGTGGATGTCCAGGCGCTGCAAGGTGATGCCGCGGACGGTGCCGGCGTCCTTTCCGTAGACGTACACGCCGCGGCGGCGGGCGGTGTTGTCGCCCTCGGCGGTGAGTTCGAGGTCCTGGACGGTGGTGTAGGGCGTGTCGTCGAGCAGGACAGCGTTGACGGCGCCCGCCGCGTCGATCCGGGGGCGGGCGCCCGTGCCGTACGCGCCGATGACCACGCGTGCGGCGGCGGTGCCGGTGGCCTTCGGCGCGAACTGGCCCGCGCAGGCGGTGCCGCGCCTGAAGAGCACCTGGTCGCCCGCGGTGAGGGTGAGGGCGTTCGCGGGGGCGAGGGCGTTGAACGGCGACGCCGCGGTGCCGGTGCCGTTCGCGGGCGCGGAACAGTCCACGTGGTACGTCGATCCGGCGGCCCGCGCCGGTCCGGCGCCGGCGAGGCCGGTGGTGACGAGGGCGGCGGTCAGGCAGCCGAGCAGGGCGGTTCTGAAGAGGGTGCGCCGGGTGCGCATGGCTGGACTCCGTTCACAGGTCGGTCTCCGGGATACGGGCGGCGAGCCCGCCGTCGACGGGCAGGACGGCACCGGTGACGTAGGAGGCGTCGTCACCGGCGAGGAACGCGACGGCGCGGGCCACCTCTTCGGGTCGTCCCGGCCGCCGCAGCGGATAGGGCCGTACGCGCGCGGCCAGCTCGGCGGGGTCCGTGAGCAGGTGGGCGTTGCGCTCGACGGCGATGAGGCCGGGCGCCACCGCGTTGACGCGGATGCCGTGCGGGCCCCATTCGTGGGCGGCGGTGCGGGTGAAGGCGACGAGCGCGGCCTTGGCGGCCGAGTACGCGCCGAACTCACGGGCCGCGAACCGGGCGTGCACGGACGCGATGTTGACGATCGCGCCGGTCGCGCCGGAGTCGATCAGCCGTCCGGCGAAGGCCTTGGCCAGGCGCACGGCGGCGTTGAGGCTGACGTCGATCGTGCGGTCCCAGCCCTCCCGCGTGCCGTCGAGGAGCGGGGCGCGCTCCTCGGCGTAGGCGCAGTTGACCAGGGTGCGGGGCGTGGCGGCGGCGGCGTCGAGGACGCGCTCGGGGGCGTCGGCGTCGGTGAGGTCGGCGACGACGGGGCGTACGCCGTGCGCGGCCAGCTCCTCGACCGCCGCGAGGACGTCCACGGCGACGACCTGGTGGCCGCGGGCCGCGAGGTCCAGCGCGATGACGCGCCCGATGCCCCGGGCGGCTCCGGTGACGACCGCGGCGGTGCCCGGTTCCCTGTCCCCGCTCGTCCTGCCGCTCGTGCTGCTGCTCGTCCTGTCGCTCGTGCTGCTTCTCGTCTCGCTGCTCATCGTTGCGACAACCCCTTGTTCAGTCCGTCGGAGAGCAGATTGAAACCGATCACGAGGCCGGTCACGACGACCATCGGGCCGATGGCGTAGGCCGCGTTCTCCCCGAGGAAGTTCACGCTCGTCCGCAGCAGCGCGCCCAGCGACGGGTCGGGCGGGGTGACGCCGATGCCGACGAAGCTCATCGCGCCCTCGATGAAGACGGCCGTGGACAGGGAGAGCGCGCACTGCACGATCAGCGGATCGAGGGTGTTGGGCAGGATGTGCCGGACAAGGATCCTGCGCCGGCTCGCGCCCAGGGCGATCGCCGCGACGACGTACTCGCGGCCCTTCTGCGCGAGGACGGCGTCCCGCGCGATCCGCCCGAACAGCGGCACGTTCACTCCGGCGACGGTCCAGAAGACGGCACCGGTGCCGGGCCCGAGGATCGCGGCGAGCGTGACGCCGAGGATCAGCGCGGTGAAGGCGAGCAGCACGTCGAAGAGACGCTGGAGGACCAGGTCGAGCGCGGGGTGCGCCCCGCAGGCCAGGCCCAGCGCGATCCCGGTGACGGCGCCGAGCGGCACGGCGCCGAACGCGATGAGCACGTCGAGGCGGATGCCGTACAGGACACGGCTGAACAGGTCGCGGCCGAACTCGTCGGTGCCGAGGAGATGGCCGCCGCCCGGCCCGCTGAGGGCGTCGGCGCCCTGGTCGAGGGGCGACTGTCCGGCGAGCAGCGGCGCGCCGAGGCCCAGCAGGACGAGCAGCGCGACGAGGACGAGGCCCGTGCGGGCGGCGGCAGCGGGCAGGAGCCTCACACCGCACCGCCCGTCCGCACGCGCGGGTCGAGCGCCGCCTGGGCCAGGTCGGTGAGGGTCTGCACGACGACGAAGACCGCGACGGCGAACAGGAGCAGGTCCTGCACGAGCAGGTAGTCGCGGCCGATCACCGCCTGGAGCAGCAGCTGTCCGAGGCCGGGCCAGGCGTAGACCGCCTCGACGACGATGGCGCCGCCGAGGAGCTGGCCGATCTGGATGCCGAGGACGGTGACGACGGGCGGCAGGGCGTTGGGCAGGACGTGCCGGGCCAGCAGACGGCGCCGGGGCAGGCCCTTGGCGGTGGCGGTCTTCACGTACTCGTCCACGCGGGCCCGGCGCAGGGACGCGGCGAGGAAGCGGGCGAGGACGGCGCCGGTGGGCAGGGCGAGGCAGAGCGCGGGCAGCAGCAGGTACTGGACGCCGATCTCCGGGTCGGCGAGCAGGTCCTCGTGTCCGGAGGCGGGCAGCACGCGCCAGGTGACGGCGAAGACGAGGACGAGCAGGACGCCGGTGACGTACGGCGGTACGGCGAGGGCGAGGCTCACGGCGCCGCCGAGCAGGGTCCGCACGGCGCGCCGCGTGCCGGTGCCGAGCGCGAGCCCGGCCGCGCCGCCGCCGAGGAGCGCCAGCAGCAGGGCCGCGAGGGCGAGTTCGAGGGTGTTGCCGAGGCCGCGCCCGATGAGGGTGGCGTTCGGCGCGCCGAGGATGAACGAGGTGCCGAGGTCACCGGTGAGGACGCCGCTCAGCCAGGTCCAGTACTGCGCGGGCAGCGACCTGTCGAGGCCCAGTGAGGTGCGGACCTCGGCGACGGTGGCCGCCGACGCGTCGGGGCCCGCGAGGACGACGGCGGGGTCGCCGGGCGCGAGCCTGAGGACGGCGAAGACGAGGACGGAGGCGACGGCGAGGACGACGAGGGCGGCGGGGACGCGGCGCAGGGCGTAACGGAGCATGGCGCGTCAGCCGATCGTGGTGCGGTCGAGGTCGAGGTAGTCGAACATCGTCCAGTGCAGGCCGTGGACCTTCTCGGAGACCGTGAAGGTGTGGGAGCTCGCGACGAGGTCGGAGACGAACTGCTCTTCCAGGAGCAGGTCGTTGAGGTCGTCGGCGGCCTGTCGCGCGGCCTCCTCGTCGGTTGCCTTCCAGAGCCGGTCGGCGAGCGTGCGGTAGGTCTCGCTGTCGAAGTTGGAGGCGTTCTTGTCGGCGTTGAAGGGGAAGGCGCCCTTGACGAGGGTGGCCGGGTGGAGCTGGCCGAAGCCGTGGCCGTTGATGAACAGGCCGGGCAGTTCACCGGCCTGGAGCTTGGCGAAGAAGTCGGGTGCCTGGAGGGGCTCGGCGCTCGCCGCCAGGCCGATCTTCCCGAGGTCGTACGTGACGATCTCGGCGATCTTCGCGTTGGTGGCGAGGCCCGCGTTGTAGAGGACCTTGACGCTCTTGCCGCGCGCGCCGGCCGCCTCGATCAGGGCCTTCGCCCTCTTCGGGTCGCGGCGGTAGTGGGCGGCCTTCTTCTTGTCGTACGCGGGTGAACTGGCCGCCCAGGGAAGGGAGCTGACGGTCCCGATACCGCCGAGCACCTGCTCCAGGACGCGGTCGCGGTCGACGGCCCAGGCGACGGCCTGCCGCACGCGCTTGTCGTCGAGCGGCTTCACCTCGACGTTCGAGGCGATGTAGAACGCGGAGTCGTGCGCGTCGGAGACGGTGACCTTGAAGCGCGGGTCGTTCCTGATGGCGGCGGCGTCCAGGGGCGCGACGTCGACGAGGAGGTGGGTGCCGCCGGAGCGCAGGCTCGACACCATGGACGTGGACTGGTTGACGACGGTCACCTCGATGCCGTCGAGCCGTGGGGCGCCCCGCTTCCAGTACCGGTCGTTGCGCTTCAGCTCCAGGCTGGTGCCCGCGCGGTAGGAGGCCACGCGGAAGGGGCCCGTGCCGATGAACTTGGTGCCCTTGACCAGGTCGTCGACGGATTCCTTGTCGACGACGAGCAGGATCTCGAAGAGGTCGAAGAGGTTGCTGACGGGGTGGGCGAGCTTGAGCGTGATGGTGTGCTCGTCGTCCTCGACGACCTTCTCGATCGCCTGGGCGACGTGCCCCAGCTGGGAGGCGGTCGTGTCCTTGGTGAGGTTCTCCAGGGCGAAGGCGACGTCGGCGGAGGTGAAGGCGCGGCCGCTGTGGAAGGTCACGTCCTTGCGGAGCCCGAGCGTGATCGAGCGGCCGTCCTTCGCCTCCCGCCAGGACTCGGCGAGCGAGGGCCTCGGCTCCAGGGTCCTGTGGTCGTACTCGGTGAGGGTGTTGAAGACAGTGCGGGCCAGCGTGAAGTTCGGGTTGTTCTGGCCGAAGAGGGTGGCGGGCGCGATGTCGGCGGTCTGCGCGATGCGCAGCGTGCCGCCCTTGGCGCCGCCGCCCGCGGACTTGTTCTCCTCGTCGACGGCGGAGCGGCAGGCGGGCAGCGCGAGCAGGGCGCCGCCCGCGCCGACGGCGGCGAGGAGGGAGCGACGCGATATCGCGGACGAGTCGGTGGCTGTCGGGCGCATGGCAGGACCTCCTGAAGAGGACGGGTGCGAGGCGTGCGGGGGCGGGGTGCCGGTGGGGCGTCAGGCGCGACAGGAGGGGTGCGGTTCGAGCCGCCCGCTCCCTACGCGGGTCACCGCCGGGTGCCCGGTGTCCATGTCCAGCCCGACGCCGGGCGCGTCCGGCAGGGTGAGGCGGCCCTCGTGGATCCGCTCGGCGCCGCGTACGACGTCGGGGCGCCAGCGCGTCTCGCCGTAGGCGTACTCCAGCGGCTCGGTGGTGCCGCACGCTCCGGCGAGGTGGGCGGCGTGCAGGGTGGCGACGGGGCCGGACGGGTTGTGGAAGGAGATCCGGGCGCCGGGTGCGGAGCGGGCCAGGTCGCGGGCCCGCAGGGGGCCGCCGGCGTGCTTGACGTCCGGCATGAGGACGTCGAGCAGACCGCGCACCGGCGCGAGCTCGGTCACGTCAGTCGCGAACTCTCCCCCGGCGAGGGCGAGTTCCGTCAGAGCACGCAGTTCGGCGAGCTCGTCGGGGCGCCCGATGCCGACGCCGTCCTCCAGCCAGTACAGGCCGAGATCCGTCAACGGGCCCAGCAGCGGCGCGAGTTCGGCGAGGGCGAGCCGTTCGTGGGCGTCGGCCATCAGCGCGACCCGCGGACCCACCGCCGCCCGTGCGGCGGCCAGCCGCGCGAGGCCGAGCTCGGGCAGCGGACGACGCCCGTGCGGGTCGCCCGTGTCGAAGGGGGCGAGCTTGACGGCGCGGAAACCGTCGGCGACGGCGGCCCGCGCCGTCGCGGCCACGTCGTCCGGCCCCCGGCCACCCGCGACGCGGTTGATGTTGGCGTACAGCTCGACCGCCCCGGGGTGCCGCCCGCCGAGCCAGGCCCACAACGGCAGCCCCGCGCGGCGGGCGGCCACGTCGACGCGGGCCTGCTCCAGGCCCCCGGCGACGGTCCGCGCGACGAACTCCGGGCAGGTGTCCGGCCCCCGCACGAGACGGTCCAGGACCTGCCGCAGGGGCCCCGCGTCCGAGCACTCGCCGTAGCCGCGCGTGCCGTCGGCGGCGGTGAGCCGCAGCACCAGCCACTCGGTGCGCGCACTCACCGCGACGCGGAACAGTTCCCAGCTCTCCGGCTCGGCGCCGAGGTCCGTGTTCATGACGCGGCCACCGCCTGCCCGTCCGGGCCGAGCACCCCGACCGGGTCGGCGTAGACCTCTTCGAGCAGCGGCATCGCGGAGGCGACGACGAGCGCGCCGGAGCCGAAGGCCGCGGGCACGACGCGGGTGGCGGCGTCCCAGCCGCGGTGGGCGCGCGCGGTGACCTCCGCCCGCAGGTCGTCCAGGTACTCGTCGGCGGCGAGGATGCCGCCCGCGAGGACGACCCTGCTGGGATTGAGCAGGTCGACGACGGTGGCGACGGCGTGGCCCGCGTACCGGGCGCGGCGGCGCAGCAGCTCCTGCGCGCGGGTGTCGCCGGTGCCGCTGCCCGCGGGGCGCGCCGCGGCGATCAGGCGCTCCAGCGGGAGCGGTCCGGCGTCGGGCAGCAGGCCCTCGGCCCGCGCGGCCGCGACGACCGCGGCGTCGCCGGCCAGCAGCGAGAGGCAGCCCGTGCCGCACCGCGGGCAGCGGGCGTCCGGCGCGTCGGTGGCGGGCAGATGCTCGATGCCGCCCGCCGCCGCGCCCGGCCCGCGGTGCACGGCGCGGTCGACGACGAGGGCGGCGCCCGAGACGTTGCCGAAGAAGAGGTGCACGAAGTCGTCGACCTCGCGCCCCGCCCCGAACCACAGTTCGGCGCCGGCCGCGGCCCGCACGCTCTGCTCCAGGCGCACGGGGCCGGGGAGCCGCCCGTCGAGCAGGTCGAGCAGGCGTACGTCGCGCCAGCCGAGGGCGCCGTGGTCGACGACCACGCCGCGCTCGCCGTCGACCCAGCCGCCGAGGCTGATGCCGGTGCCGAGCAGCCGCCGCCCGCCGAGCCGGTCGGCGAGGAACTCCCGTGCGCCGTCGGCCGCCTGATCCGCTATCCGGTCCGGCGCGAGACCGCCGTCGCCCGGGGCCTCGTGGTCGAGGACCCGCTGGGCGAACACCGTGCCGTCCAGGCCGACGACGCCGAGCGTGGTGCGCAGCAGTCCGATGTGGACGCCGAGGGCGACGGCTCCCGACGGGTCGACGGCGACGGGTACGCGCGGGCGGCCCTGGGTGGTCTCGGCCGGGGCGTTCTCCCGCAGCAGCCCGGCGCGGACGAGGACGGCCGTCAGTTTGGTGACGCTGGGCGCGGAGAGCCCGGTCGCGCGGGCGATGTCGGCGCGCGGCAGCGGCCCTTCGGTGAGCACCGCGCGCAGCACCGCCGACACGTTCCCGCGCCGCATGCCTTCCGCTCTCACTGCGGTCCCCCTCGCCTCAGACGTGCCCGACGGCTCGTCCCGATGACGCCGTCCAGGTGACTTAGTTTCAGAAATTAAGTCACCTGGACGTGCCCGCACAAGACGTCGGACGACGGTCCACGAAGCCGCAACGCGGCCGTCACAAGGGCTTCATGAGGGGGGCAGGGACTCGCCGCCGGTCAGCTCACCTACGGGCCAGCTCCCGCCACAGCCCCGGGTCCTCGAAGCCGAGCGCCCACAGCACCGTCTGGTCCACGCCGTACTTCCGCAGCGCCGGCAGGTGCGCGGCGGTCCCGCGCGCGTCCTGGTACCAGACCGTGCGCTTGGTTCCTCCGTCGTCGTACGTGAAGTGCGGCGTGCTGGAGGCGGGGTCGATGCGGTAGGGCGCCTTGACCTTGCGGCGCAGCGCCTCGGCCTCCTTCGAGGTCACGTGCCGGGCGCGGTCGCGCTTGCCGACGGCCCAGTCCCAGCCGTAGGCGGGCAGGCCCATCTCCAGCTTGCGGCGCGGCACCTCGGCGGTGGCGCGCCGCAGGATCTCGTCGTACCAGGCGGGCGTGGACAGCGGGCCGGGCGAGCCCTCGGCCCAGTGCAGGTTGTACGCCATGATCCGCAGGCGGTCGGCGGCGGCGCCGAGCCGCTTGTAGTCCCAGACCCGGCCGGTGCCCGCGGTCTTCGGCGAGACGGTGATGACGCACTGCTTGCGCAGCTCGTGGAGGCGGCGGCACAGGTCGGTGACCATGGTGGCGTAGCCGTCGCGGACCTTCTTGTACGCGGCGTCGCCGGTCGGCGCGATGGTCTCGTAGTCGAGGTCGAGTCCGTCGTAGGCACGGCTCTTGACCACGTTCAAGAGGGTCTTGATGTGCGTGGCGCGGCGGGCCGGGTCGGTGACGACGGCGGCCAGCGCGCCGGGCGGCAGCGTCTCCATGACGGTCGGCACGACCTTGATGCCCGCCCGGTGCAGTCCGTCGATGATCCGCCGCTGCCCCGCGCCGGAGTGCGGGTCGACACGCCCGGCCGACTTCGCCTGGTACCAGAAGGGGCTGACGGTGTGCAGCTGGTCCGCGTGGCGCAGGGCGTTCTGGTACGCGGCCTCCTGGTCCCAGTACGGGAGCCAGGCGGAGGCGGTGCGGGGCGGCGGGGCGGCGCCCGGCGGCGGGGCGGAGGCGGAACCGGCCGTCGTCGGCGCGAGCACGGCCCCCGCCGCGGCGAGGGCGACGAGGGTTCGGGGGGCGCGCAGTTGTCGAAGCGTCATGGACCGAGCCTGCGGTCCGTGCGCGGGTCCCGCTCACCGGGTTGGGCCGGTCAGGCTCTACGGTGACCCGTGTGACTGCCTCCATCGATGACCCGCACCTGTCCGACACGCCCGGCCGCTCGGGCCCGACCGCGACCACCGAGGCCGCGCCGCGCGAGGTGGGCCGGGTGCGCACCACGTACGCGCCGGAGCACGACGGCGATCCCGATCCCGGTGAGATCGTCTGGACGTTCGTCCCGTTCGAGGAGAACGACGGGCGCGGCAAGGACCGGCCGGTGCTCGTGGTGGCCCGCGAGGACTCCGGCACGCTGCTCGCCGTCCAGCTGTCCAGCAGGCGCCACGACGGCGACCGCGAGTGGGTGCCGATCGGCAGCGGGCCGTGGGACCGCGAGGGCCGCGACTCGTGGGTGGACATCGACCGGGTGCTGCGGGTGCACGAGCGCGGGATGCGGCGCGAGGCGTGCGCGCTCGACCGGATGCGGTTCAACCTGGTCGTCCGCCGCCTCCAGGAGCGCTACGGCTGGCGCTGACCTCCCGTGGTCTCCTGGGCGAACGCCTCCTCGAACGCGCCGCGCGTCACCGCGCCCTTCGTGCGGTCGAGCACGCCGAAGACGACGTGGGCGAACTGTCCGGCGAACCGGCCGCCTTCGCCGAGCAGCGCCCGGAAGGCGCCCGCGACCCGCGCGGGGTCGTTCATGAAGACGCCGCAGCCCCACGCGCCGAGCACCAGACGGCGGTAGCCGCACGCGGCGGCCGTCTCCAGGACCCGCTCGGCGCGTGCGGCAAGGGCGGCCGGGATGTCGGCGGTGCGCTCGGGGGTCCGCCGGCGGATCACCCCGGCGTTCGGCGCCGCCGAGGTCAGGAAGCCGACGGGGTACGCCGCGTCGAGGAGCCGGCCGCGGTCGTCGCGGAAGACCGGGACGCCGGGCGAGTGGATCACTCGGTCGCTGTAGAAGGGGTCGCGGTCGGCGCGGTGGTGGTCGTAGAAGGCACGGGCCCCGATCAGGCAGGCGTAGAGCGCGGAGGCCCGGCACAGGGCCTCCTCCTGCGCCTGCGCGCCGTTCAGGTACCCGCCGCCCGGGTTGCGCGCGGAGGAGAAGTTCAGGACCGCGACCGGTGCGTCGTCCTCGGCGGTGAGCCGGGCGGCCGCCGCCAGGCTGCTCTCGCCCGTGACCTCGAAGCGGGTAGGGACGGGCGCGCGGCCGGGCACGTCCACGGGTTCGGGCCCGAACTGCCGGGTACCGGCACGTGCCGCGGCCACCGCGTCGGCGATGACCACCCGCCGCCCGCCCGGCGTCGTGTACGCCCCCGCGGCGACGATCTGCTCCGTCTCCTGCGCCTGTGCGCGCAGCCGGGCGCTCATGCCCGTACCCCCGTGTCGTTCATGAACGCATGGTGAGCGGCGTGCGTCGGGCGGCGCAACAGAAATTCCCGGTAGGAGAACGCCACCAAGGGCACTCTTGTGCGAACGCCCCTGAAGGTTTTGGGTGTTACGAGCAGCATCGACGGAAGGAATCCCCGACATGTGCGAGGGAGACTGTACGCAGCACCGCGCCCCACAGCCCGTCCGGGCGTGCGACACGGTGTCCGAGGCCGAGGTCGAGGCGCTGGTCCGCGGCATCTGCTTCAAGACCGGACCGCCCCGTACCACAGGCGTCGAACTGGAGTGGCTCGTCCACGAGCCCGGACTGCCCCACCTGCCCGTCCCGGCCGCCCGCCTCGAAGAGGCCTACGCCGCACTGCGGGCCCTGCCCCTGCACTCGTCCGTCACCGTCGAACCCGGCGGCCAGCTGGAGCTCAGCTCGCTGCCCGCCGCCTCGCTGACGGACCTCATCTCGGCCATGCGGGCCGATCTCCGCGCCGTACGCGACGCGTTGCGCGTCCACCACCTCACCCTCAGCGGGTTCGGCGCCGACCCCTGGCGTCCGCCCTCACGGGTCCTGCGCGAGCCCCGCTACGACGCCCTGGAGTCCTGCCTCGACCGCGGCGGCCCGGCCGGCCGCCGCATGATGTGCTCCACCGCGTCGGTGCAGATCTGTGTGGACGCCGGGTACGAGGAACCGGGACCGCTCGGCTACGCGCGGCGCTGGCGCCTCGCGCACCTGCTCGGCGCCGTCCTGGTCGCCGCGTTCGCCAACTCGCCGCTGCAGGACGGGCGGCCCACCGGGTGGCGGTCCACCCGGCAGGCCGTGTGGGCGGGCATCGAACCCGGCAGATCCGGCGCCCCGCCCCTCGACGGGGAGCCCCGCGAGACCTGGACCCGGCACGCCCTGGACGCGCCGGTCATGTGTGTCAAGTCAGGCCCCGACGAGGGCCCTTGGCACGTGCCCGACGGACTCAGTTTCCGTGCCTGGGCCCGCGACGGCGGGCCGCCGCGCCCGCCCACCCGCGACGACCTCGACTACCACCTGACCACGCTGTTCCCGCCGGTGCGCCCGCGCGGTCACCTGGAGCTGCGCATGGTCGACGCGCAGCCCGGCGAGGACGGCTGGATCGTGCCGCTCGCCGTGACGAGCGCGCTGTTCGACGACCCGGAGGCGGCGGAGTCCGCCTACCGCGCCGTCAAGCCGCTCGCCGAGCGCGACGGGCCCCCGGGCGCGCCGCGCGCGCCGCACAGCCCGCTGTGGCTGGACGCGGCGCGCCACGGCCCGGCCGACCCCGAGCTGCGCGAGGCCGCCGTCGCCTGTTTCGCCGCCGCCGTCGACGCGCTGCCCCGGATGGGCGCCGACGTGTCCGTGCGCGACGCCGTCGCCACGTACGCCGCGCAGTACGTCGCGCGGGGCCGCTGCCCCGCCGACGACCTGCTCGACACCGTGCGCGACACCTCCCGACTTCATGCCGCACCTGGGAAGGACTCCCGCCGATGACCGGCCCCGCCGACGACCCGGAGGCCCTGAGGGAGCGCGCGCTGAGCGCGCTCCTGGCCGCCCGCGACCGCACCACCCTCCTCACGTCCTGTGTGGAGGACTCCGAACTGACCGCGCAGCACTCGCCGTTGATGTCGCCGCTGGTCTGGGACCTCGCGCACATCGGCAACCAGGAGGAGCAGTGGCTGCTGCGCGCGGTCGCGGGCCGCGACGCCATGCGGCCCGAGATCGACCCGCTGTACGACGCCTTCGAGCACCCCCGCGCCGCGCGGCCGAGCCTGCCGCTGCTCGCGCCCGCCGAGGCCCGCGGCTACGCGGCCGAGGTGCGGGGCCGCGCCCTCGACGTGCTCGCCACGACGCCGCTGCGCGGCACCCCGCTCACCGACGCGGGGTTCGCCTTCGGGATGATCGCGCAGCACGAGCAGCAGCACGACGAGACCATGCTCATCACGCACCAGCTGCGCGCGGGCGCCACCGCGCTCACCGCGCCCGACCCCGAGCGCGGCGCGCCCTTCACGGGTCCGGCCGAAGTCCTGGTTCCCGGCGGCCCGTTCACGATGGGCACCTCGACCGAGCCGTGGGCGCTGGACAACGAACGGCCGGCGCACCACCGCATCGTCCCGCCGTTCTTCGTCGACACCACGCCGGTGACGAACGCCGCGTACCAGCGCTTCATCGACGACGGGGGCTATGAGGAGGAGCGCTGGTGGGCCCCGGAGGGCTGGGCGATGGTCCGCGGGAACGGGCTGAGCGCGCCGCTGTTCTGGCGGCGCGAGGGCGGCCAGTGGCTGCGCCGTCACTTCGGGACGGTCGAGCCGGTGCCGGGCGACGAGCCGGTCCTGCACGTGAGCTGGTACGAGGCCGACGCGTACGCGCGCTGGGCGGGGCGGCGCCTGCCCAGCGAGGAGGAGTGGGAGAAGGCCGCACGGTACGACCCGGTGGCCGACCGCTCGATGCGCTACCCGTGGGGCGACGCGGACCCCACGCCCGAGCGGGCCAACCTCGGCCAGCGCCATCTGCGCCCCGCCCCCGCGGGCAGCTACCCGGCGGGCGAATCACCGCTCGGCGTACGCCAGTTGATCGGCGACGTCTGGGAGTGGACGGACTCCGGCTTCCTGCCCTACCCCGGCTTCTCCGCCTTCCCCTACCGCGAGTACTCGGACGTCTTCTTCGGCGGCGACTACAAGGTGCTGCGCGGCGGGGCGTTCTCCGTCGACGCGGTGGCCTGCCGGGGGACGTTCCGCAACTGGGACCATCCGGTGCGGCGGCAGATCTTCGCCGGGTTCCGCACGGCGCGGGACGCCGGTGCTGCCGAGGTCCCGGAGGCCGTCTGATGTGCCGTCACCTCGCCTATCTGGGACCGCCGCAGCCGCTGGGCGGCCTCCTCGTGGAGCCCGCGCACGGCCTGTACCGCCAGTCCTGGGCACCCCGCATGCAGCGGCACGGCACCGTCAACGCCGACGGTTTCGGGGTGGGCTGGTACGCGGACGGGGACCCGGTCCCGGCGCGCTATCGCCGCGGCGGGCCCATCTGGGGCGACCAGTCGTTCGCCGACCTGGCCCGCGTGGTGCGCTCCGGCGCGCTGCTCGGCGCGGTGCGCGACGCGACGCTCGCGGGCGCGGACGGGGAGGCCGCGGCCGCGCCGTTCGCGGCCGGGCCGTGGCTGTTCAGCCACAACGGCGCCGTAGCGGGCTGGCCCCGCTCGCTCGCCGTCCTCACCCGCGACCTGCCGCCCGAGGAGCTGCTCTCGATGGAGGCGCGCTGCGACTCCGCGCTGGTGTGGGCGCTCGTCCTGCACCGGCTGCGGCGCGGCGACGAGGAGGGCCAGGCCCTCGCGGACACCGTCCTTGAGGTCGCGGAGGCGGCTCCCGGGTCGCGCCTGAACCTCCTGCTGACCAACGGCGAGACGATCGCCGCGACCACCTGGGGCGACACCCTGTGGTGCCTCGCGGAGCCCGGCCGCCGCACCGTCGTCGCCTCCGAGCCCTACGACGACGACCCGCACTGGCGCGAGGTGCCCGACCGCACACTGCTCGCCGCCAGCCGCACCGACGTACTGCTGACACCGCTCAAGGAGCCACCTGCGTGAGCCCGTACCTGCTGACCCGCACCCTGCCCGAGGACGCCACCGACGCCGCGCTGCGCGCCGACGTGCTGCACGGGCTGACCCGCACCCCGAAGTCGCTGCCGCCCAAGTGGTTCTACGACGCGCGCGGCAGTGCCCTCTTCGAGGAGATCACTACCCTGCCCGAGTACTACCCGACGCGCGCCGAGCGGGAGATCCTGGTCGACCGGTCCCCCCGTATCGCGGAGGTGACGGGTGCGCGCACGCTGATCGAGCTGGGCTCGGGCTCCTCGGCGAAGACCCGCCATCTGATCGACGCCCTGGCGTCCCTGCACACCTACGTGCCCGTCGACGTGAGCGAGAGCGCGCTGACCGGCGCCGCGAACACCCTGCTCGCACAGCGCCCCTCGCTCGACGTGCACGCCCTGATCGCCGACTTCACCCGCGGCCTCGCGCTGCCGGGCACACCGGGACCGCGGCTGATCGCGTTCCTCGGCGGCACGATCGGCAATCTGCTGCCCGCCGAGCGCGCGGCGTTCCTCTCCTCGGTCCGCGGCCTGCTCTCCCCCGGCGACGCGCTGCTGCTCGGCACCGACCTGGTCAAGGACGAGTCGGTGCTCGTCACCGCGTACGACGACGGGGCGGGCGTGACGGCCGCGTTCAACAAGAACGTCCTCGCGGTGATGAACCGCGAGCTGGGCGCCGACTTCGACCAGGACGCCTTCGAGCACGTCGCCGTCTGGGACCGCGAACGGGAGTGGATCGAGATGCGGCTGCGCTCGACGGCCGATCAGACGGTGAAGATCCCCGCGCTGGACATGACGGTCGACTTCACCGCGGGCGAGGAGCTGCGCACCGAGATCTCCGCGAAGTTCCGCGAGGACGGCGTGCGCACCGAACTGGCCGCCGCCGGACTGCAGCTGACGCACTGGTGGACGGACGAGAGGGGGCGCTTCGCGCTGTCCCTGAGCACCGTGGAGTAGCAGGCGGGCACGGCGGGTGAGACCCGGCCGGGGGCTGTCCCGCCGCCCCCGGCCGGGCCGCTGTCAGAGTCCGCCGAGGGACAGTTCCCGGGTGATCCGGCGCGAGGCCTCGCGGGCCTCGGTCGCCGCGTCGCCGCCCGTGAGGACCTTCGTCATGTACCCCTTGATGGGGTTGTCCGCCTCGACGCCCGCCCAGCGCGGCGAGTTGGGGGTCGCCCGGCCGTTGGCCGCGCCGACGGCCATCGCGGCGGCGCCCTCCTCACCGGCGACGGCGGGGGCCAGCTTCGCCTTGTTCGGGACGTAGTTCATGGTCCGCGCGAGGTCGGTCTGCCACTTCTTGCCCGCCAGCGCCTCGATCACCTCGACGGCGCCCTTGTGGTCGTCGCTGCGGTCGGGCACGACGAGGTCGGAGCCGCCGGTGAACACCGCGCCGGGCTTGCCCGCCCTCTTGCCCGGGACGGGGAAGTAGCCGAGCTTGCCCTTCAGGTCGGGGTTCTTCTCCTCGATGGCGCGGGCCGCGCCGGGCACCGCGATGATCTGGGCGACGTCGCCGCGCGCGAAGACGCCGGTCTGCGCCGGGTGCTCCTCGTCGGCGTCGCGCGGGCCGTTCCCGAGGGCCTGGAGGCGCTGGTAGAACTCCATGCCGCGCAGGGCCTGGGGCGTGTCGAGGGCGCCGCGCCAGTCGCCGGAGGACTCCTTGGTCTCCTTGGCGAGGTCGCCGCCCTCGTCCCAGATGAACCCGGCGAGGGTGTACCAGTCCTGGCCCGCGAGGTAGATGCCCTGGTTGCCCCCGGCGTCGAGCTTCTGCGTGTCCGCGATCCACTCCTCGCGGGTGCGCGGCGGGCGCGTGATGCCGGCCTCCTCGAACAGCTCCTTGTTGTAGATGACGACGCGGTTGGCGGCGTACCAGGGGATCCCGTACTGGGCGCCCTTGTAGCGCCCCGGCTCGGCGAGGCCGGGCAGCCAGTCGTCCATGCCGAGGTCACGCGCGGACTCCAGCGTCAGGTCGTACAGACCGCCCTCGTCGACGTACTGCGCGACCTGGGTGTTGCCGACCTCGATGACGTCGGGCCCGTCGCCGCCCTCCTGCTTGAGCGCCTTCTTCACCTTGGCGCCGATCCCGGTCCACTCCTGGATGCGCACGTCCAGGTCGATGTCGCCGTGCTCCTTCTCGAAGTCCTCCGTGAAGCGCTCGACGAATTCGGGCGAGGCACTCCCCTTCATCAGCCACACCGTCACGGTCCGGGTGTCGTCACCGCCGGGCAGCATGCCGCACCCGGAGAGCAGGACGGTGGAGGAGAGAACGAGGGCCAGGGGCATGGCGGCGCGTCTGAGGGGCTTCACGTGGGTCACTTTCTGCCTGCGAACAGGGAAGGGCAGCCCGACGTGGGGGGTGAGCGGGTGGCTCGAACGGGTGATGGCTGGATTCTGGTCTGTACCAATGAGTCGGTCAAGGGGCATACGCCACCTCGCGCCACCGGTCGGCCTGGGGCACGGTGGAATGACGTCACCTCGCGGCGTCACCGCACGCCGTCGTCACGGCCGGGAGGACTTTCCCATGTCGAACCACACGTATCGGGTCACCGAGATCGTCGGCACGTCCCACGAGGGCGTGGATCAGGCGATCCGCAACGGAATCGCGCGGGCGTCGCAGACCCTGCGCTCACTGGACTGGTTCGAGGTCACGCAGGTGCGGGGGCACATCGAGGACGGGGAGATCCGGCACTACCAAGTTGGCTTGAAGGTGGGGTTCCGACTGGAGGACGAGGAGTAAGGGCGCGCCGCCCGGACTCAGGTGCGCCCCTCGCGCTCCTGCGCGTCCTTGAGGTCCTCCGACGCCGTCGCCCACCGTGCCCGCACCACCCGGAAGCCCGCCCGCTCCGCCTCGTCGCACACCAGTTCGTCGTCGTCCACCAGCACGCGGATCTCCCGCTTGCGCGCGAGGGCCGCCAGGACCTCCAGCTTGGTGCGGCGGGCGGGCCGCCGGTCGTCGTTGCGCCGCATCCAGACCCGGCCCTCGGGCAGGCCGTGCCGGGCCAGCCAGTCCTCCGTGTCCGCGCGGCAGCGCTCGGGACGCCCGGTGAGGTAGACGACCTCGCACTCCTCGGTGCTCTCCAGGGCCAGGGCGACGCCACGCGCCAGCGGCGGGTCGTGCGGCGCCGCCGCGAAGAATCCGGCCCAGTCGCGGGGCTTGCGCTCCAGGAAGCGCTGTCGGTGCGCGGTGTCCGCGAGGGTGCCGTCCAGGTCGAACACGGCCAGGGGTCTGTTGTCGCTCACACGACCAGCGTAGAAGCGCCCTCGTCCGGTCCGCGAGGCGCGCCGGGAATCCTGGCGCGCCCCAGCCGTTGAACCTGTCGTGAGCTCAGTGATCGAAGCAACCAGGTTCTCCGTCCTCGACCGCTCGCGCACCCGTGAGGGGCACGACGGGCCCGAGGCCCTGCGCGACACCGTGCGCCTGGCCCAGGAGCTCGAAGCGCTCGGCTACGCACGCTTCTGGGTCTCGGAGCACCACGGTGTGCCCGGCGTCGCGGGATCCGCGCCCACCGTCCTCGCGGCGGCCGTCGCGGCGGCCACCCGCACCATCCGGGTCGGCACGGGCGGGGTGATGCTGCCGAACCATCAGTCGCTGGTCGTCGCCGAGCAGTTCGGCGTCCTCGCATCGCTCTTCCCGGGCCGGATCGACATGGGACTCGGCCGGTCCGTCGGCTTCACCGACGGGGTGCGCAAGGCGCTCGGGCGCGACAAGCACGACGCCGAGGACTTCGCGGCGCAGCTGTCCGAGCTGCTCGGCTGGTTCCGGGGCACGTCGGGGACGGGGGTGCGGGCCCGCCCCGCCGAGGGCCTGTCCGTCCCGCC
This sequence comes from Streptomyces sp. NPDC052114, assembly GCF_040680155.1. Taxonomy (NCBI): domain Bacteria; kingdom Bacillati; phylum Actinomycetota; class Actinomycetes; order Kitasatosporales; family Streptomycetaceae; genus Streptomyces; species Streptomyces sp. NPDC052114. The sequence continues at coordinate 557,138 of NZ_JBFAWC010000002.1, read as the reverse complement.
GTACGTGCTGGCCGTCGGCGAGGGCGCGACGATCGCCGCGGAGGCGGGGCTGCCGCTGGTCATCGGGGACATCCGGGGCCGCGAGAAGATGCTGGCCGGCATCGAGCGGTACCGGGCGGGATTCCGCCCCTCGCCGTGGCTGGCCGAGCCGTACGTCGTGATCGCGGGCACCGTCGCGGTCGCGGAGAGCGAGGAGGCGGCCCGCCGCCTGCTGATGCCGGAGGCCTGGTCGATGGCGTACTCCCGCACGCACGGCACGTTCCCGCCGCTCCCGCCGGCCGAGCGCGTGGCGTCCCTGACCATGACGGACAAGGAGCGCGGCTTCTACGAGTCGGGGCTGCGCGGCCATCTGCACGGCACCGAGGAGCAGGTCGCCGACGGCCTTGAGCAGGTGATCAAGGAGAGCGGCGCGCAGGAGGTCCTTGTCACGACGAGTACGTACGACCGCGAGGGCCTGCTCGACTCCTTCCGGCGGCTGGCCCGCGTGGCGGGTCTGTCACCGGCCTGAGCGGCCCCGGACCGCCCGGCGGGGCCGGACAGCACGAGGTCCCGCCCGCGTCGCGGCCCGGGATCGGCCCAGGGGCGGCGCGGACGGGCGCGGTGCCCCCGTGGCACGGGGGACGATTCCATCGGGAGCACCGCGGTCCCGGAGGGCCGCGCGGCGGCGGCCCTCGCCAGGAGAGTCCTCAGGTGGTCGCCAGGGCCTCCGTCGGAGGCAGCCTGGCCGCGCGTACGGCCGGATAGAACCCGGCGAGACCGCCGATGACCAGGGTGGCGCCCACGCCGCCTGCCATCGCCCAGAGCGGGACGACGGACGGCCAGCCCTGGTAGGAGGCGTAGCCGCCGGTGACCGCGATGCCGAGGACGACGCCGCCGAGCCCGCCGAGCGCGGACAGGAGCAGGGCCTCGGCCAGGAACTGGGTGCGGATCTGGCCGCGGGTCGCGCCCTGCGAGCGGCGCAGGCCGATCTCGGAGCGGCGCTCCAGCACGGAGATGACCATGGTGTTCGCGACGCCGACGCCGCCCACCAGCAAGGCCACTCCGCCGAGGCCCAGGAGCAGTCCGCTCAGGGCGTCGTCGGTGGCCTCCTTGGCGGCCAGCGCGTCGGAGGGCCGGGAGACGGTGGCCTCGGTGGGGACCTCCGGGTTGGCGGTGGCGCCCAGGACGCTCTGCACGTCGTTGACGGACGACTCCTCGGCGCGCGTGTAGATCGTGGTGGGGTAGCCGTCGAAGCCCAGTTCCTGCTCCGCGACCTTCCAGCCCACCAGGGCCGAGGAGTCGAGCGCCGGCACCAGCTCATTGGGCGCGAGCAGGCCGACGACGGTGTACCAGCGCCCGCCGAGCCAGACCTTGACGTCGGGTCCCGCCCGGTGCACGCCGAGCTGTTCGGCGGCCTTGGGGCCGAGGACCGTGGTCGGGTAGCGGCTGTTGGCGGCGTTCAGCCAGCGGCCGTCGACGATCTCGGCGCCGACGGACTTCGGCAGGTCGGTCCGGGCGGCGGAGACGGTGAGGCCACCGGTCTCCTCCTTGGGCGTGCGGTCGTTGCGGTAGACCTTCGCGCTGGTCTTGCCGATGGCGGAGACCGAGTCCACGTCCTTCATGTTGCCGATCATGTCGACCGACTCGGCGGGCAGATGGGCGGCGGTGCCGGTGAAGGACTGGCCGGGCGTGACGGTCAGGAGGTTGGTCCCGAGCGCCTCCAGCCTGCGGTTGAGGTCCTCGGTGGACGACGTGGAGATGCCGACGACGCCGACCATGGCGGCGATGCCGATGGCGATGCCGAGCGCCGAGAGGAACACCCGCATCGGACGGGAGCGCAGCCCGGAGCCGCCCACCCGCAGCACGTCCGCCGGGTTCATCCGGGCCGGCCGCGGCCGGCGCGGCGGCTCGGGGTCCTGCGGCCGTGCCAGCTCCTCGACCGCGTGGGGAGCGCTCATCGCACGGCCTCCTCTCGCACCAGGGATCGGGCGGCGCTCTCTTCGGCGCCGCTGGAGTCGTGCTCGATGTGGCCGTCCTTGACCCGCACCTCGCGCGGCAGGGTCGCCGCGATGTCCCGGTCGTGGGTGATGACGACGACCGTCGTCCCGGCCTCGTGCAGTTCCTGGAGCAGCTCGATCACGATCGCTCCGGAGCGCGAGTCCAGGGCACCGGTGGGCTCGTCGGCGAGCAGCAGCGGCGGATCGCCGAGCACGGCCCGCGCGATGGCCACACGCTGCTTCTCACCGCCGGACAGCTGGTGCGGCTGGTGGTAGAGGCGGTGGCCGAGGCCGACCCGGCGCAGCGCCTGTTCGGCGAGGCGGCGGCGCACGCCGCGCGGCCTGCCGCTGTACAGGAGCCCGTCCGCGACGCTGTCCAGCGCCGAGACGCCGGACGACAGGTGGAACTGCTGGAAGACGAAGCCGATCGTGCCGGCCCGCAGCGCGGACAGCTCCCGGTCGGTGAGCTTGGCCACGTCGTGCCCGTCGATGCGCACCAGGCCGGCCGTGGGGCGGTCCAGGGTGCCCATGATGTTGAGCATCGTGGACTTGCCCGACCCCGAGGGGCCGACGATGGCGAGGAGTTCGCCGCGCCGGATGACCAGGTCGGCGCCGCGCAGCGCGGCCACGTCCCCGTACGTCTTGGACACTCCGGCCAGTTCGACCACGGGCCGGGCCGGTGCGGGCAGTTCCGGTGTCTGCGAGGTCACTTGGGGACCCCCACGACGGTGCCTTCCTTGATGCCGGTCCCGGACACCTCGACCCTGCTGTCGGCGAACATGCCGAGCTTGACCGGGCGGTACTCGGTGCCCTTGGCGGTGACGACCTCCAGGGCGTAGCCGCCGCCCTGCCGTGCCACCAGCGCGTTGACGGGCACCACCAGGACGTCCTTGCGGGTCTCCGCCTTCAGGGTGACCTCGACGGCGGCGGCCTGGTAGCGGCCGAGCCCCTTCTGGTCCTTCACCTTCAGCTCGACGGGCAGGGTGGGGTCCTTGTCACTGCCCGAGTCCCCGGACGAGGAGTCGTCGGAACCCGATCCCGAGGAGTCGCCCTTGGCGGTGGAAGGCGTGCCGACGTCCGTCACCTCGGCCTGGACCGTGGTGTCGTCGGGGAGCTTGACCGTGGCCTTCGTGCCCTTCTCGACCAGGTCCTCGTACTGCACGTCCAGGTCGACGCCGATGGTCCGCTCGGTGCCGGTCCAGGTCAGCAGGGTGCCGCTCAGGGCGGCGCCGGGCGAGGCCTTCACGTCCGCGACGCGGCGGGCGCCGTCGGCGACCGCCGCGTCGCCGGGCTCGACCGTGCCGGTCTCCTTGCGGTTCAGGTCGTCCTGCCACTCCTTGACCGCGTCGGCCGTCGCGGAGTTGTACGTGTCGTCGACCGTGAAGCCGGTGTAGCCGAGCGCGCTGAGGTTCTTCTCCAGCATCTCGACGTCGGCGCCCTCGGTGCCCGACTTCAGGGTGCGGTAGAGCGGGAAGGAGCCGTACAGGAGCGGGACCTTCTGCTGGTCGACGCGGTAGACGGTGTCGCCGCGCTTGAGGACGGCGCCGTCCTCGGGCACCCAGGTGACGATGCCGCTGCCGCCGGCGGAGTCCTGCGCCGGCTGCCCGCCGCCCGAGGACTGGTCGCCGCTCGTGCCGCCGGATCCGGCCGGGGCCTCGACGGCCGTCGGGTCGCCGTAGCCGAGGTTGCCGTCGACGGTCTGGGTGTCGGTCAGGGTGGTCCGCTGCACCTTCGCCGTCGCCGGCGGCCCCGAGGGAGCGGAGCCCGCGGAGTCGTTGCCGTCGCCGCCGAGCGCGCCGGTGGCGGCCAGCCCCGCCGCCGCGGCCACGGCTATCGCGACGAGCACGAGCAGCGAGGTGCGCAGCGGGCGGCGCCTGCGGCCGGTGGGCGGTCCCGAGCCGTCGCCGGGCGGTTTCTCCACCGACGACTCCTCCTCGGCGGTCCGCTTCTCGGCGACCGCCGTCTCCTCCTCGACGGCCGTGTCGAGGGCGCCGGCCGTCCTGGTCGACAGCCGGCCCGAGCCACGGCGTTCCAGGGCCCCGGAGGGCTCGCCGGACACGGCGAGCTCGCCGTTCTCGTCAGGATTCACTGTCCGCCACCTCCGGCGGGCCCGAACATGACGCCGCCGCCCGGGTACTTGCTCTGGCAGGTCTGCATGGCCTTGGTGAACGCGGAGCTCTGCGGGTCGACGCCCGCGCCCATCAGGTCGATGTTCATCGTGGAGCCGTTGATCTCGGGGTCGGGGAACTTCGGCACGCCGTTCTTGCGCAGGCACTTCGCCCAGGCGGCGACCTTGGCGGAGTCGATGGTCTGACCGCCGCCGCCCCCACCGCCGCCGAGACCCTGCGGCGCCTTGTCCTTGCAGGCCTCCTGCGCCTTCTTGAAGCCCTCGGAGTTCGGGTCGGTGCCCTGCTCGCCGGGGACCAGCTTCACGCCGCCGCTGTCCTCCTGCGGGTCGGGGAAGTCGGGTGCGCCGTTGGCGCGCATGCACTTGGAGTAGGCCAGGGCCCGGTCGAAGGCGCTCGTCGGTGACGCTTCCTTGTCCTTGGAGGCGGCGGAGGAGTCCCCGGAGCAGCCCGTGAGGGCCGCGCCCGAGACGAGAGCCGTGGCGGCGAGGAGCGCGGGTGCGATGACCCGCTTGTGTGCGACTCGTCGGTGCGCGGTCGCTCGCTTGTGTGTGAAGAACATGAACCCAACTTCTACGCGGCGGGCGGTCACACGGCGGACACAAAGCCCGGCGTCCGCACAGTGCCCGCCTCACCTGGGGCTTCGCGTCCGGGCAGACCGGAAGGCCGCGTGCCGATGACACGCGGCCCTCACCGTCCCGGCTGTGGGACCTCGCCTACGCCCCCTGCTTCTCGGACTCCTCCCGCACGGACAGGGTGATCGCCCCGGTCGGGCACCTGGCCGCCGCGTTCCGCACGGCCGCGGCCGAACCGGCGCCGGGGCTCGGCGCCTTGAGCAGTACCTTGCCGTCGTCCTCCGACTGGTCGAAGACGGCGGGCACCACGCTCATGCACAGGCCCGATCCGGCGCACCGGTCACGGTCCACCCGTATCTCCATCCCGCTCCCCCTCACGTCCTCCGTCCGGCTCCTCGGCCCCTCCCGCCGCGCCCCTCACCACAGGACCGGCAGCCGTTCCACGCCGTAGGCGGTCGACCGGTCACGGAAGGGCACCTCCTCGGCGGGCACCGCGAGGCGCAGACCGGGGAAGCGGGCGAGCAACTGGCCGTAGCCGATGCTCAGTTCCATGCGGGCCAGCGCCGCGCCCAGGCAGTGGTGGATGCCGTGGCCGAAGGCGACGTGCGGCACGGGCTCGCGGGTGACGTCGAGCCGGTCGGGCCCGTCGAGGAGCGCCGGGTCGCGGTTGGCCATGGGGATCGAGCAGACGAGGGTGTCGCCGGCCTTGATCACCTTCCCGCCGAGCGTCATGTCCTCCAGGGCAGTGCGCGGCGTGGGGGCGTGCGGCACGGACAGATAGCGCAGGAGCTCCTCGATCGCCCGGTCCAGGGCCGCGGGATCGTCGCGGACCAGGGCGAGTTGACCGGGGTTCTCCAGGAGCGCGAGCGCGCCGAGCCCCAGCATTCCGGAGATGTTGTCGAGCCCCGCGAGCATCAGCAGGACGCAGATGCCCCGCAGCTCCTTGTCGGTGAACTCGTCGCCGTGGTCGCGGACCAGCATGCCGAGGAAGCCCTCGTCGGGGTTCCTGCGCTGCCGGGCCACCAGCGCGGCGAGGTAGCGCGTGAACGCCGTGCCCGCGGCGGCCCGTTCACCGCGTGCCCGGCCGGTCTCCAGGTGGGCGTGGCAGCGGCGCAGGAACTCGTCGCGGTCGTCGCGCGGCACCCCGATCAGCTCGCACAGCACCGGGCCCGGGACGGTGTTCGCGAACAGCTCGACCAGGTCGGCGGGCGGGCCCGCGCGTTCGACCGCGTCGAGGCGCTCGCTCACGATGTCCTCGATCCCCGGCCGGAGTCTGCGCATGCGCCGGACGGTGAACTCGGGCGTGAGCATCTTGCGCAGCCGGGTGTGCTCGGGCGGGTCGTAGTCCATGAGCAGCCCGATGCCGTCGTCGGGCCGCTCGGCAGCGCGCCCGCCCGGTGTGCGCGCGCCGAAGCGGCTGGTGGAGAACCGCACCTGGTCGCCGAGGACCCGACGGACCTCCTCGTAGCCGGTGACCAGCCACAGCGGCCGTTCACCGGCGCCGGGCGCGAGCCGCACCCGGGTGACGGGTCCATCGGCGGCCAGGCCGCGCAGCTCGTCGGCCGGGTCGAAGCGGGTACGGCGGGTGTGCGGAGGGAGCCGCGACGTCTCGTGTGCCATCTCGCCGCTCCCCTACCAGACCACCGGCAGCGTCTCCACGGACTTCGCCGTGAAGCGCAGCTCGTCGCGCGGCACCGCGAGCCGCACCTTCGGGAAGCGCCGCAGCAGCTCCGCGATGGCGACCCCCAGCTCCATGCGGGCCAGCGAGGCGCCCAGGCAGTAGTGCAGCCCGTGCCCGAACGCCATGTGCCCGCTGTTGTCACGGGTGATGTCGAGGCTGTCCTGCGGCTCGCCGGGGAGCCGGGTGCCGTTGGCCTCCAGGAGGGAACACGCCACGAACTCACCGGACTTGATGGTGTGGTCGCCGATGGTCACGTCCTCCTTGGCGGTGCGCGGCGAGGCGTGCGGGATGATCGTGACGCTGCGGATCACTTCCTCCACGGCGTGGTCGATCAGGTCGGGCCGCTCGATGAGCAGGGCGAGCTGGTCGGGGTTCTCCAGGAGTCCGACGAGGCCGAGGCCGAGGGTGCCGCCGGTGATCGGGATCAGCGAGGCCAGGAGGGTCGCGGCGGTGCCGGTCAGCTCCCCCTCGGTGAGGTTCGCCCCGTGCTTGCGGATCAGCCGGCCCAGCAGGTCGTCGCCGGGGTTGCGGCGCTTTTGCCGCATGAGCTTGCCGAGGTAGACGAGGTAGGCGGTGCCCGCCATGTCGCGCTGTCCCCGGTCGGGGTTGTCGACGCGGTTGGTGTCGAGGTGGCGGGCCAGTTCGGCCTGGTCGTCGCGCGGGATGCCGAGCATCGCGCAGCCGATCAGGCTGGTGGTGGGCCAGACGAAGTGCTGGACGAGGTCGACGGGCTGCCCCGCGCCCTCGATGGCGTCGAGGCGTTCCTTCACGATGCCCTCGACGAGCGGCTCCAGGGCACGGACCCGGCGCAGCGTGAACTCCGCCGTCAGCATCCTGCGCAGCCGGGTGTGCTCGGGCGGGTCGTACTGCAGGAGGTTGCCGGGCTGAAGAAGCCGGCGGGAGGCCTCGGCGCTGTCGGCGGGCGGCATGGTGCTGAAGCGGTCGTCGCTGAGGATCGTCCGCACCTCGTCGTAGCCGTTGGCGATCCAGGCACGGTCCGAGGTCCCCGGCACGACGGTCTCGACGAGCGGCGCTTGGTCGGGGTCCTTCAACGGCTTGGGCATGGACGTGCTTCCTTTCTCGTACGTGTCCGGGAATTCACCAGGCCACCGGCAGCTCGTCCACCCCGTAGTTGGGGGTCCAGGTCCGGTACCTGAGCTGTTCGGGCGGCACGGCAAGCCGCAGCCCGGGGAACCTGTGCAGCAGCGCGGGCAGCCCGATCCGCAGCTCCAGCCTGGCCAGCGAGGCGCCCAGGCAGTGGTGGATGCCGTGCCCGAAGGCCACATGGCCGCTGCTGTCGCGGGTGATGTCGAGGGTGTCCTGCGACACGCCCGGCAGCCCCGCGCGGTTGACCGCGAGCATCGAGCACATCACCAACTCGCCGCGCCGAATGGTGTGTTCGCCGACGCGTACGTCCTTGAGGGCGTACCGCGGAATGGCGTTGGGCACGGACGAGACGTAGCGGAGCAGTTCCTCGACCGCCTGGTCGGTCAGCTCGGGCCGCTCCAGGAAGAGCGCGAGCTGGTCGGGGTACTGGAACAGCGCGAGGGGCGCGAGGGCCAGCATCCCGCCGACGTTCTCGATGCTGGACCCCAGCAGGGTCGCGGCGGTGCCGGTCAGCTCCTCGTCGGTGATGCTGTCGCCGTGGTCGCGGATCAGCATCCCCAGCAGGTCGTCGCCGGGATCGCGGCGCTTCTGGCGGACGAGCCTGCGCATGTACATGACGTAGGCGTTGCCCGCCGCGCGCTGCCGCTCCCGTTCGCGGGGGTCGGTGCGCTGGTCCCCGGCCGCCTGGCGGCTGGAGCTGAAGTTGCGCGCCAGGTCGGCCGCGTCGTCGCGGGGCACGCCCAGCAGGGCGCAGCCGACCAGGCCGGGGACGGGCAGGGCGAAGGTGCGCATGAGGTCGGCGGGTTGCCCGGCGCTCTCCAGGGCGTCCAGGCAGTCCGCCACGATCTCCGCCACGAACGGTTCGAGCCGGCGGATCCGCCGCAGCGTGAACTCGGGCGCCAGCATCTTGCGCAGCCGGGTGTGGTCGGGCGGGTCGTACTGGAGCAGGTTGCCGATCTCGACGTGTCCGGCGGCGCTGTTCATCTGGGTGGGCGGCGGCAGCATGCTGAAGCTGTCGTCGCTGAGGACGGCACGCACCTCGTCGTAGCCGGTGGCCAGCCAGTGCCAGCCGGAGAACGGTCCGGCCGCGTCGACCTGGACGAGCGGCGACTCGGTGGTGATCGTGGCCAGTTCGGGCATCGGCTCGATGCCGTTGCGCCGCGTGTGCGCGGCGGTCTGCAGTCGCTTGGGCATTCAGGGGTTCCTCTCGCCATCCGTGGTCCGCGTCCGGGGCGGGCCCGGCGTCACTGTCCGGGGCATGTCGGGCTCACTCCTCTCAGGTGCCGTCGGCGGCTCCGTCGGCGTCGGCGGCCTGGAGCTTCGCCGTGAGGACGCGCGCGATGTCCGACGACGGTCCGGGCTGGAGCATCGTGAAGTGCGTCGCGGCGATCTCGTGCGCCTCGACGGTCCCCTCGACGTAGGGCTTCCAGCTCTCCCGCGCGACCGCGACGGGCAGCCCCTCGGGCCGTTCCTGGGCGGCCAGGAACAGGGTCAGGTCGCCCCGGGAGCGGCGCGGTGTGTGCTGCGGCGTGATGCGGCCCAGGTTCTCGATGACGTTCCGCATGTTCGACTTCAGGGCTTCGTCCATGCCCGTGCCGACGTCCTGGCCGGACGGCAGCCGCAGGTCGTCCATGGGGGTGGCGTCGTCGGCCTGGCCCGCCTCGGGCTGACGGTAGTCCGCGCCGCCGGTCCCCTCGGGGTAGCCGTCGATCACCCCGAGCAGCCGGACCTCTTCGCCCTGCTCCTCGAACCGGGCGGCGACCGCCTGGGCGACCAGGCCGCCGAGCGACCAGCCGAGCAGGTGGTAGGGGCCGGCCGGCTGGACGGTCCTGATCTGCTCGACGTAGTCGGCGGCCATCTCCTCCAGGCTCTGCGGCATGGGCTCCGGCTCGGCGAGTCCGCGGGCCTGCACGCCGTACATGGGCAGATCCTGCGGCAGGTGCCGCAGCAGGGCGGCGTACGCCCAGCTCAGTCCCGTACCGGTGTGGATGCAGAACAGCGGCGGGCGGCTGCCCGTCGGGCGCAGCGGCAGCACGAGCTCCAGGTCGCCGTGGTCCGTACCGGCGCGGCGGGCGCCGGCCGAGACGCCGAGGCTCTTGCCGCGCAGGGCGAGCAGGCCGCCGGCCGTGCGCCGGGCGCGCTCGCCGGTGCGGAGCATCCGCTCTCCCCCGGTGCCGAAGGGGCAGGCGACGAACCGCTGTCCGGTCGGCACCGGGCTCTCGGCGTAGCCCCGCGCGAGCGCGGCGCCCGCGAGGTACAGGTCACCGGTGGCACCGGGCGGGACCGGGCGCAGGAAGTCGTCCAGGACGAAGGCCCGGGTGCCCGGCAGCGGCCGGCCCGCGGGGGACTCCGGGGGCAGGGGCTCGCCGGGCGCGCCGCGGTGGTCGAGCCAGGCGCCCGAGGTCTCCGCCGTGCCGTGGACGCCGACCAGCGCGGACCGCGGGTGGCGGCCGAGCCAGTCCCGGGTGTCGTCGACGGCCGTCGCCCCGCTGTCGTCGGACACGGTGACGGCGGCGAACGGCGGCTGCCCGTCGGCCGGTTCGGGGACGGTCGGCAGCAACTCCTTGGTGGTGACGAGGTGTTGCGTGCCACCGGCTCCGTCGGCGGCCGCCGTGCCGTCGCCGGGCAGGGCGAGCCGTACGCTGCCGCCCTCGCACAGGGCGGCCAGCAGCGGTGTCACGAAGGCGGCGACGGGGGCGCGGGTGTCGAGGACGGTCACGCCGTCCCCGGCGGGTGCGACGCGCATCCGGTGCGCGGTCTGGCCGAGCAGCGTGCGGTGCTCGACGACCGCGCCCGCGACGGTCCCCTCGGCGCCGCCGGGTGCGGTGGCACCGAGTACGAGCGCCGCATGGCCCGGCAGCGGCAGCCGTGCGCCCGCCCCGTTCCCGGCGTGCGCGCCGCTCGCCGCGACCGCGTGCGGGTCCTCGACCAGCACCATCGGCACCGTGATGCCGTCGGCCAGGAGCGGGGCCATGCCCACGTCGCAGACCAGCAGGGCCGGGGTGGCCCGGCGCAGGCCGGAGGCGATGTCCTCCATCGGCTTGTTCGGGTCGGCGAACAGGCAGGCGGCGCCGGACCTGAGCACGCCGAGCAGCGCGACGACGAGCGCGGCGGTGGGCGGCAGCGCCACGAGGACGACGTCCTCCGCGCCGACGCCCCGTTCGGCCAGCCGACGGGCCAGCCGCGCGGACGCGGTGTCCAACTGGCCGTGGGTGAGGGCGCCGTACGCGTCGACGACGGCGACCGCGTCGGGGTGCAGCGCGGCCCGCTCGGCGATGAGCGGGACCACGGTGCCGTCCGGTCCCTCGGCGGCCGTGTCGTCCCACGCCTCCAGGGCGTGGCGGCGCTCGTCCGCGTCGAGGAGGAGGTCGACCTCGCTGAGGCGCAGCCCCGGGTCGGCGGCGACCTGTTCGAGGACGCGGACGAGCCGGCGCGCGAGCGCGGTGACGGTGGTCCGGTCGAACAGCTCGGCCGCGTAGCGGATGGTGCCGTCGACGCCGTTCGGGCTCCCCTCGACCCCGTGCCGTTCGGTGAGCCCGACCGACAGGTCCAGTTCACCGGCGGGAGTGCCGACGGGCAGCCGGGTGGTGCTCAGGCCGGGCAGCTCCGGCGACTCCCACACCTCGGCGGCGTCGCCGTGCACTTCGAGCAGGACCTGGAACACGGGGTGCCGGTCGGCGGCGGGCAGGGCGAGGGCGTCCACGAGGCGCGCGAACGGCACGTCCGGGTTCTGCACCGCCCTTTGGTACGTGTCGCGCGCCCGGCCGAGGAGTTCGCGGAACGTGGGGTCGCCGGAGACGTCGGTGCGCAGCGCCAGCGGGTCGGCGAAGGGGCCGACCAGGCCGTCCAGGTCGCCTTCCTCGTCGCGGAGCGGCAGCACCGTGCCGAGGGTGACGTCGGGTCCCGCGCCGAGCCCCGACAGGAGCAGGGACAGCGCGGCCTGGAGGACCATGAAGAGCGTCGCCCCATCGGCCTCGGCGGCCTCCATCAGCCGGGCGTGCGTGTCGGCGTCGACGGCCAGGGGCACTTCGTCGGACCGGTGCGTGGCGGCCCGCGGCCGCGGCCTGTCGGCCGGCAGCTCCAGTTCCGCGCCGAGGCCCGCGAGCGCCTTCTTCCAGTAGGTGAACTGCTCGCCGATGAGGCTGTCCGGGTCCTGCTGGTCCTGGAGCATCTCGCGTTCCCACAGGGCGTAGTCGGCGAACTGCAGGGGCAGCGGGGCGCGTTCGGGGGTCCTGCCCTCGCGGCGCGCTCCGTAGGCCGCCGCCAGGTCGCGGACCAGGACGATCAGCGACGTGTCGTCCGCCGCGATCCGGTGCACGACCATCAGCAGGACGTGTTCGGTCTCCGAGAGCGCGAACAGCCGGCTCGTCCAGGGGGTCTCCCGGGCGAGGTCGAACTCGTGTCCGGCGTGGTCGGTCAGCAGGCCCGGCAGGTCCTCCTCGGTCACCGGTGTCACCGGCAGCGCGGGCCGGGCCGCGTCGAGGTCGAGGACGCGCTGGCACACCTCGTCGCGTCCGGTGTCCGCGAAGACCGAGCGCAGGATGTCGTGGCGCGCGGCGACGTCGCCCAGCGCCGCCTCAAGCGCCACGCGGTCGAGCCTGCCGTTGAGGCGCAGCGCGACGGAGGTCCGCCGGGCCGCCGAGCCGGGGTCGTCCTGTTCGAGCCGCCAGGTGCGGGTCTGGGCCGCCGTGGCGGGGATGTCGTCGGGGTGGTCGACGGGCCGCAGCTCCGGGAGTTCCTTGGAGGTCAGCAGCCTGGCGACGCCGAGCGGCGTGGAGGCGCCGAAGAAGCGCCGCATGCTCAGTTCGGCGCCGAACTCCTCGCGGACCCGCGCGGCGAGGCGCATCGCGAGCCCCGAGTCGCCGCCCAGGTCGAAGAAGTTGTCGTCGATGCCCACCCGTTCGAGGTCCAGGATCTCCGCGAAGAGCGCGCAGAGCCTGGCCTGGGTCTCGTTCTCCGGTTCGCGTCCGGAGACGCGGCCCGCGAAGTCCGGTGCGGGCAGCGCCCTGCGGTTGACCTTGCCGTTGCGGGTCAGCGGCAGCTTCTCCAGGACGACGACGGCGACGGGGACCATGTAGTCCGGCAGCGCGCCGGCCAGGTGCTCGCGGACGGCGTCGACGTCCACCTCCGTGTCCTCGGCGTCCGGGACGACGTAGCCGATGAGGCGCCGCTCGCCCGGCCGGTCCTCGCGCACGATCGCCACGGCCTGCCGGACCGCCGGATGCGAGACGAGGACCGCTTCGACCTCGCCCAGCTCCACGCGGAACCCGCGGATCTTGACCTGGTCGTCGGCCCGCCCCGCGAACAGCAACTCCCCGTCGAGGGTCCACCGGGCCAGGTCCCCGGTCCGGTACATCCGCCCGCCCTCGCCGAACGGGCAGGCCACGAACCGCTCGGCCGTCAGATCCGGGCGCCCCACATACCCCCGCGCCAACCCGGCCCCGGCGATGTAGACCTCACCGACCACACCCGGCGCCACCGGACGCAAGAAGGCATCCAGCACGTACGTGCGTACGTTGCCCAGCGGGCGTCCGATCGGCGGCGGCTGGTGCTCCGACCTGATGTCGGCGTCCACCGGTCCTGCGGTGGCCATCACGGTCGCCTCGGTCGGGCCGTAGGTGTTCCAGACCTTCGCCTGCGGGGTCCAGCGACTGGCGAGGTCGGCGGTCAGGAGTTCGGCGCCGAGGACCCAGTTGCCCACGCCGGTCACGTCGTCGGCGTCCAGCAGCCCCAGGAGGGAGGGCACGACGCTCGCCGTGCTCACGCCCGCGTGCTCGATCATCTCCGCCAGGGCGCCGGGCTCGGCCCGCTCCTGCCCCGAGGCGATGGCCAGGGTTCCGCCGGCGGCCAGGGTGACGGCCACGTCCAGCACCGCCGCGTCGAAGCTGAACGACGCGAACTGGAGGACGGTCACCCCCTCGGCGACCCCGAGGGCGGGCCGCATCACCTCGGCCAGATTCGCCACCCCGCCGTGGGCGACGGCCACACCCTTCGGGCGGCCCGTCGACCCCGACGTATAGATCACATACGCCAGTTGATCCGGCAGGATGCGCGTGTCCAGCCGCTCGGCGGACTCGGCCACCAGCGCCGCCACCGTCCCCGCATCGTCCAGCAGGACGACACGCGCCTCCCCCACCGACACCTCGGCCAGCGTCCCACCGGCGCCCAGCACGACGTCCGCACCGCTGTCGGCGATCACATAGCCCAGACGGTCCGCCGGATACTCCGGGTCCAACGGCACGAACGCACCGCCCGCCTTCCACACCGCCAACTCGCCGACCACCATGTCGACCCCACGCGGCAGGCACAGACCCACCCGCGCCTCACGACCGACCCCCAGACCGCGGAGGTACCGGGCCAGACGATTCGCCCGCTCCTCCAGCTCTCCGTACGACACGGCGTCGTCGCCGCACCGCACCGCCACCGCGTCGGGGGCCCGGCGCGCCCGCTCCTCGAACAGCTCGGGCAGCAGGCCGTCCGGGACGGTCGCCGCCGTCGCGTTCCAGGCCTTGGTCACCAGTGCACGTTCGGCGTCGGCCGACAGCTCGATGCCGCTGACGGGCAGCCGGGGGTCGGCCGCCATCTGGCGCAGCGCCCGCAGCAGCCGGTCGAGCAGCGCGCGGGCCGTGCGCTCGTCGAAGATGTCGGACCGGTACGTCAGCCGCATCCGCAGTCCGCCGAGCGGGTCCACGACGAGCCCGAGCGGGTAGTTGATGGACTCGCGCATCCCGGCCTCGGTGAAGCGCAGTCCGGCGGGCTCGGCCTCCCTGCTGCCCTCGCCGGACCGCGCCGGCGCGTCGGTCCCCGAGGGGAAGCTCTCGAACGCCATGAGGGAGTCGAAGGTCGCGCCCGGTCCCGCGGTCCGCTGGATGTCGCCCAGGCTCAGGTACTGGTGGTCCATCAGCGCCGACTGGCGGGCCTGGACGTCCGCGAGGACCTCGGCGACGCTCTGCGGGGCGTCGAACCGCACCCGTACCGGCACGGTGTTGATGAACAGCCCGAGCATGTCCTCCATGCCCGGCAGATCCGCGGGGCGGCCCGCCACGGAGGCGCCGAACACCACGTCCTGGCGCCCGGCCAGCTGGCCGATGACCATGGCCCAGGCGGCCTGGACGACGGTGTTGAGCGTGACGCCGTGGGCGCGGGTGAGCTCGCCGAGCGCGGCGTCGAGCGCGGGGCCCGCCACGGCGAAGACCTCCTCGGAGTCGCCGTCCGGCGCGACGGTGGTGCCCGGCGTGATCGGCACGACGAGCGTCGGCTCGTCGGCCCCGGCCAGCTCCTCGCGCCACGCCTCCTGCGCCGCCGCCTTGTCCTGCCGGCCCAGCCAGGCCAGATAGTCCCGGTAGGGGGTCACCGCGGGCAGGCCGCCGGCGCTGCCCCCGGCCTCGTAGCAGGCCCACAGCTCGCGCCGCAGGACCGGCAGCGACCAGCCGTCCAGGACGATGTGATGCAGCGTCACCATCATGCGGTGGCGGTTCTCGCCCGTCTTGACGAGCAGCACCTTCACGAGCGGCGGCTTGGCCAGGTCGAAGCCCTTGTCGCGCTCCTCCTTGCCGATGCGCTCCGATTCCTCCCAGGCCGCCTCCTCGTCGAAGCCGGACAGGTCCTCCTCGCGCCACGGCAGTTCGGCCCTGGGCATGACGATCTGGACGGCCTGTCCGGATCCGGCCACCTGCCGGAAGCCGACGCGCAGGCTGGCGTGCCGGTCGAGGACCGACTGCCAGGAGGCGCGCAGGACTTCGGTGTCCAGCTCCCCTTCCAGGCCGAGGATCATCTGCTCCACGTACACGTCCGGGCCCTGGTCGGCGAACATCGAGTGGAACAGGAGGCCTTCCTGCAGCGGCGAGAGCGGCCAGATGTCGGCCAGGCCGGGTGCCGCGTTCTCCAGCTTCTCGACCTGCTGCTGGGTGAGCGTGACCAGCGGGAAGTCGGAGGGGGTGTAGCCGCCCGCGGCGCCGTCGTCCGCGTGGACGGCCAGGCCTGCCAGCAACTGGGCCCAGCCCTCGACCAGGGCGCGGGCGGCGCTCTCGTCCAGGAGGTGCTCGGGGCAGGCCAGGCTCAGCGTGAGCCGCGGGCCCCCGGCGACGTCGTGGACGGCACCGACGGCCTCCAGCGGGTGGGCGACCGGGAGTCCGCCGTCCGGCCCTCCGGCCGCCGTGGCCCGGTCGTCGTCGACCGGTGCGCCGGGGACCCTGCCGAGGTAGGTGAAGCCGATCTGTGCCGAGGGCAGGGCGGCGAGCCGCTGCCCGGTCTCGTCGTTGAGGTGGCGCAGCAGGCCGTACCCGAGGCCGTCGCCGGGCACCGCCCGCAGCTGCTCCTTGACCCGCTTCAGGGCCTCGCCCGCGTCCGGGCCGCCGGTCAGGAAGTCCTCGAAGTCGGGTGTGCCCACGTCGAGCCGCACCGGGTGCGTGCCGGTGAACCAGCCGACGGTCCTGGACAGGTCCATGCCCTCGGACAGCTCGACCCGGCCGTGGCCCTCCACGTCCACCAGGAAGCCGCCCTCCGCGCCGTCCCGCCGGCGCGCGACGGCGGCGGCGAGGCCGGTCAGGAGCACGTCGTCGACGCCCGCGTGGTACGCGGCGGGCAGGCGGGTCAGCAGGGCCGCGGTGACGTCAGCGGACAGGGTCGCGGAGACCCGCCGCACGGTCGCGGCGACATCGCGGGCCGGGTCGGCCGGCTCGTCGGTGAGATACGGGTCGGGGCCCTGGAGCAGTTCGGTCCACCGGGGCAGCTCCGCCGTGCGTTCCGCGCTGACCGCCTGCTGGGCCAGGGCGCGTGCCCAGTGTCGGAACGAGGTCGGGACCGGCTCCAGTTCGGGCTTGCGGGCGGCGGCGAGCGCGGCGCAGGCCTGCTGGAGGTCCGGCAGCAGGACCCGCCACGACACCGCGTCGACGACGAGGTGGTCGACGACGAGCAGCAGGCGTCCGGGGGTGCCCGGGCCCAGGTCGAACCAGACGACCTGGAGCATGACGCCGGAGCGCGGGTCGAGCCGCTCCACGGCCTGCCCGGTCTGCTCGGCGATCGCGCGGGGCAGTTCGTCGGCGGGCACCGAGGCCGCGTCGACCCGGCGCACCCACGCTCCGGCCGGGGCGGTGCCGGGGCCGGACACGACGAGCCGCGGCGGCTCCGTCTCCAGGCGTGCGCGCAGGATGTCGTGGTGGTCGACGACCGCGCGCACCGCCTCGGCGAGGGTCTCCTGGCGCAGCCCGGCCGGGGCCTCGACGACGGCGGACTGGACGACCCGGCCGACGTGGTCGACGCCGACGCGCCCGATCAGTTCGTGCATCACCGGGGTCAGCGGCACCTCGCCGGTCCCGGGGTCGCCGCCGGTGGTGGCCGCGCCGTCCGTGGGGAGGGCGACGAGCGCGAGGGCGGCGGGGGTGCGGTGCTCGAAGACCTGGCGCGCGGTGATCGCCAGACCCGCGCGGCGGGCGCCGGACACCAGCATCATCGACAGGATCGAGTCGCCGCCGAGCGCGAAGAACGAGTCCTCGGCGCCGACCCGTTCGATGCCGAGCGCCTCGGCGAACACGTCGCACAGGACCGCCTCGACGGGCGTGCGCGGGTCCCTGCCGCCGGGCACGGCGTGCTCGGGCGCGGGCAGGGCGGCCCGGTCGAGCTTGCCGTTCACGGTGAGCGGCAGCGCGTCGAGGACGACGACGCTCGCCGGGACCATGTAGTCGGGCAGGCGGGCACCGGCGTACGTGCGCAGCGCCTCGGCGTCGACGGGTCCTTCCGCGGTGTCCGTGGCGGGCACGACGTAGGCGACCAGCTGCTTGTCGCCGGGGCCGTCGTCGCGGGCGAGCACCGCCACCTGCGCCACCGTCGCGTGCGCGGCGAGCACCGCCTCGATCTCCCCGGGCTCCACGCGGAAGCCGCGCAGCTTGACCTGCTCGTCGGCGCGTCCCGCGAACACCAGCTGCCCGTCGTCCGTCCACCGGGCCAGGTCCCCGGTCCGGTACATCCGCCCGCCCTCGCCGAACGGGCAGGCCACGAACCGCTCGGCCGTCTGGTCGGGCCGTCCCGCGTAGCCGCGCGCCACCCCGGGCCCGGCGACGTACAGCTCGCCGGTGACGCCGGGCGGCACCGGCCGCAGGAAGCCGTCGAGGACATAGGTGCGCATGTTGGCCAGGGGGCGTCCGATGGGCGGCGGCTCGTCCTGGGCACGGGTTCCGGGGGCGACCGGGCCGACGGTGGCCATGACGGTCGCCTCGGTGGGGCCGTAGGTGTTCCACACGCGGGTCCGCGCGGTCCAGCGGCTGGCGAGGTCGGCGCTCAGCGACTCGCCGCCGAGCACCCAGTTGCGGATGCCGGGTACGTCGTCCGGGTCCAGGGCCCGCAGCACCGACGGCACGACGCTGGCCGCCTCGACGCCCGCGGCACGGATCATGCCGGTGAGCGCCGCGGGCTCGGTGCGCTCCTCGGCCGAGGCGATGGCGAGGGTGCCGCCGGCGGCGAGGGTGACGGCGATGTCGAGGACGGATCCGTCGAAGCTGAAGGACGCGTATTGGAGCATGACCGTGCCGGCGTTCAGGTCGAGCGCGGGCCGCATGGCCTCGGCGAGGTTGGCGACGCCGTGGTGGGCGAGGGCCACGCCCTTGGGGCGGCCGGTGGAGCCGGAGGTGTAGATGACGTAGGCGAGTTGATCGGGCAGGACGGTCGCGTCCGGCGCGGCCGGGGACCGGTCCGCGATCTCCCGCGCGGTCTCCTCGTCGTCCAGGCGCACGACGCGCGCGGCGCCGACCGGCACGTCGGCCAGCGACTCGCCGGTGCCGAGCACCACGTCCGCGCCGCTGTCGGTGATCACGTGGGCGAGGCGGTCCGCCGGGTGGGCGGGGTCGAGCGGGACGAACGCGCCGCCCGCCTTCCACACGGCGAGTTCCGCCACGACCATGTCGATGCCGCGCGGCAGGCAGAGGCCCACCCTGCGTTCGCGTCCGACGCCGAGCGCCGTCAGGTGCCGGGCGAGCCGGTTCGCCCGCGCCTCCAGCGCGCCGTAGGACAGGGCGTCGGCGCCGCAGCGCACCGCGACCGTGTCGGGCGTCCGGGCCGCCCACTGCTCGAACGCCGTCACGACCGAGGCCGTCTCCACGGGCTGCTCGGTGGCGTTCCACCGCTCCACCACGTGGGACCGCTCGGTGGCGTCGAGTACGTCGATGTCGCCGACGCGGGCCGCGGGCTCGGCGGCGATCCGCTCCAGGACCTGGAGGAACCGCCGGACGATCGTCTCCGCCGCGTTCCGGTCGAACAGGTCGGGCCGGTAGTCCAGTTTGAAGCGCATCCGGTCGCCGCCGGGCACGGCGACGAGCGTGAGCGGGTAGTGCGAGGCGTCCCGCGAGGCGCCCGCCGGGCTGAGGGTCACGGCGTCGGGGCCGGGGGCGGGGCCCTGCGGAGGCAGGGGGTAGTTCTCGTACAGGACGAGCGTGTCGAAGACGGCCGCGGCGCCCGCGAGCTTCTGCACCTCGGCGAGGCCGACGTGCTGATGGGCTATCAGAGCGGACTGGCTTTCCTGGAGTCGCGTCAGCAGCTCGGCGACCGTCCGGCCGCCGTCGAGGCTCACCCGGACCGGCAGTGTGTTGATGAAGAGGCCGACCATCGATTCCACGCCCGGCAGTTCGGCGGGACGTCCGGCGACGGTCGAGCCGAACACGACGTCTGTGCGCCCCGCGAGACGGGCCAGGAGCAGCGCCCAGGCGCCCTGGACCACCGTGTTCAGCGTGAGGCCCCGATCACGGGCCAACTCCGCAAGCGAGTCGGAGAGTTCCTTGGAGACGGCGCTGTGCACCTGGTCGGGCAGGAGCGGGGTGCGGCCCGGGTCGGCCGGTGCCACGAGCGTCGATCCCTCGGCCCCGGCCAGCTCCGCCCGCCAGGCGGCCGACGCCGCTTCCTTGTCCTGCCGTCCGAGCCAGGCCACGTACTCGCCGTACGGTGCCACGCGCCGCAGTCCCGCGGTGCTGCCGCCCGCCGCGTACGTCGCCTCCAGCTCGCCCAGCAGGACGGGCATCGACCAACCGTCCAACAGGATGTGATGGAGCGTCATGACGAGCCGGTAGCGGCGCTCGCCCATCCTGATCAGCAGGATCCGCAGCAGTGGCGGGACCGCGAGGTCGAAGCGCTCGGCGCGCTCCTGCGCCGCGAGCCGGTCGATGAGCGCAAGGGCCTCGGCCTCCGGCAGACCGGAGACGTCCGCCTCCTGCCAGGGCAGCGCGACCTCGCGCGGGATGACCTGCACCATGTGCGCGCCGGTGACCGGCCGGAAGCAGGCGCGCAGCGCGGCGTGCCGGGCGAGGAGTGCCTCCCACGACGTCCGCAGCCGACCCGTGTCCACCGGGCCGTTGACGTCCACTGCCGACTGCACGGTGTAGACGTCCGGGCCCTGGTCGTCGAAGGAGGCGTGGAACAGCATCCCCTCCTGCAACGGCGAGAGGGGCCACACATCCTCGACGAGGGATCGGGGTCGGGTCATCGTTCTGTCTCCTCACAACGGCTTTGTGCCTGTCGGCTCACAACGTCTGGTGCCTGACGGCTTTGGCTACTCGCCGGCGAATCCGGCTTCGAGTTCGTCGATCTGGTGTTGGGCGAGGTCGAGGAGGCGGAAGTCGGACGGGGTGTGTCCGCCTGCCGTGGGGTCGTCGGTGTGGCCTGCGAGGCCGGTCAGCATCCGCAGCCAGGTGTCGCCGAGCCGTTCGGCCTCGGCCTCCTCCAGCAGCCGACTCGCCCAGCTCAGAGTGATCGTCAGTACGGGCCCTTCGGCGGTGTCCCGGACCACGGCGGCCGCGTCCAGCACATGCGTGGCGGGCATGCCCAGGTCGACGGAGCCGCCGATCGCGCTCTCGCCGGCCGGCTGCCACGGTCCGACCCGGCCCCCGTCGCCGGTGCCGCCCGCGCCGCCGCCCGCCGCGAACCGGCCCAGGTAGTTGAAGCCGATCTGCGCGGCCGGCGCGGCCTCCAGGACCGGCCCCGTCACCGGGTTGAGATGGCGCAGCAGTTCATGTCCGAGGCCGTCGCCCGGCACGGCCCGTGCCTGTTCCTTGACGGCCTTCACCAAGCTACCCGCAGCCCCCTCACCGGCCATAGCGCCGTCCAAGTGAGCACCGGTCACGTCCAGCCGGACCGGCCGCACGCTGGTGAACCAGCCGACCGTCCGCAGCAGATCCACGCCCTGGAGGGGTTCGCGGCCGTGGCCCTCGACGTCGACCAGGAGATCGGCGGCGGCGCCGGGCCGCCAGTGCCCGACGGCACCCGCGAGCGTCGCGAGCAGCACGTCGTCGACGCCGCAGTGGAAGGCGGCCGGGGCCTTGCCCACCAGGGTGGCCGCCTGCTCCGGCGGCACCTCCCAGGTCCGGTTCCGCAAGGTGCGCACGGTGTCCAGGCCGGGGTTCAGCTCGCGCTGCCCGAGCGGTGGTTGGGGCTTGCCGAGCAGAGCGAGCCAGTCGTCGAGCTCGGCGGTCCGCCGCTCGCCGGCGGCCTCGGCCGTGAGCAGTTCCGCCCAGCGCCGGAAGGAGGTCCCCACCGGCTCCAGCTCGGGCGCCCGACCGGCGGCCGCCGCCTCGCAGGCCGCCCGCAGGTCGGGTGCGAGCACCCGCCAGGACACCCCGTCGACCACCATGTGGTGCGCCACGAGCACGACGCGGCCGGTGCGCCCGGGGCCCGCGTCGACCCACACGGCCTGCACCAGCACGCCCGCGGCCGGGTCGAGGCGGGTGACGGCCTCGCGCGCCGCGCGTCCCGCGATCTCGTCCAGGGAGGCGTCGGCGTCCGCGTGCGCCGCGTCGACGCGCGCCACCAGGCTCCGGGCGTCCACCGTGCCCCGCTCGCCGACGACCAGCCTCGGCTCGCCGGGGACCGTGCGGGCCCGCAGCATGTCGTGCGTGTCGAGCACCGCGCCGAGCCCCGCCGCCAGGACGTCGAGGCCGAGCGCGTCGGGGGCGCCGAGGACCACCCACTGCGCGAACCCGGGGCGCGCGGCCCGTTCGCCCAGCGCCCGCATGACCGGCGTCCAGGGCACCTCGCCGACACCGACGTCGTCGACGACGGCAGCGGCCTCGGCGGGCCTTGCGACCGTCGCCAGGCGTTCGGGGGTCTTCTCCTCGAAGACCTGCCGCGACGTCAGGAGCAGCCCCGCCCTGCGCGCGCGGGACGCGAGCTGCATCGACATGATCGAGTCGCCGCCCAGCTCGAAGAAGCCGTCCGTGACGCCGACCCGTGCCAGGCCGAGGACCTCGGCGAACAGCTCGCACAGGATCCGCTCGGTCTCCGTGCGCGGCCCGGCGCCCGTGACGCGCCCGGTGAAGTCGGGCGCGGGCAGCGCGGCCCGGTCGACCTTGCCGTTGGGGGTCAGCGGCAGCCGCTCCAGCGGTACGCAGAGTGCCGGCACCATGTGGTCGGGCAGTCGCTCGCGTACGTACGCGGGGAGCGCGGCGGCGAGACCGACCGCCGACCGGTCGTCCCCGGCGGGTGCGTCGGCGGGCTGCCGCGCGGGGTCCGGGACGACGTACGCGACGAGCCGGCTGCCGTCGGCGCGGTCCTGGCGGGCGACGACCACGGCCTGCACGACGTCCGGGTGCGCGGTGAGGACCGCCTCGATCTCCCCGGGCTCGACGCGGTGGCCGCGGATCTTGACCTGGTCGTCGGCGCGGCCGACGAAGAGCAGCTCGCCCTCGCGCGTCCACCGTGCCACGTCCCCGGTGCGGTACATCCGTTCGCCCGCGCCGAACGGGCAGGCCACGAACCGCTCCGCCGAGAGACCCGCGCGTCCGAGGTAGCCGCGCGCGAGCCCGGCCCCGGCGACGTACAGCTCCCCCGCCACGCCGGGCGGTGCGGGCAGCAGGAACTCGTCCAGGACGAACACCCGTACGTTCGCCGTCGGCCGCCCGAGCGGCACCGTGTCCCTGCCGGGCGCCAGCGGCTCGCTCATCGCGGCACACACCGTCGTCTCGGTGGGCCCGTAGGCGTTCACCATGCGCCGCCCGCGCGCCCAGCGGTCGACGAGCCCCGGCGGGCAGGCCTCGCCCGCCACCACCAGGGTCTCGAGCGCCCGCGGCAGCTCGTCCTCGGCCGCGAGGACGCTCGGCGGCACGGTCACATGGCTCGCCCCCGACCGGCGCAGCGCCTCGTCCAGCGACACCCGCGGCGGCAGGTCGTCGGGGCCCGCCACGACCAGCGCACCGCCCGACAGGAACGCCATGCACAGTTCGGAGACCGCCGCGTCGAAGCTCAGTGACGCGAACTGCAGCACCCGCGCCCGAGCCGTCACCCCGAAGCGGTCGATCTGCGCCCGCGCGAGGTTCCCGAGCCCGGCGTGGGTGACCACGACGCCCTTGGGGGTGCCCGTCGAGCCCGAGGTGTGGATGACGTACGCGGCGTTGGCCACCGCCAGCGGCGCCGCGCGCTCCTCGTCCCGCACCGGGCCGCCTGCCCGGCGGCGCACCTCGTCCGCCGTGCGCGGGTCGTCCGTGACGACGACGCGGCCGGTGAATCCGGCGGGCACAGCGGCCCTCGACCGTTCGGTGCAGACGACGACCGCCGGGTCGGTGTCGGCGAGCACGTAGGCGACACGCTCCGCCGGATATCCGGCGTCCACCGGCACGAACACACCGCCGGCCATCGACACCGCGAGGAGCGAGCAGACCATGTCCGCCGAGCGCTCCCCGACGACGGCCACCCGGCGCTCCGGGCCGACCCCGGCCCGTATCAGGTGCCGCGCGAGCCGCCCGGCACGATCCGCCACCTCAGCGTAGGAAAGGGCCTGTTCGCCCTCGACCAGCGCCACGGCGTCGGGCGAGACCTCAGCCTGCCGGGCGAACAGCTCGGGCAGCGGGGCAACTGCCGCCGCCGGATCCCCCGTCCGGTTCCATTCCCCTACGACGAGCTCGCGTCCGGCGCCGGGCACGGCGTCCACCCGGCCCACGGGCGCCGACGGGTCCGCGACGAGCTGCTCGAAGATCCGTACCAGCGAGGCGACCAGGTCCTCGGCGCGGTCCCGGTCGCAGACGTCGGGCCGGAAGACGAAGTCGCCCCGCATGCGCTCCCCGGGCGACACGACGAAGGTCAGCGGATAGTGGCCCATGTCCTGCGGTTCTCCGTCGGGGCGGATGCGCAGGGAGTCGGGGCCCGGGGCGGCGGCGGGCGGGTGGGGATAGTTCTCGTAGACCACGAGGGTGTCGAACACCGCACCGGCGCGCGCGAGTTGATGGATGTCGCTCAGTCCCATGTGCTGATGGGCCATCAGTGCGACCTGTCGTTCCTGGAGTTCGGCCAGCAGGTCGGCGACCGGCTGGCCGGCCCTCAGCGGTACGCGCACGGGCAGGGTGTTGATGAACAGGCCGATCGCCGATTCGGCACCGGGCAGGTCCGTGGGCCGCCCCGCCACGGTCGCGCCGAACACCACGTCGGTGCGCCCGGCGAGCCGCGCGAGGAGCAGCGCCCACGCGCCCTGGACCACCGTGTTGACCGTGAGGCCGTGGCTCCGGGCCAGCTCGGCGACCCCGCGCGACACGTCCTCGGAGAACGCGAACCGGATCCGGTCGGGCACCATCGGCACCCGTACCGTATCGGCGGGCACGACGAGCGTCGGTCCGTCGAGACCGGCGAGCTCGGCCCGCCAGGCGCCCCGCGCCTCCTGCCGGTCCTGCCGGTTCAGCCAGGCCAGGTAGTCCCGGTAGGACGTCACCGCCGGCAGCTCCCGCGGGTCGCCGCCGGTGGTGTGCAGGCGGAAGGCCGCCTGGAGGTCGCCGATGAGGACGGGCAGGGACCAGCCGTCCATCGTGATGTGGTGGCTGGTGATGACCAGGCGGTGCCGGTGCTCTGCGAAGCGGAGCAGGAGCAGCCGCAGGAGCGGCGCGCGGGTGACGTCGATCCGTTCCGCCCGCTCGTCCTCGGCGAGCCGTGCGGCCTCGGCGAGCGCGTCGGCCTCCGTACGGTCCGACAAGTCCGCCTCGCGCCAGGGCAGTTCGACGTCCCGGGCGACGACCTGCACGGCCTCGCCCGACGCCGGCCGGTGGAAGCTCGTCCGCAGGATCGCGTGCCTGCGCAGCACGGTCTCCCACGCGGCGCGCAGCACGCCCGCGTCGAGCGGCCCTTCCAGGGCCAGGGCCCGCTGGCCCTCGTAGACGTCCGGTGCGGCGTCGTCGTACGTGGCGTGGAAGAGCATGCCTTCCTGCAATGGCGACAGCGGCCATACGTCGGCCAGGTCGGGCACCGCCGACTCCAGCTCCTCGACGGCGTCCTGTGTCAGCGTGTCCAGGAGCGGGAAGTCGGAGGGGCTGTGCCCGCCCGCGCCGGGACCCGCGCTGTGCGTGGCGAGCCCGGCGAGCATCGCCGTCCAGGCGCTGCCGAGCCGCTCGGCGTCGCCCTCCTCCAGCACATCGCCGGGCCAGCTGAGGGTGATCGTCAGCTCGGGCCCGTCCGGGGTGTCCCGCACCGCGGCCCCGGCCTCCAGGACGTGGGGCGCGGGCATGTCGGGGTCGACCGAGGCACCGATCGCGGACTCACCGGCGGGTTGCCAGGGGGTGACGGCGGTGGTGGCGGTGCCGCCTCCCGGGAAGCGGCCGAGGTAGTTGAAGCCGATCTGCGGGCTCGGGGCGGCTTCGAGTGCCGGCCCCGTCGTGAGGTTGAGGTGCCGCAACAGCCCGTACCCGAGCCCGTCCCCCGGCACCGCCCGCGCCTGCTCCTTGACCGCCTTCAGCAACCGCCCAGCCGCCGGACCACCCGCCTGCACCTGCGCGAGATCCACCCCGGCCGCACTCACCCGCACCGGACGCCCACTGGTGAACCAACCGACCGTCCGGGAGAGATCAACGCCCTCCAGCGGCTCGCGACCATGCCCCTCGATGTCGACCAAGAGGTCGGAGTCGGCACCCGGCCGCCACTGCGCCACCGCACCCGCCAACGCCGCGAGCAGCACATCATCGACCCCGCAGTGATACGCGGACGGAGCACGCCCCACCAGCGCCGCCGCCTGCTCCGACGGCACCGTCCATGACCTGCGTCGCTGGGTCCGCGCGGTGTCCCGATGCGGGTCCAACGCCCGCTCGGTCAGCAGGGTTTGGTTCTCGCCCAGCAACGCCAGCCAGTCGTCCAGCTCGGCGACCCGCCGCTCACTCTCGGCCTGCGCCTCCAGCAGCTCCGCCCAGCGACGGAACGACGTTCCCACCGGCTCCAGCTCCGGCACACGACCGTCGGCCGCCGCCTCACAGGCCGCCCGCAGGTCCGGCACCAGCGCCCGCCAGGACACCCCGTCCACCACCAAGTGGTGGGCCACCAGGACCAGTCGGCCGACGTGGTCCGGTCCGGCGTCGACCCAGACCGCCCGCACCATCGCCCCGGAAGCCGGGTCCAGGTGCCCCACGGCCTCGCGCGCGGCCCGTTCCGCGACCTCGTCCACTTCCGCGGGCACCGCCTCGACGCGCGTCACCAGCGCCGACGCGTCCACGGTTCCGCGCTCTCCGACGACCAGCCTCGCGTCGCCGGGCAGCGTGCGGGCCCGCAGCATGTCGTGGGCGTCGAGGAGGGCACCGAGCCCCGAGGCCAGCGTGCCCAGGCCGAGACCGGCCGGGGCGCCCAGCACCGTCCACTGCGCGAACCCGGCACCCGTGGCGCGCTCCCCGAACGCCCGCATCACCGGCGTCCAGGGCAGTTCCCCCACGCCGATGTCGTCCGCCACGGCCTCCTGCCCGGCCGCCGCCGCGACCAGCGCGAGGCGCTCGGGGGTCTTCTCCTCGAAGACCTGCCGGGGTGTGAGGACCAGGCCCGCCTGCCGGGCGCGCGAGGCCAGCTGCATGGAGCTGATCGAGTCGCCGCCCAGCTCGAAGAACCCGTCCTCGACACCGACCCGCTCCAGCCCCAGGACGTCGGCGAACAGCTCGCACAGGATGCGCTCGGTGTCAGTACGCGGCTCACGCCCCGTCACCCGCGCGGCGAAGTCCGGCGCGGGCAGCGCGGCCCGGTCCAGCTTGCCGTTCACGGTCAACGGCAGCGCATCAAGGACGACCACCGCCGCCGGGACCATGTACTCGGGCAGCCGCCCGGCGACATACTCACGCAACTCGTCCGTATCCACGGCCGGTTCGCCCGCCGCGACCACATACGCCACCAGCCGCCTGTCCCCCGGACCGTCCTGGCGCGCCAGCACCACGGCCTGCCCCACCGACCCGTGCCCGGCGAGCACCGCCTCGACCTCACCCAACTCCACCCGGAACCCACGCACCTTGACCTGCTCGTCCGCACGCCCCACGAACAACAGCTCACCGTCCGCCGTCCACCGCGCCAGATCCCCGGTCCGGTACATCCGCTCCCCCGCAGCGAACGGGCACGGCACGAATCGCTGGGACGTCAGGTCCGGCCGGTGGAGGTAGCCGCGCGCCAGGCCCGGCCCGACGACGTACAGCTCGCCGACGGTTCCGGGGGCGACCGGCCTCAGGAAGTCGTCCAGGACATAGGCCCGCGTGTTGACCAGCGGACGGCCGACCGGCACCGGGCCGTCGCCGACCGCGCCCAGGGGCTCACTCATCGCGGCGCAGACGGTCACCTCTGTCGGGCCGTACGCGTTGACGAGACGGCGGTCCGACCAGCGGTCGGCCAGCCACGGCGGGCACTCCTCGCCGGCCACGACCAGCGTCTCCACGGTGTCCGGCAGCGCGTCCACCGTCGCCAGGACCGATGGCGGCACCGTCATGTGCGTCACGTCGAACTCGGCTGCCACGTCCGCGAGTTCGGCGTGCGGGGGCAGCCGGTCCGCCGGGGCCACGACGAGAGCCGCGCCCGAAAGCAGCGCCATGCACATCTCGGAGACGGCGGCGTCGAAGCTCCACGACGCCAGTTGCAGGACGCGCGAGTCGGGACGTACGGCGAAGCGTTCGATCTGTCCGGCCGCCAGGTTGCCGAGGCCCGCGTGGGTGACCACGACGCCCTTCGGCGTGCCCGTCGACCCGGAGGTGTAGATCACGTACGCCGGGTCGGCCACGCGGCTCCCGGCGTCCGCGGCCCGGCGCGTCCGTCCCGCCAGTGCCGTGACCGTCTCGGGGGCGTCCCGCACCCAGCGGGGCACGCCCACCGGAAGGACGGGTTCGGTCGTGGCCGTGCAGACCACCAGCGCGGGTTCGGCGTCGGCTAGCACGCCCGCGACGCGCTCGGCGGGATACGCCGGGTCCAGCGGCACGAAGGCCGCGCCCGCCTTGGCCACGCCCAGCAGGACCGCGACCACCTCGGCCGAGCGTTCCATCACCACCCCGACCAGGTCGCCGCGGCCCACGCCGCGCGTCGACAGCTCGTGGGCCACCCGGTCGGCTGCGCCGCCCAGCTCCGCGTACGTCCACCGCAGGTCCTCGGCGATCACGGCGGCGGCGTCCGGGGTGCGCCGCGCCTGCGCGTCGAAGAGTTCGCCGAGGGTGCCGGTGGGCACGGGCCGGTCGGTGGCGTTCCACCGCTCGACCACGGTGGCGCGCTCGCCCGCCTCCAGTACGTCGATGTCGCCGACCCTCAGGGCCGGGTCGGCCGCGAGCCGGTCGAGGACACGGGCGAGCTGCCTGCCCACCTGGAGGACCCGCCGCGCGTCGAAGACGTCCGGGCGGTAGGTCAGGCGGATGCCGAGGCGGTCGTCGGGGACGACACCGACGGCCAGCGGGTAGTGGGTGCCCAGCCGGCTTCCCACCTGGGCGAGGGCGACTCCGCCGCCGTGGGCGGCGGGGCCGGGGAGCAGGGGTGTGCTGCGCGGGTAGTTCTCGAACATCAGCATGGTGTCGAACGTGGCGCCCGCCCCGCCGACCGCCTGGATCTCCGTGAGGCCGGTGTGCTGGTGGGGCATGAGCGCGGTCTGGCGTTCCTGCAGCCGCGTGAGCATCGTGAGCACCGGCTCCCGCGCGTCGAGCCGCACGCGCACCGGCAGTGTGTTGATGAACAGGCCGATCATCGATTCCACACCGGGCAGCTCCGGCGGCCGTCCCGCCACGGTGGTGCCGAACACCACGTCCGTGCGGCGGGCGAGGCGCGCGAGGACCAGCGACCACGCGCCCTGCACGACCGTGTTCACCGTCAGGCCCTGGGCACGGGCGAGTTCGGTGACGGCGCGCGTCGTCTTCTCGGAGAGGCGCAGCGAGCGCTCCTCGGGCGGGACGGGCGTGCCGCCGAGGTCCGCGGGGGCGACGAGGGTCGGCTCGTCGGCCCCGGCGAGCTCGGCCCGCCACGCGGCCCGTGCGGCCTCCTTGTCCTGCCGGTGCAGCCACGCGAGGTAGTCCCCGTAGGACGCCGGTGCCGGCCGGGAGGCGGACGGGCGGGCGCCGACGGAGTCCGCCGCGTCGGCCAGGGGCGCCCCGCCCTCCGCGTACGCCTCGGACACCTCGGTCAGCAGGAGTGGCGTCGACCAGCCGTCGGCCACGATGTGGTGGCTGGTGACGACCAGGTGGTGCCGGTCCTCGCGGAGGCGGATCAGGAGCAGCCGCAGGAGCGGGGCCGCCGACAGATCGAGGCGCGCCGCCGCCTCGTCCTCGGCGAGCCGTGCGGCCTCGGCGAGCGCGTCGGCCTCCGTGCGATCCGACACGTCGGCCTCGCGCCAAGGCAGTTCGACGTCCTGGGCGACGACCTGCACGGCCTCGCCCGACGCGAGCCGGTGGAAGCTCGCCCGCAGGGCGTCGTGGCGTGCAGGGAGTTCCTGCCACGCGGCGCGCAGCCGTGCCACGTCGAGCGGGCCGTCCACGGCGAGGACGCGCTGGCTCTGATAGGCGTCGGCACCCTCGGTGTCGAAGGTGGCGTGGAAGAGCATCCCTTCCTGCAACGGCGACAGCGGCCATACGTCGGCCAGGTCGGGCACCGCCGACTCCAGCCGCTCGACGTCGGTTTGCGTCAGCGTGTCCAGGAGCGGGAAGTCGGAGGGGCTGTACCCGCCCGCGCCGGGACGCGTGGCGTGTGCGGCGAGCCCGGCGAGCATCGCCGTCCAGGCGCTGCCGAGCCGCTCGGCGTCGGCCTCCTCCAGCACATCGCCGGGCCAGCTCAGCCTGATCTCCAGTTCGGGCCCGTCGGGGGTGTCCCGGACGGCGACGTTCGCTTCCAGGGTGTGCGGCAGGGGCATGTCGGGGTCGACGGAGCCGCCGATGGCGGTCGCGCCGGCCGTCTGCCAGGGGGTGACGGCGGTGGGGGCAGTGGCGCCTCCCGGGAAGCGGCCGAGGTAGTTGAAGCCGATCTGCGGGCTCGCGGCGGCTTCGAGTGCCGGACCCGTCGTGAGGTTGAGGTGCCGCAGGAGCCCGTACCCGAGCCCGTCCCCCGGCACCGCCCGCGCCTGCTCCTTGACCGCCTTCAGCAACCGCCCGGCCGCCGGACCACCCGCCTGCACCTGCCCGAGATCCACCCCGGCCGCACTCACCCGCACCGGACGCCCACTGGTGAACCAACCGACCGTACGCGACAGATCCACACCCTCCAGCGGCTCACGACCATGCCCCTCGACATCCACCAAGAGACCGCCATCGCCATCGGGCCGCCACTGCGCCACCGCACCCGCCAACGCCGCGAGCAGCACATCATCGACCCCGCAGTGATACGCGGACGGAACACGCCCCACCAACGCCGCCACCTGCTCCGACGGCACGACCCAGGTGCGTTGACGCAGCGTCCGCGCGGTGTCCCGCTCACTGTCCAACGCGCGCTTGCCCAGGGGCGCTTGAGGCTCGCCCAGCAGTGCCAGCCAGTCATCCAGCTCGGCGACCCGCCGCTCACTCGCGGCCTGCGCCTCCAGCAGCTCCGCCCAGCGACGGAACGACGTCTGCACCGGATCGAGCCGAGGCGCACGCCCCTCGGCCGCCGCCTCACAGGCCGCCCGCAGGTCCGGCACCAGCACCCGCCAGGACACCCCGTCCACCACCAAGTGGTGCGCGACGACGACCAGTCGGCCGACCGCGGCCGGCCCCGCGTCCACCCACACCACCTGGACCATCACGCCGGAAGCCGGGTCGAGGCGGTCCACGGCCTCGCGCGCCGCACGCTCCACCGCCGCGTCGAGCGACCCGGCCCCCGCTTCGGTACGGGTGACCAGCACCGACGCGTCCACCGATCCCGGCTCGCCGACGACCAGCCGCTGGGCGCCGGGCGCCGTACGCGCCCGCAGCACCCCGTGCGTGTCGAGCACCGCGCCGACACCGGCCGTCAGCACGTCGAACCCGAGATCCGGCGGGGCGCCGACGACTGTCCACTGCGCGAATCCGGGCCGCGCCGCCCGCTCCCCCAGCGCCCGCATCACCGGCGTCCAGGGCACCTCGCCCGCGCCCGCGTCATGGTCCGTGGCCGCCTTCCGCGCGGTCTCCGCGACCAGCGCGAGGCGCTCGGGGGTCTTCTCCTCGAAGACCTGCCGGGGCGTCACCACGAGACCCGAGCGACGCGCCCGTGAGGCCAGCTGCATGGAGCTGATCGAGTCGCCGCCCAGTTCGAAGAACCCGTCCTCGACACCGACCCGCTCCAGACCGAGCACCTCGGCGAACACGTCGCAGAGGATCCGCTCGGTGTCGGTACGCGGCTCACGCCCGGTCACCCGCGCGGCGAAGTCCGGCGCGGGCAGCGCGGCCCGGTCCAGCTTGCCGTTCACAGTCAACGGCAACGCATCAAGGACGACCACCGCCGCAGGAACCATGTACTCGGGCAGCCGCCCGGCGACGTACGCACGCAACTCGTCCGTATCCACGGCCGGTTCGCCCGCCGCGACCACATACGCCACCAGCCGCCTGTCCCCCGGACCGTCCTGGCGCGCCAGCACCACGGCCTGCCCCACCGACCCGTGCCCGGCGAGCACCGCCTCGACCTCACCCAACTCCACCCGGAACCCACGCACCTTGACCTGCTCGTCCGCACGCCCCACGAACAACAGCTCACCGTCCGCCGTCCACCGCGCCAGATCCCCGGTCCGGTACATCCGCTCCCCCGCACCGAACGGGCACGGCACGAACCGTTCCGCCGTCAGGCCCGGACGGTGCAGGTAGCCCTGCGCGAGACCCGCGCCCGTCGCGTACAGCTCTCCCACGACGCCGGGGGGCACCGGTCGCAGGAACGCGTCCAGGACGTACACGTGCCGGTTGTCCAGGGGGCGCCCGATGGGCAGCACCGCAGAGCCGCTCACGCCCACCGGCAGGACATGCCACGTGGTGCACAAGGTGACCTCGGTCGGCCCGTACAGGTGCCGGACCGTGACCTCGGGGCACACCTCCCGCACCCGTGCCACCGCCCCGGCCGGCACCACGTCACCGCCGGTCAGGACCTCACGAAGGCCGGTGAAGCACTCCGGGGACTCCTCCGCGAGCACCCGGAACAGACCGGCCGTGACATGGACCGCCGTCACACCTCCGGCGACCGCCTCCCGGATGTCCCGCGCGTCCACCGCGCCCGGTCCGGCCACCACGACCCGGCCGCCCGCCGCCAACGGCACCCACACCTCATACAGCGAGATGTCGAAGGCGTGCGGCGCGTGCATCAGCACCGCGTCACCGGGACCGATGGACCACCCCGGCGCGCCCACGAGGGCCGCGACGCTCCCGTGCGGCACGGTCACACCTTTCGGCACGCCCGTCGACCCGGACGTGTACATCACGTACGCCGCGTCATCCGCTCCCACGTCGACGCCGCCCACCGGGCATCGCGCGACGGCGGCCGTCACGTCGGCGTCGTCCAGGACCACGGTCCGGGCCGCCGCGCCCTCGGGCAGCAGCGCATGCGTGTCCCGTGAGCAGACCACCGCGACCGGCGCCGAGTCCACCAGCAGGAACGCCACCCGTTCCGCCGGGTACTCGGGGTCCACGGGAACGTAGGCCGCGCCCGCCCACCACACCCCCAACAGCGCGACCAGCAGATCCGCCGACCGCTCCATCAGCACCGCGACACGATCGCCCCGGCCCACCCCGAGGTCCGTCAGATACGCGGCGAAACGACCCGACGCGGCAGCCAACTCGGCATAGGAAAGGGTGCGTTCGCCCTCGACTATCGCCGTCGCGTCGGGCGCCCGCCTCACCTGGGACGCGAACAGCTCCGGCACCGAGACACCCGGCACCGGCGCCGCCGTCGCGTTCCACGCCGACACCACCGACGCACGCTCACCCCCACCCACCACATCGATCCGCCCCACCGGCACCGACGGATCCCCGACCATCTGCTCCAGGACCCGCACCAGCCGCTCGACGACCGCCTCCGCCGCGGCGTGGTCGAACAGGTCGGGCCGGTGGTCGAGCTTGACGGCCATGCGGTCGCCCTCGGGGGCCACGACCAGCGTGAGCGGATAGTGCGCCGCCTCCTGTTCGCCGTGGGCGCGCATCGTGAACGCGTCCGGGGCGGGCTCCTCCTGAGGGGGGCGCGGGTAGTTCTCGTACACCACGATCGTGTCGAAGACGGCGCCGGGACCGGCCAGCTTCTGGATCTCGGAGAGACCGAGGTGCTGGTGCGCCATGAGCGCGGCCTGGCGGTCCTGGAGGGCCGCGAGCATCCGGGCCACGGGCTGCGCCCCGTCGAGCGGTACGCGGACCGGGAGCGTGTTGATGAACAGGCCGACCATCGACTCCACGCCGGGCAGCTCGCCGGGCCGTCCGGCGACGGTCGCGCCGAACACGACGTCCGTGCGACCCGCCATGCGCGCGAGGAGCAGCGCCCAGGCCCCCTGCACCACGGTGTTGACCGTCAGGCCCTGGGCGCGCGCCAACTGGCCGATGCGGTGCGTCAGTTCTTCGGAGAGCCGGATGACCAGGCTCTCGGGCGCGACCGGCGTCCTGGCGGGGTCCGCCGGTGCCACGAGGGTCGGCTCGTCGGCCCCGGCGAGCTCCGCGCGCCACGCGGTGCGCGCCGCCTCCTTGTCCTGGCGGCTCAGCCATGCGAGGTACTCGCGGTACGACGTCGTCCTGGGGAGCCCGCGCGTGGAGCCGCCCGCCGCGTAGACGGCGGGCAGTTCGTTGAAGAGCACCGCCATGGACCAGCCGTCCATCACGACGTGGTGGCTGGTGAGGACCAGGCGGTGGCGCTCCTCCCCGAGGCGGATCAGCAGCAGCCGCAGCAGGGGTGCGACGGCCGGGTCGAACCGCCGGGCCCGCTCGCGCGCCGCCAGCCGCTCGGCCTCGGCGAGGGCCTCGGCCTCCGCGCGGCCCGAGAGGTCCTCCGTACGCCAGGGCAGTGCCGCCTCGCGCGCGATGACCTGCACCGCCTCACCGGACTTGCGGCCGCGGAAGCCCGCCCGCAGCGCGCCGTGCCGGGCCAGCAGCGCCTCCCACGTCGTCCGCAGCCGGGCCGTGTCGAGCGGCCCGGTCAGCTCCAGCGTCCGCTGCCCCTGGTAGACGTCCGGGCCCTGGTCGTCGAAGGCCGCGTGGAAGAGCAGGCCTTCCTGCAACGGCGACAGCGGCCAGACGTCCTCGACAAGGGATCGGGTCATCGTTCTGTCTCCTCAGGGCGGCGGTGTGCCGGTTCGTGGCGGATGGCCATGTCAGTCGAGTCGGTCGAATTCATCGACTTCGTCCTGGGCGAGGTCGAGGAGCGGGAAGTCGGAGGGCGTGTGTCCGCCCGACGCGGGCGCGGTGGTGTGGTCCGCGAGGCCGTGGAGCATCTCCGCCCAGGCCCGCCCGAGCCGTTCGGCCTCCGTGTCCGGCACCAGGGGGGCGGGCCAGTGCAGCGTGAGCGTCAGTTCGGGCCCGTCCGGGGTGTCCCGGACCATCGCTCCGACGTCCAGCAGGTGGCGCAGGGGCGTGCCCGGGTCGGTCGACCCGCCGATGGCGTTGCCGCCGGCCATCTGCCAGGGGCCGCCGGACCGCCCCTCCGCCGCGTCCGCGGCGAACCGTCCCAGGTAGGTGAAGCCGATCCGCGCGGACGGCCGGGCGCCCAGGGCCGGGGCCGTGTCGGGGTTGAGGTGGCGCAGGAGTGCGTGGCCGAGTCCGTCGCCGGGGACCGCGCGCACCTGCTCCTTGGTCGCTTTGAGCAGCTCTCCGGCGGCCGGCCCGCCGGCCCGGACCTCCGCCGGGTCCACGCCCGCCGTGCTCAGCCGTACGGGGTGGGAGCTGGTGAACCAGCCGACCGTGCGGGAGAGTTCCACGCCGTCCAGCGGCTCGCGGCCGTGTCCCTCGATGTCGACCAGGATCCCGGTCGCGGCGTCCGGCCGCCATGATGTGACGGCGCCCGCCAGGGCGGCCAGCAGCACGTCGTCCATGCCGCAGTGGAACGCGACGGTGGTACGGGTCAGCAGCGTCTCGGCCTGCTCCGCCGGTACGGTCCACGAGCGGCGGCGCAGGCTTCGTACGGTGTCGATGGCGGGGTCCAACTCCCGGACTGCGAGCGGAGTTTGCTCCGTCCCCAGGAGGGCGAGCCACTCGTTCAGCTCGGCGCCCCGCCGCTCGCCCACGGCCTGGGTCGCCAGCAGCTCCGCCCAGCGGCGGAACGACGTCCCGACCGGCTCCAGCTCCGGCGCACGCCCTTCGGCAGCCGCCTCGCAGGCCGCCCGCAGGTCCGGCACCAGCACCCGCCAGGACACCCCGTCCACCACCAAGTGGTGTGCCACGACGACCAGTCGGCCGATGCGGTCGGGCCCGGCGTCGACCCACACCGCCTGCACCATCACCCCGGCGGCCGGGGCGAGGCGCTCCGCGGCCTCACGCGCGACCGCCTCCACGCCGTCGGCGCCGATGTCCGCCGCGTCCACCCGTCGGACCAGGCGCGCGGCGTCCACGGATCCCCGCTCGCCGACGATCAGCTTCGGCTCGTCGGGGACCGTGCGGGCCCGCAGCATGTCGTGCGTGTCGAGCACCGCGCCCAGACCGACCGCCAGGACGTCGAGCCCCAGGCCGGCCGGTGCGCCGACGATCACCCACTGCGCGAACCCGGGGCGCGCCGCCCACTCGCCCAGCGCCCGCATCACGGGCGTCCAGGGGACCACGCCGACACCGACGTCGGCCGGCGCGGTCCGCGGCCCGTCCGCCGCCACGACCTGCGCGAGGCGCTCGGGGGTCTTCTCGTCGAAGACCTGCCGGGGCGTCACCACGAGCCCGGCACGACGGGCCCGTGAGACCAGTTGCATGGAGCTGATCGAGTCGCCGCCCAGTTCGAAGAAGCCGTCCTCGACGCCGACCCGTTCCAGACCGAGCACCTCGGCGAACACGTCGCACAGGATCCGCTCGGTGTCGGTGCCCGGTTCCCGGCCCGAGACCCGTCCGGCGAAGTCGGGGGCGGGCAGCGCGGCCCGGTCCACCTTGCCGTTGACGGTCAGCGGCAGCGTGTCCAGGGCGAGGACGGCCGCAGGGACCATGTAATCGGGCAGCCGCTCGGCGACGTACGCACGCAACTCGTCCGTATCCACGTCGCGTTCGGCCGCCGCGACGACGTACGCGACCAGGCGCTTGTCGCCCGGGCCGTCCTGGCGGGCCAGCACCACGGCCTGTCCGACGGACTCGTGCGCGGCGAGGACCGCCTCGATCTCGCCCGGCTCCACGCGGAAGCCTCGGATCT
This sequence comes from Streptomyces sp. NPDC052114, assembly GCF_040680155.1. NCBI lineage: Bacteria > Bacillati > Actinomycetota > Actinomycetes > Kitasatosporales > Streptomycetaceae > Streptomyces > Streptomyces sp. NPDC052114. Next base: position 521,230 of record NZ_JBFAWC010000002.1, on the reverse strand, counting down.
TGACCTGTTCGTCGGCCCGTCCCACGAACAGGATCTCGCCGTCGGGTGTCCAGCGGGTCAGGTCCCCGGTGCGGTACATGCGGCCGCCGTCGTCGAACGGGCAGGCCACGAAGCGTTCCGCGGTCGGTTCCGCCCGCCCCAGATAGCCGCGCGCCAGTCCGGCACCGGCGAGGTACAGCTCTCCCGTCGCACCGGGTGGCACGGGCCGCAGGAACGCGTCCAGGACGTACGCCTGCCGGTTGTCCAGGGGGCGCCCGATGGGCAGCACCTGCGGGCCGCTCACACCCACCGGGAGCAGGTACCGGGTGGCGGCGAGCGTGACTTCGGTCGGCCCGTACAGGTGCCGGACCGTGACCTCGGGGCACACCTCCCGCACCCGTGCCACCGCCCCGGCCGGCACCACGTCACCGCCGGTCAGGACCTCACGAAGGCCGGTGAAGCACTCCGGGGACTCCTCCGCGAGCACCCGGAACATGCCCGCCGTGACGTGTGCCGCCGTCACACCCGCGGCGATCGCCTCCCGCATCCGCCGCGCGTCCACCGCGCCGGGCCCGGCGATCACCACACGGCCGCCGGACACGAGCGGCACCCACACCTCGAAGAGCGTGACGTCGAAGGCGTGCGGGGCGTGCATCAGGACGGCGTCGCCGGGGCCGACGGACCAGCCGGACTCGCCCACGAGGGCAGCCACACCTCCGTGCGGCACCATCACTCCCTTGGGGACACCCGTCGACCCGGACGTGTACATCACGTACGCCAGGTCCTGCGCGCCCACCGGGGCGTCGGCCTCCGGGGCGCGCTGCCCGGCGATCGCCGCCGTCACGTCCGCCTCGTCCAGTACGACGAGCCGGGCCGCCGTGTCCTTCGGGACCGACTCGCGCGTCGCCCGCGTGCACACGACCGCCGCCGGGTCGGAGTCCCCCAGCAGAAGCGCCACTCGCTCCGCCGGGTACTCGGGGTCCACGGGAACGTAGGCCGCGCCCGCCTGCCACACCCCCAACAGCGCGACCAGCAGATCCGCCGACCGCTCCATCAGCACCGCGACACGATCACCCCGGCCCACCCCGAGGCCCGTCAGATACGCGGCGAAACGACCCGACGCGGCAGCCAACTCGGCATAGGAAAGGGTGCGTTCGCCCTCGACGATCGCCGTTGCGTCGGGCGCCCGCCTCACCTGGGACGCGAACAGCTCCGGCACCGAGACACCCGGCACCGGCGCCGCCGTCGCGTTCCACGCCGACACCACCGACGCACGCTCACCCCCACCCACCACATCGATCCGCCCCACCGGCACCGACGGATCCCCGACCATCTGCTCCAGGACCCGCAGGAGCCGCTGCGTCAGCGCGGAGATCTCCTGACGGTCGAACAGGTCGGGGCGGTACGTGGCGCGCACGTGGAGGCGGTCGGTGAGGAGGACGCCGAGGGTCAGGGGGTAGTTGGTGGCCTGGTAGCCGGGTGAGACGACGAAGGCGGGGGTGTCGGGGGCGGTCGGCTCCTGGGGCGGGGCGGGGTAGTTCTCGTAGACGACGAGCGTGTCGAAGACGGCGCCGGGGCCCGCGAGCCGCTGGATCTCGGAGAGCCCGAGGTGCTGGTGGGCGATCAGCGCGGACTGGCGCTCCTGGAGCCGCGCGAGCAGCTCCGCGACCGGCTGTCCGCCGTCGAGGCGGACCCGTACCGGCAGCGTGTTGATGAGCAGCCCCACCATCGATTCCACGCCCGGCAGTTCGGCGGGCCGTCCCGCGACGGTCGCGCCGAACACCACGTCGGTGCGTCCGGCCAGGCGGGCGAGGACCAGGGCCCACGCGCCCTGCACGACGGTGTTCACCGTCAGGCCCTGGGCGCGGGCCAGCTTCACCAGGGCCCGGGTGGTGTCCTGCGGGAGCCGCACCACGGTCTCCTCCGGCAGCACCGGGGTGCCGGAGGAGGCGGTCGGCGCCATGAGCGTCGGCTCGTCCGCGCCGGCCAGCTCCGCCCGCCACGCCTCGCGCGCCGCTTCCTTGTCCTGGCGGCCCAGCCACAGCAGGTAGTCCCCGTACGAGGCGGCCCTCTTGAGGACGGAGGCGTCGCCGCCCGCCGCGTACACGTCGGAGAGTTCGTTCAGGAGGACCGGCATCGACCAGCCGTCCATCAGGAGGTGGTGCGCCGTGACGACGAGTCGGTACCGGCGTGTGCCGAGCCGGATCAGCAGGAGGCGCAGCAGCGGCGGGACCGCCGGGTCGAGCCGCTCCGCCCGCTCCTGCTCGGCCAACTCATCTGCGCGGTCGAGCCGTTCGGGTTCGGTGTGCGCGCGGAGGTCGGCCTCGCGCCAGGGCACGGTGACGTTCCGGGTGATGAGCTGCACGGCCTCGCCGGACTTCCTGCGGTGGAAGCTGGCCCGCAGCGCCGCGTGCCGGTCGAGGAGCGCGTCCCAGGACGTCCGCAGCCGGTCGGCGTCCACCGGGCCCTCGATGTCCAGGGTGAACTGCACGGCGTAGACGTCGGGGCCGCGGTCGTCGAAGTCGGCGTGGAAGAGGAGGCCTTCCTGGAGCGGCGACAGCGGCCACACTCCGGCCAGGGCCGATCCCCGGGCCGGGCCGCGGCCCGGGGCCGGTCGGGTCGCCTCGTGGGCGGAGGTTGATGACTTCACCGGGACAGGCCCTCCTCTAGCTTGGCTGCCAGCGCTTCGAACTGGTCGACCTCGTCCTGTTCAAGGTCGAGGAGATGGAAGTCGGACGGGGTGTGGCCGCCGGCCGCGGGCTCGTCGGTGTGTGCGGCGAGGCCGTCCAGCATCCGCACCCAGGCCCGGCCGAGACGCACCACGTCCGCCTCGTCCAGGAGCCGTCGCGGCCAGCTCAGGGTGAGGGTCAGTTCGGGTCCGTCCGGAGTGTCCCGGACCACCGAGAGCCCTTCCACGACGTGCATCGCGGGCAGGTCCGGTTCGGTGGAGCCGCCGACCGCCGCCGCCCCCGCGAGCTGCCATGCGTCGACGGTGCCCGTGGCCGTGCCCGCGGCGAACCGGCCGAGGTAGTTGAAGCCGATCTGCGCGGCCGGGGCGGCCGCGAGGACGGGGCCGGTCCCGGCGTTGAGCCGGCGGAGCAGTTCATGGCCGAGGCCGTCGCCGGGCACGGCCCGGACCTGCTCCTTGACGGCCTTCACCAACGTACCCGCCGCCGGGCCGCCCGCCATAGCGTCGTCCAGGTCGGCGCCGGTCACCGCCAGCCGGACCGGGTGCACGCCGGTGAACCAGCCGACGGTGCGCGACAGGTCCACGCCCTCCAGCGGCTCGCGGCCGTGCCCCTCGACCTCGACCAGGAGTCCCCCTGCGGTCTCCGGCCGCCAGTTCGCGACGGCGCCCGCCAGGGTGGCGAGCAACACCTCGCGCACGCCGCAGTGGAAGACGCCGGGGGTGCGGCCCACCAGGGTGGCCGCCTGCTCGGGCGGCAGCGTCCACGAGCGGCGGCGCAGCGACTCCGCCGTGTCCACCAGAGGGTCCAACATCCGCTTGCCCAGGAGGGGTTGGGCCTGCCCCAGGAGTTCAGTCCAGCCCTCCAGCTCGGCGATCCGGCTCTCCTGGTGGGCCTGTCCTGCGAGCAGGTGCGCCCAGCGCCGGAACGACGTCCCCACCGGGTCGAGCGCCGGCGCGCGTCCGGCCGCCGCCGCCTCGCAGGCCGCCTGGAGGTCGGGGAGCAGCACCCGCCAGGACACCCCGTCCACGACCAAGTGGTGCACCACCAGGACGACCCGGCCCGTGCGCGCGGGTCCCGCGTCGATCCACACCGCCCGCGCCATGACGCCGGACGCGGGATCGAGCAGCCGGGCCGCCTCGTGCGCGGCGCGTCCCGCGATCTCGTCGAGCGCGGCGTCCGCAGCCATGGCGTGCGCGTCCACGGCCTGCGCGTCCACGCGCGCGACCAGGGCACCGGCGTCCGGCGTGCCCCGCTCCCCGACGATCAGCCTCGGCTCGCCCGGCACGGTCCGGGCCCGCAGCATGTCGTGGGTGTCGAGCAGCGCGGCGAGGCCCGCCGTCAGCACGTCGAGGCCGAGCCCGGCCGGTGCGCCGACGGTCATCCACTGGGCGAAGCGCGCGCCCGTGGCCCGTTCGCCGAACGCCCGCATCACCGGCGTCCAGGGCACCTCGCCCACACCCACGTCCGTGACGTCGGCGGCGCGTCCCGCCGCCCCCGCGGCCTCCACGACGGCCGCCAGACGCTCGGGGGTCTTCTCCTCGAACACGTGTCGCGGCGTCATGACCAGTCCCGCCCGGCGTGCCCGCGAGACCAGTTGCATGGAGCTGATCGAATCGCCGCCCAGCTCGAAGAAGCCGTCGTCGGCGCCGACCCGTTCGAGGCCCAGCATCTGGGCGAACAGATCGCACAGGATGCGCTCGGTCTCCGTGCGCGGCGCCCGGCCCGAGACCCGTTCGGCGAAGTCGGGGGCGGGCAGGGCGGCCCGGTCGAGTTTGCCGTTGGCGGTGAGCGGCAGCGCGGCCAGGACCAGGACCGCCGTCGGCACCATGTGCTCGGGCAGCAGACCGGCGACGTGCGCCCGCACCGTCCGGCCGTCCACCGTCGCCGGGTCGGCGGCAACGTAGCCGATCAGGCGGTGCTCGCCCGGCCGGTCCTCGCGCACCATCACCACGGCCTCGCGCACACCGGGGCAGCCCGCGAGGGCGGCCTCGACCTCGCCGGGCTCGATCCGGTGTCCGCGGACCTTCATCTGGTGGTCGGCGCGCCCCGCGAAGACCAGTTCGCCCGCGCCGGTCCACCGCACGACGTCGCCGGTGCGGTACATGCGCTCGCCCGCGCCGAACGGGCTGGCCACGAACCGCTCCGCCGACAGCCCCGCCCGCCCCAGGTAGCCGCGCGCGAGTCCGGCCCCGGCGACGTACAGCTCGCCCGGCACCCCGACCGGCACCGGCCGCAGGGCCGCGTCCAGCGCGTACACCCGGGTATTGGCGATCGGACCGCCGATCGGTGTCGCGCCGTCGCTCTCGCGCCGGATCGCGCTGACGGTGGAGATGATCGCCGCCTCGGTGACGCCGTACTGGTTGAACATGGCCCGGCCCCGCTGCCAGCGGCGGCGTGCCTCGGGCGGCATGGGCTCGCCGCCGATGATCAGCAGCCGCAGGTCGGGGACGTCCTCCGCGTCCATCTGGAGCAGATGGGTCGGCGTCGTCGCCAGGTGGGTGACGCGCCGCGCCCGCATCAGCCGGCTCAGCTCGTCGCCGGAGGCGTCCAGTTTCGCGGGCGCCAGGACGAGCCGCGCGCCCGCGCACAGCGTGGGCCAGATGTCCGCCATGGAGACGTCGAAGCTGGGCGAGACGAGTTGGAGGACGCGGCTGTCCTCGTCGAGTCCGTACCTGCGGAGGTTGTCCTCGACGACGTTGCGCAGCCCGTGGTGGGGCACGGCGACACCCTTGGGGGTGCCGGTCGAGCCGGAGGTGTAGATGACGTACGCGGCGTTGCCGGGCGCGAGGGGCGCGCGGCGCTCCTCGGGGCTCAGGGGGCCGGCCGCGTACGCCGCGATCTCGCGCACCACCGCGGGGTCGTCCAGGACGACGGTGCGGCGCGTCCGGCGTCCCGGCGCCTCGGTCGTGGGACCGGTCCCCGCGGTGCGGAGCACCACCGCCGGATCGGAGTCCTCCAGCAGGTGCGCCACCCGGTCCGCCGGGTACTCCGGGTCCACCGGGACGAACACGCCGCCGGCCATGGAGACCGCGACGAGCGCCACCACCAGGGCCACGGACCGTTCCACCACGACGGCGACCCGGCACTCCGGTCCCACGCCCGCGTCGACGAGGTACCGCGCCAGCCGTGCCGCCTCCGAGGACAACTCTGCGTAGGTGAGGGCGCGTTCACTCTGTTCGCCGGGCTCGCCACGTTCGCCGCGTTCGCCGGGCTCGCCGTGCTCGCCGCGTTCATCTTGTTCGTCTTGTTCAGCGGTTTCGACCGCCACGGCGTGCGGCGTGCGTGCCGCCTGCCGCTCGAAGAGGTCGACGACGGAGGAGGGCTCCACCGGGACGGCCGAGTCGTTCCACCGCTCGACCACCTGGGCACGCTCGTCGGCCGTCAGGACGTCGACGTCGCTCAGCCGGACCTGCGGATCGGCGGCGACCTGCTCAAGAACGCGCGCCAGGCGCCGCCCGAGCATACGGGCGGTGTCCTCGTCGAACAGGTCCGCGGCGTAGAGGATCTCGCCGTCGAGACCGGCCGGCGCGCCGAGGGCGTCGCGCCGCTCGACCATGGACACGGCGAGGTCGAACCGGGCCGCGAGCCGCGACGGCAGCGGCGCGGGACTCACCCGCACGCCCGGCAGTTCCCACGTGGCCTCGGGCACGTTCTGGAGGGCGAGCATCACCTGGAACAGAGGGGTACGGGAGAGCGACCGCGACGGGTTCAGCTCCTCGACGAGCCGCTCGAAGGGAACGTCCTGGTGCGCGTACGCGGCCAGGTCCGTCGACCGCACCCGCTCCAACAGCTCCGCAAACGTGGGATCACCGCTCAGGTCGGTCCGCAGCACCAACGTGTTGACGAAGAAGCCCGCCAACTCCTCCAGAGCCGCGTCACCACGCCCGGCGACCGGCGTGCCCAAAGGAATGTCCTCGCCCGCACCCATCCGCGCCAGCAACACACCCACCGCCGCGTGCACGACCATGAACATCGTCGCCCGGCCCCGACCCGCCACCTCCACGAGCCGCGCATGCGTCTCCGCGTCCGCCGCCACCGGCACCAGACGCCCCTCGAACGTGGGGACGACGGGCCGCGCCCGGTCCACGGGCAGGGTGAGTTCCTGCGGGATCCCGTGCAACGCGTCCCGCCAGTAGGCGAGTTGACCGCTGACGAGACTGGCCGGGTCGTCCAGCTCACCGAGCACCTCGCGCTGCCAGAGCGCGTAGTCCGCGTACTGGACCGGCAACGGGCCCCACCCCGGCTCACGCCCCTCGCACCGGGCCGCGTACGCAGCCTCCAGATCCCGCGCCAGCACCCCCATCGACCACCCGTCGACCGCCACATGGTGCGCCACGACCGACAGCACGAACTCCCCCGGCCCCGTCACCAGCAGCCAGACGCGCCACGGCACGTCCACCCGCAGGTCGAAGCCGCCGCTCAGCCCCTCGACGAGGGCCTCCGCCACCTGCGCCTCGTCCGTCTGCACGATGGTCAGGGGCGGGCGGCCCGCCCGGCCACGAAGCACCAGCTGGTGCGGGACGCCGTCGATGTCGGGGAAGACCGTGCGCAGGCTCTCGTGCCGGTCCGCCACATCACTGAGCGCCGCCTCCAGGGCGGCCACGTCCAGCACGCCGGAGATGCGCAGTGCCAGCGGCATGTTGTACGCGGCGGCGGCGCCCGGGACGGACTCGTCCATGCGGTTCAGGAACCACATCCGCTGCTGCGCGAACGACAACGGCACCACGTCGGGCCGCTGCCACACGCGCAACGCCACCCGGTCCTCGGTACCGGCACTCGTCTCACCGATCAGCCCCGCAAGACCGGCCACCGTCGGCGCGCCGAACAGCCCGGCGATCCCCACCTCCACGTCCAGCACCGCGCGGACCCGCGAGATCAGCCGCATCGCCAGCAGCGAGTCACCACCCAGATCGAAGAAACCGTCCTCCGCCCCGACCCATTCGAGGCCGAGCACCTCGGCGAACAGCCCGCACAGCATTTCCTCGACCTGCGTACGCGGCTCCCGACCGGACGACCCGATCGCGAAGTCCGGCGCAGGCAACGCCGAGCGGTCCAGCTTCCCGTTCACCGTCAACGGCAACGCATCCAGCACGAGCACGGCCGCCGGCACCATGAACTCCGGCAGTACACGCGCCAGTTGAGAGCGGATCGCGATGACGTCCATGTCCGCGTCCTCGGCCACCACATAGCCGACCAGCCGCCGGTCACCACGGCGGTCCTCCCGCACCACCACAGCCGCCTGCCGCACCCCGGCACACGAGGCGAGAACCGCTTCGACCTCGCCCAGCTCCACCCGGAACCCGCGGATCTTGACCTGGTCGTCGGCCCGCCCCGCGAACAGCAACTCCCCGTCGAGGGTCCACCGGGCCAGGTCCCCGGTCCGGTACATCCGCCCGCCCTCGCCGAACGGGCAGGCCACGAACCGCTCCGCCGTCAGATCCGGGCGCCCCACATACCCCCGCGCCAACCCGGCCCCGGCGATGTAGACCTCACCGACCACACCCGGCGCCACCGGACGCAAGAAGGCATCCAGCACGTACATCTTCACGTTCCCGAGCGGGCGCCCGATCGGCGGCGGCTCGTCGCCCGACCCGATGCCGGGGTCTATCGCTCCGACGGTGGCCATGACGGTCGCCTCGGTCGGGCCATACGTGTTCCACACCCGCGCCTGCGAGGTCCAGCGGGCTGCGAGGTCGGCGGTCAGGAGCTCGGCGCCGAGCACCCAGTTGCGTATGCCCGGCACAGACGCCGGGTCCAGCACACCCAGCAAGGACGGCACCACACTCGCCGTACTCACACCTGCCGTCTCGATCATCCGCGCCAGCGCGGCGGGCTCCGCCCGCTCCTGGCTCGACGCGATGGCCAGGGTTCCGCCGGCGGCCAGGGTGACGGCCACGTCCAGCACCGCCGCGTCGAAGCTGAACGACGCGAACTGGAGGACGGTCACCCCCTCGGCGACCCCGAGGGCGGGCCGCATCACCCCGGCCAGATTCGCCACACCGCCGTGCGCGACGGCCACACCTTTCGGGCGGCCGGTCGACCCGGACGTATAGATCACGTAGGCCAGTTGGTGCGCCAGGATGTGCGTCCCCAGCGGTGCGGCCGACTCCGACGCCAGCGCCGCCACGGTCCCCACCGCATCCAGCAGCACGGTCCGCGCCCCGACGGGTACGTCGGCCAGGGTCGCGGCGGTGCCCAGGACCACCTGCGCGCCGCTGTCGGCCACCATGTACGCGAGCCGGTCGGCGGGGTACTCGGGATCGAGCGGCACGAACGCGCCGCCCGCCTTCCACACCGCCAACTCGCCCAGGACCATGTCGACGCCGCGCGGCAGGCACAGGCCCACCCTCGATTCACGACCGACCCCCAGCGCCCTCAGGTGCCGGGCCAGACGGTTCGCCCGCTCCTCCAACTCCCCGTACGACACCTCGACATCGCCGCACCGCACCGCGACCGCACCCGGCGCCCGACGCACCCGCTCCTCGAAAGACCTCGGCACCAGCGTGTCCGGGCCGACGACCGCCGTATCGTTCCACCGCTCCACCACCTGGGCGCGCTCGTCGGCCGTCAGGACGTCGACGTCGCTCAGCCGGATCCGCGGATCGGCGGCGACCTGCTCAAGGACGCGCACCAGGCGCCCCGCGAGCAGGTGGGCGGTGTCCTCGTCGAACAGGTCCGCCGCGACGAGGACGTCACCGTCGACCCCGGCCGGGGCGCCGCGCTCGTCGCGCCGCTCGGTGAGCGTCACCGCCAGGTCGAAGCGCGCCGCCGGCGCGACCATCGGCAGCGAACCCACCTCCGCACCGGCGAGTTTCCACTCCGGGTCGGGGACGTTCTGGAGGGCGAGCATCACCTGGAACAGGGGCGTGCGGGACACGGATCGGGCCGGGTTCAGCTCGTCGACGAGCCGCTCGAAGGGGACGTCCTGGTGCGCGTACGCGGCCAGGTCCGTGGCGCGTACGCGTTCCAGCAGCTCGGCGAAGGTGGGGTCGCCGCTCAGGTCGGTCCGCAGGACGAGCGTGTTGACGAAGAAGCCCGCCAGGTTCTCCAGGGCCGCCTCACCTCGCCCGGCGACCGGTGTGCCCAGCGGAATGTCCTCTCCCGCTCCCATGCGGGCCAGCAGCACGCCGACGGCCGCGTGGACGACCATGAACATCGTCGCCCGGCCGCGACCCGCGACCTCGACGAGGCGCGCATGTGTGTCCGCGTCCGCCGTCAACGGCGCCAGATGCCCCTTGAACGACGGCACCGCGGGCCGCGTACGGTCCACGGGCAGGGCCAGCTCCGGTGGCACGCCCGTCAGCTCGTCGCGCCAGTGGGCGAGTTGGCCGCTGACGAGGCTGGCCGGGTCGTCGAGTTCGCCGAGTACCTCGCGCTGCCAGAGCGCGTAGTCCGCGTACTGGACCGGCAGCGGGTCCCAGCCGGGCGACCGCCCCTCGCAGCGGGCCGCGTACGCAGTCTCCAGATCCCGCGCCAGCACCCCCATCGACCACCCGTCGACGGCCACATGGTGCGCCACCATCGAGAGCACGTACTCACCCGGAGCCACCATCAACAGCCAGGCCCGCCACGGCACATCCGACCGCAGATCGAAGCCGAGACCTTCGTGCTCCGCCAGCAGGTCGTCGATCTGGCGCCCACCCACCTCGACGGTCCGGAGACGCGGGTGCCCCGCCTCTCCGTGCAGCACCTGCTGGCACGGCACACCTCCCGCCTCCGGGAAGACCGTGCGCAGGCTCTCGTGCCGGTCCGCCACATCGCCGAGAGCCGTGGTCAGAGCGGACACATCGAGCGGACCCGAAATGCGCAGCGCCAGCGGCAGGTTGTACGCCGCCGCGGCACCCGGGACCGAGTCCTCCATCCGGTTCAGGAACCACATGCGCTGCTGTGCGAACGACAACGGCACCACGTCGGGCCGCTGCCACACCCGCAACGCCACCCGGTCCTCGGTACCGGCACTCGTCTCACCGATCAGCCCCGCAAGACCGGCCACCGTCGGCGCGCCGAACAGTTCGGCGATTCCGACCTCCACGTCCAGCACCGCGCGGACCCGCGAGATCAGCCGCATCGCCAGCAGCGAGTCACCACCCAGATCGAAGAAACCGTCCTCCGCCCCGACCCATTCGAGGCCGAGCACCTCGGCGAACAGCCCGCACAGCATTTCCTCGACCTGCGTACGCGGCTCCCGACCGGACGACCCGATCGCGAAGTCCGGCGCAGGCAACGCCGAGCGGTCCAGCTTCCCGTTCACCGTCAACGGCAACACATCCAGCACGAGCACGGCCGCCGGCACCATGAACTCCGGAAGCACGCCGCTCAGGTGTGACCTGATCACCGACACATCTATGTCCGCGTCCTCGGCCACCACGTAGCCGACCAGCCGCCGGTCACCAGGGCGGTCCTCCCGCACCACCACAGCCGCCTGCCGCACCCCGGCGCACCCGGCCAGCGCCGCCTCGACCTCGCCCAGCTCCACCCGGAACCCGCGGATCTTCACCTGGTCGTCCGCCCGCCCCGCGAACAGCAGTTGCCCGTCGAGGGTCCACCGGGCCAGGTCCCCGGTCCGGTACATCCGCCCGCCCTCGCCGAACGGGCAGGCCACGAACCGCTCGGCCGTCAGATCCGGGCGCCCCACATACCCCCGCGCCAACCCGGCCCCGGCGATGTAGACCTCACCGACCACACCCGGCGCCACCGGACGCAAGAAGGCATCCAGCACGTACATGGAGACGTTGCTCAGCGGGCTGCCGATCGGGGGCGGCTGGTCCTCCGGGTCCATTCCCGCGTCCACCGGTCCGACGGTCGCCATGACCGTCGCCTCGGTCGGGCCATACGTGTTCCACACCCGCGCCTGCGAGGTCCACCGACTGGCGAGATCCGCCGTCAGCAACTCCGCACCCAGCACCCAGTTCTCCACACCAGGAACGGTCGCCGGATCCAACACACCCAACAGTGACGGCACCACACTCGCCGTGCTGACGCCCGATGCCTGGATCATTTTCGCCAGCGCGGCGGGCTCCGCCCGTTCCTCGCTCGACGCGATCGCCAGGGTCCCGCCGGCGGACAAGGTGGCCGCCACGTCCAGCACCGCAGCGTCGAAGCTGAACGACGCGAACTGCAACATCACCACACCCGGGCCGAGCCCCAGCGCGGGCCGCATCGCTTCGGCCAGGTTCACGACACCGCCGTGTGCGACGGCCACACCCTTGGGACGGCCCGTCGACCCGGACGTATAGATCACATACGCCAGTTGATCCGGCAGGATGCGCGTGCCCAGCGGTGCGGCCGACTCCGACGCCAGCGCCGCCACGGTCCCCACCGCATCCAGCAGCACGGTCCGCGCCGCCACCGGCACCTCGGCCAGCGTCCCTCCGGAACCCAGCACCACATCCGCGCCGCTGTCGGCGATCACATAGCCCAGACGGTCCGCCGGATACTCCGGGTCCAGCGGCACGAACGCACCGCCCGCCTTCCACACCGCCAACTCGCCGACCACCATGTCGACCCCACGCGGCAGGCACAGACCCACCCGCGCCTCACGACCGACCCCCAGACCGCGGAGGTGCCGGGCCAGACGATTCGCCCGCTCCTCCAACTCCCCGTACGACACCTCGACATCACCGCACCGCACCACCACCGCACCCGGCACCCGACGCGCCCGCTCCTCGAACCGCTCCACGACCGAACCCACCGGCACCGGCCGACGACTCGCCGCGTTCCACCCCTCCACCACCCGCGAACGCTCATCCGCCGCAAGGACGTCGACATCGCTCAGCCGGATCTGCGGATCCTCCGCGACCTGCTCCAGGACGCGTGCGAGACGCTCGGCCAGCGCCCGGCCCGTGCCGTCGTCGAACAGGTCCGTCGCGAACAGAATGTCGCCCGCGAGCCCGGCCGGGGCGCCGCGCTCGTCGCGACGCTCGGTGAACGTCACCGCCAGATCGAAGCGTGCCGCCGGCGCGACCATCGACGCCGAGCGCACCTGCGTGCCCGGCAGCCTCCACTCCGGGTCGGGCACGTTCTCCAGGGCCAGCATCACCTGGAACAACGGATTGCGGGACACCGACCGCGACGGGTTCAGCTCGTCGACGAGCCGCTCGAAGGGGACGTCCTGGTGCGCGTACGCGGCCAGGTCCGTCGACCGCACCCGCTCCAGCAGCTCGGCAAAGGTGGGGTCGCCGCTCAGATCGGTCCGCAGCACCAGCGTGTTGACGAAGAAGCCCGCCAATTCCTCCAGAGCCGCGTCACCACGTCCGGCGACCGGTGTGCCCAGCGGAATGTCCTCTCCCGCGCCCATGCGGGCCAGCAGCACGCCGACGGCCGCGTGGACGACCATGAACATCGTCGCCCGGCCCCGACCCGCCACCTCCACGAGCCGCGCATGCGTCTCCGCGCCGGTTTCGATGCGCGCTCGTCGGCCCGCGAAGGTGGGGACGACGGGCCGTGCCCGGTCCACGGGCAGTGTCAGTTCCTGCGGGAGACCGGTCAGCGTGTCGCGCCAGTAGGCCAGTTGGCCGCTGAGCACGCCATCCGGGTCGTCGAGTTCGCCGAGCACCTCGCGCTGCCAGAGCGCGTAGTCCGCGTACTGGACCGGCAGCGGGTCCCAGCCGGGCGACCGCCCCTCGCAGCGGGCCGCGTACGCGGCCTCCAGATCCCGCGCCAGCACCCCCATCGACCACCCGTCGACCGCCACATGGTGCGCCACGACGGAGAGTACGAACTCCTGCGGCGCCAAGACCAACAGGCGTACTCGCCACGGCAGTTCGCTTCGCAGGTCGAAGCCGGCGTCCGCGTGCTCCGCCAGCACCAGGTCGGCTTCCCGCTCCTCACACTCCTCGGTCCGCAGGCGCGGCCGTCCGGCCACTCCGTGCAGCACCTGCTGGCACGGCACACCTCCCGCCTCCGGGAAGACCGTGCGCAGGCTCTCGTGCCGGTCCGCCACATCGCCGAGAGCCGCCTCCAGGGCAGGCACATCCAACAGACCCGAAATACGCAGCGCCAGCGGCAAGTTGTACGCCGCCGCGGCACCCGGGACCGAGTCCTCCATGCGGTTCAGAAACCACATCCGCTGCTGCGCGAACGACAACGGCACCACATCCGGCCGCTCCCGTGCCCCCAGCTCCGCCCGGCTCTCCGCGCCACGACCCGACGCCTCACCGATCAGCCCCGCAAGACCGGCCACCGTCGGCGCGCCGAACAGCCCGGCGATCCCCACCTCCACGTCCAGCACCGCCCGCACCCGCGCGATCAGCCGCATGCCGAGCAGCGAGTCCCCGCCCAACGAGAAGAAGGACAGGTCCGTACCGACCTGCTCCAGGCCGAGGACCTCCGCGAAGAGCCCGCAGAGCACGTCCTCCAACGGTGTCGCTGGACCGCGGCCGACACCCGTTCCCGCGGAGTCGGGAGCGGGCAGGGCGGACCGGTTCACCTTGCCGTTCACCGTCAACGGCAGCGCTTCGACGACGAGCACGGCCGACGGGACCATGAACTCCGGGAGGCGGGACGAGACTTGATCCCGGATCGCCCGGGTGTCCGGGTGGTGTTCCGTGTCGGGCACGACGTAGCCGACGAGCCGCCGGTCACCAGGCCGGTCCTCCCGCACCACCACAGCCGCCTGCCGCACCCCGGCACACCCGGCCAGCGCCGCCTCCACCTCGCCCAGCTCCACCCGGAACCCGCGGACCTTCACCTGGTCGTCCGCCCGCCCGGCAAACAGCAGTTGCCCGTCGAGGGTCCACCGGGCCAGGTCACCCGTCCGGTACATCCGCCCGCCCCCACCGAACGGGCAGGCCACGAACCGCTCCGCCGTCAGATCCGGGCGCCCCACATACCCCCGCGCCACACCAGGACCCGCGACATACACCTCACCCGTCGCTCCCACCGGCAGGGGCCTCAGGGACGCGTCCAAGACGTAGACCTGCACGTTGCCCAGCGGGCCACCGATCGGCGGTGCCTCGTCGCCCGCCCCGATCCCCGCGTCCACCGGTCCGACGGTCGCCATGACCGTCGCCTCGGTCGGGCCATACGTGTTCCACACCCGCGCCTGCGAGGTCCACCGACTCGCCAGATCCGCCGTCAGCAACTCCGCACCCAGCACCCAGTTGCGCACACCAGGAACGGTCGCCGGATCCAACACACCCAACAGCGACGGCACCACACTCGCCGTACTCACACCTGCCGTCTCGATCATCCGTGCCAGCGCGGCGGGCTCCGCCCGTTCCTCGCTCGACGCGATCGCCAGCGTTCCGCCGCCCGCCAGCGTCACCACCACGTCCACGACCGCCGCGTCGAAGCTGAACGACGCGAACTGGAGGACGGTCACCCCCTCGGCGACCCCGAGGGCGGGCCGCATCACCTCGGCCAGATTCGCCACCCCGCCGTGGGCGACGGCCACACCCTTCGGGCGGCCCGTCGACCCCGACGTATAGATCACATACGCCAGTTGATCCGGCAGGATGCGCGTGTCCAGCCGCTCGGCGGACTCGGCCACCAGCGCCGCCACCGTCCCCGCATCGTCCAGCAGGACGACACGCGCCTCCCCCACCGGCACCTCGGCCAACGACTCACCGGAACCCAGCACCACATCCGCGCCGCTGTCGGCGATCACATAGCCCAGACGGTCCGCCGGATACTCCGGGTCCAACGGCACGAACGCCCCGCCCGCCTTCCACACCGCCAACTCGCCGACCACCATGTCGACCCCACGCGGCAGGCACAGACCCACCCGCGCCTCACGACCGACCCCCAGACCGCGGAGGTACCGGGCCAGACGATTCGCCCGCTCCTCCAACTCCCCGTACGACACCTCGACATCACCACACCGCACCGCCACCCCACCCGGCACCCGACGCGCCCACTCCTCGAACCGCTCCACGACCGAACCCACCGGCACCGGCCGACGACTCGCCGCGTTCCACCCCTCCACCACCCGCGAACGCTCATCCGCCGCAAGGACGTCGATACGCCCCACCGGCACCGACGGGTCGGCCACGGCCCGCGCCAGGAACGTCAGGAAGGAGCGGTGGGTCGCCCGGAGCCAGTCGCGGCCGTAGCGCGTGGGGTTCGCCTCGAAGGCGATCTCCATTCCCTCGTCCTCGGACCAGCCGCTCACCAGGACGCCGAACTCCTCGACGCGCCGGGTCGACAGGTCGCGGACGGTGCCCTTCTGGTCGCCGAACCACAGGGTCTCGCCGGCCATCGGCATGATGTTGACGTACGGGCCGAAGTGCCAGCGCTCGCCCGTCGGCCAGCCGAGTTCGCGGCGCAGCCGTTCGCCGCGGAATCGCTGGTGGTCGAGGAGGGCGCCGATCTCGCGCCCCGCCTCCCGCGCCAGTTCGACCAGGCTCGCTCCGGCGGTCGCGGGCAGCCGCAGGGGGAGCATGTTCGCCATGGTGCAGGGGGTGCGTCGTGCCTCGTCGGTCGTGCGGCCGGCGACCGGGAGGCTCAGGACGGCCTCGGCCGTTCCGGATGTCCGGCCCAGGAAGGCCGCGACCGCGGCGACGACGAGCCGTGGCCAGCTCACCCCGGCGCGCGTGGCGGTGGCACGCAGCGCGGCGACGGCGGACGGCGGGAGGTGCCCCGACTCCCGTAGGACCTCGGGCGCGCGTTCAGCGGACGGCGACGCGTGGCCGGGAACGCCGATCAGCTCGGGGCGGTCGGCGAAGCGGTCGTGCCAGTGACGGCGATCGGCCTCGTGGTGCTCCGATGCGCGGTAGGCGGCCTCCTGCTCCAGGAGCGCGGCGAGTGTGGCGTGTGTCGGCGCCTCGGGCTCCTGCCCGCGCCGCATCGCCGTGTAGACGTGCGCGACGCGACGGGCCACGAGCGTGCACCCGAAGACGTCCATCAGGAGGTGGTCGTGGCTCTGCAACCAGACGTGGCGGTCGGGGGCGAGGCGGAACAGGCCGTAGGCGGAGGTGCCCTGGCCCGACATCGTTCGCATCCATGCCTCGGCCGCGCCGCGTACGTCGGCGCCGGCGTCGAGGTCCACGACGTGGAGGAGATCTCCTTCCGGGGGTTCGGGGGCCACGATCTGTGCCGCCCCTGTGCCACCCGTCTCCGTCCCGTCCGGCGCGTTTGTCTCCGCGAAACCCACCCGCAGGATTTCCGTTTCGGCGACCACGTGCCGGAGCGCGCGTTCCAATGTCCGCTCGTCGAGAGGCCCCGCTATTTCCACGTACTGTCCGACGCTGTACAGCCTTCGGGAGCCTTCCACCCGCTGCGCCAGCCAGATTCCTTCCTGGGAATCGAACAAGGGCAGGGCGCGAGCAGCATTGCCGGTCATCTTTCCCCCTAGCCGAGCGTTCCGCGTCGGCTGTTTCCTCGACTCCACTCGGGCAGAAACGCATCAGGAACGCCTCAGGACCGTACTCATTTCCGGTACTGGATTCCGAGCCGTCCAACCGGTGTCCAACCGCGCGGTTTACGCACTTGGACGCGCGGCGGGCGGGCACGGAACATGCGCGGTGAATTCGATGCTATGCCCGAGGGGAAAATGACGCGACCGTCCGCGGTGGCGCCTTCGGGCAATCGCCGTCGGCGCGGCCTAGCGCGGGCCCGCCGTGCCGACCGTCACGGATTTCGGGGGGAGTTGAGAGGGTCCGCCGAGGTGTCCGGCGGACGCGTCGTGGTGCGCGACGGGCGGCCGGTCCGACGGCTCCGGCGGGAAGGCGACCTCCACGACCAGACCGCCCCGCGGCCTGGCGTGGGCGTCCAGGGTCGCGCCGTGGGCGGCGGCGATGGAGCGCACGATCGACAGGCCGAGGCCGTGGTGCCCGTCGCCCGCGGTGCGGTCGAGCCGCTGGAACGGTTCGAAGAGCCGGCCCACCCGGTCCGGCGGGACGACGATGCCGGAGTTGGTCACGCGGACGACGGCGCGTCCGCCCTCGACGCGGGTCACGACGTTCACCCACCCGTCGGGCACGTTGTAACCGATGGCGTTGTCCAGGAGGTTGGCCACCAGGCGCTCGACGAGCGCGCCGTCGCCCCAGGTGGCGGCCGGTCCGGTCGCGGCGTCCAGCCGCAGCCCCCGCTGCTCCGCCTTCGCGCGGCACCCGAGCACCGCCCTGCCCGCGAGCTCCGCCAGGTCCAGCGGCTCGCGGCGGTCGAGCCCGCGTTCGCTGCTGGAGAGGGTGAGGAGCGACTCCAGGAGCCGCGCCTGCTGCTGGCTGAGGACGAGCAGCCGCTCGAAGTTGGAGCGGAACGAGTCGACGGTGGCGTCGCGGTCGATCAGCGCCTCCTCCAGGAGCGCGTGTTCGACGGTCAGGGGGGTGCGCAGTTCGTGCGCGGCGTTGGCCACGAAGCGTTTGTGGGAGTCGAGTGCGCCCTCCAGGCGGCCGAGGAGTCCGTCGACGGTGTCGGCCAGGCCCTTCAGTTCGTCGTCCGGGCCCTCGACGGCGAGGCGCTCGTGCACGTTGTGCGCGGAGATCCGCTGGATGGTGGAGTTCATGGTGCGCAGCGGGCGCAGGACGCGGCCCGCGACGAACCAGCCGAGCCCGATCGCGATGACCGACATGATCGCCAGGGCGACGCCCGACTCGATGAGCAGGCGGTTCATCTCCAGGTCGTGCTGGCGCATGGCCTGTTCGCGCTGGGCTTCGGCGAAGCGGTTCAGGACGGCGGACGAGCTGCTCCCCTCGTACATGTGGACGCCCGCGTCGGCGGGTCCGCCGGACCGGTCGCGGCTGAAGACGAACATGCCGTTGGAGCGGCTGACGAGCAGGTAGGTGATCGTCAGGAGGACCGCTCCGGAGAGGACGAACAGCGATCCGTACAGCAGCGTGAGCCGCATGCGGACCCGTTTGGGCAGGAAGCGAGAGACGGCACGGGCCCAGGGCCGGGCCGCACGGGACGAGCCGGGAAGACGCATCGGCATCTCACATCACATCGTCGGATCCGGTACCCGCGGCGGGGGTCGGTCTCGGTCGCGGACGCCCGCGTGGTCGGCTCGGGGCGCCGGGCGTCCGTCCGGACGCATCACGGGATGACGATGTCGGCGTACTCGCGGGCCCATCACCGCTCACCCCCCGAACGATCCTCCGGGCCGGGACGGCCCGAACGAGCCGTATACGCCGTCCAGGCTACCGCCGCACCGCCCGCGCCGGGCCGGAACCGGCAGCACGGCATCCGCGACGCGGGGTTCCACGTCGCGGATGCCGTGATCCACGGTTTTTATGGGCAGTTGTACGGGTGGCCGGTGCGGGCACCCGGTGTTCTCACCTCACCCCGGGTCGGCGGGCGGCGGACCGCCCGGGCCCGGACCTGGACCCGGACCGTAGCCGGGTCCGGGGCCGCCCGGACCTCCTGGGCCACCTGGTCCTCCTGGGCCTCCTGGGCCACCCGGCCCGCCCGGGCCCGCTCCCGGCGGGGCGAAGTACACCCCAGGAGCCGGACGTTGGCCTCCCGGACCCGGGAACCCTCCGGGCGGTCCGGCCTGCATCCCGCCGTGCATGACGGGACCGGGCGGGCCGCCGACCGGCTCGGGCACCGGCGCGTCGCCGTTCGTGGACGGCTGCCGGGAGAACTGCGTGCGGTACAGCTCCGCGTACAGCCCGTCGAGCAGCATCAGTTCCTCGTGCGTGCCGCGTTCCTGGACCCGGCCCTTGTCGACGACCAGGATCTGGTCGGCGTCCCGGATCGTGGAGAGCCGGTGGGCGATGACGAGGGAGGTACGGCCGCGCAGCGCGGTCTTCAGGGCGCGTTGCAGGGCCGCCTCGGACTCCGAGTCGAGGTGGGCGGTCGCCTCGTCGAGGACGACGATGGGCGGGGCCTTGAGGAGCAGCCGCGCCATGGCCACGCGCTGCTTCTCGCCGCCGGAGAACCGGTACCCGCGGTCGCCGACGACGGTGTCGAAACCGTCGGGCAGCGAGGAGATCAGGTCCCAGATCTGGGCCGCCTTGCACGCCTCGACCAGGTCGGCCTCGCTCGCGCCGGGCCGCGCGTAGGTGAGATTGTCGCGGATGGTCGCGTGGAAGAGGTGCGCGTCCTGGGTGACCATGCCGACGGTCTGGTTCAGCGACTCCAGCGTCACGTCGCGGATGTCCTGGCCGCCGATCCTGATGGCGCCCTCCACGGGGTCGTAGAGCCGCGGCACCAGGTGGGTGATGGTCGTCTTGCCGGCGCCGGACGGACCGACCAGGGCGGTCAGTTTGCCCGCGGGCGCGGTGAAGCTCAGGTCGCGCAGGGTCCAGGTGTTCTGGGTGCGCTCCTGCATCGGCAGCGCGATGGACTCCAGCGAGGCGAGCGAGACGTCGGCGGCCTTCGGGTAGCGGAAGGACACCCCGTCGAACTCGATCTCGGGGGCCCGCGGGGTGTCGTCGTGCGCGTCCCCGGCGTCGTCCGGTGACGGCCGGGCGTCGACGGTGGCCGTCGCGGCCGGCAGGGGCTTCGCGCCGGGCTTCTCGGAGATCAGCGGCTTGAGGTCGAGGATCTCGAAGAGCCGGTCGAAGCTGACGAGCGCGGTCAGCACGCTCGCCTGGGCGCCCGCGAGCTGGTTGATCGGCCCCATCAGCCGGGTGAGCAGCGTGGCGAGGGCGACCAGGGTGCCGATCTGGAACGTCCCGTCGATGGCGAGCCCGCCGCCCACGCCGTACACGAGCGCGATGGCGAGGGCGCCCACGAGCGTCATCGACAGGAAGAGCAGCTTGCTGTAGACGGCCGCGAGGATGCCGAGGTCCCGTCCCTTGGCGGCCAGTCCCGAGAACATGCCGGTCTCGGCGGCGGGGCGGCCGTAGAGCTTGGCCAGCAGCGCGCCGGTCACGTTGAAGCGCTCGTGCATGAACGAGCCGACCTCGGCGTTGACCTGCATGTGTTCACGCATGATCCGCTGGAGCCGGTGGCCGACGAGGCGGCCCGGCAGGATGAACAGCGGGATCACGATCAGGGAGACCAGAGTGACGACCCAGGACAGGTAGAACATCGCGCCGAGGACGAGGACCAGGGTCAGTCCGGCGGACGCGACGGTCGACAGGAGCGAGGTCACCGCCTGCTGGGCGCCGACCACGTCGGTGTTGAGCCTGCTGACGAGGGATCCGGTCTGGGCGCGGGTGAAGAACGCCAGTGGCTGGCGCTGCACATGGTCGAAGATCCTGGTGCGCAGGTCGTAGATGAGACCTTCGCTGACGCGCCCGGAGTACCAGGCCTCCGCGAAGCCGAGACCCGCGCTGAGCAGCGCGAGGGCGGCGACCACGACGGAGATCCAGACGACCACCGAGGTGTCGCCCTTCGATATGCCGTTGTCGATGAGGTACTTGAACAGGATGGGCGTGGCCACCACGTTGCCCGCGTTCAGCGCGGTGACGGCCAGGAGAAGCACGATCTTGAGTCGGTACGGTTTCGCGTAGGGGAGGATTCGTTTTGCCGTGCCGGGCTTTATCTGCTGCCTGGTCACGGACTCGTCGTCCGGCCCCATACCGCGCATCAATACCGGCCCCGGTCCGCCGAGTATTGCCACGAAAACCTCCTGGTTCCGTTGTGATTGCCGGGTGGCGGCCGGCTAGCCGGCGGCTTCGAACTTCTCCATCTCGGCTATGAGGCTCTTGGGCCGCATGTCCTTCCAGTGCTCCTCGATGTACTCCAGGCAGGCTTTGCGCGTGTCTTCCCCGAACACGGTCTGCCACCCGGCGGGCACTTCGGCGAAGGCCGGCCAGAGCGAATGCTGGTTCTCGTCGTTGACGAGAACCAGAAAGGTGCCGTTTTCGTCGTCGAACGGGTTCGGCATGTCCACTCCGATCATTTTTCATCGTGTCACTGGCAGGGCGTGTTTCACGCTAACGGGACGTTTCTGGGGCGACAAGGCCGTCCAGGAGAAGTGCCGTCAAGAACGCGGGTGTCGGCCGGTGAAGAAATCGGTGATCGCCGAATTCACGGCCGTGGGATTCTCCAGATATCCGTAGTGTCCGCAGCCGGGGATCTCGGTGTAGGTGCTGTGGGGAATGCTCCGGGCGACCTCGCGGGACAGGTGCGGGCGGATGACCAGGTCGTCCTGGAAGCCGATCACCAGGCACGGCCGGCTGATGTGCCGGTAGGCGGGCAGCCGGTCGGGGATCAGCTGGAGGCCGAGCTGGCCGCGGACGCCCGACCGGTCGACGGCCGACATCTCGAAGACGGCGAGCCAGTCCCGCAGCCGTTCCTCGTCGTTGAGCGTGCGCGGCGAGAGGTTCTGGAGTGCCTGTACGTACGCGGCGAAGCGCGGCGGCAACTTGCCGTCGCCGTCGCTCAGTTCGAGGTCGGCGGCCGTCATGGCGGCGGTCAGCGCGTCCGTGCGGCCGCTGGTCGCCATCAGGACGGCCTGGTGCACGAGGTCGGGGCGGTCCAGGAGCAGTTCCTGGACGGCGATCGCGCCGAGCGAGTAGCCCACGACCCGGCACGCCCCCACGCCCAGGCTCTCGATGAGCCCCGCGACGTCCGCCGCCATGTCGGCGAGGGTGAAGCCGTCGGAGCAGGGGTCGCTGGGCGGGATCCCCCGGTTGTCGAGCGTGATGACCCGGTAGCCCGCCACCGTCAGGGCGGGCACCTGGTGCGTGCGCCACATCCGGCCGGGCGCGCCGGTGCCGGTGACCATGACGACCGGGTCTCCGGTGCCGTACTCGTCGTAGTTGAGCCTGATTCCGTTGACCCGGGCGATCGGCATCGCGCTGTCCCCTCAGCCGCGGGCGGCCGCGGCGGTTCCGTCGGGCGGCGCCGGTCGCGCGGCGGCGAACCGGCCCACCTTGTCGATGACGTCCTGGCCGTAGATGCGGAGGGCCTGCTGGAGCGCGAACTCCGCCAGGTAGGCGCGGAAGGCGTCCGGCGGCTCCTCCGCGAGGTTGAGCATGCGCCGGTTGGCGAGCACCGCGGCGCCGTCGAGGCGGGCCAGGCTCCGCTCGACGGCGGCGTCCATGTCCTCCGGTTCGACGACCTCGTCGACGAGGAACCGTGCGTCGGGCTCGGCCGCCCTGATCCTGCGGCCCCCGAGGATGACCTGTCGTGCCGGGCGCGGCCCGACGTACCGCGTGAAGCGGAAGTTGGCGACGCCGGGGATGATGCCCTCCTTCGCCGCGGGCAGGCTGAGGTAGGCGTCCGACGCGGCCAGCACGTGGTCGCAGACCAGCAGGATCTGGGTGCCGCCGCCGATGGCGAACCCGTCGACGGCGGCGACCCACGGCTTCTCCACGCGCGGCGAGTGCCACTGACCGGGGTGGTCGGTCAGCACGCCGCGCACGAGCTTGTGGAGAAAGCCGAGTTCGCGGCGGAGCAGGAACCCGACCAGGGGGATGTCACCGGAGCTGAGGCTCTTGAGGTTGATGCCCGCGCTGAAGACGCGCCTGCCGCGGTAGCGGGGGTGCGTCATCTCCCCGCCGCGCAGCAGTCCGACGCGGACGGCCGGGTCGAGCAGGGCGAGGTCGACGGCGGTCTCCATGTCGTCGACCTGGCGGCTGTCCTCGGCGTTGAGGCAGTCGTCGCGGCACAGGGTCAGCCGGGCCACGCCGTCGTCGCGCCGCTCCAGGCGCACCGACTCCGTCTCGATCAGGCCGGTGCGGGTGAACTCCGGCAGGAGCGCCAGGGCGCGCGGTGTGGGCCGGAGCATCGCGTCGAGCAGATGGGCGCCCGAGGCCGGGGACCGCAGCACGGCCCGCAGGAAGATGCCCTGGTCGATCTCGTGGCCTTCCTTGTCGGCCTGGACGCGGTCGCGCTCGGCGGCGAGCCGGGCGGCGTCGGGGACCAGTCCGGGCAGTGCTCCGGCGGCGGCTTCGAGCAGTTCGTCGATCCTCAGGTCGACGGCGTGGTCCTCGGTCAGCAGGGCGTACACGGCGTCGGCGTGCGCGTCGAGGAAGCGGACCCGCAGCGTGCGGGCCGCGTCCTGGGCGGCGGCCAGTTCGGCCCGCTGTGCGCCGGTGCGGGCGACGGGTTCGGGCAGGGCAGCGAGCAGGTCGTCGACGCGGGCGACGGCGCCGGACGCCGCCGTGAGCCGCGCCCAGGCGTCCCGGACGTCCTCGGGCCCGGGGGAGGCCGGGCGCGCGCCGCGCCCCGCCTCCCCCGACTCCCCCGACTGTCCCTGCCGCGCGGGGACGAACGTCGTCACGAGGCCTCGACCTCCTGGCCGGCCGTCGCGGCGGCGGGCTGCCGCAGGGCGCGGTCGCAGGCCGCGAGGTGCGCGCCGAGCGCGTCCTCGAAGCTGGTCGTGGTGGCGTCGAACAGCAGCTGCCTGCGGATCGCCAGCTCCTTGCCGGACAGGCCGCCGGTCAGCGCGGCGGCGTCGGCGACGGCGGCCGCCGGGTCGTCGGCGACGGTGTCGACGATGCCCAGGGTCCGTGCCTCGGTGGCCGTGATCGGGCGGCCGAACAGCACGGCCGCGCGGACCCGGGCGGCACCGGCGAGCTGGACCAGGCGGTAGCCGGCCATGCCGGGCCAGGTGGCGCCCGCGTCGCGCGGCACGAGGAAGCGGGTGTCGGGGGCGGCCACGCGGAGGTCGGCGGCGAGGAACGCGTCGAGCGCGGTCCCGCCGCAGTCGCCGTGGGCCACCGCGACCGACGCCACCGGCAGCCGTTCGAAGCGGCGCAGGACGCGCTCCCACTTGGTGACCAGCATGACGTCCAGTCCGCTGGCCCAGTGGGCGTCCGGGGCGCCGCCGACGTGGACGACGGCGACGCCGATGCCCTCCTCGTCGCCGTCCTCGGCGCGGTCGCAGAGGGCGGCGACGCTCTTGACGGTCGCCGCGGACAACGGCTGTGAGCCGTCCAGTTCCAGTGTGTGCAGGGGTTCCATGGGCCCGTGTGTCCTCACCATCGGATGAGCGCCGTTTCGATCGTGGAGCCCGGTCCCATGGTCATGAGCACTCCGTACTCGCCGGGCCGGGTGACGCCTTCCTCCAGGAGGCGTTCGTACGAGAAGAGGAACGAGCCGCTGGACACGTTGCCGTGGTCGCGCAGCACACCCACGGTGTGGCGCACGTCGTGGCGGGTCAGTCCCAGGTTGACGACGACGGCGTCGATCACCTTCTTGCCGCCGGAGTGGACGAGCCAGTGCCGGATGTCACTGCGGCGCAGGCCGGTTCCGGTGAGCAGCCGGTCGACGACGATCTCGGCGTGCGCGCCCACCACGTAGGGGATCTGCGGGTCGAGGAAGAAGCTGAACCGGCTCTGTTCGCGGTCCCAGTCGTAGCGCATGGCGTCGACGGCGTCGGGGATGATGCAGCTCGCGAACTTCAGGACGGACGGGCCGTCTTCTTCCCGCCGGGCCGGGTCGGGCACCGCGGCGGGCACCTCTGCGGGGACCGCGGCGGGCACCGGGTCGGCGCGGAGCGCGACGGCCGCCGCTCCGTCGCCGAAGAGGCTGTTGACGACGGCGGTGCGCATCGTCGAGTCCACCGCGTACGCGGCGGAGCAGGCCTCCACGCAGAGCACGACGGCGAGTTCGCCGGGGTGGGCCGTGGCCCAGCCGGTCTCCAGGCTCAGGGCGTTGAGCCCCGCGTTGCAGCCCATGCCGACGATGTCGGCCCTGCTGCAGTGCCGGTCGATGCCCAACTCCTTGATCAGTAGGGCGCTGATGCCGGGGGTGAGCAGCCCGGTGGAGGTCACGCAGCACAGATGGCGCAGGTCGGCGAGTTCGGCGCCGGCCGCCTTGAGGCAGGCGCGCAGGGCCTCGGCGCCCATGTCGAGGGCGAGGCGCTTGTGCTTGTCGAGCAGGTCCCCCTGGGGTTCCGAGGCCCGCACCCCGTGGGCGTCCTCGGGCGGCAGCGCGAGATTGCGGCGCTCGATGGCGCTGTTGAGGAAGACCGAGCGCACCTTGGGATCGGTGATCCCGAAGGCGTCGAGCACCTCCTCCTGGGAGTAGGAGGTCGGCGTCACGGCCGTGCCCACCCCGAGGATGCGGGGGCGGCCCGCGGCCGTCCTCAGGTCCCCCGCGGTCAGGACCGCGGCCTCCCGCGGCCGCGGGTCGTCGAGGCCCTCCAGGGCCTCGGGCGTTGCGATGTCGATGGTCATCGGAAGGTCCACCCCCACATACGCGGCTTGCTGCGCGGTCGTCGCACGCTGATGTCGCCGTTCACTGTCGTGCTCCTTCTCGTGCGAGCGCTCTTCTCGTGAGAACGCTCCTGGCTAGCCCCGCTCGCTCTCGGCCTCGATGAAGCGCGCGAGCCGCGCGGTGCCCTCGGTGATCTGAGCGGGCGTCAGGTAGCTGGTCGAGAGGCGGATGCCGTGCGCTCCGCCGCCGCCCGGATAGAAGTACGTCATGGGCGTCCAGATGACGCCGAAGTCCTGCGCCGACCGGACCAGCGCGGCGTTGTCCGCGCGGAAGGGCACGCGCACGGTCAGGAAGAACCCGCCGGTGGGCTCGTTCCAGCGCACCCCGAGCGCCTCCCTGCGGGCCCGCGGCAGGTGGGCGTCCAGCTCGCGCAGCGTGGCCCGCATGGCGTCGCCGTAGTAGCCGGCCGCCGCCTCGTTCAGCTCGGAGATCCGTCCGCCCGCCGCGAGCAGCGCGCCCGCCACCGCGGCCTGGCTCAGCGACGAGGTGTTGACCGTCACCATGCTCTTGATCTTGGCGAGTTCGTCGGCGAGGAGACCGGTGCGCCCGCTGTCGTCGACGACGGGCTGGTCGGCGACGACGAAGCCGAGCCGGGCGCCCGGGAAGACCGTCTTGGAGAAGGAGCCCAGGTGGACGACCGTGTGCGCGCGGTCCTGGGACTTCAGCGTCGGCAGCGGAGGTCCGGGGCTGACCAGCCGGTAGGGGCTGTCCTCCAGGATCAGGATGCCGTGCCGGGCCGCGAGCGCGAGGAGCTCGGCCCGGGTCTCCTGGTTCATCGTGGTGCCGGACGGGTTCGAGTGGTCGGGTACGACGTAGAAGGCACGAGGGCGGCGGCCCCGCGCGTGCTCCGCCCGGATCGCCGCCTCCAGATCGGCACAGCAGAGGCCGTCCTCGCGCTCCTCGACGGGCGTCGTCGTGACGTCCAGGAGGCGGGCCGCGCCCGTGATCCCCACGTAGCAGGGGCTGGAGACCAGGAGGACGTCGTCGGGCCCGGTGATCAGCGCGCGCAGGACCAGGAGCATGGCCTCCTGCGCGCCGACGGTCACCACGATGGACTCGGCGGGCACGTCGATGCGCTCGTCGGCGCGCAGCGAGTCGGCGATGATCTCGCGGATCTGGCCCGCGGTCGGCCCGTACTGGTACATGGCGGTGCGGATGTCCTGCGGTGAACTTCCCTGCTCGGCGAGGTGGTCGAGGTAGCGGCGCAGGTGGGCGAAGATCTGCTCGTTGTCGAAGAAGCCGTCGTAGGGGCGGCCGGGCGCGAAGGAGATCGCCGCCGGGTAGCGGTGGGTGATCTCGTTGAGGAACGTCATCGTGTCCAGGACGGGTGCGCCGACGCTGGCGTGCAGTTCGGCCTTCCGCAGCGGTCGCGCGGCCCGCGTCGGCGTCGGGGCGGCGGGGCGCGGTCCGGTGCGGATCAACCCGGGGCCGATGTCCGCGACCGTACCGGCGCCGGTGAACGTCATCGCCTCCGCGAGTTCGCGCACCAGGCCGTCCAGCGCCTCCGTCACGCCCGCGCGCCCGCCGGCCCGCAGGCCGTCCAGGACCGGGCGGCCCGCGAACACCGCGTCGGCGCCCGCGGCGAGCGCCGCGAGGACGTCCGCGCCGCGGCGCACCCCGCCGCTCAGCAGGACGGGGCAGCGGCCCGCCGTGGACGCCGCGATCTCGGGGAGCGCGTCGAGGTCGGTGACCACGATCCCGTCGGCGCCGGTCTCGACGGCACGCAGTGCCTCGGCGGGGGTGCGGACCCCGGCGACCAGCAGCGGCAGCGCGGTGGCGGCGCGCAGCCGGGCCACGTCGTCCCAGCCGGTGCGTTCGCCGAGCAGCGACCGCACGTCGGCGACGGGGCCGGGCGTGTCGAGGTTGGCGGGCGCGGCGACCCGCCGCAGCACGTCGTCACCGCCGCCGAGGCCGAGGAGCAGGGCGCCGAATCCGGCGTCCTCGGCCCGTCCGGCGAGGCGCCGGGCAGTCTCCGGGTCACGGAAGGCGTAGGTGCGCAGCCAGAGCGGGACGTCGGCGGTGGCGGCGAGTTCGGCGAAGGGCCGCTCGGCGAAGGCGCTGACGACGGCCGGGAGTCCGGCCGCCCCCGCGGCCTGCACGACGGCGAACTCGCCGCCGGGGCGCGCCGGGGCGGTGAGCGGGCCGACGACCAGCGGCGCCGACCAGCCGCGGTCGAGGATCTTCACGGCGGTGTCGGGCGGTCCGGGGTTGCCCGGACCGCCCTGCCGCAGCCCCGTGCGCTCGAATGCCTCGCGGTTCACGGCGGAGGAGCGGGCGTCGCCCGTTGCGCGCTCCTGGGCCGACGTCGAATGGCCCGGCACGGAATCCGTGGTCCGGTGGCCTTCGCGCGCACTTCGCGCGGGACCGTCGGCGATCTGTTCCGCCATGGATTTCCCCCAGGCGTCCGGAAGTTATCGAGAATGTGGCTTCTGTCGCTCAGACTCACATGAATCCCGACAGTCCGACAACGTCGTCCAACCGTCCGAATCGCACACTTGGACAAGTCTGGACGCATCCGACCGCGGGACGGAAGCGGAGTGTTTCAACCCGTATTTCTCGCGCACCAGAAATCGCGCGGTACGACCCTCATGACGTTCCGACCGGCAGCACCATTCCCTCGCCCTCGTCCCGCTCCGCGGGCTCGGGGGGCCGCGCGGCCCGTTCGCGCACCGCGTCCCAGCCCGCGGCGCCGAGGTCGGCCGCCATCCGGTCGGCGAGGCCCGGCGGGACGGTGAACCGCACGGTGAGCCCGCCGCCCGTCCGGCCCGCCTCGCCGCCGCCCGCCGCACCGCCGACGTCGACGGCGGCGTCCTCCCCGGCGACGCCGAGTTCCGCGACGTCGGCCAGGAGCCGCGCCAGTTCGCCTGGCCGGTCGGGGACGGCCACCCGCACGCGCGGGTCGCCGGGCGCGGCGCGGTGGCGGGGCCCCGGGATCCCCGCCACTCCCGACACCCCGCGGTCCAGGAGGTCCACGAGCGTCCGCATGCCGTGGTCCCGGTCCCCGCCGCCGGGCCGGGCGAGCGCGTCGAGGGCGGGCACCAGCCGGGACAGGTCCGTGTGCAGGTCCTTCAGGACGCCCGCGATGGCGGGGGCGTTGGAGCGCACGATGTCGCCCCAGAGCCCGGCGTCGCCGCCCGCGGTCCGGGTGGCGTCGCGCAGCCCCTGTCCGGCGACCCGGGACAGCTCCGCCGGGCCCTCGCGCAGCCGGGCCGCCATCAGGCTGGCCATCAGGTGCGGCACGTGGGAGGTCACCGCCAGGGCGGCGTCGTGGTCCTGACTGCGCATCACGACCGGCACCGCCTCGCACAAGGCGACCAGTTCCAGGGCCCGGTTGAAGGCCTCCTCCGAGGTGAGCCGGGACGGCGTGAGCACCCAGTTGCGGCCCTGGAACAGCTCGGTGCGGGCCGCGAGCGGGCCGGAGCGCTCACGCCCGGCCAGGGGGTGCCCGCCGATGTAGCGCGCGGGGTCGGGGGCGCCGCTCAGCGCGGCGCGCTCGGGTTCGGCCTTCACGCTCGCCACGTCGGTGTAGCTGCGGGCCAGGCCGCGCGCCTGCGATTCGCCGAGCACGGCGGCCACGTGGCTCGGCGGGACGGCGATCACCGCGAGGTCGACCGGTTCGCCGGGCGTCGTCGCGCGCCCGGCGCCGAGGGCGGCGGCCGTGCGGGCCGCCGCCGGATCCCGGTCCATGAGGAACACGGTCACCCCGCGCCGGCTCGCGGCGAGCGCGACCGAGGTGCCGATCAGGCCCGTGCCGATGACGGCCATGGTGCGCATCACTGATCATCACCCGTTCGAAAGGCCGTCGACCAACAACCAAAAGGCCCGCCGAGTTTATGCGGCGGGCGATCCGGCTGTCAGGGCCGGAGTTCCGTCCGTATTTCCTGGACAGCTGAACCGCACAACAGAACTGGACAGGAGAACTGGACGGCAGAACGGGACGCGGAATCGGGGCCGGGGAATGGACAGCGGTATGTCCAGACCCCCGATGCGGCGTCCATATTCCCGATGGCCAGATCGGAGACCGGGCTCGTAGAGTCCCAAACGCTCATTTCTCTCCGACTCTGGAGACATTCATGCGGGAATTATCAAAAATAGCGGATCCGCTCGCGGATCTGTCGATCGACTACGTCGAGATGTTCGTGGCGGACCTGGCCGCCGCGACGTCCTCCTGGGTCGACAGGTACGCCTTCACCGTGGTCGGCACCAGCGAGTCCGCGGAGCACCGCGGCACCGCGCTCCGCCACGGACAGATCACTCTCGTCCTCACCCAGGCGACGTCGGAGCAGCATCCCGCGTCGGCGTACGTGCTCGACCACGGCGACGGCGTCGCCGACATCGCCCTGCGCACCGCGGACGCGACGGCCGCCTTCGAGGCGGCGCTGGCGCGCGGCGCGCTCCCCCACCGGCAGCCCGAGCGGCACGCGGACGGCGGCCCGGCCGTCACCGCCGCGGTCCGCGGTTTCGGGGACACCGTCCACACCCTCGTCCAGCGCGACCCCGACGAGGGACTCGGCCTGCCCGCCGGATACACCGCGGTGCCGTCGAGCGGTGAACACGGCGACGACGTCGGCCTGTTGGAGCTCGACCACATCGCGGTGTGCCTGAACGGCGGCGACCTCGCCCCGATGGTCGACTACTACTGCCGCACGCTCGGCTTCCGGGACATCTTCCAGGAACGCATCGTCGTCGGCGCCCAGGCGATGGAGTCGACGGCCGTGCAGAGCCGGTCCGGCACCGTGACGCTGACGCTCATCGAGCCCGACACCTCGGCCGCCTCGGGGCAGGTCGACGAGTTCCTGAAGGACCATCACGGTCCGGGCGTCCAGCACCTGGCGTTCTCGGCGCGCGACGCGGTGCGGTCGGTGCGCGCCCTGTCCGCGCGTGGCGTCACCTTCCTGCACACGCCGTCGTCGTACTACGACCTGCTCGGCCGCCGCGTCGACCTGAGCGCGGAGCGCCTGGAGGACCTGCGGGCGACGAACGTGCTGGCCGCCGAGGACCACGACGGCCAGCTCTTCCAGATCTTCACCGCCTCGGCGCACCCGCGGGGCACGCTGTTCTTCGAGATCATCGAACGCCAGGGCGCGGCGACCTTCGGCAGCGCGAACATCAAGGCGCTCTACGAGGCCGTGGAGCTGGAGCGCACGAGGCAGCGTGGCTTCCATCAGCGCTGACGCGGCGGCGGTGGCGGTCGCCGGCAGCACGGCGCCGGCGGACGGCGCGCGGGGCCCCGCGGGCGGCGTCCGGGACCTGGCCGACGTCCGCTGCGTGGCCGACGCGGAGCGCGCCGCCACCGCCGTCCTGCCCATCGGCGTACGGGACTTCGTCGCCGGGGGCAGCGGGGCCGAGACGACGCTCGCCGCCAACCGCGCCGCCCTGGACCGGGTCTTCGTCGTGCCGCGCGTGCTCAGTGACGTGTCGCGGTGCGCGCCGGGGACGACGCTCCTCGGGCGGCCCGCCCGGATGCCGGTGGCGCTCGCGCCGGTCGCGTACCAGCGGCTGCTGCACCCCGACGGCGAGCTCGCGGCCGCCCGGGCGGCGCGGGACGCGGGCGTGCCGTTCACCGTGAGCACGCTCAGCAGCGTGCCGGTCGAGCGGCTCACCGAGCTCGGCGGGACGGTCTGGTTCCAGCTGTACTGGCTGCGCGAGCCGGGCCGCGCCCTCGACCTGGTCCGCAGGGCCGAGGACGCGGGCGCGGCGGCCGTCGTGCTGACGGTCGACGTGCCGTGGATGGGGCGGCGGCTGCGGGACGTACGCAATCGGTTCACGCTGCCGGAGCAGGTGCGGGCGGCGCATCTGGCCGCCGGTCCCACGGCGGCGCACCGCGCGCCGCGGGAGGCGGCCTCCGCGCTGGCCGCGCACACCGAGGCGGTGTTCTCGTCGGCCCTGACGTGGTCGTCGGTGGCCGCGCTGCGGGAGCGGACGCGGCTGCCGCTGGTGCTCAAGGGCGTCCTGGCGCCCGAGGACGCGGTGCGCGCCGCCGAGTGCGGGGTCGACGCCGTGGTGGTGTCCAACCACGGCGGCCGTCAGCTGGACGGCGCCGTCCCGAGCGCCGACGCGCTGCCCGAGGTGGTGGCGGCCCTGTCCGGCCGGTGCGAGGTGCTGTTCGACAGCGGCGTCCGGAGCGGTACGGACGTGCTCAGGGCGCTGGCGCTGGGGGCGCGCGGGGTGCTGGTGGGCCGGCCGGCGCTGTGGGGTCTCGCCGTGGGCGGCGAGGCGGGCGTGCGGCGGGTGCTCGATCTGCTCGGCGAGGAGTTCCGGGACGCCCTGGGGCTCGCGGGGTGCCCGGACGTGACGGCCGCGGGGGCGCTGCGTACGGTGCTCCGGGAGGCATCGACCTAGCGGAGGGCCCGCCCCTGCGCGACGAGGGGACGCGCGGCCACCGGGCCGCGGAGGCGGTCCTCCTCCGCCGCGGCCTAGAATCGTGGGGTTTGTCCCCGAGCCGCGTACGGAGCCCCGCCCATGCACAGCCCCCACGATCCGTTCGTACGCGTCCGGGGCGCCCGGGAGCACAATCTCCAGGGCGTCGACGTGGACATTCCGCGCGACGTCCTCGCGGTGTTCACGGGCGTCTCCGGCTCGGGCAAGTCCTCGCTCGCCTTCGGGACCATCTTCGCCGAGGCGCAGCGGCGCTACTTCGAGTCCGTCGCGCCGTACGCCCGGCGTCTGATCCAGCAGGTGGGCGCCCCGAAGGTCGGCGAGATCACCGGGCTGCCGCCGGCCGTCTCACTTCAGCAGCGCCGTTCGGCGCCCACCTCACGCTCGTCCGTCGGCACGGTCACCACCCTGTCCAACTCGCTGCGGATGCTGTTCTCGCGCGCGGGCAGCTACCCGGCGGGCGCCGAACGGCTCGACTCGGACGCGTTCTCCCCCAACACCGCGGCCGGGGCGTGCCCGGAGTGCCACGGTCTGGGCCGGGTCCACCGCACGTCCGAGGACCTGCTGGTGCCCGACCCCTCGCTGTCCGTCCGTGAGGGCGCGATCGCCGCCTGGCCCGGCGCCTGGCAGGGCAAGAACCTGCGCGACGTGCTGGACGCCCTCGGCCACGACGTGGACCGTCCCTGGCGGGAGCTCGCGCAGAAGGACCGCGACTGGATCCTGTTCACGGACGAGCAGCCGGTGGTCACCGTGCACCCGGTGCGGGAGGCGGGGCGCATCCACCGCCCGTACCAGGGGACGTACATGAGCGCCCGGCGCTACGTGATGAAGACGTTCTCGGACTCCAAGAGCCAGACGCTGCGCGCCAAGGCCGAGCGGTTCCTGTCGAGCGCGCCGTGCCCGGCGTGCGGCGGGAGCAGGCTGCGCCCCGAGGCGCTCGCGGTCACGTTCGCGGGCCGCACGATCGCCGAGCTCGCCGCGCTGCCGCTCTCCGACCTCGCCAACGCCCTTGAGGAGGAGTCCGGTTCGCACGGGACGGACGGCGCGTCGGAGACGGCCCGCGTCCTGACCGGGGATCTGCTCGCGCGCATCGCGACCGTCACCGAGCTCGGCCTCGGCTACCTCAGCCCGGACCGCCCCACCCCGACCCTGTCCGCGGGCGAGCTCCAGCGGCTGCGCCTGGCGACACAGCTGCGCTCGGGGCTCTTCGGCGTGGTGTACGTCCTGGACGAGCCGTCGGCCGGTCTCCACCCGGCGGACACCGAGGCGCTGCTGACGGTCCTCGACCGGCTCAAGGCCGCGGGCAACTCCGTCTTCGTCGTCGAGCACCACCTCGATGTCGTGCGCCACGCGGACTGGCTCGTCGACGTGGGCCCGCGGGCGGGCGAGCACGGCGGCCGGGTGCTGCACAGCGGCCCGGTGGCCGGGCTCGCGAACGCCGAGGAGTCGGCGACGGCCCGCTTCCTCTTCGACCGGGCACCGGCTCCCGTGCGCGACGTACGCGAGCCGCGGGGCTGGTTGAAGCTCGGTCCGGTCACCCGGCACAACCTGCGCGGGGTCACGGCGGAGATCCCGCTGGGCGCCTTCACGGCGGTCACGGGCGTGTCGGGCTCGGGCAAGTCCACCCTCGTCGGCGAGATCACCGAGGAGCTGCCGGGCGTCGGCCGGCTGGTCCGCGTCGACCAGAAGCCGATCGGCCGCACGCCCCGGTCGAACCTCGCCACGTACACCGGCCTCTTCGACGTCGTGCGGAAGGTCTTCGCCGGCACGGACGCGGCGAAGGAACGCGGGTACGGCGTGGGGCGCTTCTCGTTCAACGTGGCGGGCGGGCGGTGCGAGACGTGCCAGGGCGAGGGCTTCATCAGCGTCGAGCTGCTCTTCCTGCCCAGCACGTACGCGCCCTGCCCGGACTGCGCGGGCGCCCGCTACAACCCCGAGACGCTCGACGTGACGTACCGCGGGAAGAACATCGCCCAGGTCCTCGACCTGACCGTGGAGGCCGCCGCGGACTTCTTCGCCGACACGCCGCCCGCCGTCCGCAGCCTGCGCACGCTCCTGGACGTCGGCCTCGGCTATCTGCGGCTCGGCCAGCCGGCCACGGAGCTGTCGGGCGGCGAGGCCCAACGCATCAAGCTGGCGGGCGAGTTGCAGCGCGTACGCCGGGGGCACACGCTCTATCTGCTGGACGAGCCGACGACGGGGCTGCACCCCGCCGACGTCGAGGTCCTCACGCACCGGCTGCACGAACTGGTCGACGCAGGCAACTCGGTGGTCGTCGTCGAGCACGACATGGCGGTCGTCGCGGGTGCGGACCGGGTCATCGACCTCGGGCCGGGCGGCGGTGACCGGGGCGGGCTGATCGTGGCGGCGGGCACTCCCGCCGAGGTGGCGGGCGCCGAGGGCAGCAGGACCGCGCCGTACCTGGCGCGGGCGCGCGAGGCGGGGCGCGGGCGGGGCTGATCAGCGCCCGCCGCGGCGCCCGCCCCGGCCGCTCACGCGCGCCGGTACGCCTCGCGCAGCCGGGCCTTGGCCAGTTTTCCGGTCGGCGTGCGCGGCAGGCGGTCGGTGAAGTCGACGGTGCGGGGCGCCTTGTAGTGGGAGAGGCGCTCACGCGTGAAGTCGATGAGTTCGCGGGCCAGTTCGGGCCCGGGCGTGATGCCCGGCTCGACCTGGACGACGGCCTTGACCGCCTCGCCCATCTCGGCGTCCGGCACGCCGACGACGGCCACGTCGGCGACGGCCGGATGCAGCACGAGCACGTCCTCGGCCTCCTGCGGGTAGACGTTCACCCCGCCCGAGATGATCATGAAGGCCTTGCGGTCCGTGAGGAAGAGGTAGCCGTCCTCGTCGACATGGCCGATGTCCCCGGTGGTGGTCCAGTTCGGGTGCACGGGGTGCCGTGCCGCGCGGGTGCGGTCCTCGTCGCCGTGGTAGCGGAAGGGCATCTCGTCGCGCTCGAAGTAGACCGTGCCGGTCTCCCCCGCGGGCAGGACGCGGCCCTCCTCGTCGCAGATCCGCAGATTCCCGAGGAACCCGTCGCGCCCGACCGAGCCGGGCTTGCGCAGCCACTCCTCGGGGGAGATGAAGGTGATGCCGTTGCCCTCCGTCGACGAGTAGTACTCGTACAGGACGGGCCCCCACCACTCCATCATCCGCCGTTTGACCTCGACGGGGCAGGGCGCGGCGGCGTGGATGGCGATCTTCATCGACGACGTGTCGTACCGGGCGCGTACCTCGGCGGGCAGCTTCAGCATGCGCACGAACATCGTCGGCACCCACTGACTGTGCGTCACCCGGTGCCGCTCGACGGCCGCGAGGGCCTGCTCGGCGTCGAAGGACTCCATCAGGATCACGGTGCCGCCGAGCGCGGTGACCACACCGCAGAAGCGCAGGGGCGCCGCGTGGTAGATCGGCGCGGGGCAGAGGTAGACGGTGTCCTCGCCGAATCCGTACATGGCCTGGAAGACGACGGTGTACGTCGTGGGCTGCTCGCGCACGTCGCCCTCGGGCAGCACCGGCCTGACGCCCTTGGGCCGGCCGGTGGTGCCGGAGGAGTAGAGCATGTCGGTGCCGAGGGGCTGGTGGTGGGGCGGTACGGCGGACGCGGCGTCCAGGGCCTTGTCGTACGTGCCGTCGTCGAGCCCGAGCACATGCGGCGGACCGTCGGCCAACTCCCGTACGCGTGCTCCCATTTCGGCGAGGGAGCCGGAGAGGATCAGCGCCTCGGCGCCGCAGTCGCGCACGATGTACGCGGCCTCGTCGGCGCTCACGTGGTGGTTGACGGCGGTGAGATGGAGCCCGGAGCGCAGGGCGGCCCAGTAGACCTCCAGGGCGCGCGGGTCGTTGTGGCAGAGCAGGGCGAGGTGGTCGCCCCGGCGCAAGCCCGCGGCCCGCAGATGATCCGCGAGCCGCAGGGAGCGTTCTTCGAGCTGTCCGTAGCTGAGGGTCCGTGTGCCGTCGGCGGTGACGACGGCCGGCCTGGCGGGGTCGTACGCTCCCGGATACATGCGCCGAAAGGTACGCGCCCGAAGGGGCGCGGGGAACCGCGCGAGCAGCCACGGCCGCCCCGCGGGCCACCGCGCGGCGGCTAGCGGCTGACCTTCCGGGTCGCCCGCAGCCACTCCTTGTTCATCGCGGAGATGGAGGGCAGCGGAATCCCCTTGGGGCACGCCGTCGCGCATTCGCCGGTGAGCGTGCAGCCCCCGAAGCCCTCCTCGTCCATCTGCGCGACCATGTCGAGGACGCGCGTCTCCCGCTCGGGCGCGCCCTGCGGCAGCACGTTGAGGTGGTTGACCTTGGCGGAGGTGAACAGCATCGCCGACCCGTTGGGGCAGGCGGCCACGCAGGCCCCGCACCCGATGCACTCGGCGTGCTCGAAGGCCGATTCGGCGTCCGGCTTGGGCACGGGCGTGGCGTGCGCCTCGGGCGCCGAGCCCGTGGGGGCGCTGATGTAGCCGCCGGACTGGATGATCCGGTCGAAGGCCGAGCGGTCCACCACCAGGTCCTTGACGACCGGGAAGGCCGAGGCGCGCCAGGGCTCGATGTCGATGGTGTCGCCGTCCTTGAAGGACCGCATGTGGAGCTGGCAGGTGGTGGTGCGCTCGGGGCCGTGCGCGTCGCCGTTGATGACGAGCGAGCAGGCGCCGCAGATGCCCTCGCGGCAGTCGTGGTCGAAGGCGACGGGGTCGTCGCCCCGCACGATGAGGTCTTCGTTGAGGGTGTCGAGCATCTCCAGGAACGACATGTCGGAGGAGATGCCGTCCACTTCGTAGGTGGACATCGCACCGTCGGCGTCGGCGTTCTTCTGGCGCCAGACGCGCAGGGTGAGCTTCATGCGTAGCTCCGCTGAGTGGGGTGGACGTACTCGAAGACGAGGTCTTCTTTGTGGAGGACGGGGGCGTCGCCGGTGGCGGTGAACTCCCAGGCGGCCGCGTACGAGAACTCCTCGTCCACGCGGGCCGCCTCGCCGTCCGGGGTCTGGGACTCCTCGCGGAAGTGCCCGCCGCAGGACTCGGCGCGGTGCAGGGCGTCGAGACACATCAGCTCGGCGAGCTCCAGGTAGTCGACGATGCGGTTGGCCTTCTCCAGGGACTGGTTGAACTCCTCGCCGGTGCCGGGCACCTTGATGCGGCGCCAGAACTCCTCGCGGATCTGCGGGATGCGTTCCAGGGCCTTGCGCAGGCCGGTCTCCGTGCGGGCCATGCCGCAGAACTCCCACATGACTTCGCCCAGTTCGCGGTGGAAGGAGTCGGGGGTGCGGTCGCCGTCGACGGACAGGAGGAGGTTGAGGCGGTCCTCGGTCTCGGCCAGGACCTCCTGGACGACGGGATGAGCGGTGCTCACCTCGTCGTGGTGGGGGTTGCGCGCCAGATAGTCGTTGATGGTGGACGGCAGGACGAAGTACCCGTCGGCGAGGCCCTGCATGAGGGCGGACGCACCGAGCCGGTTCGCGCCGTGGTCGGAGAAGTTGGCCTCGCCCACGGCGAAGAGCCCGGGGACGGTGGTCTGGAGGTCGTAGTCGACCCAGAGGCCGCCCATCGTGTAGTGCACGGCGGGGTAGATCCGCATCGGCACCTCGTACGGGTTCTCCGCGGTGATCCGCTCGTACATGTCGAAGAGGTTGCCGTACTTCTCCTCGACGGCCTTCTTGCCCAGGCGGGCGATGGCGTCCGCGAAGTCCAGGTAGACGCCCTGTCCGCCGGGGCCGACGCCGCGGCCCTCGTCGCAGACGTTCTTGGCGGCGCGGGAGGCGATGTCGCGCGGCACGAGGTTGCCGAAGGACGGGTAGATGCGCTCCAGGTAGTAGTCGCGCTCGTCCTCGGGGATCTGGTGCGCGGGCCGGTCGTCGCCCTTGGCCTTGGGCACCCAGATGCGGCCGTCGTTGCGCAGCGACTCGCTCATCAGGGTGAGCTTGGACTGGTGGTCGCCGGTGCGCGGGATGCAGGTGGGGTGGATCTGGGTGAAGCAGGGGTTGGCGAAGTAGGCGCCGCGCCGGTGGGCCCGCCACACGGCGGTGGCGTTGGAGTTCATGGCGTTGGTCGACAGGTAGAAGACGTTGCCGTAGCCGCCGGAGGCGAGCACGACGGCGTCCGCGAAGTAGGTGTCGATCTTCCCCGTGACCAGGTCGCGGGCGACGATGCCGCGGGCGCGCCCGTCGACGACGATCACGTCCAGCATCTCCGTGCGCGGATGCATCTCGACGTTGCCCGCCGCGATCTGCCGCGACAGCGCCTGGTAGGCACCGAGGAGCAGTTGCTGCCCGGTCTGTCCGCGTGCGTAGAACGTCCGGGAGACCTGGACGCCGCCGAAGGAGCGGGTGTCGAGGAGTCCGCCGTACTCGCGGGCGAAGGGCACGCCCTGCGCGACGCACTGGTCGATGATCTCGACGGAGATCTGGGCGAGGCGGTGGACGTTGGACTCGCGGGCGCGGAAGTCGCCGCCCTTGACGGTGTCGTAGAAGAGCCGGTGGACGGAGTCGCCGTCGTTGCGGTAGTTCTTCGCGGCGTTGATGCCGCCCTGCGCGGCGATGGAGTGGGCGCGGCGCGGCGAGTCCTGGTAGCAGAACTGCACGACGTGGTAGCCCTGCTCGGCGAGCGTGGCCCCGGCGGAGCCGCCGGCCAGGCCGGTGCCGACGACGATGACGGTGTGCTTGCGGCGGTTGGCCGGGTTGACCAGCTTGGCCTCGAAGCGGCGGGTGTCCCAGCGCTCGGCGATGGGCCCGGTGGGGGCCTTGGTGTCGACGACCGGCTCACCGGTCGTGTACTCGGCGAAGGAGTTCATCGGTCAGCTCACCAGTCCGGTCATGACGGCGACGGGTACGGAGACGAAGCCCACGACGAGGACCACG
Source organism: Streptomyces sp. NPDC052114 (assembly GCF_040680155.1). Taxonomy (NCBI): domain Bacteria; kingdom Bacillati; phylum Actinomycetota; class Actinomycetes; order Kitasatosporales; family Streptomycetaceae; genus Streptomyces; species Streptomyces sp. NPDC052114. The sequence goes on along the minus strand of NZ_JBFAWC010000002.1, from coordinate 482,338 downwards.
GCGAGGCCATTGGCCAGGGGCTTGAGGACGCGGTCGCGGGTCGCGGTGCCCACGCCCAGGGTCTGCGCGGCGCTCCACAGTCCGTGGCGGACGTGGAAGCCGAGGGCGACCACGGCGACGATGTAGATGACGTTGCTGTACCAGGTCGAGAAGGTGTCGATGATGTTCTGGTACGGCTTGAGGTGCTGGTACTCGCCCGGGTGCACGGTGCCGGTCGTCAGGTCGAGGATGTGCCAGACGATGAAGAGGGCGAGGATGATGCCGCCCCAGCGCATGGTGCGGGTGGCGAAGCTCGCCTCGCGCCGCCTGTGCACGTACTGGGTGGGGCGCGCCTTGATGTCGCGGCGGCTCAGCTGGTACGCGGAGGTGGCGTGCGCGACGACCGCGACGACGAGCACCACGCGGAAGAGCCAGAGCGACCACTCGTAGTGCATGAAGGGCTCGCCGAGCGTGCGCAGCCAGTGGGCGTAGTGGTTGATCTCCTCGGGGCCGAAGAAGATCTTCAGGTTCCCGATCATGTGCGCCACCAGGTAGAGCAGCATGATCAGGCCGCTCACCGCCATCACCGTCTTCTTGCCGATGGTGGAGTCCCAGAGCGTACGGGTCATGGACGGCCGTTTGTCCGTCCGCGTTGCCAGAGCCATGTCACCGACGCTACGGCCGAAAGTCCCGATCGGTCCAAGAGATGGTTCGGCTCATCTCGATAGCCTGGGCCTATCGACCCACGTATCGTTGCCGTATGCAGTTCCAGCAGCTCCACTACTTCGTCGCGGTCGCCGAGACCCGTCACTTCACCCGCGCCGCCGAGGAGGTCCATGTCTCGCAGCCCTCGCTCTCGCAGCAGATCCGGGCCCTGGAGAAGGAGCTGGGCGCCGAACTGTTCAGCCGGGCGCGCGGCAACATCGCGCTGACCGACGCGGGCGAGGCACTGCTGCCACTGGCCCGCCGGATCCTCGCCGACGCGGACACCGCGCGCATCGAGGTGCAGGAGCTGGCGCAGCTGCGCCGCGGCCGCATCCGCCTCGGCGCCACCCCGAGCGTCTGCACCGGCCTGCTGCCCGACGTCCTGCGCGCCTTCCACGACCAGCACCCCGGCATCCAGCTCCTGATCGAGGAGGGCGGCTCCCACGACCTCGTGCGCGAACTGGCCCGCGGCGCCCTCGACCTCGCGCTCGTGGTCCTCCCTCTCCCCTCCCCCTCACCCGCGCTGACGACCGTGGAGCTGCTGCGCGAGGACCTGGTCGTGGTGTCGGCGCCCCGCGCACGCCGCCTCGGCACCCCGGTGCGCATCGCCGACCTCCAGGGCGAGCGCCTCGTGATGTTCCGCCACGGCTACGACCTGCGCGAACTGACCGTCGCCGCCTGCCGCGCCGCGGGCTTCGAACCCGAGTTCGCGGTCGAGGGCGGCGAGATGGACGCGGTCCTCGGCTTCGTCCGCGCGGGCCTGGGCGTGGCGGTCGTCCCCCGCATGGTCGCCGAACGCTCGGGCTCCGACCTCCGCATGACCCCGCTGGCCACACCGAGCCTGCACCGCACGATCGCCCTGGCCCACCGCAGCGACGTGGCCCCGCCCCGGGCGGCGCGGGAACTCCAGCGGATGCTGCTTGAGCGCTGAACCTCCCCGCGGCGCGAGCGCGGCTCTACAGTGACCTTCCGGCCGGCGGGAGGGGGTGCCCATGCCGACGGTGAGAGGCGCGGCCACGGCGGTGGCACGGTCCGTCGGACTGCTGGTGCTGTGCGCGGTGGTCGTGGGGTGCGCGGTGTGGGGAGCGGACCGGTGGGGGGAGGCCGCGCGTCAGCAGGCGCGCGCCGAGGAGTACGCGCAGGCACACGCGAGCCCCGGGCCCGTGACCGGCCTCCCCGACTTCCCGACCGGGCCGCACGACCTCGTGCCCTATCTGCCCGGCCGCGACAGCCAGGGCGAGATCTCCGTCCGCGTCCGCCGCGCCGGACCCGACGAAGGCTGGCGGATCGTCACCCGTTACCGGCTCAGCCTGAGCACGAAGGATCCCTTGGTGTCGGCGCTGAGAGCGTCACCCGAGGAATTCGCCGCGGTCGCCTACGTCCTGCCGGGCGGCGAGGCGTCCGCCGAGCCCGTCGGCTTCCTGGAACCCGAGATCGGCAAGGACCGAGGGGACTTGGCGGGGCTCCCCGACTGGTGCACCGTCAGCCAGCCCACGAGCAAGGGGCGAGTCACCGTCACAGCCGAGCACAACGTCACGACGGGCTCGGCACAAGGCACCGCGCTGGCCACCTACGCGCTGTCCAAGCGGGTCGGTGACGGCGACGAAGGCGTGGTGCCGCGCCTGCCGGGCCGCTGGACCTGGTCGATGGACGTACCCAAGGAGTGGGGCTTCCGGGTCGAGGGCCGGCCCGACCGCCAGACGGCGCACTCGATCCGATTCCGCCTGACCCACGAACGCGGCACAGCGGAGGTGACCCCCGTCCTCGTCGCCGGTGACGAGAGCACACCCGTGAAGGCCGCCGCGGCCCGCCCCTACACGGCTTCGGGATACCAGGCGCTGCTCACGCTCTTCTTCCTGTGCCTCGCCTTCGGGGGCGCCCTCATCGGGCTGCTGCGCACGCCGGGGACCGCGGTCGGGGTACGGCGTCGCGCCCGCTCGGTCGCCCTGGGCACCGGAGTGCTGCTGTGCGCGGCTCTCGCGGCGCTCCTGGAAGACCTCTACCTGCCGAGGTGGAGCGTGCTGGGATGGTTGTGGGGCGGCGCCGTCTTCAGGTTCTCGGACCTGACCGGCGAGCCGCTGCCCATGGAAGCCCACGTCCAGGGCGCGTTCCTCGGCCTCGCGCTCTTCGCTCTCCCGGTCCTCCTCACCGGCTTCGCCCGTCGCTCGCGCACGGCGTCGTGGGACTCCACGGGCCCGGTGCTCGCCGTCGCCTCGCCGGCCCTCGCGCTCCTCCTCCTGGCCTGGGCCATGGGCGGCGGCGACTGGACCGGGACGGTGCTCAGCTGCCTGGCGTGCGCCTCACTGGCCGCGGGCGCCGTCCTCGGTGCGCTGCTGCTGCCGCACGGGACGCGGGAGTCGCGCACCTGGGCCGTGCCGTGCGCGGTCACGACCTGGGCCGCGGTCACCTCGACGATCGTGCTGCAGGCCCTGCCCCGGAACATGGCGCAGCAGCCCTCCGGCCTCTCCTTCACCTACACCCGCCTCACCCTGCTGGCGAGCTGGCCCACCGTCCTCGTCCTGCTGGCACCGTGGGTCGCGGCTCTGGCCGTCCTGACCGGGCCACGGCTGTCCGGCCCCCGCCGCCTTCTGCTCGGCGTCGTACTGATCCCGGCGCAGCTGCCCTACTGGAACCCTCTACGCGACTGGGTGTCCCCCGAACTGCCGCCCACCGCGGCGCTGTTGATTCAGCTGACCGGGCAGAGCCCCGGCGAAACGCTGATCCTGGGGGTGCGCATGATGGCGCCCGCCCTCCAGACGATCTGGCTGATCGTCACCGCGCTCCTCCTGGTCCGGCTCCACGACACCGGCGCACGCCCCGGCACGTGGGGTCCTACCGCGCGGGGCCACTGCGTGACCCTGCTGGTGCTCGCCGCGAGCGCGACCGTCATCGGCTCGCCCGAGAGCTGGCTGCCGTACTGGAGCACCGGCGCCGCGCTGCTCACCGCCTGGGCCGGTGCCCTTCTCCTGCTGCCCGCGCGGCACGCCGATCGGGCGGCCGCCCTGCACGCGCTGTCCGGCGCCGCCCACTCCCGCCGGATGGCCGCGCTCGCCCGTGCCCTTCTCTTCGCCGAGGGCCGTCACCGCTTCCTGACCTCGTCACGCGCGGCCCTCGCCGATGCCTCCCAGCCCGCCGACACCTGGGACGAGAAGTGGCGCGGCCTCAAGCGGCCCACGGCCGCCGACGCCGCGCGCGAGACCGAGCGGCTGCGGGCCACCGCACTCGGCGGCTCCGCCGGTCGCCCCGCGTGGGCCAACGCCGTCGCCGCGACCGCGGCCTCCGCACTGCTCACCCTGCCCTGGACCACGTGGACCCTCTGGCAGTCCGAGGGGTACGGCGGAATCCCGGAGGCGATCACCCTGGGCGGCGGAGCGACCTGCGTGTGGCTCGCCCACGGCTTCGCGTACGGCTATCTCTACCCGTGGCTGCGCGGCAACAGCCCGGTGGCGAAGGCCGGTTGGCTGTGGTCGGTGATGTCGACGGTGCAGATTCTGCTCGTCGTGCCCCGGCTCCAGGTGCCGTCCGGCGCGACCACCCTGTCGGTGTTCCTGCTGCTCGCCCAGAGCACCGTGATGGCCCTCGGGCTCGCCCTCTACTGGGAGATCCGGCTGGTCCGCAGGGCGGATCTGCTCTGGGGGCACATCCGCAACTTCCGGCGGCTGTCCTCGCTCGCCACCCCGGTCAGCGCCGTCCTCGTGGCGGCGATCGCCGCGGCGGTCACCGTGCTCGCGACCGCCTGGGCCAATGACGTCACGGCTCCCGTCGACACGCCGAGCCCCTCCCCGACGTCCTCGGCGTCATCCAGCGCCACCCCGTGACGGCAGGTCACCCGACTCCGGATCGCGTCCCGTCAGGCAGTACGTCCCGCCCGCCGGGTCCCGCATCACCCGCCATGTCGCGCCGCGCGAGAGAAGTTCCGCGCCGTGGGACTCGTGCCAGGTGCGGACCGCGTCCATGTCCGAGCAGGCGAGGTCGAGGTGGGCGGCGGGCCGTTGGCCGGGGGTGGCCAGGCGCTGGAGGAGGACGCGGACCGGCAGGCCGGGCGGTGGCTTCAGCCGGTGGAACTCGGGCAGGCGCGCCGCGGTGGACTCCCAGCCCGTGAGTGCCGTCCAGAAGGCGACTTCCGTGGCGAACGCCTCCGGGGCGATGTCCAGGCAGACCTGGTCCAGGCGGGCGGTGGCGCCGTCGGGCCCGGTGACCGGAGCCGGGCGGGACGCCTCGCCGTTCCAGGGCACCAGACAGAACAGCTGTCCGCCGGGTGACCGGAGCACCTCCAGGTCGTCCTCCGCGAAGACCTGGCCCGCGCCGAGCGCACGGGCCCGCTCCGCGGCGGCGGCGAGGTCGTCCACCGCGAGATCGAGGTGCGCCCCGCCGGGCCCGTCCACGGCCTGCGCCTTCAGGCAGGCGTCGGCCGGGCCGGACGGCAGTAGGGTCACGAACTCGCCCTCCGGACCGCGCGGTTCGGACAGCTGCGTGCCGGTGACCGCCGGCCAGAAGGCGCACGCCCGCGCGAAGCGGTCGCGCGGGCGGTCGATGAAGGCGTACGTCCAACGGATCACGGCTCAGCCCGTCGCGTCCGCGAGCGCCAGCTCGTGGAGCCGGTCGGGCGGGCCGGGGCGGGCGTAGTACCAGCCCTGCGCCGTGTCGCAGCCCAGCTCCCGCAGCTGGTCGGCCTGCGCGCCCGTCTCGACGCCCTCGACGGTGACCGCGAGGTCGAGGCTGTGCGCGAGCGCGACGATCCCCTCGACGATCTTCAGGTCGACCGGGTCGGCGGGGAAGTGCTGCATGCCCTGGGTGAAGGAGCGGTCGAGCTTGAGCACGCTCACCGGCAGACGGCGCAGATTGGCCAGGTTGGAGTAGCCCGTACCGAAATCGTCGAGCGCGATGTCCACACCCATTTCGGCAAGTCTGCGGAGCGGCTTGAGCAAGTCGTCGTCGGCTCCTATCAGCGCGGACTCGGTGACCTCCAGGCACAGCGCGCCCGGTTCGAGGCCCTCGCGCTCCAGGATGTCGACCGTGTCGGACACCAGACCGGGGTGGGTCAGCTGGCAGGGCGAGAGGTTGACGTTGATCCGCAGCGGTCCCGCGTCGCTGTGCCGCGACTCCCAGAGGCGGGCCTGGCGCACGGACTCCTCCAGGACCCAGCGGCCGAGCGGCACGATCAGGCCGGTGTGCTCGGCGAGCGGAATGAACCGGTCGGGTCCGATGACGCCGTGCTGCGGGTGCAGCCAGCGCACCAGCGCCTCGGCGCCGCGCACGCTGCCGTCGCCGAGGTGCACGAGCGGCTGGTACTCGATGAAGAACTCGCCGCGCTCCAGCGCCGTGGGCAGCGCGGTGGTCAGGCCGTGCCGGGTGATGGCGCGGGCGTCGGCCTCGGGGTCGGCGAGCTCGTAGCGGTTGCCGCCCGCGGACTTCGCGCGATACATCGTGATGTCGGCGCTGCGCAGCACCTCGGCCGCGCCGCGCTCGCCTGCCGGGCCCTCCACTATGCCGATGCTGCCGCGCACGGTCAGCTCGCGGCCGTCGACGCGGATCGGGGCCGCGAGCGCGTTCATGATGCGTCCGGCGAGCTCGTCGACCTCGTGCTGGGTGTCGGGGCCGGTGGTGAGGGCCACGAACTCGTCGCCGCCGAGCCGGGCCACCATCTCGCCGGGCGCGGTCGCGCAGGACTGGAGCCGGTCGGCGACCTCGACGAGCAGCCGGTCGCCGGCCGCGTGTCCCAGGCTGTCGTTGACGGTCTTGAAGCCGTCGAGGTCGAGGTAGCAGAGCCCGAAGCGGGCGTCCTCGCCCGCGGCGAGCACCTTCTCCAGGCGCTCGAAGAACAGGGTGCGGTTGGGCAGCCCGGTGAGCGCGTCGTGCGTCGCCTCGTACCGCAGGCGCAGATTGAGCAGCCGGCGCTCGGTGGTGTCCTCCATCAGCGCCAGCTGGTACTGCGGCGCACCGTCCGCGTCACGCAGCAGCGACACCGTGAGGTTGGTCCACAGGACCGTCCCATCGGGGCGGTAGAAGGCCTTCTCCACGCGGTAGTGCTCGCGCTCGCCGCGCACCAGCTCCTCGTAGAGCTTCCAGACGTGGGGCGAGTCGTCGGGGTGCGTCCACTCCCCCACGTTCCGTCCGCGCAGCTGGTGTTCGAGGCCGCCGAACATGCGGATCAGCGCGTCGTTGACCTCGAGAACCGTGCCGTCGAGGTCGGCGATCCCGATGCCGATCGCGGCGCCGTGGAAGACCGCGCGGAAGCGCGCCTCGCTGGCGTGCAGCGCCTCGGCGACGGCGCTGCGCGCGCTCAGGGCGGCCCGCGAGATCGCCTCCTGCTCGGCGAGGGTCCGCTCCCGCAGGGCCTGGGCGAAGCCCGCGGCCATCGCGTGCTGGATCCGCGCGGAGCGCGCCCGCAGCTCCTCGCGGGGGCCGTCGCCGCCGCAGTAGAGGACCAGGTAGGCGTCGACGCAGTCGAGCGTGCGGCTGAGCGCCTCGGGATCGGTGCAGTGCGTGCCGATGAGGGCCGCGCCGACGGCCTGGCTCTCCGCCGCGTCGAAGATCCGCTCCTGGAGCGCGTCGCTCAACCGTCGGGCCAGCGGGACCAGTTGCTGCTCGAACTCGGGACGGGTCAGCGAGGTGGCCGTCACGGGAAAGATCGCGCGGCTCCAGATGGTGGCGAACCGGCGGAGTCTCCCCTCGGGTCCGTCCTGTTCGCCGGTCAACGCTTCCGTCCCACGCCCGCGAATCCCGAGAAGGAATACGGATCCTCCTCCTCGGGCGCGGTGTCGGGCCGCCAGTGCGGCATCGGCACCAGGCCGGGTTCCACCATGTCGTATCCCTCGAAGAACCGTGCGATCTCGTCGCGTGAGCGCATGATCAGTGGATTGCGGATGTCCTTGTATACACCGACGGTCCCGCCGGCCTGCTCGGGGGGAACCGGAATCCCTTCGTACGAGGCGTGGGTGATGACGGCCAGACTGCCGGGCGCGGTGGCGTCCCGCAGCTCGGCGACCGCCGCGTAAGGATCGTACGCGTCCTCGACGAAATGCAGGACGGCGACGAGAAGAAGGGCCACGGGCCTGTCGAGGTCGAGGAGCGATGCGACTTCCGAACTGCCCAGAATGTCCCGGGGCTTGCGCAGGTCCGCGGAGACGACCGCGGTCCGCTCGTCGCCGTCGAGCACGGCCCTGCTGTGCGCGACGGCGACCGGGTCGTGGTCCACGTACACGACGCGGGCCTCGGGGCTGGCCTCCTGAGCCACCTCGTGGACGTTGCCGAACGTCGGGATGCCGGAGCCGATGTCGAGGAACTGGGTGACCCCCCGGTCCACCGCGTGCCGCACCGCGCGCCGCATGAAGGCCCGGTTCGCCTGCATGACCTTCGGCAGCCCCGGCATGAACTCCATCGCCTTGCGGGCCGCCTCCCGGTCCACCTCGAAGTTGTGCGAGCCGCCCAGGTAGTAGTCGTAGATGCGGGACACGCTGGGCATCGCGATGTCGATGCCGAGCGGTGCCCAGGCGGGACGCTCCATCAAGACTCCAAGGCATAGGGGGGTGGCACGGGCGATCCGATGTTCGAGGGTGAGGCTACTGATCGTCCGCCAAGGGAGCGAGTCAAAACGGAAATTGGTCGTCCGTTCTCGGTCACTGCCTTTGGCAAGTGCCTTCTCCCACACCACGGACCGGCCCGTCCCCTCCCTGTGATATGGGAGGGAACGGACCGGTCCGTCCGTGCGCCGAGGTCGATTACCTGGCGACGCCCACCGGTTTTCCTTCCGGGCTCGCGGCATACCAAGTTCCGGCCACTCCTTGGCCGTTGGTGTCGCCGGGCTTCTTGTCGCCGGAGAAGGTGTACAGCGGCCAGCAGTCGATCGTCTGCTGCTTCTTGCCGTCGGGGCGGTCGAAGACGACGAACCCCTTCTTGAGGATGCCCTTGGTGTCGTTCTTGCCGACGGGGGCCACCACGGGCCACTTGTCGAGGCAGGCGCCGGTGCACGCGGACTTCATCGGCCAGGCGGAGTCCTTGGTGAAGCGGTAGACGGTCATGCCGTTCTTGTCGACGACGATCTCGCCGAGCTTCGGGTCCTTGCGGGTGGACAGGCCCGCCGGGTCGACGGGGGTGGCGTCGGCGGTCGCGGGCGCGGCCTTCTTGCCGTCGGGAGCGGCGGCGTACCAAGTGCCGCCGACGCCCTGCCCCTTGGCGTCGCCGGGCTTGGTGTCCTGCGCATAGCGGTACATGGGCCAGCCGTCGATGGTGAGCTGCTTGGTGCCGTCGGCGTTGGTGACCTCGCCGAGCAGGGACTCGTCGACGCCCGGCGCGGCCTTGGCGCCGTCGGCGGCCACGGCGGGCCAGGCCTTCAGGCAGGCGGCGTCACAGGCGGACTTGGGGGGCTGCGCGGTGTCCTTGTCGAAGCGGTAGAGGGTGAAGCCCTCGCTGTCGGTGACGACCTCGCCGAGCTTCTTGCTGTCCCACACCGAGAGCTGCCCGGCGGACTTGGCCTTGGCCCCCGCGCCCTTGGCCGCGTCGCCGGAGTCCGCGCCGTAGCCGTCGTCGGATCCGTACCCGTCGGCCGCGGCGGGCGCCTGGTTCCCCACGCTCTGCCCGTTCGGGGACTGCTCGCCCTTGTCCTGGCCGCACGCCGTCGTCAGTGCGAGAAGGGCCGCAGCCGCCGCTACGAGCGAGGCGCTCCGCCAGGCCCGGGGGGAACCCCCTGATACATGCCGCATGTCCAACTCCCGCTGTCGACTGAGATGTTGTGGCGCCCTGTTGCGTCACACATGGCCCTAGGTACGAGTGGGAACGGCCGCCGCGTTCAACGGCTCCGCAAGATTCTTCGCGCGGCACCGCACCGCGGGGCACCGCATGGATTCGGCCACGCCCGGGGGCGTACGCCGTCAAACGAACGGCACCGGCATCTCCTTCCTTCGGGTCAATCGGGGGCGACGGCGGCGTACGGGGCGCGCGGGCCGCCCATGCTCTCCGTCGTGCACGGATCTCCACGGGCGATATCGCCCCTTGTCACACGCGTCTTGGTACTCCTGGCACTGGCTCTGGCGCTCGGCTCGTCGTCGGCCGCGGGCGCGGCCCTCGCCGACAGCTGCGCGTACGCCTCGATCGACGGGAACGGCTCCGCGGGCGGCGGCACGGTGGCCGTCGCGGGGGACGGCGCCCACTGTCACGCCGGGCCCACGCACCGCCCGAAGCCGCCTCCCCCGCCACCGCCGCCGCCCCCGCCGCCCAAGGCGAAGAAGCCGCCCCCGCCCCCACCGGCACCCGCTCCCCCGCCGTCCCCCGCGCCACCGCCACCGCCCGCACCCGCCCCGCCGCCCCCGCCGGCGGCGACGCCGACCCCGCCGCCCAAGGCACCTGCCCACCGGCCCAAGGCACCCGTTCACCGCAGAGCGAGCAAGCCGCCGCCCGTGACGTACCCGGCGTATCACGCGCCGCCGCGCAAGCCGCCGCACCGCAGCGGCCCGTCCCTCGTCTCGCTCACCCTGCTCATCACGGCCCCCGCGGTGTTCGCCGTCGCCGCGCTGCGCCCCCGCTGACCGCCGGAGGTCTCATGTCGGAATGGCTTGTTCTCACCCTCGCGATGGCCGCCGCCTGCGGTGTCGTGCTGCTCGTGACCGTGCTGCGGCACCGCAGGACGGGCGCGGACTACGACGCGTCCGAGACGCCGGACGTCATCGAGTACATGACGATGATGATCGGCGTCGTCTACGCCATCGTCCTGGGCCTCGCCATCGCGGGCGTCTGGGAGGGCCGCAGTTCCGCCCAGGAATACGTGCGCGTGGAGGCCCAGGCGCTGCACGAGGTCTCGGAGCGGGCGCGGGTCTACCCGGACGACGTCCGGGACCGCATTCGCACCGATGTCCACGCCTATGTCAGCCATGTCGTCACCACGGAGTGGGACACCATGGCCACCAAGGGTGAACTGACCGACCGGGGCGCGCAGTTGCTCGCCCGTGTGCGGCACGACGTCACCGACTACCGGCCGAAGTCGGACTTCGAGGCGCAGGCGTACCAGCCGCTGGTCGACCAGGTGGCGGTCGCGGACGACGCGCGCGGGGCGCGCGAGGACAGCGCGGGGGCGACCATGCCGGGCGTGGTGTGGTTCGGCCTCATCGCCGGCGGTCTCGTCACCATCGGCATGATCTTCGCCCTGCAGATCCGCCGCACCGCGCGCGAACTGGCCCTCGCCGGGCTGTTCTCCGCGCTGTTCGCGTTCCTGCTGTTCCTCATCTGGGACTTCGACGCGCCCTACAGCCGGGGGGTCGCGGCCACCGCGGAACCCTTCCACGCGCTGTTCCCGGGGATCGGGAGCTGATCGGGAGCAGCCCGGCGGCCGGGGCGCGGGGAGCCGTCAGCTCCGGGTGCCCCGGCGGCCGAAGCGCAGCCTCCAGGGGGTGATCGCCGACTCGGCCTGCACCCGCAGGCTGAGCTTGGAGGTGCCGTTGACCCGCTCCTCGAAAGTGATCGGCACCTCGACGATCCGCAGGCCCCGGCGGACCGCCCGGTGGTTCATCTCGACCTGGAAGGAGTAGCCGTTGCTCCGCACCGACGGCAGGTCGACCGCCTCCAGCGCGCTGCCCCGCCACGCCTTGAACCCGGCCGTGGCGTCCTTGACGCCGAGCCGCAGGACGGCGTTGACGTAGAAGTTCGCCCAGGCCGAGAGCGCCTTGCGATGCCAGGCCCACTCCGTGGCGAGCGCGCCGCCCGCCACATAGCGGGAGCCGATGACGAGCGCGACGCCGTCGTCCGCCAGCAGGGTGCGCACCATGAGCGGCAGCGTCTCGGCCGGGTGCGAGAGGTCGGCGTCCATCTGGACCACCACGTCCGCGCCGTCGGCGAGCGCGCGCGTCATCCCGGCGACGTACGCGCGGCCGAGCCCGTCCTTCGTGGTGCGGTGCAGGACGGCGACGGTGCCGCCGGACGCCTCCGCGATCCCGTCGGCGATGTCACCCGTTCCGTCGGGCGAGCTGTCGTCGACGACGAGAACGTGCAGTCCGGGCAGGCCCAGCGCGGTGAGCCGGGCGACGAGGAGCGGCAGGTTCTCGCGTTCGTTGTACGTGGGGACGACCACCACGACCTTCGCGAGGGCCGCCTCAGCGGCCCGGGACGCCTGTTCCACGTTGATTCCCCCGTGCGATTCTCCGTGCGGTCGGCACCACAGTACGACAGGGATCTTGAAATGCCGTCAACGCCCTTCGCCGCAGGGGCCGTTGACGGGCGACCGGCGCCGCGCCAGGGGATCCGTCACCGGCATTGGCCGTGAACCGTGCTGCGCCGCGCCCGCGCTCGGCGCACTCTGGTCGCATGGCCTGGCAGACACCGATCGTCGTCCACCCGCCCGCCGCCGACGGCGGGCGGCGGGTCACCGTGCGCGGCCGGGACGTCGGCGTCGCCCACGGCGACCTCGACCTCAGGCAGCTCCTGCGGCGGGCGGGACTCGGCGAGGCCGACATGGCGCTCGACGACCCGCACCTCGTCGAATGGCGCGGCGGTCCCCACGTATGGACGGGTGCGTAGGCCGCACGGAGACGGACGGGTGCGTAAGCCGCACGGAGACGGACGGGTGCGTAGGCCGCACAGGGACGGACCGGCACCGGGCCACACGGAAGGCACCGACCCGAATTGCGGCATTCATCATGCTTGCTAGGGTTTGCACTGAGCGGGCAGATGGTGCGTTCAAGTCCACCCAGCTCCACTGCGCGGGGCTGTAGCTCAAGGCAGAGCGGTCCGCTCACCTACCTCCCTGGGGGCCGGCCGTCTGGCCGGCCCCCAGTCCGTGCCACACCGAACGGCACCGAACGGAACGGGGACGCGCGTGGAGCGGTTGCCGACGGCCGCCGGGCCGCTGGACTGGTCGCTGGTCGACGGCGCGGTGCCGCTCGTCGTACGGATCCTCGGCTGCGCGGCACTCGCCGCGCTCCTCTTCTCGCGCGACCTCCGCTGGTGGACCCGGCTCCTGCCGCTCGCCGTGGTCGCGGCGGCGCTGCTCACCCTCCTGGTCAAGCTGACGGTCGACGACTGGTGGCAGCCCTTCCCCGACAAGCTCCCCAGCGATGTCGTGCTGTGGATCGGCGTCGCGCTCCTCGGGGTCTGCCTGGCGCTGTTCCGGATGCCGACGCTGCGCTGGCGGGGCCGCGCGGGGGCACTGCTGTCCGGCGCGCTCGTCGTGGTCCTCGGCCTGTCCGAGGTCAACATCCACTACGACAACTACCCGACCCTGCGGACCATGCTCGGCCCCCAGGGCACTGTCAGCCTCAAGGACGCCACCGGCAAGAAGGAGCCGGTCCTCGACGTGCCGAAGGGCACGGCGCTCTCCGAGGTGTGGAAGGCCCCGGCCGGGCTGCCCGCCAAGGGCACGGTGTCGACCGCCCCGGTCCCGGGCACGAAGTCGGGCTTCAAGGCGCGCGACGCGTACGTCTATCTGCCCCCTGCCTATCGCGCCTCCCCCAGACCCCTCCTGCCCGTCCTCGTCCTGATGGCGGGCCAGCCGGGCTCACCGCAGGACTGGATCACCTCGGGCCAGCTGCCGGACATGATGGACGACTTCGCCGCCGCGCACGCGGGCCTCGCGCCGATCGTCCTGGTGGTCGACCCGCTGGGCTCCCCCTTCGACAACCCGCTGTGCATGGACTCCGAGCTGGGCAAGGTGCAGACGTACCTCGCCGAGGACGTGCCCGCCTGGGCGGCCGGTCATCTGCAGGCGGCGACGGGCCGCGAGCACTGGGCGGTCTCCGGACTCTCCAACGGCGGCACCTGCTCCCTGCAGATGGCGGTCAACGCGCCGCAGCGCTACGGCACCTTCGTCGACATCTCCGGTCAGGACGAACCGACGCTCGGCAGCCGCAAGAAGACCGTGGACGCGGCGTTCGGCGGCGACGAGGCGGCGTTCGAGAAGGTCAATCCGATGGACGTGATGGCCCGGGAGAAGTTCCCCGACACCGCCGGCACGTTCGTGGCGGGCACCGACGACTCGACGTACCGCCCGCAGGCCCTCAAGGTCTACGCGGCGGCGCGGAAGGCCGGCATGAAGGTCCGGCTCGTCGAGTTGCCCGGCGGCCACAGCTGGCAGGTGTGGCGACCCGGCCTGCAGAAGCAGCTGCCGTGGCTCGCGTCGCACATCGGTCTGACACCCTGAGCCATGACTACCGTGACGCAGCTGCGCAAGGCCGCCCTCGCCCTCCCCGAGGTCGAGGAGGGCACCCACTTCGGCATGGTCGCCTTCACCGTCCGGGGCAAGAGCTTCGCCTCGGTGACGAAGGACGGCCGGGTCCAGCTCCGCCTGCCGGACGACGAGGCGGAGGCCGCGGTGGCGGCGCACCCCGGCGGTGAGCGGCTCCTCCGGGGCGGTACGCCGATCGGTTTCCGCGTGCCGCTGGCCGCCGTCGACGGCAAGGAGCTCAACGCGCTCGTCCGGGCTGCGTGGTTCGGTCGCGCCCCCAAGCGGCTCGCCGCGGCGCTGGGCGCCGCGGAGGCGATGGCGGACGTCCCGGGCGGTGACCTGCCCGCGGGCATCGGCAGACCGGCGACGCGGGCGCTGTGCGGCGCGGGCCTGACGACGCTGGAGCGGGTGGCCGCCATCTCGGCGTCCGACCTCCTGGCGATGCACGGGGTCGGCCCGAAGGCCGTGCGGATCCTCGCCGAGGAGCTGGACCGGCGGGGGCTCGGTCCACTCCGGGAGTCCTGACACACCGTCGGGGTGCGCCGGGCGCGGCGCGCCGGGCCGTTCCCCTGTCCGGCCCACACCATTGCCCCGTTCGCGCGACACCGATCGCGACCGCGGGGATCCATCCCTAGCGTTTCGGGCATCGAGGTGCATTTCAGGCGTCAGCGGAAGAAGGTCCGCAGCTGCTCCTCGGGGACCCGGAGGATCCACCATGCGCGCGATACGTGTCGCTTCGGCCGCTCTGCTCACCGCCACCGCCCTGACCCTCACGGCCCCGACCGCCTCGGCGGCCGTCACGGGCGAGGAGAACGTGACCGCGTTCGGCTTCAGCGTCTCCCCCACGACGATCGCCGCGGGCGGCACGGTCACCCTCAACGTCGACGGCTGCGACGGCGACACGAAGGTCACCTCCGGCGTCTTCGACGACACCACCATCCCCAAGGGCCAGAAGTCGGCCACCGCCCAGGTGTTCTGGGACGCCAAACCAGGTGCGATGTACGAGGTGACGTTCACCTGCAACGGCAGCAACCCGGGCAGCGACAAGACCGACCTGACCATCGCCACCGGCCGCCCGGACGGCGGCCACACCGTCCACAAGGGCGTCAAGGCGGGCATCGGCGGCAGCCTCGGCGGGCTCGACCTGCACGAGATCGCCCTCGGCAGCGCGCTGATCCTGGGCGCCCTCGGTACCGCGTACTACAAGACCCGCCGCCGCACCGGCGAGGACAACTCCTGACCGGCCCTCGGCAGCGCCTCGCCCCCGGGACGTCTCCGGTCCCGGGGGCGAGGCGCGTCACGCACCGTGCGAAGTCACGCACCGTGCCGGGTCACGCGCCGTGCGAGCGTCGCGTGCCGTGCGAGCGGAAGGTGCCGGGCGCGGCTCGGAAGGGGGACGCGCCGGCCCGGCGCGCTGCTCAGACCCTGTTCTCGGCCCTGCGGCGCATCCAGAACACCCCGCCACCGACCACGGCGGCGGCCACGAGGGCGCCGCCGATCGCCATGTCGGTGCTGGTCGCCCCGGTGGTCGAGCTGCCGCCGAGGCCACCGCGGACACCGCCGTGGATGACCGTGAAGGCGGCGGGCCGGGTCAGCTCCTTGCCGCCGCACATGGCGGTGATGTCGTACGCGCCCGGCGTGGCGTCGGCGTTGATCGTCGCGGTCGCGCTCGCCGTGCTGCCGCCCGGGATCGCCTGGAGGCTCGTCTCCGGGAAGGCGGGCGACTTGACCTTCCCGCCGGACTGGCACGACGTGCCGTCGACCGTGACCGTCAGGTGCCCGCCCCTCGGGATCACGCTGGGCATCGCCACGATGTTGGTCGGGTCGGCCCACGCGGACGCGGCCGGCGCGGCGAGCCCGACCGCTCCGACGGCCGCGGCGGCGACCGCGAGGGCACGAGTGGTCCGCATACGGGAAGTACGCATGGCAATCCTCCGCGGAAGACGCCCCGGGGCTACCGTCCCCGGTCGATCGGCGAGAGAGCGCCTCCCAGACTGACCCTCAGATGCCGTGCGCGGGCCCGCATTTCGGCTATCGGCCGTACCGGTGAGACGACACGCCGAGAGGCGTGTGCGCGATGCGCCATCGCCGCAGGTCACGGACCGTCAGAAATTTCCTGCCGGGGGCGACTCGGATGGCGCACCCGCGCCGGGCCGCCACCCGTTCGCTCCCGCCCTTTCGCACGCCGCGCGCCCCGCGCTTAGCGTTTTCGTACGCGCAACGGACGCGGTGCGCATGCCGCGTTGAGAGGGGATAGAGAATGCCTTCGTCCCATCCGGCCGATGAGTTCGACTTCCAGGATTTCCAGGAGGAGGAAAAGCCGAAGAAGCGCGCCCCGTGGGGTGTGATGGCACTCGTCCTGCTGACCGGACTCGCGCTCATCCGCAACGGTTCGGGGGAATTCGACGTGGGCCCGCCGCAGCCCGCCTCCGCCGCTGCCGCCGGCCGCGCGCCCGACGCCGTCCCCGGCGCCCCCGCCCCCCTGGCGTTCTCGCCGGCCGAGCGCGTGCGCATCAAGGGCATCCAGGTGGACGCCCCGATCATGCCGGTGGGCCTGGACGCCGAGGGGTGGGTGGACGCGCCGCCGCCCGAGGACCCGAACCTCGCGGGCTGGTTCACCGGCGCCGTCTCCCCCGGCGAGAAGGGCACGGCGGTGGTGGTCGGCCATGTGGACAACCAGCAGGGACCCGCGGTCTTCTACGGCCTCGGCTCGCTGAAGAAGGGGAATCACGTCGAGGTCACGCGCAAGGACAAGAAGACGGCGATTTTCCAGATCTACGGCATCGAGGTCTTCGAGAAGGAGGGTTTCCCGGGCAAGCGGGTCTACGGAAACGCGGGGACTCCCGAATTGCGCGTCATCACCTGCGGCGGCGGTTTCTCGAAGCAGTCCGGGTACGACGGGAACGTCGTGGTGTTCGCCCGCCTGGTCGCCGTGCGCTGACACACCGAACGGACGGGCGAACGCCCCGGACCCCGACGCGGCCCGGACCCGGGCGACTCAGACCATGGCGCGGCTGGGCACCGTGATGCGGTAGCCGGAGTCGAGCAGCTCCGGGAGGTACTCGCGCAGGGCGGTGACGCTGCCCGAGCGGTCGCCGCCCGCGTCGTGCGAGAGCACCACGACGCCCGGTCCGGCCCCCGCCCGTACGCGCCGCACGATGGTCCGCGCGCCCGGCTCGGTCCAGTCGAGGGTGTCGACGGTCCAGGCCAGCGGCTCCATGCCGAGGTCGGCGCCCAGCTGGAAGGCGTTGCGGTTCCACGCGCCGTAGGGGGCACGGAACCACTCGGGGGGATCGCCGGTCGCGTCCTCGATGACGTCGCAGGTGCGCTCGATCTGGTCGCGCATCGCGGTCCGGGCCAGGCGCGGCAGCAGCGGATGGCTCCAGGTGTGGTTGCCGATCACATGGCCGTCGTCGGCCATCTCGCGCAGCAGGTCCTTGTTGTCGACGGCCATCTCGCCGCACACGAAGAACATCGCGCGGACGTCGTGCCTGCGCAGGGTCCGCAGGATGTGCGGGGTGTAACGGGGGTCGGGCCCGTCGTCGAAGGTCAGCACCATCGAGCGGTCGCGGCCCGGCATGCGCAGGATCGGCGCCTTGCGCACGCGGGGCAGGGCGCGGGCGGCGCGCTGGGGTCCGTATCCGGCGATGGGCTGGAGGCGGTACGCGGAGGGCTTGAGGGCGCGCGCCGCCTGCGGGCCCGCGGCTGGCACTCCTGCGGTGGCGGTGGGTCCGGGGGCCGTGGGTCCGGGGGCGGCCGACCGGTCCATGCCCGCGCAGCCCGCCGTGGCGGTCAGGCCGAGGACGGCGGCGGCGCGGAGCAGCACCCGGCGCCCTGGAGTCAGCTGATCGTCTTTCATGACTAATCCGTCGCATGGCCGAAGGCCACGGCGGAAACACCGACACGGAGCGGCCCCCGAAAGCACCCGTTCAGACGCGGCGGACCGGCCCGGGGCGGCCGGTCAGACCCGGCGGACCAGCGGGAAGGGCAGCGTCTCGCGGATGGTGAGGCCGGTGAGGAACATGACGAGCCGGTCGACGCCGATGCCGAGGCCGCCGGTGGGCGGCATCGCGTACTCCAGGGCGTCGAGGAAGTCCTCGTCGAGCTCCATGGCCTCGGGGTCTCCCCCGGCGGCGAGCAGCGACTGGGCGGTGAGGCGGCGGCGCTGCTCGACGGGGTCGGTCAACTCCGAGTACGCGGTGCCCAGTTCGGTGCCGAAGGCGACGAGGTCCCAGCGCTCGGCCAGCCGGGGGTCGGTGCGGTGCTGGCGGGTCAGCGGGGAGACGTCGGTCGGGAAGTCCTTGTAGAAGGTGGGCAGCTTCGTCCTCTCCTCGACGAGCCGCTCGTACATCTCCAGGACGACGTCGCCCCGGCCGTCGTCCGCGGTGTACGGGACGTCGGCGCGGTCGCAGAGGCGGTGCAGGGCCTCCGTCGGCGTGTCGGCGTCGACCTCCTCGCCGAGCGCCTCGGAGAGCGCGCCGTAGACGGTCTTGACCGGCCAGGGCCCGGAGATGTCGTGCTCGACGCCGTCCTTGTGCGCCACCGCCCTGCCGAAGGCCGCGGTCGCGGCGCCCTGGATGAGTTCGCGGGTGAGGTCGAGCATCACGTCGTAGTCGGCGAAGGCCTGGTAGGCCTCCAGCATCGTGAACTCGGGGTTGTGCTTGTAGCTGACGCCTTCGTTGCGGAAGGTGCGGCCCATCTCGAAGACCTTCTCCATGCCGCCGACGCAGAGCCGCTTGAGATACAGCTCGGGGGCGATGCGCAGGTACAGGTCGAGGTCATAGGCGTTGATGTGGGTGGTGAAGGGGCGGGCGTTGGCGCCGCCGTGGATCTGCTGGAGCATCGGCGTCTCGACCTCCAGGTAGCCGCGGTCCAGCAGGCCCTGGCGCAGTGCCTGCACGGCGGTGGAGCGGGCCCGGACGACGTCGCGGGCGCCGGGGCTCGCGACCAGGTCGAGATAGCGCCGGCGGACCTTGGCCTCGGGGTCGGTCAGTCCGCGGCGCTTGTCGGGCAGCGGGCGCAGGCACTTGCCGGTGAGGCGCCAGTCGGTGACGAAGACGGTGAGCTCGCCCTTGTCGCTGGTGCCGACGGTGCCGGTGGCCGTGATGTGGTCGCCGATGTCGGTACCGGCGGTGAAGCGGTCCAGGACGTCGGCGCCCGAGGTGTCGCGGGTGAGGGCGAGCTGGCGGTCGCCGGACCAGTCGCGCAGCACGACGAAGACGACGCCGCCGAAGTCGCGTACGAGCAAGACGCGGCCCGCGACCGTGACCTGAGTACCCGTCATGCCCGTTGTGATGGAGGCGAGTTCGTGCGTGCGCGGGGGAAGGCCCACCGGGTAGGGGTCGATGCCCGCGGAGCGCAGGCGGTCGAGTTTGCGGTGCCGGATCCGGATCTGCTCCGGGAGCCGGGAGGAGGGGTCGGCGTCGGCGTCGCCGTCCTGTCCGGCGAGGCCGAGCGCGGCGATCGACGGGAGGCCCGCGGTGGTCACGGGCTGGGTGACGCCCCGGGTCTTGTGGCCCTTGCCCCAGAGCTTGCGCAGGGACGGCACGGAGACGAAGCCCTCGGCGATGCCGGACGCCAGGCTGATGCGGGCGAGCGCGCCGCTGTCGCCGTAGCAGATGAAGCGCGGGTACCACTCGGGGTGGTACTTGGCGTTGGAACGGTAGAGCGCCTCGAGCTGCCACCACTTGGAGAAGAAGAGGAGCAGCTTGCGCCACAGCCGCAGGACGGGTCCCGCGCCGATCCGGCCGCCCTCCTCGAAGACCGAGCGGAACACGGCGAAGTTGAGGGAGATGCGACGTACCCCGAACTTGGCCGCGGAGGCGCACAGTTCGGCGACCATGAACTCCATGACGCCGTTCGGCGCGCTCCGGTCACGGCGCATCAGGTCCAGCGAGATGCCGTCCCTGCCCCAGGGCACCAGGGAGAGCAGCGCGAGGAGTCTGCCGTCGGCGTCCAGGGCCTCGACGAGCAGGCACTCGCCGTCCTCGGGATCGCCCAGGCGGTCCAGGGCCATGGAGAAGCCGCGCTCGGTCTCGGTGTCCCGCCAGGCGTCGGCCTTGTCGACGATCTCCTCCATCTCCTCGTCCGTGAGGGTGGAGTGGCGGCGGATCCGGGCGGTGGCGCCGGTGCGGCGCACGCGGTTCACGGCCTGGCGGGTCACGCGCATGTCGCGCCCGTCCAGGTCGAAGTCGGCGACGTGCAGGATGGCCTCGTCGCCGAGTTGCAGCGCGCCGAGTCCGGCACGGGCGTACGCGGTGGCGCCGTCCTCGGAGGCGCCCATGACGGCGGGCTGCCAGGCGTACCGCCGGGCCACGTCCTGCCAGGCGCCGATCGCGTGCGGCCAGGCCTCGCGGTCGCCGACGGGGTCGCCGCTGGCCAGGCAGACGCCGGCCTCGACGCGGTAGGTGACGGCGGCCTTGCCGCTGGGCGAGAAGACGACGGCCTTGTCGCGCCGGGTGGCGAAGTAGCCGAGCGAGTCCTGGTCCCCGTACACCTTCAGGAGCGCGCGGATGCGGGGTTCCTCGTCGCCGTGCAGCGCCGCTTCCATGCGCTGGGAGCGGAAGAGCGTGGCGGCGGCGTTCAGGAGGGCCAGTGCGCCGAACAGGCCGAGCCAGAAGTAGAGGGCGCGCGGCGGGGTGCCGTCGAAGTAGTCGTGGCCGTGGATCAGCCCGCCGCAGACGCGGTTCGCCGCCCACAGCAGGCGCTCGCCGCGCGGCAGCGTGCCGGGGAAGAGCTCCACCAGGCCCCAGCCGAGGAGGATCGCGACGCCGAGGCCCGCGGCGAGCACGGCGATCGCCCGCCGGACGGCGCCGCGGCGGGAGTCGGCGGAGAACTCCTTGCGGGCCATGAGCAGCAGCACGAAGGCGATGCCGCAGATGACGAAGGAGGGCAGCGACTCCGCCCAGAAGCCGAGGGCGGCGCCGAGCACGTCGAAGGCGAGGAGCAGGCTCAGGTAGGTGACGACGAGCCACCACGCGACCTTCTTGCGGGCGGCGGTCGCGGCGGCGAGCAGGAAGAGGAAGACGGCGTACGCGAGGTTCGCGCTGACCGGGACCGTGATGAGGTCCAGGGCGTCGACGACGGGGCGCAGGAGGCGGCGGAGGGGGGCGATGACCGCGAGGACGGCACAGAAGATGCCGAGGGTGCCGAAGAAGGCGGCGAACCCTTCGGGCACTCGGCTGAGGAATCCGCCGCGCGGGCGTATCCGGCCCGGCGGGTCTTGTGCGTCCGGCTCCTCCGTGGTGACCGTCATGGGTCGACTCTAGGAACTGCTCGGCCGCGGCGCTCGTCGAGACTGCGGCGGGCGCCTGCTTCGTCACTTCGGCGGGCGCCCGCTTCGTCGGCACCCGGCACCGGAGGGTGTGCCCGCCCGCGACGGGAGGAGGAGGACGCCCGCCCGCGACGGGAGGGGGAAGGAATGCCTGCCCACAACAGGAGGGGAGCTCTCCGCTAGCCTCTGCGGCGTGAGTGAACATCAGTCCCAGCAGTTCGAGCGCGGTACCGACGGGCCCAAGGTGATCGTGGTCGGAGTGGATGGCTCCGATTCATCGCTGCGGGCCGCGGCATATGCCGGAGGCCTGGCCCGGCGGCAGCGGGCCCTGCTCGCCGTCGTGTACATCCAGCCGGTGATGGCCGCGGGCGCCGCGCTCGGCGCCCCGGTCGCCGAGACCACCGACGAGATCGCCGAGGGGCTGATCACGGAGATCCGGGACGCGGCCGAGCGGGTGAAGGACATATTCGACGTCCGGTGGGAGTTCCACACGTTCCGCGGCGACCCCTACAACGGTCTCGTCACCGCGGCCGACGAGCTGAAGGCCGACGCGGTGGTCGTCGGCGCCTCCGAGCAGGCGGGGCACCGCATCGTCGGCTCGGTGGCCGTGCGCCTGGTGAAGGCGGGGCGCTGGCCGGTCACCGTCGTCCCGTGACGAGATCGTCCACCGTCAGGACGAGGGACCCCCTGGGCGCCATGGCGAGCATCGTCGCCGCGGCCAGGCCGCTGAAGACGGAGTAGACCAGCGGCGCCTGGGGGCCAACGAAGACGAACATCGAGAGGCCGAAGACCGCGAGCAGCCCGGCGCTCAGCCAGGCCGACCAGCGCAGCGCCACCCCGAGCAACAGAGCGAGCCCGAGCCCGAGTTCGGCGACCGTGCCGCCGACGGCGGCGGCCCGCAGCGCCCGGCCCGAGAGGTAGGGCGTCAGATCGTGGGTGCGGCCCACGAAGGTGTCGAAGGTCCCCCAGGCCACGGAGCCGGTGCCGGCCTCTCCCCACAGTCCGAAGCGGTCGGCGACCGCGGAGAGGAAGGCGGCGGCGAGCGCGACGCGCGCCACGACGGTGACGACGCGCCAGGCCGTGAGGCTGTCGCCCGTCCCGTGGACCAAGAGGCGCAGCGCCCGCGCCGGCCACGGCCCGGCCGACGGCGCATCCGGTGAATTCGCTTGCTGTGAAGTCATGTCGGGACCGTAGGTTCGGCCTTTCGTGCTGGTCCACCATCATGGACCAGTCCACGCTCCCTACAGTGGACCAGTCATGGACCTGCATCTGAACCTCGACTCCTCGCTGCCGCTGCGGGTCGCGGTGGAGGACGCGGTGCGCACGGCGATACGGGGCGGCCGGCTGCGCCCGCCCGACCCGCTGCCCTCCACCCGCGCCCTCGCCGCCCAACTCGGCGTCGCCCGGGGGACGGTGGTCGAGGCGTACGCGCAACTGGCCGCCGAGGGCTGGCTGATCACCCGGCAGGGCGCGCCCACGCGGGTCGCCCGTGACGGGGGCGGTCCGCCGGGCCCGTCCCCCGCCGACGCACCGCCCGCCCCCGGCCCCTCGGTGCGCTGGGACCTGCGTCCGGGCGTGCCCGACACCTCGCTCTTCCCCGGCCGGTCCTGGGCGGCGGCCGTACGGGCGGCGACGCGCGCCGGTCCCGACGCGTTCGGCTACGGCGATCCCCGGGGCCGCCCCGAGCTGCGCACGGCGCTCGCCGACTATCTCGGCCGGACCCGCGACGTCGTGGCCCGGCCCGGCCGCACTCTGGTGACCAGCGGCTTCGCGGACGGTCTCGCGCTGGTGGCCGAGGCGCTGCGCGAGCTGGGGCTGCGGGACATCGCGATGGAGGACCCCTGCCTGGACGTCCACCGCCGTGTCGTCGCCCGCGCCGGGCTGACCATCCATCCCGTGCCGGTCGACGACGACGGCATCGACCTCACCGCGCTCGCGGCCACGCCGGCCCGCGCGGTCCTGGCCACCCCGGCCCACCAGTTCCCGATGGGCGTCACCCTCAGTCCCGTGCGCCGCAGGAAGCTCCTGGAATGGGCGCGGCGCGTGGACGGCTATGTCGTCGAGGACGACTACGACGGGGAGTACCGCTTCGACCGCAGGCCGGTCAGCGCCCTGCAGGCGCTGGATCCGGCCCGGGTGGTCTACGGCGGCACCACCTCCAAGACCCTCGCCCCGGCGATGCGGCTCGGCTGGCTGGTCCTGCCGCCGCGGCTGTGCCGGCCCGTCGTCGACCGCGTGGCGCGCCAGCAGGTGCCGCCGCTGGATCAGCTGGCGCTGGCCCTGCTGCTCCGGGACGGGACGTTCGACCGGCAGGTGCGCCGCACGCGCGGCGAGTACCGGGGCAGGCGGGACCGGCTGATCGCCGCCGGGCTTCCGCTGACCGGGATCGCCGCCGGGCTGCACGCCCTGCTGTCGGTGCGGGACGAGGACGCGCTCGTCGCCGCGGCGCGCGAGCGGTCCATGGCACTGCTGGGTCTCGGGCCGTTCTGGCACGGGCCGCGCCGGGCCCAGGGCCTGATCGTGGGGTACAGCCGCCCGCCGAGCGGGGCCGCCCGCGCCGCGCTCGACCAGCTCATCGCACTGGTGGAGGGCCACACACCGGGCCCGCGCCGCTGAGGCAGTCGGGTGTACCCGGCGCCGTGCCGGGGACAAGGGGTGTGGCGTCTTCCGTCGCGGGCACGGCTGGGCCATCATGATCCGCCATCGGCCGACTGCGGCGTCCGCGAATGCGAAGAGGTGGAGCTCATGGCGGGACTCCGGATGGGACAGGGCGTACTGCGCCGCAAGCCCATCGAGCGCATCGACGAGAGCGAGGCGGGCTCGGGCGGCGGACTCGCCCGGTCGCTGGGGCTGTGGCAGCTCACCGCGATCGGTGTCGGCGGCATCATCGGCGCCGGCATCTTCACGCTCGCTGGCACCGTCGCGAACGAGAAGGCGGGCCCCGCGGTCCTGATCTCGTTCCTCATCGCGGGCGTCGCGAGCGCGGCGGCGGCGTTCTCGTACGCCGAGTTCGCGGGCATGATCCCGAAGGCCGGGTCGGCGTACACCTACGGGTATGTGGTGCTCGGCGAGCTGGCGGGCTGGTTCATCGGCTGGGACCTGCTCCTGGAGTACACGGCGATCGTCGCGGTCGTCGCGATCGGCATCTCCGGCTACTTCAACTTCCTCCTCAACGACATGGGCGCCGAACTGCCCACCTGGATGCTGGGCGCGCCCGGCACGGGCGACGGGCACCGGGTCGACCTGTTCGCGGCGCTGCTGTGCCTGCTCATCGCGTATCTGCTGACGCTCGGCATCAAGAACGCGGCGCGCTTCGAGATGGTCGTGGTGGTCCTGAAGGTCCTCGTCGTGCTGGTCGTCATCGGCGTCGGGTTCTTCCACGTCAATACCGGCAACTACGAACCGTTCTTCCCGTTCGGGGTGAGCGGCGCGTTCACGGGCGCGGCGACCGTCTTCTTCGCGGTCTTCGGGTACGACGCGATGAGCACCGCCGCCGAGGAGTCCAAGGACGCCCAGCGTCACATGCCGAAGGCGATCCTCTACTCGCTCGCGATCTCGATGGTGCTGTACGTCCTGGCGTGCCTGGTGCTCACCGGCATGCAGAGCTACACGGACATCGACCCCGAGAGCGGGTTCTCCAGCGCGTTCAAGTCCGTGGGCCTCGGCGGGCTCGCCGACGTCATCGCCGTCGGCGCCATCATCGGCATCCTCACCGTGATGTTCACCTTCATGCTGGGTGTCACGCGTGTGTGGTTCTCGATGAGCCGCGACGGGCTGCTGCCCAAGTGGTTCGCCAAGACGCACGAGACGCGGCACGTGCCGACGCGCGTGACGTGGATCGTCGGGTTCGCGTCGGCCGCCATCGCCGGGTTCCTGCCGATCGGCGAGGCGGCCGAACTCACCAACATCGGGATCCTGCTGGCGTTCGTCGTGGTGTGCGTCGCGGTGATCGTGCTGCGCTACAAGCAGCCCGGTCTGCCGCGCACCTTCCGCTGCCCCGGCATGCCGGTGGTCCCGGCACTCGGGGTGATCTTCTCCATCTGGCTGATCACGTTCCTGGAGTGGCAGACCTGGGTGCGGTTCGCCGTCTGGTTCGTGATCGGCCTCGTCGTCTACTTCGGGTACTCGTACCGCAAGTCGGAGCTGGCGAAGTCGGGGGCGGCCGACGCGCCGCGGGACACCACCGGGTGACGCGCGGCTCCGCGTGAACGCGGCTCGGAGTGATGGGCCTCAGGAGCTCTGCTCGATCGACTTCTGGTACTCGCGGGCCATCTGCTCCAGGCCCTTGTTCTTCCACTCGGCCCAGAACGGCTTCCACTCGCTGAGCTTCCTGCGCCCGCTGACGATGTCGTTGACCAGGTCGGTCGCCTCGGTGGACATGCGCCCATAGTGCTGGGTGTAGGCGTCCGAGTAGTGACCGACCGTCGGGTTGCGCACCGCGGTCGCGAGGAGCTTCTGCTCGGCGGCGTAGACGTCCTTGACGTCCTGGACGCGGTCGGTTCCCGGGAAGCTGGAGGCGATGATCGCGAACGGTGAGGTCGTCGACGTCATCAGGCCGCTGTAGAGGCCCTCGACCTGCTGCTTGCCCTGCTTGGTGCGGCTGGGGAAGCCGTTCTTGTCGTACGTGAAGTCCTCGCCCTCGGTGCCGTACTCCAGGAACTCGCGCTCCTTGCTGCCGAACGGCGCCGCCAGGTAGTCGAGGACGCGCAGCAGCATGCGCACCCGCTTCTCGTCGCCCTTCTTGATGGCGGTGTAGCCGATGGTGCCCAGGTGGTAGTGGTGGTTGGGCCTGTTGCCGCCCGCGCCGAAGGGGATCAGGATCTCGGCGGCGAGCCCGGGGTCCTGGACGCGGGTGTCCTTGCGGGCGTTGAAGGGGTTGGCGAAGACACAGGCGCCGATCGCGCCCTGCGCCATCTTGATGTAGGCGTCGGCCATCTTGGGGTTGCCCGGGTAGAAGACGCCCGCCTTCTTCAGCTTCAGGACGAAGTCGAGGGCCGCCTCGTACTCGTCGGTGTCCTGGAACCAGGTGAGCGAACCGTCCTTGTTCTGCCGCCACTTGTTCGGCGCGCCGAAACACTGGCTGAGCACACTGGCCGCGTTGACGTAGATCGGCTCAAGGGCCCAGGTCTTGCCGCCGGTGACCTCCTTGCACTTGGCGAGGAACTCCTCGGGACCGGCGGACTGGATGCCGTCCGCCTTCTCCCAGACGTTCGGGTTGCCGCCGTAGACCTGGCCGAGGGCCGGGTAGGGCACGGGCGCGCCCCAGATCTTGCCGTTGACGACCGCCGTCTTCCAGTGGGCCGGGGTCATCGCGGCGAGGTTCGGGTACTTCTTGACGGCGTCGCCCGAGACGAGGTCGGTGATGTCCGCGCACTTGGCCTCGAGGAGTTCGGCGATGTGCTGGATGCCCTGGTTGGGCGGGATCCACAGCAGGTCGGGCAGGTCGCCGCCCGCGACCGTCGCGGAGAACTTCTCCTCGTAGCCCGGGTCGGTGCCGAGGATGGCGGTCAGCTCGACGCCGAGTTCCTTGTCGAGCTTCTCCCAGTAGGCGTTGGAGTCCTTGGGCGTCGGCGGCTGGGTCCAGATCTCCGTGAGCATGGTGATCTTCGAGCCGTCGCCGGGCGTCTTCGCGACGCTGCGCACCAGGTCCTTGGGGTAGGAGAGGAATCCGGCCGACAGGCCCTTCGCGTTCGGCGCGAGGTCCGGCTTGACCTTGCCGAAGGGGACGTACGACGGCAGCTTCACCTTCGCGGACGCCGCTTCGCCCGTCTTCTTCGCGGCCGAGCCGCAGCCCGTCAGGGAGGTGGCGGCCGCGCCCGCGGCGACCGCGGTGGACAGGCTCAGGAACGTGCGTCGGGACATGCCAGGCATGGGAATCTCCGCGGGTGAGGTCGGGAGGGGGAGGTCCGTGAGGGAGGGCTCAGCCCTTGATGGCGCCGGTGAGCACGCCCTTGGTGAAGTACTTCTGCAGGAAGGGGAAGAGCGCCAGGATCGGCAGCAGCGCGAGCATGACCACGGCCATGGAGAGCGACTGCTGGGGCGGCATGTTGGCGATGCCCAGCTGGTCCGCCGTCATGGACTTGTTCTGCACGACGTAGGTGCGCAGGACCAGCTGGATGGGCCACTTGCCGGAGTCGTTGAGGTAGAGCATCGCGTTGAAGAAGGCGTTCCAGTACGTCACCGCGTAGAACAGGCCGACCACGGCGACGACGCCCTTGGAGAGCGGCAGCACGATGCGCGTGAGGATCCGCCAGTCGCCCGCGCCGTCGATGCGGGCCGCCTGATAGAGCTCGTCGGGGATGTTCATGAAGAACGCCCGCAGGACGACGAGGTTGAAGGCGTTGATCAGCACCGGCAGGATCAACGACCAGTAGGAGTCGAGGAGTCCGAGCTCCTTGACGACCACGTACATCGGGACCATGCCCGGCGCGAACAGCAGCGTGAACAGGACCATGAGGAGGACCGGCTTGCTGCCGGGGACGCCGCGCTTGCTCAGGGCGTAGGCGAGCGCGATGGTCGTCAGGAGCGAGAGGGCCGTGCCGACGACGGTGATCAGGACGCTCACGATCACCGCGCGGGAGACGATGCCGCCGGAGAGGATCGTGCGGTACGCCTCCAGGGTCGGCTCCGTGGGGAAGAGGACGAAGCCGCCGGACTCGGTGATCTCCTCGCGGGAGGCGAGGCTGGTGGAGAGGACCGTGAGGAAGGGCAGGATCATCACGGCGCAGATGACGGTGATGACGACGGCCTTCGCGGCGGAGCCGATCTTCGTCGGCGGCTCCTCCCAGACGGGCCGCTCCTCGCGTATCCGGTCCCGCTTGGCGCGCAGGGGGAATCCGAAGCTGCTCATTTGCTGTACACCCCGTGCTCTCCGAAGGCGTGGGCGACCTTGTTGGCGCCCCAGATCATCAAGGCGCCGACGATGCCCTTGACCAGGCCGGCCGCGGCGCCGACGCCCCAGTCGCCGTAGACGACGCCGTGGTAATAGATGTAGGTGTCGAGGACTTCCGCCGCCCGTGCCCCGACCGCGTCGCGCTGGAGCAGGAACTGCTCGAAGCCGACGGAGAGCACATCGCCGAGGCGGAGCACGAGCAGCATGATCGTGACGCCGCGGACGGCGGGCAGCGTGACGTGCCACATGCGGCGCCAGCGTCCCGCGCCGTCGACGGCCGCCGACTCGTACAGGCTCTGGTCGACGTTGGCGAGGGCCGCCAGGTAGATGATCATTCCCCAGCCGATGTCCTTCCA
Source organism: Streptomyces sp. NPDC052114 (assembly GCF_040680155.1). Classification (NCBI taxonomy): domain Bacteria; kingdom Bacillati; phylum Actinomycetota; class Actinomycetes; order Kitasatosporales; family Streptomycetaceae; genus Streptomyces; species Streptomyces sp. NPDC052114. The sequence goes on along the minus strand of NZ_JBFAWC010000002.1, from coordinate 453,986 downwards.
GATCACCTGGCCCGTGATGAGCAGCGGGAAGGTGCTGGGGTCGCTCATCACCTCCAGCGGCGACATGCCGTGGTCGCGCAGGTAGTTGCTGAACAGGCCCGCGCCGCCGAGGACCTGCTGGAAGAGCGCGACGACGAGGACCCAGGAGATGAAGTGCGGGAGATAGACGATGCTCTGCACGAACTTCTTGATGCGCGGGCTGACCAGGCTGTTGATCAGCAGCGCGAGGGCCAGCGGCGCGGGGAAGAAGAAGATCAGCTGGAGCGCGGCGAAGGCCAGCGTGTTGCGGAGCGCCTCCCAGAACGCCGGATCGGCGAACAGCTCCTGGAAGTTGGCGAGGCCGACCAGCGGGCTGTCCTTGAAGCCGATGAAGGGCTGGTAGTCCTGGAAGGCGATGACGTTGCCCAGCATCGGCACGTAGAAGAACCCGATGAAGAACAGCACGCCCGGCGCCATGAGCGCGAGCATCACCCAGTTGTTGCGCAGCCGCGAGCGCAGCGGCGCGCGCATGCGGAGCCCCGAACCGGGCTTGCGCTCGGGGGACTTCGACGACTGCTTCGACACGGACGCGGGCGGTGACGCGGCCTGGGGCCTGCGTCGCGTTGCAGGGGATGTCACACGTTCTCCCTGGCCAGGCGGCACGACGGAATGGGGGCACACCGGCAGAGGGCTTCCCGGCGGCCCTGGGGCCGAATTTAGAAGCCAACTTGCCGAAAGTGAGCCACATCATGGAAGGGCCGCCCGCGCCCGTCAACCACCTTCGAGTCCTAAGGGGTTGGACTTTTCTGCGCGAGGCGGGCGGAGTGTTCCCTCTGTTCCAGGAGGTCCAGTGCGAGACGGGCTGCCCCGATTGCGGTCGATTCCTCACCCAGCGCGGAGGTGCGCACCTCGGGCGCGTGCGGGCAGCGCTCGGCGAGACGGCGTGCGAACGGCTCGCTGAGCAGGGCGCCCGCGCGGGAGATGCCGCCGCCGAGCACGACCGCCCGCGGATCGAGCACGGCGACATGGCGGGTGAGGCTGTCGGCGAGGCACTCGGCGAAGGCGCGCAGGGTGTAGCGGGCGCCGCCGTCGCCGGCGGCCGCGGCCGTGACGACCGCGCGCGCCGCGTTCTCGCGGGTGGGCCGCTCGGCCCCCTGATGGCCGGCGAACCAGTCGAGCAGCCGCTGGTAGGAGAGTTCCCAGCCGTCCCCGGCGACCATTTCACCGGCGGCCGAGTGATGGCCCCGGTGCAGTTCGCCGCGCAGCCACAGGCCGATGCCGAGGCGGTTGCCGACGTAGAGGTAGACGCAGTCGCGCACGTCGACGCTGACGCCGCCGGTGCACTCGGCGAGGGTGGCCAGCTGGATGTCGTTGCCGACGACCACGGGGCCGCGGGCCGCGCCGGAGAGCTCGTGGGCGAGGTCGAGGCCGCTCCACTCGGGCAGCGAGTCGCTCACCGCGACGCGCCCCTCGGTGTCGACCATGCCGCTGGTGCCGACGCCGGTGGCGAGCGGGCGCACCCCGGCCGCCGCCGGCTCGGCCAGGCACCCGGCGATCGCGGTGCGCACGGCGTCGAGCCGCTCGCGCGCGGGCAGGTCGGGCGTGACGGCGACGCGGTGCGCGGCGACCGGGCGGCCGAGCAGGTCGGCGGCGAGCACCAGGACCTTGTGGGCGCCGATGTCCACGCCGAGGACGTGGCCCGCCTCCGCGCGGAAGCGGAACCTGCGGGCCGGCCTGCCGACGCTGCCGCTGCCGGGGGTCAGCTCCACCAGCCGCCCCTCGCGCAGGAGTTGCGAGGTCAGGTCCTGTGCCGTGGGCCGCGATACGCCGATCAGCGCGGCCAGCTCGGGCACGGTGATCTCGTCGCGCTCGCGCAGCACGCGCAGGGCGGCCGCCGCGTTCAGCCGTCTCAGCAGGGACGGATCCCCGCTCGTGGGTCCGCCGATGGATCCGCTCATGGGGCCCTCCCCCTTGACAGCAAGATCGGTTGCTCTCAGGGTGACCCGGAGCGATTGAGAAACTTACCTAATAAACAGCGCCCTTGGGGAGCACAGATGGGTGGGACAGAACCGCGGGCCGGCCATCCCGAGCTGGAGTGCGGCGTCGGCATCTGGGATCAGGACGTCTACGGAAATCATCGCCTCCTGGTGGACGTCCGCGCCGCGGCCCCGGCCGTCGCGGCCGAACTGCCGTGGCGCCGCCAGGACGTGAGCGTACGGTCCGTCACGGGTGACGTGGACGTGATCGTCCTCGCCCCGTCGGGACTGCGGGTGCACAACACGGTCGCAGTGGAGCTGACCGACGAGCGGGGCCGCATCGCCTTCGAGCCGGTGGAGGGTCCCGGCGCGTACGCCGTGCACTATCTGCCCTACGCGCACACGGGCAAGCCGTACTACCCGCAGGCCGCCTACCGCCCGGTCACCCGGACCGCCGACCCCGGCTGGGCGCACCGCTGCGGGCTGACCGGGTCCTCACCGGCCTGGGCCACGCTCCCCCGCGCCGAGGCGTTCCGCTACGAGGCGGCGAGCGCGGTCGACTCGTTCGCGCCGATGGGCTTCGCGGCGACCGCCGACGAGTGCGCGGCACTGCGGCGGGCCCACGGCGGCGAGCCGTTCCTGCTGTTCGGCGAGGACCGGGCCCATCCGCTGGGCCGGTACGGCAGGCTGCCCGCGCGCTGGGCGAGGGCCACGCCCGGCGCGCCGTTCGCGGGCACCGCGGACCGCGGCGAGTTCTACGCCGTGCAGGTCGGCGTGTACGCGCTGGCCGACCTCGCCGACGTGCGCGCCGAGGTGCGCGGGCTGCCCTTCGCGGTGCGGTGCCTGAGCACGGGCGGCATCGACGCGCGCGGCGACGCCTTCGAGCGCCGCGTCGATGTCGGGGCGGGCGGGGTGACGGCGCTGTGGCTGGGCGTCGACGTGCCCGAGCGGGCGCGGCCCGGACGGTACGAGGGGGAGGTCGCCGTGCGGGCGGACGGTGGTCCCGAGCGGGTGCTGCCGCTTCTCCTGACGGTAGACGAGGCCGCCGTCAGCGCGCACGGGGCGGGGGAACCGGGGCGCCTGGCCCGCCTTCGCTGGCTGGACTCGACGCTGGCGCAGGACGACGAGGTGGTCCCGCCGTTCGCTCCCGTGAAAGCCGACGGACACCGGCTCACGCTCCTCGGCCGCACGGTCGAGCTCGGCCCCGACGGACTCCCCCACCGGATCACCTCCACCTTCACGCCGTCCGTGACCCGCGCCGACGGACCCGAGCGCGATCTGCTCGCCGCACCCCTCGCGTTCGACGTCGGCCGTCCCCTGGACCACGGGCCGCTCACTCTCGACCAGCCGGGACCGGCCCGCGTGCGCTGGTCGTCACGGGCCACCGGACAGGACGTACTCCTGCACACCGAGGGCGAGTTGGAGGCCGACGGCTTCCTCGTGCTGCGCGCCACCGTCGAGGCCACCGCCGACACCGGGCTCGACGTGACGCTGGACGTGCCGGTGCGCGAGGACGTCGCGCGGTACGCGATGGGGCTCGGCCTGACGGGCCGCGCGTGTCCGGCCGCGTACGACTGGACGTGGGACACCCCCACCCGCAACCAGGACGCCTTCTGGCTCGGCGACCCGGCGGCCGGGCTCCAGCTCTCGCTGCGCGACGAGCACTACGCGCGCCCGCTCAACACCAACTACTATCGCGAGAAACCGCTGGTCACACCCCGTTCCTGGGCGGGTGACGGGCAGGGCGGGGTGCGGTTGCGCACGGCCGGAGGGGTGCGCTCGCTGGCCGCGTACAGCGGGCCGCTGCGGCTGCGCGCGGGCGAGAGCCGGCGCTTCGAGTTCCGGCTGCTGCTCACGCCGTTCAAACCGCTCGACCCGGCGCGCCAGCTCGGCGAGCGCTACTTCCACGCGTACGCCCCGCCCGAGGAGGTCGCGGCGTACGGCGCGAACGTGGTGAACCTGCACCACGCGACACCGCCCAATCCGTACATCAACGACCCGCTGCTCGCCGCCGAGACGCTGCGCGCCTACACGGACGAGGCGCACCGGCTCGGCGTCCGCGTGAAGGTGTACGACACGGTGCGCGAACTGACCCGGCACACACCGGAGGTGCCGGTGCTCGCCGCGCTCGGCGACGAGATCTTCGCGGCGGGGCCGGGCGGCGGGCACGCCTGGCTCCAGGAGCACATGGGCGGCAGTTACGTCCCGGGCTGGGTGGCGCCCGACGTCGACGACGTCGCCGTGGTCACCTCCGGCGACTCGCGCTGGCACAACTCCTACGTGTGCGGCATCGAGCGGCTGCGCCGGGTCGTCGGCGTGGACGGGCTCTACCTGGACGACGTGGCGTACGACAGGGTCACGATGAAGCGGGTCCGCAAGGCGCTCGCCCGGTCCGGGGAGTCCGCGCCGCTGGTCGACCTCCACTCCTGCAACCAGTTCCGGGAGGCGGACGGCTTCGCGTCGAGCGCCAATCTGTACGCGGAACTGCTGCCGTACGTGGACCGGCTCTGGCTGGGCGAGCTGTTCGACTACGACGGCGAGGGCGGCGCGGACGGCGCCGATCCGGCCTACTGGCTCGTCGAGATCTCCGGCGTCCCCTTCGGTCTGATGGGCGAGATGCTGGAGGGCGGCGGCAATCCGTGGCGCGGTCTCGTCTTCGGCATGACGGCGCGGGCCCCGATGACCGACGTCCGCCCGTTGTGGCGGGCCTTCGACCGGCTGCGCCTGCCCGAGGCGGAGATGACGGGCTGGTGGACGGACGAGCCACCGGTGCGCACGGGCCGCAGCGACGTCCTCGCGACGACCTGGCAGGGGCCAGGCGGCACGGCGACCGCGCTCGCGTCCTGGGCGCCCGGCCCGGTGGAGGTCACGCCGACCACGGCCGACGGCGGGCCCGTGGCGGCGTACGCGCCGGCGATCGAGGGATTCCAGCCCGAGCGGACGTTCGCACCGGGCGAGCCCGTCCCGGTAGCACCGGGACGGGGCTGGCTGCTGCGGCTCGGCTCCGGGGGCGAGGCCTGAGGCGGCCGTCGTGGGGCGGGGCGCACCCGCCCCACGACGGCCCGGACCCGCTCCGGCAGGAGGGCTACTTCCCCATGACGAGCCCGCTCGCCCCCGCTCCCCTGCTCAGGACCACGCGGCGGATGCGGTCGCGGATGCCGCCCACCTCGGCGCCGCGCTCCAGCGCGCGGTTGAGGTCGACGACGCGGCCGGAGTCCGTGTTGAACCACATCGGGATGAACTCGGCCTTCGTCACCTCCCAGCGGGCGCCGGGGCGTGCGGGCGGGCTGAACGTGAAGCGGCCGATGCTGCCCTGGTTGCCGCGCGGGTCGTGGTCGCCCGCGTGGTTGATCATGTCGCCGGCGATCTGGTCGCCCATGCCGTAGATGACCCACGTGCCCTTGCGTCCGCCCACCTTCTCGTAGGCCTGGGGGACGTGCGCGTGCGTGCCGAGGATCAGGTCGATGTCCGGGCGTCCCGCCGTGCGGGACGCCGTGAGCTGCTTGCCGAGGCTCAGCTGCTGACGGTCCGGCTCGTCCTGCCACTCCGTGCCCCAGTGCAGACTGACGACCACGACGTCGGCGCCCGCCTTCCGGGCCGCGCGGGCATCCGCGATGATCTTGTCGCGGCGCATGAGGTCGACCGTCCAGGGCTTGCCCTGCGGCAGCGGGTAGCCGTTGGTGCCGTAGGTGTAGGCGAGCTGGGCGACCTTCGCGCCGCCCGCCCGCAGCCACGCGGGCTCCTTGTCCTCGGCGGCCGAACGCGCCGAGCCCGCGTGCTTGACACCCGCCTTGTCGAGCGCGTCCAGGGTGCGGCGCACGCCCGCAGCGCCGGCGTCCAGGGTGTGGTTGGAGGCGGTGGAGCACGAGTCGTACCCGGTGGCCTTGAGGGCGCGGGCGACCTGGGGCGGGGACTTGAAGGAGGGGTAGCCGCTGTAGTCGCCGTCCGCGCCGTAGACCGTCTCCATGTGGCAGATCGCCAGGTCGGCCTTCTCGATGACCGGCTTGGCGCCCGCGAGCATCGGCACGAAGTCGTAGCCGTCGCCGCCCGCGTCGGCGTTGGCCCTGCGGATGATCGAGGAGTGCGGCAGGACGTCGCCCGAGGCGGCCAGCGTGAAGGCGCGCGGCCCCGCGGCACCGCCGCCCGCCGGGGAGTGGGCCGGGGCCGGGCCGGCGGGGGCGCGGTGCGGCGCCCCCGCCGGCCCGGCGGACGCGGGGGGCCCGGCGGGCTTGTGTTCGGCCATGTCCGGGGCGGCCGAGCAGGCCGTGGTCGCGGTGAGACCCGCGACCAGGAGGGCCACGGCGGCCGTCGCCGGACGCACTGTCCGACGTGCGGTTACTGGGGTTGGGGTGGTCCGTGTGTACCGTGCGATCCGTGCGCGCTGCGTCATCGATCGGGCTCCATGGATGGGGCGATATTCGGCCAGATGAATCCACATGCGGAGCTAACGGCAAATCAAGGACCATTGCCGCCACAGTCCCTGAAACGGAGTCAAACGGCTGACCCCTGTGACGCGAACAACACGCCCCCGCCCACCTGCGGTGAAACCGTGGCCCGGGTCAAGGCTCGGCAAAGCGCCTTGCTCGGGACCCCCGTTCAGTAATCGGCTGTCCTCATCCGTGTGCCGGAGTGGGGGGCCAGAGGCCGGTGACGCACACGGTCCGGAGGAAGGCGGAACGGGATGCGGCACGAGAGCAGAAGGAACACCGACGGCCCCCAGGACGGCGAACTGACCGTGCCGATGGCGTGGTTGTACGCGGAGTACATCGCGGACGAGCTGCTGCGGACCGGCGATCTCATGCCACCCACGTCCTTCGAGTACCGCGCGGGGCGTGACGCCCTCGCCCTGACGATCTTCCTCGCGGACAGCGAAGGCGAGCTGTCCGGAATCCGCGTGATCTCCCAGCTGGAGAACTGGCTGTCGCTGACGGCCTACGACCAGCCGTGGCAGGACTGGGTCCGTGAGCGGATGGACCTGCTCACGGCGGACGCCGTCGACACCGGTGCCGCCCCGCCCGACCTGGCCCTCGCCCAGCTGGCCTGGCGCTGGCTGGAGGAGACCGAGCTGCTCGCGCCCGACCTGGACGCGGTGCCCGGCGGCGCGCCCGTGCCCGGCGAGGAGGACGGGCCGAAGGTGTGGACGCCCGCGTGGCGCCTCGGCCTGCCGCTCGGGCATCTGGCGATCCATCTGTTCTGACGCACCACGCGGCACCTTGAGTGATTCGGCGGTCCGCTGCGTACCGGAGGGCAAGCGACACCCTCACCGACAAGGAACGCCATGAGGCCCCAGGAGCGGCACCGCGACGCAGGCGCCTACGCGCTGGGCGTCCTCGACCCCGCGGACGCGTTCCGGTTCGAGGACCACCTCTCGGGGTGCCCCGCCTGTCTCCTCGCCCTGGACGAACTGACGCCGACGGCACGGCAGTTGACGTGCCTCGGACGCGGCACTCAGGTCGTCGCGCCGAGCCCGGGACTGCTCGACCGGCTCCTTGGGGAGACCGGGCGGCTGCGCGCGGCGCGGCGCAGGCGGTCGCTGTGCGCGGTCGCCGCCGCCGTGCTGCTGGCCGTCGGCGCGCCCGCCGTGTCGGTGGTCACGGCGGACGGGAACGGCCCTTCGGCGCGGGTGAGCGCCGGGGAGGGCGGGGTCCGGGCCACGCTGACCGCGTACGACCGTGCCTGGGGCACGGAGATCGGTCTGACGGTGCGGGACCCGGGAGCGTCGGGGTGGGTCTGCGAGCTGGTCGCCGTCGCCACCGACGGCTCCGAGCAGACCGTCACGACGTGGCGCGCCCCGGCCGGGACCGTGCGGACGTGGGGCGTCGCCGCCCTGCGCCCGGCGCGGACCGACCGCTACGAGGTGCGCACGGCCGACGGGAAGCGGCTCCTGACGCTGCCGCGCCCGTAGGGGCCCGGCGCGCCGGGAGCGGCGCCCGGCCGCGGGCCGCTACTTCAGCAGCCGCGACATCCGCCGGTCCGCGAGCGGCCTGCCGCCCGTCTGACAGGTCGGGCAGTACTGGAGGGACGAGTCGGCGAAGGACACCTCCCTGATCGTGTCGCCGCACACGGGGCACGGCTCGCCGGTGCGGCCGTGCACGCGCAGGCCGCTCTTCTTCTCCGCCTTGAGGCGGCCCGCCGCGACACCGCGCGAGCGCTCCACCGCCTCGGTCAACGTAGCCAGCAGCGCCACATGCAGCCCATGGACCTCCTCCTTCGTGAGACCGGACGCGAGCTTGTACGGGGACATCCGGGCCGCGTGCAGGATCTCGTCGCTGTACGCGTTCCCGACGCCCGCGATCAGGCTCTGGTCGCGCAACGCCCCCTTGATCCGGCGCCGTTCGCCCGCCAGGAGGCCCGCGAGGCGCTCCTCGTCGAAGTCGGGCGCCAGCGGGTCGGGGCCGAGGCGGGCGATGCCCGGGAGCCGCTCCGGCGCCTCGGTGACGTACACCGCGAGGCGCTTTTGGGTGCCCGCCTCCGTGAGGTCGAAGCCCGCCCCTGTCTCCAGGGCGACGCGCAGCGCGAGCGGGCCCTTGCCGGGCCGTGGGGCGCCGTCGGGAAGCCGGTCCTTCCAGTGCAGCCAGCCGGCCCGCGCCAGATGCGTGACCAGGTGCAGTCCGTCGGCGTCGAGGTCGAGGAACTTGCCGTGCCGGGCCACGCCGGTCACGGTGCGGCCCTCCAGGGCGCTGAGCGGCGGATCGTACGTCTTGAGGACGCTCACCGCGGCCGGCAGCACGCGCGCGATCCCGAGGCCGACCAGATGGTCCGTCAGAAAGCCGCGCAGGGCCTCCACTTCGGGCAGTTCCGGCATCTCGTCCCCTCAGCTCCGCGGGTTCCTGGCGGGCACGACGAACTCGCACCACACGCACTTGCCGCTGCCGCGCGCGTCCACGCCCCAGACGTCCGCGAGCCGGTCCACCAGGAGCAGCCCGCGCCCCGACACCCCGTCCTCGCCGGCGTCCCTGCGGCGCGGCAGGGCGCTGGAGGAGTCCTCGACGTCCACCCGCAGCCGCCGGTCGGCGCCGCTCAGGACGCGCAGGGTCACGATCGCGGAGCCGTCGGTGTGCATCAGGGCGTTGGTGATCATCTCGTCGGCGACCAGTTCGATCTCGTCGGCGCGCTCGCCGGCGCCCCAGGCGCGCACCGCCGCCCTGATCATGTGCCGGGCCTCCGCCAGCGCCTCCGGGTCGCTCGGCGCGACGTGCTGCTGGAGGCGGCCGCCCGACTGGGGCGCGTCGATCAGGCGGCGGCGCATCAGGAGCAGCGCGGCGTCGTCGTCCCCGCCGCGGTTGTCGACGACACCGCAGAGCCGGTCGGCGAGCCGCTGCAGGTCGCGGGGGCCGGTGGCGGCGAGCTCGGTGAGGACCCGCATGCCGTCGTCCAGGTCGGCACCCGGCTCCTCGACGAGGCCGTCGGTGCAGAGCAACAGGGTCTGGCCCGGGTCGAGTTCGAAGGTGGTCACGGGGTAGTCGAGCCGCCCGAACTCGGCGGACAGGCCGAGCGGCAGCCCGCCGTCGACGGGCACGCGGCGGCAGGAACCGTCGGTGAGCTGCACCAGCGGGTCGATGTGGCCGGCCCGGACGAACTGCACGACGCCGGTCGACAGGTCCGCCTCCGCGTACAGACAGGTCGCGAAGCGTTCGGTGTCCAGTTCGTGCAGGAAGCCGGAGGCGCGGGCCATGACGGTGGCGGGCGTGTGCCCCTCGGCGGCGTAGGCGCGCAGCACGATGCGGAGCTGGCCCATGACGGCCGCGGCATGCGTGTCGTGGCCCTGGACGTCGCCGATGACGGCGCCCACCCGGCCGCCGGGCAGCGGGATCACGTCGTACCAGTCGCCGCCGATGTCCCGGCCGAGCGCCGCCGAGCGGTAGCGCACGGCGATCTCCGCGCCGGGCACGCCGGGGATGCTGCGCGGCAGCATGGCCTGCTGGAGCCCCTGGGCGAGGTCCTTCTCCTGCTCGTAGAACATCGCGCGCTGCAGGCTCTGGGCGATGCTGCTGCTCAGCGCGACCAGGAGGTCGCGCTCCTCCTCCACGAAGCCGGTCTTGTCCTGGTAGAGCAGGCCGAGGACGCCGATGACGCGGCCCTGCGCGATCAGCGGCAGATACGCGGCGGCGGTGATGCCGAGCTCGTCGATGTGCGGCCACAGCAGCGGGTAGGACTCGGCGAAGTCCTCGGCGGTCTCGATGTAGCGCGGCGCGAGCGTGCGGACGACCTCGCTCATGGGGTACGACTCGTCGACGCGGGTGACGCGGGTGCCCGGCACGTAGCTGCCCGCGGGCCCCTCGGCGACCAGCCTGATCCGCCCGGCCTCGACGAGGCCCATGACGAGGTTGGCCGCGCCCAGGTGGGCCAGGCCGTAGGTGTCCTTGAGCACGTCGATGACGTCCCGCACGGTGCGGGCGTGCGCCAGCGCGGCCGTGGTGCTCTGGACGATGCTCGTCGTGCGGCGCCGCTCGGCCTCCTCGTCGGCCCACCGGCGCAGCCTGGCCGGGCTGTCGCCGAGCTCCTGGGTGGCGTCCCTGACGACGCCGAGGATGCGGTGCGGGCGGCCCGTGGCGTCGCGCTGGATGCGGCCGTGGGTGTGCGTCCAGCGCAGGGTGCCGTTGCGGCGCCGGACCCGGAAGTACGCGCCGTACGTCTCGCTGCCGTCCTTGAGGGCGTGCGAGACGATCTGGTCCAGGCGGTGGCCCTCCATGGTCGGCACGCGCAGGGCGAGGGTCTCGGGCCGGTTGTCGTACTCGTCGGGGCGTACGTCGAAGACCTCGTGGGCGGTGGCGTCCATGACCATCAGGCCGGAATCGAGGTCCCAGTCGAAGCAGCCCATGCGCAGCGCGGCCCCGTACAGCGCCAGGAAACAGCCCGGTGGCTCCCCTGGCTGCTGTCCGCGGCGGCAGTGCTCCGCCGGGTCGTGCTTCATGGGCCCACGCTAGGCGGAGGCCCTTGAGCGCGCATGTGGACGCGGGCGGGGCGGGGGTCGGAACGGGTGCGCGGCGGCACGGACCGGCCTCGGCGTCCAACCGGGCAATCGCCCACTTGGACGGCTCAGCCGTGCCGTGCCGCCCCCCGCGCCCGTGGTGGCGGCCGGGCCCCGGGCCGGTGCTCCCGGGGCCCGGCGCCCGCTACGCCGTCTCCGCGACCTTGCTCTGCACCCGCACCGCCACCTCCGTCCACATCTCGGCGCTCTCGGCGGCGAGGTAGGCCACGATGCCCCGGCAGTGCGGCGGCACCTTGTCGATGATCTGGTCCCACTCCTCCATGCTGATCGTGTGGATGTTGAGCAGCCGCAGCAGCGTGCGGCCGATCTCGCTGAAGCGCAGCGCCGGGTCGGCCTTGAGCCGCTGGACGGCGGCGGCCCGGTCCTGGGCGGCGTCCCGGTCGGGCACGGCGGAGGGCCGGCCGACGCGCGGGGCGGGGACGGCGGGCACCCGGTCCTCGCCCTGCGCCTGCCTCCCGCGCCGCGGCACCGGGTCCTCGCCCCGCATCATGCGGTTGCGCACGTCCCGTACCGTCTCCGGCGAGATGGAGGCGACGCGGGCTACCTGGCGCAGTGACAGGCCGGGATTCTGTGCGATCAGCTCACTCGCGAGCCTGCGCCCCTCGGCGCCGTTGATCGGCCGCACCCGGCCGTCGTGGCCGATGCGGCTCGACTCGCCCGTGCGGCCGCCCGGGGCGCGTCTGCGGATGTCCGCGACGGTGCCGGGGGCGATGCCGCTGACCGAGGCGATCATGCGGTCCGACCACTGTGGATGGGAGGCGATGATGCGCGCGGCGGCGCGCTTGCGGTCCGCCGCCGTCAGCGGCAGGCCGTGCGTGACGTTGGACTCGACGGCGAGCACGAAGGCGTCGGCCTCCGGCCCGTCGAAGTACTTCACCGCTATCTTGCTCTGCCCCCGGAGTTCGGCGGCGCGCAGCCGGTGCAGACCGTCGATGACGCGCATCGTCGGACGGTGCACGGTGATGGGCGGCAGCGGGGTCTGCACGACCGCCAGTGCCTCGACGTGCTCCGGATCGACTCCGGACGTGCGTGGTGAGCCTGCCGTCGACAGCGAGCCGATCTCGACTTCGACGACCATAAGTTGGTCGATCTGTGCGTGCCCAGGTGTTGCCAACTCAACTCCCCCTTGAGCTCTGTTGTCCCCCGTGTGTGTGCGTCCCGGCACACCGAACGGCTCACGCCACACCGCCGCGCCCCTCCCGCGGCCACCGGGCGGTCCGGCCCGGTGACGACTCCCGGAGGAGTACGTCGATGGGGTGCGCCACGTACGCGTTCGCCCTTGGTCGAGGGCCCCTGAAATGAATGCGTTGCGCGCTGCGCAGGCGTGTTCTCCCGGAACGGCGAAGGGTGCAGCGCGCAGTCGTGCACCTTCGCCGTCTTCAACCACCGCTATGAATCCGCGCCGAACATCTCGTCGAATTACAGAAATGCTCCCGCACGTGGCACCCCTGCCCCTTCCACGGGAATACGTGCCAACGCGATCCGGGAGAAAATCCCCCGTGAACCGCGCATCTTCACCCTAACAACGGGCTTTCCGGGCGGGTACCCCTCACTCGGAGCGCGCCACTGGCTTCGCCACCCCTAGCCACCCCTACCGGCCCGCACACCAGCGCCGATCACCGGAAGGTACGGTCCTTCGACGCCCGCGGAATGGACGGAGCGGGGGAATCCGTCGAGCGGTCGGGGGGAATCCGTCGAGCGGGGCGCATTCCGTTCACACGGGTGCGTGGGCATTCATCAGGCGACCACCGTAGAAGCGCCCCGGGTTTTCCTCAACGCAGTCCGGACGCATTGTCCAACTGTGCAAACTCCGTGCCGTGTTCACCGGAAAGTCCGACGCACGGCGGAAAGACGACTTCCACCGCGAGTCCGCCGCCCGGACGGGCCGCCGCGCTGATCACCGCGTCATGGGCGGCCGCGACCGCGTGGACGATCGAGAGCCCGAGCCCGTGGTGCCCCTCGGCCGCCGTCCGGCCGAGCCGCTGGAAGGGTTCGAAGAGCCGCTCGACGTACTCCGGCGGCACCGGGGGCCCGGTGTTGGACACGGCGACGACGGCGCGCCCGCCCCGGGTGCCGGTCACCAGGCGGAGCCGGCCCTCGGGGACGTTGTGGCCCACGGCGTTGTCGACGAGGTCGGACACCAGGCGGTGGACGAGGGCGGGGTCGCCCACCAGGGGCGCCGGGCCCGTCTCGGTGTCGGCCCGCAGGCCGCGCCGCGCGATCTCCGGGCCCGCCGCGTGCACGACCTGTTCGGCGACGAGCGACAGGTCGAGCGGTTCCCGGTGGTCCAGGCCGCGCTGGCTGCCGGCGAGCGCGAGCAGCGACTCCAGGAGGCGGGCCTGCTGTTCGCTGATCTCCAGGAGGCGCTCGAAGTTGGCCCGGAACGACTCCGTGGTGGCGTCGCGGTCGATGAGCGACTCCTCCAGGAGCGCGTGCTCCAGGGTGAGCGGGGTGCGCAGTTCGTGGGCCGCGTTGGCGACGAAGCGCCGATGGGCGTCGAGCGCCGTCTCCAGCCTGCCGAGGAGTCCGTCGACGGTGTCGGCCAGGTCCTTGAGCTCGTCGGCGGGTCCGGTGACGGCGAGCCGTTCGTGGATGTTGTCGGCCGAGATGCGCCGGATGGTGCCGGTCATCGTCCGCAGGGGACGCAGCACGCGGTGGGCGATGAGCCAGCCGAGCACCACCGAGATCACCACCATGACGGCGAGCGCGATCCCGGACTGGACGAGGAGTTCCCGCAGGTTGGCCGCGTGCTGGCGGGCGGCCTGCTCGGTCAGCTGCCTCGTGGCGTCGCCGGGCCGGGCGATGGGCCCGGGGCCCGGCAGACCCACGTCGGGCAGGAGACCGCCGTCGGGCCGCGGGACGCCGCGGCCGCCGGGGTCCTCGACCAGGACGCGGTTCCCCGAGGCCCCGGCGACCAGCAGGTAGGTGATCCCGAGCAGGACCGCGCCGGAGACGACGAACAGCACGCCGTACAGGAGCGTCAGGCGCACGCCCACCCGTCGGGGCACCAGACGGCGGGTCAGCGGGCGGGCCGGGGTGGCGAGCGAGGGCAGGCGCATGGGTCCCTCAAATCCGGTAGCCGCCCCGAGGAATGGTCTCGATGACGGGCGGGTTGCCGAGCTTGGGCCGCAGGCGGTTGATCGTCGCCTTGACGGTGGTGGTGAACGGGTCCGTCGCCTCGTCCCACACGCGCTCCAGGAGCTCCTCGGCCGACACGACCCGGCCCTGGGCGGCGAGCAGGTACTCCAGGACCGCGAACTCCTTGGGTGTGAGCGGCAGTCGCTCCCCCGCGCGCGAGGCGATCCGCTGCCCCGGGTCGAGCCTGAGGTCGCCGCGGACGAGCACCGGCGGCAGCGCGGGCTGCGAGCGCCGGGCCAGCGCCCGGATGCGGGCGACCAGTTCGGCGTACGCGAACGGCTTGGGGAGGTAGTCGTCCGCGCCGAGGCTGAAGCCCTCCACGCGGTGGGCGATCGTGCCGGACGCGGTCAGCATCAGCACCCGTGCGTGCAGGGGCTGTTCGGCCAGTCTGCTGCAGACCTCGTCGCCGTGCACCCCGGGCAGGTCGCGGTCGAGCACGACCACGTCGTACTCGACCACTGAGGTGCGCTCCAGGGCGTCGGCGCCATCGTGGACGACGTCGACCGCCATGCCTTCGCGGCGCAGCACGCGCGCCACCGACTGTGCGAGTTCGGTGTGGTCCTCGACCACCAGTACCCTCATCGCCCACCCCTCGCCGGCCATGTCCCGGACGGGGGGAAGGGGCTACGCGAACTGATCATGACGAACCACGTTGCCCGATCCCCCGTCACATACCGGTCACAGCGTCCCCCGGATCCGTGCAGCGTATCCCCGGACACGGACATTCCTGTGCATCGGTCACAGATCTTCGGACCGCCGTGTGACCGGAGGCCGCGTAGAAACGGAATCGCCACCGCGACTGCCGCGCAGGACCCATCGCGACGACAAGGAGAGCCGGCCGTGGTCACCAACGGGGAGACGGACACATGACCGGCGTCCTCCTGATCCTCGGTCTCGCCGGGGCGGTGCTCCTCCACCGCCTAGCACACGTGCATCCGGTCGCCGGCGTCGTGCGTCGCGGGCCCCTCGCGGCCGCCCGGCCCGGCGAGGGGGCTGAGCTTGGCCGCGAGGTCCGCGCGGCGCTGGACGTCGAGTTTGCGGTAGGCGCGGGTCAGATGCTGCTCGACGGTGCTGATCGTGATGCAGAGCTTGTCGGCGATCTGACGGTTGGTGTGGCCACGGACGGCGAGCGTGGCCACACGCAGTTCGGCGTTGCTGAGTTCGTCGGGATGTCGGCGGTTCCCGGACGACCACGGCTGTTCCGCGGGGTGCGGGCTGCCGGTGTCGGCCGGGTGCGCCACCCGGGGCACGGGCACACCGCACTCCTCCGCCAGCTGTTGCGCCTTGCGGGCCAGGGCCCGCGCCTGACCGACCTTCCCGAGCTCGCGCTGGGCGCGGGCCAACTCGTCGGTCGCGCGGACCAGTTCGAGCCGATGACCACGGTCCCGCAGGATCTCGACGGCCTCGCCGAGGAGCGGCGGGCGGTGCGCCGCCCGGAGCGCCCCCGCGAGCACCCGCAGCGAGACGGCGCGCACCCAGCCGCTCTCCCGGCCGAACCTGGCCAGCTGCTCCTCGGCCAGCGCGCGGGCACGGTCGTCGTCGCCCAGCGACAGATGGGCCTCGGCCGCGTCGGTGCGCCAGGGCACCAGCGCGGGCAGGTCCAGCTCCCAGCGGGTCATGAGGTCCCCGCAGGTGAGGAAGTCGTCGAGCGCGGCATAGGGACGGCCCGCGGCCAGGTAGTAGTGGCCGCGGGCCCGCAGATAGAGCAGCCCGTCGGGGGTCTGGAAGGCCGGGTCCGGTACGGGGACGCCGAGCTGGGCGGCCGCCTCGTCGAGCCGGCCCATGGCGGTCTTGGCGAACACGGCGGTCGCGAGGGGCGCGGCGACGGACACCCCCCAGCCGTCGGCGGGCACCAGCGCGAGCGCCGTGCGCGCGGACTCCTGGGCGGCCAGGAGTCCGCCCGCGCGCAGCTCGATGCGGGCCTTGGCGGAGGCGAGCAGCGCCTGCCACATGGGCGCGCGGCGCTCGGCGGCCTCCGCCAGGAGGGTCCCGCACCAGAATGCCGCGCTCTCCAACCGGTCGGCGAGGACGAGGGAGTTGACCGCGAGCAGGAGCGCGGCCAGCGTGCCGTCGTCCAGGCGGGTGCTCTGGAGGATCTGCTCGGCCCTGACCACGACGTCGTCGCCCGACCCGTCCAGGAGCGCCTTGATCAGCGTCAGGGCCCGCTGGTGGGGGCCGCGCGCCAGGGACTCCGCGTGCCGCGGGAGCGCCTGCTCGGGCGTGGTGTGCTCCGGGCTCGCGCCGAGGCAGGTGCGGGCCGAGGCGGGCAGGCCGGGGAAGGCGTACGCCATCCAGCGGCGCGGGCAGTCGTGCCGGGCGGGCGTTCCTGGTCCGGGCTGCGCCCAGGGCTCGGAGCCGTGCCGTTCGGAGGCGTCGAGCACGTCGAGGGCGCGCTCCACCTGGCCGAACCACAGGAGGTGTCCGACGAGTTCGTCGGCGTGCCGGGTGCCGAGTCTGCCGTCGAGCGCGGCGGCCGTGAGCTCGGGCAGGTGCTGGGCGACGCTGGACGGGTTCACGCGCCAGCCCGCGCGGGTGAGCGCGGCCTTGATCTCCAGGGCCTGGCGGGCGTCGGTGCAGGTGTCGCGGGCGACCCGCAGGCAGGTGAGGGCCAGGTCGATCTCGTCGTCGGCGAGGGCGCGCTCGGCCGCGTCGATGAGCGTGCACAGCGCCCAGGGCGCGTCGACCGTCCCCGCGGCGATCAGGTGCTGCACGACGGCGGTCGCGGCCGCGCCGTGCTCGTGCAGGACCTGGGCGCAGCGGGCCTCGACGCGGGCGCGGTCGGCCGGCTCCAGGCTTCTGAGGACCGCGGCGCGCCCGGCCTCGTGGCGGAACCAGCCGCCGTCGAGCAGACCCGCCTCGTTCAGGGCGCGCAGGCTGCGGTGGAGGGATTCGCGGCCGGCGCCGAGGATCTCCATGAGCTCGGCGAGCGACACGTCGGTGCCCGCGACCGCCAGTGCCCAGGCGGTGCGCCGGGTGGCGAGGTCGCTGCGGTAGAGGCAGGTCGCCACGGCCTGCACGAAGGCCTCGCCCGGCACCAGCGTGGTGGAAGAGGCGATTCCGGTGGCCGGGGCGTGATGGTCGTCGCGCCGCGCGCGGCCGGCGCGGGCGCGGTGGTCCTCGATCAGCGCCCGGGTCAGGAGCGGGCTGCCGCCGCCCATCTCATGGAGCTCCGAGACGAGCTTGCGCGTCCCCCACCCCGACTCCTCCTGCTCACCGTATACGGAGATCATTTCCGCGACGCCCTGCCGCCGCAGCGGACCGAGCCTGATATTTCGGCAGCCGGGCAGGCGCAGCAAATCGACGCGCAGTCGCGTATTACCGGCCAGGAAGCCACTGTTTTCCCCCAGCACGACCAGAATGCGACTGACGTCAAGTCGGCGCGCCAGGTAGAGCAGGCATTCCAGGGAGTGCCCGTCGGCATGGTGCACATCGTCGATGGCGAGCACCACGGGCCTTTCCCTGGACATTTCGAGGACAATCCCGCAGAGCTCGGGAATCTCGTCCATCGCCACGGCGGGAACTTCTCCCGCCGCCCTGCGCGACTGCGCCGTGCCCGCGATGACCTCCACGAGCCGCTCCGCGCGCCGTGCGTCCGCGCCCGGCAGCCCGGCGCCGAGCAGCAGCTGCCCCATGACCCCAAGGGGCAGATCACTCTCCGCGTCCGACGCCGTGGCCTGGAGATACAGGGCGCCCGCCGCGGTCGCCCGCGCGCCGAAGGCGCGCAGCAGCGCGGTCTTGCCGCTGGCGACAGGACCGCTTACCAGAACGACTCCGCCATGCCCGCCCGCACACGCGTCGAGCATGTTTTCCATGATCGAGAATTCTTCACCACGTTCCACCAAGTTCATGAGCCGACTTCTCCCCCGCGCCTGACGGCTGATCGTTGAGCGGCCCGCGGTCGAGCTGGATCAATTCGTTCGACTTGACCGGCCACCCGTGCGTCGACTCTGCCATATTTGAAAATCAACTGCCAGCACTATTTGACTCAATGCCGCCTTATTACCGTCGCGAATGCGCCACACCCCGCAAAATCGGACTGGCCCGCTCCATATTCATCGCAAACTCTTGCGGATTTGCCTGATGAGTGAACTCAACGGCATTCCCGTGCGAAGTCGCGACTCAAGTGAATACACAGGAGTGGCGAATGGGACGGCAGCGACGAATGGGTTCGGGAACGTTTGGCCCGTTCCGCATGGCACGCCCGGCCGTCGCCTGACTGGTTCGCGGACGTCGGTTCCCCGCCTTTCCTGAGCCCTTCGGGAAGGGCTCCTCAGCGCCGCGTCAGCTCGCGAAGGTGCCGGGATCGCTGTCGGTAAGGGGGTTCTCGGACAGATACGGATCGTCGGGCACGAGGCCGTCGTCCTGCGAGGGCCCGTCGGTGTCACCCTCCGGAGGCGGCACCACGTCCGTCGACGGGCCGTCCGGCACCGAAGGCGTCACGGGCGAGGGGCAGCCGGGCGGCAGGGGCGACGGCGGCTGCGCGGGGTCGCCGGTCCACGGCGACGGCGAGGGGCAGTCCGTGGACGAGCCGTCCGGGTCCTGGTCGGGACCGGTGGGCCGGCCCGGGGTGTCGCCCTGGTCGGGGCTCTGCTCGCTCGGGTCCCCTTCGTCCGGATCGCGCTCCCCCGGATCCGACGCGTCGGGATCCGACGGGTCCGGCGAGTCCGGGTCCTTGGCCGACGGGGACGTCGGGGGCTTGGCCGGCGTGGTGGGCGCGGGCGGCGTCGGCGGCACCGGCGGCTTGGTCGCGCGGTCCTGGTCGGCGTCCTCGTCGCCGATCTTCCGCTCGATCCAGGTGTTGTCCACGATGTTCACGATGGTGATGTTGATGATCGGCCGCGGCGCCGGCGTCACCACGACCACCCGCGTGGGCTGATAGCCGCTCCACTGCTGTCCGTTGTGGCGGGGCGCGCCCTGGAAGGCGACCGGCGGCTTCAGCGGGTTGCCGCACGCGCAGCGGACCCGCGGCAGCCCCCGGTCGTCGACCAGGACGGCCGTGCCCGTCTGGAGGACGGACTGGAAGCTGGTCGCGGAGCCGCCGCGGAAGCCGTGGTTGGTCACACGTGTGTCGGCCCGCAGCACGACGGGGGTCAGTCCCCGCAGGAAGCCCGGTACGTCGGCCCGGTCGATGCCGGACGCCTGGGCGAAGGCGCGGGCCTTGGCCTGGTCGGCGGTGAGGAAGCGCACCTGCCGGTCGACGTCGCAACTGCCGACGGAGTGCGTGCCGCCGTACAGGCCGGGGGTGCCGCCCTCGATCGAGCGGGTGCCCTGTGGGGTCGCGGACCCGGTGGGCGACGGCTGCGGCGAACGGGTGACGGGCGGCGGGGTCGCGGCGGTCTTCGCCGTCGATGCGGTGAACGGATCGGGGCCCTGTGCGGCGACCGGCTGCAGGAACAGCTCGCGGCCGCCGTCGGCGGTGTCCTTGTCGCCGCCGCCGGAGCAGCCCGCGAGCCCGAGGGCCGCCGATATCGCGAGGGCCGTCACATGGGTCCTGGTGGGTGCGCGCACCGGTTCTCCCGCCGTCGCCGTGCTTTTTGCCCCCTTCGTCCGGGGCGTTCCGCTCATTGTCTGCGGGCGCGCGGACGGGCGCGCAAGCCGACAGGTGTCACCCAGCGTCACAATGGAAGCGTGCAGTGGTTCACGGCGGACGCGTACGGGCTGAGCCGGCTGGTCTTCCAGCGGGTGCTGGCCGCCGTCTACCTCGTGGCGTTCCTGGGAGCCGCCCGCCAGTTCCGTGCGCTCATCGGGGAGCGCGGGATGCTGCCCGTGCCCCGGTACGTGGCACGGGTGCCGTTCCGGCGGGCGCCGAGCCTGTTCCAACTCCACTACTCCGACCGCTTCTTCGCGCTCTGCGCCTGGACGGGGTGCGCGGTCGCGGTGGCGCTGCTCGCCGGCGCGGACGGTCTGCTGCCGCTGTGGGGCGCCATGCTGCTCTGGCTGCTGCCCTGGGCTCTCTACCTCTCCATCGTGAACGTGGGGCAGGCGTGGTACGGCTTCGGCTGGGAGTCGCTGCTCCTGGAGGTGGGCTTCCTCGCGGTCTTCCTGGGAAACGACCGGGTGGCGCCGCCCGTGCTCGTGCTGTTCCTGCTGCGCTGGGTCCTCTTCCGCGTGGAGTTCGGCGCGGGGCTGATCAAGATGCGCGGGGACACCTGCTGGCGCCGCCTCACCTGCCTGTACTTCCACCATGAGACCCAGCCGATGCCGGGCCCGCTGAGCTGGTTCTTCCACCATCTGCCCAGGCCCCTGCACCGGGTGGAGGCGGGCGCCAACCACGTCACCCAACTCGCCGTGCCCTTCCTGCTGTTCACCCCGCAGCCGGTCGCGACCGGCGCCGCCTGCCTGATGATCGTGACGCAGCTGTGGCTGGTGCTCTCGGGCAACTTCGCCTGGCTGAACTGGCTCACCGTCGCCCTCGCGGTCTCCGCCCTGGACCTCTCCGCCCTGGACCTCGCCACCCGGCAGGCGGAGCCCGGCCAC
The DNA here is from genome assembly GCF_040680155.1 of Streptomyces sp. NPDC052114. Classification (NCBI taxonomy): domain Bacteria; kingdom Bacillati; phylum Actinomycetota; class Actinomycetes; order Kitasatosporales; family Streptomycetaceae; genus Streptomyces; species Streptomyces sp. NPDC052114. Next base: position 433,424 of record NZ_JBFAWC010000002.1, on the reverse strand, counting down.
CCGGCGGCACCTCTCTGGTACGAGGTGGTGGTCGTCGCGGTCGCCGCGCTGCTGCTGGCGCTCGGCTACCGCCCGGTGCGCAACCTGCTGTCCCGGCGCCAGGTCATGAACCGCGCCTACGACCCACTCCACCTGGTCAACGCGTACGGGGCGTTCGGCAGCGTCGGCCGGGTCCGCCAGGAGATCGTCGTCGAGGGCACGGCGGATCCGGTGGCGCGCGAGGACTCCGACTGGCGGGCCTACGCGTTCAAGGGCAAGCCCGGCGACGTACGGCGGTGGCCGCGCCAGTTCGCGCCCTGTCATCTGCGGCTCGACTGGATGATGTGGTTCGCCGCGCTCTCCCCCGCCTACGCCAGACCGTGGTTCGGGCCCTTCGTGGAGCGCCTCCTCGACGGGGACCGCGACACGCTGCGCCTGCTGCGGAGCTCGCCGTTCCCGCCCGGGTCCCCGCCCGTGTACGTCCGCGCCAGGCTGTACCGCTACCGGTACACCACCTGGCGCGAGCTGCGCGCGACGGGAGCCTGCTGGGAGCGCACCTGCGTACGGGAGTTCCTGGCGCCGACCCGGCTCGCCCCGCCCGCTCAGCAGCGGTAGACGCGGCGGGCCGTGCCGCCGAACACCTCACCCCGCTCCGCCGTGTCCAGTTCCCGCGTCAACAGCCGTGCCACGTCCAGGACTTCGCCGTAGGTCGCGGCGAGCGTGCTGACGGGCCAGTCGGAGCCGTACATCAGCCGCCCGGGGCCGAAGGCCGCGAGGACGGTGTCCGCGTACGGCCGCAGGTCGTCCACCGTCCACGTCCGGTGATCGGCCTCGGTGACCATGCCGGACAGCTTGCAGACGGTGTTGGGGCGGGCGGCGAGCGCACGGACCGCCGACGCCCAGGGTTCCAGGGCACCGGTCGCGATCGGCGGCTTGCCCACGTGGTCGAGCACGAAGGTGAGTCCGGGCAGTTCCGCCGCCGCCTTCGCGCAGGCGGGCAGCTGGTGGGGCAGGACCACCAGGTCGTAGGCGAGACCCGCGGCGGCGAGTGCGGCCAGGCCCCTGCGGACGTCCGGGCGCAGCAGCCACTCCGGGTCCGGCTCGCCCTGCACCTGGTGCCGGATGCCCACCAGGTGCTCTCCGCCCGGGAGTTCACGGAGCCCGGCCAGTGCGTCGGCGACGTCCGGGCGGGTGAGGTCCACCCAGCCGACGACGCCCGCGACGAGGTCGCTGTCCGCCGCGAGGGCGAGGAACTCCGGCGTCTCCTCGGGGACGGTGACGGTCTGGACGAGGATCGTGGCGCCGACCCCGGCCGCGCGGGCCTCGGGCGCGAGGTCGGCCAGGGAGAAGTCCCTGCGGATCGGCGCGAGCGCCTCGCCGGTGATCCAGTCCTGGTCGCGCACCGAGAGGTCCCACACGTGGTGGTGGGCGTCGACCACCGGGCTGACCCGGTCGGCCCGCGCCCCGGCGGCTCCGGTACCCGCGGCCCCCGTCACGGCAGCTCCCAGACGACGGGCAGTCCGGCCTCCGCGCCCTCGGCGGAGTAGTCGTGGACGACGTCGAGGAGCTCCGCCATCCGCGCCTGCCAGGCGATGTTCACCGGCAACTGCTCCAGTTCGGCGAGCATCCTGGCGTAGTCCTCGCACTCCAGGACGTGGAAGAGATCGGTGCCGCTGCGCCAGATCGTCCAGGAGGTGGCGCCCGCCGCGCGGATCGCGGAGGTGAGCTCGGCGGGCACCTCGCGGTGCGCGGCGTCGTACTCCGCGGTCCGGTCCGCGCGGACCTTGGTGTGCAGGGCGATCCTCACGGGCGCTCCTCTCCGGCGAACGGCACCGGCACCTCGGGCGGCAGCAGCCCCTCCGCCCGCGCCTCGCGCCAGAAGTCGTCCGGCACCCGCGCGGCGAACTGCGCGGCCGCGTCGGTGACCTGGCCGGGAGCGCGGACCCCGACCAGCACGCTGGCCACGGCCGGATGGCCGAAGGGGAAGGCCAGCGCGGCGGCGCGCAGCGTCGTGCCGTGCCGCTCGGCCAGGGTCCGCAGCGCGCGGGCGCGGGCGAGGAGTGCGGGCGGGGCCTCGACGTAGTCGTAGCGGGCCCCCGGCCTGGGGTCGGCGAGCAGCCCGGAGTTGAAGACGCCGCCGATGACGATCGACGCGCCCCGCTCGCTCGCGGCAGGCAGCAGCCCGGCCAGAGCCTGGTGGTCGAGGAGCGTGTAGCGGCCCGCGCACAGCACGGCGTCGACGTCCGTGTCGCGGACGAAGCGGGTGAGCATCTCCGCCTGGTTCATGCCCGCGCCGATCGCGCCGACGACGCCCTCGGAGCGCAGCTTCTCCAGGGCCGGATAGCCCTCGCGGAAGGCTTCCTCGCCGTGGTTGTCGGGGTCGTGCAGGAAGACGACGTCGACGCGGTCGGTGCCGAGCCGGGTGAGGCTGGACTCCAGGGAGCGGCGTATGCCGTCCGCGCTGAAGTCCCAGATCCTGCGGTGCGTCCGCGGCACGGCGAAGCCGCCGTCGGCGAGGTCGTCGCCGCTGATCTCGTCGGCGGGCTCCAGGAGGCGCCCCACCTTCGTGGAGATGACGTACGAGGAGCGGTCCCGGCCGCGCAGCGCCTCGCCGAGGCGGCGCTCGGAGAGACCGAGGCCGTAGTGCGGGGCGGTGTCGAAGTAGCGGATGCCCGCGTCCCAGGCGTGGGCGAGGGCGGTGGCGGCGGCCTCGTCGGTGATCGGCGCGTAGAGGTTGCCGAGGCCGGCGGCGCCGAAGGACAGCTCGGTCACCTCGACGCCGCCGGGTCCCAGGGGGCGCCGCGCCAGGGCGTTCACCGGCCCACCGGCCGCAGCCGCAGGCCCTGCATGCCGCCGTCGACGGCGAGGGCGGTGCCGGTGGTGGCGCCGGAGAGCGGGCTCGCGAGGTAGGCGACGGCGCCCGCGACCTCGTCGGCGGTGACGAGCCGTCCGGTGGGCTGGCGGGCCTGGAGCGCGGCCCGTTCGGCGGCCGGGTCGGGGGCCGCGTCCAGGAGGCGGCCGACCCACGGGGTGTCGACGGTGCCGGGATTGACGCAGTTGACGCGGATGCCCTCGCGGACGTGGTCGGCGGCCATGGCGAGGGTGAGGGAGAGCACCGCTCCCTTCGACGCCGAGTACAGGGCGCGCTGCGGCAGGCCGGCGGTCGCGGCGATGGAGCAGGTGTTCACGATCGCCGCGCCCCCTTCGCCCGACGCGGCGGCGGCGCGCAGGTGCGGCAGGGCGGCGCGGGTCGTGCGGACGATCCCGAGGACGTTGACGTCCAGGACGGCGTGCCACTGGGCGTCGTCGTTGTCCTCGACGGTGCCCTGCGCGCCGATGCCCGCGTTGTTGACCAGGACGTCGAGTCCGCCGAGGTCGGCGGCGGCCGACGCGACGGCCTCCCGCACGGACGCGTCGTCGGTGACGTCGGCCGCGTATCCCCGCAGGGGCTTTTCCACGCCCCCGGGGTCGAGGTCGAGGACGGCCACCTCGGCGCCGCGTGCGGCGAGGAGCTCCGCGGTGGCCCGGCCGATGCCGGAGGCCCCGCCGGTGACCAGGGCCTTGCGCCCGTGGAAGTCGGTCATGCGGCTGCTCCCTTGTCCTGTGCGAGGCCCGGCGAAGGGGCCCCGGCGAGGTCGGCGGCCCAGAACGTGCCGCCCGGATAGGTGAACTCGGCGACGGACTCGGCCCGCATGGTCGCCGAGAAGCCGGGTGCGGTCGGGGCCCTGTAGTGGCCCGCGCGCATCACGACGGGGTCGGTGAAGTGCTCGTGGAGGTGGTCGACGTACTCGATGACGCGGTTCTCGGTGCTGCCCGCGAGCGCGACGTAGTCGAACATCGACAGGTGCTGGACCAGCTCGCACAGGCCGACGCCGCCCGCGTGCGGGCAGACGGGGACGCCGAACGCGGCGGCGAGCAGCAGGATCGCGAGGTTCTCGTTGACGCCGCCGACGCGGGCCGCGTCGATCTGGAGCACGTCGATGGCGCCCGCCTGGAGGAGCTGCTTGAAGACGATGCGGTTCTGGACGTGCTCGCCGGTGGCGACCTTGACCGGGGCGACGGCCGTGCGGATGGCGGCGTGGCCGAGGATGTCGTCGGGGCTCGTGGGCTCCTCGATCCAGTAGGGGTCGAACTCGGCGAGCGCCCGCGTCCAGCGGACCGCCTCGTCGACGTTCCAGCGCTGGTTGGCGTCGATCGCCATGCGGATGTCCGGGCCGATGGCCTCGCGGGCGGTGCGGCAGCGCCGGACGTCGTCCGCGAGGTCCGCGCCGACCTTCAGCTTGATCTGTGTGAAGCCGTCGGCGACGGCCTGGCGGGCGAGGCGGGTGAGCTTCTCGTCGCTGTAGCCGAGCCAGCCGGGCGAGGTGGTGTAGCCCGGGAAGCCGCGCTCCCGGAGCGCGGCCTCGCGCCCGGCGGCGCCCTCGCGGCCGGCCCGCAGCAGGGCGAGGGCGTCCTCGCGGGTGAGGGCGTCGGCGATGTAGCGGAAGTCGACCTGGGAGACGAGCCATTCGGGCGTGGCGTCGGCGAGGAACTGCCACAGGGGCTTGCCCGCCCGCTTGGCGGCGAGGTCCCAGACGGCGTTGACGACCGCGCCGATCGCCATGTGCATCACGCCCTTCTCGGGGCCGAGCCAGCGCAGCTGGCTGTCGCCGATCAGGTCGCGGTTGACGGTGCCGGGGTCGGCGCACAGCTCGTCGACGGAGCGGCCGAGGACGTGGTGGCGCAGCGACCGGATCGCGGCGACCTGGACGTCGTTGCCGCGCCCGATGGTGAAGGTGAAGCCGTGTCCCTCGAGTCCGTCGCCGGCGTCGGTGCGCAGCACCACGTAGGCGGCGGAGTAGTCGGGATCCGGGTTCATCGCGTCGGACCCGTCCAGTTCCCGCGAGGTCGGGAACCGTATGTCGTACGTGTCGACCGCGGTCACGCGGGCGGGAGTCGGGGACACGGGAGGCCTTTCCGGAAGGGTGCGGGGAAGCGGCGGGCCGGTGGCGGGTCAGTCCTGTGCGCGGCCGGTGGTGACGCGCGCGATCATCAGGGCGACCAGGATGATTCCGCCGTAGATGGCCTGGATCCAGAAGGACGGCACCTGGGCGAGCGTGAGCAGGTTCTGTACGACGCCGAGCAGCAGGACGCCGGTGAGGGCGCCGAACATGGTGCCCTTGCCGCCGTCGAGGCTGATGCCGCCGATGACCGCGGCCGCGAACACCGTGAAGATCATGTTCTGGCCCTGGTTGGCGTTGATCGCGCCGACGTACCCGGTCTGCATCAGACCGCCGACGGCGGCGAGGGCACCGGCGACCACGAACACGCCGAGCATGACGCGCTCGACGCGGATACCGGCGGCGCGCGCCGCGTCCGCGTTGCCGCCGATCGCGTACAGGGCACGCCCGACCCGGTGGTACTTGAGGACGAACCCCGCGACGCCGAAGGCGACGGCCGCGAGCCACACCGACAGCGGGATGGTCAGGAACGTCGAGGTGGCGAGGGTGTAGAAGGCGTCGGGCATGCCGAAGAGGGTCTTGCCCTCGGTCGCGCCGACGAGCAGGCCGCGCAGCACGATCAGCATGGCGAGCGTCACGATGAACGCGTTGAGCTTGAGCTTGACCACGAGGACGCCGTTGAAGGCGCCGATGGCCGCGCCGACGAGCAGGATCGCGAGGAGGCCCACGGCGGCGGGCAGGTCCGTGCCGAACCCGGCCTGTGCCGCGGGCAGCACGAGCAGCGCGCCGACGGCCGGCGCGATGCCGACGACGGACTCCAGGGACAGGTCGAACTTGCCGGTGATGAGCACGAGGGACTCGGCGAGGACGACCATCGCGAGCGCGGCGGACGCGCCGAGGATGGAGATGAGGTTCCGCTCGGTCAGGAAGGAGTCGTTGAGCAGGGCGCCGAGCAGCAGGAGCAGCAACAGGGCAGGGACGAGGGCGAGTTCGCGTGCGCGGCGCAGCAGCATGGACTTCGCCGAGCCCGAGGTCTGCTCCTGCCGCACGGGGGCGGTGGGTGTGGTGGCTGTCGCCGGGGCCTTGATGTCAGCCATGGTGGTCTCCTTGCTTCTCGGCTGCGGGCCCGTGGGGGTTGCTCGCGCAGTTCCCCGCGCCCCTGACGGGGCCCGTACCCACGCCCTCGATGGACGCGATCAGGTCGTGGTCGCGGAAACCCGCCGCGTGTTCCGCCACGATCCGCCCGTGGAAGAGGACCAGGACGCGGTCGCAGCGGCGCAGGTCGTCCAGTTCGTCGGAGACGACGAGCACGGCGGTGCCGTCCTCGCGGGCGTTGTCCACGCGGGCGAGCAGGGACTCCTTGGACTTCACGTCGACGCCCGCGGTGGGGTTGATCAGGACGAGCAGGCGCGGCTCCGAGGCGAGGGCGCGGGCCATGACGACCTTCTGGGCGTTGCCGCCGGAGAGGTCGGACACGGGCTGGTCGGGGCCCTCGGCGTGGATGTCGAGCCGGTCGATGAGCTCGCCGGCGAAGCGGCGCCTGGTGTCGGTGCCGAGGAAACCGTGGCGGCCGAGCCGGTCCAGGACGCTCATCGTCGCGTTGTCGCCGATGGACATGCCGAAGACCAGCCCCTGGTCGTGGCGGTCGCGCGGGACGCAGCCCACACCGGCCCGCAGAGCGGCGGTCACATCGCCGAACGGCAGCGCGCGGCCGTCGAGCCGGGCGCTGCCGGAGGTCGGTTTGTGCAGCCCCGCGAAGCTCTCCGCGAGGTTGATCTTGCCGCTGCCGCTGGATCCGGCGAGGCCGACGACCTCGCCCTCGCGCACGGTCAGGTCGATGTCGGCGTACGAGGCTCCGGACAGGCCCTCGACGTCGAGCACGACGGGGGCGTCGGCGGGGACCTCCGTGCGGGCGACGGCGCGCTCGGCCTCGGCCTGTTCGGCGATGACCTCGCCCGCCATGGCCTCGACCAGGGCGCCGCGCGGGAGTTCGGCGACGGGCGCGGTGGTGATCCAGCGGGCGTCGCGCAGCACGGTGACGGTCTGGCACACCTCGTACACCTCCTGGAGGTGGTGCGAGATGAAGAGGAAGGTGACGCCGGACTCCTGGAGGGTGCGCATGCGCGTGAAGAGGCGCTCGATCTCGCGGTTGTCGAGCTGCGCGGTCGGCTCGTCGAGGACGATGAAGCGGGCTCCGAAGCTCAACGCCCGTGCGATCTCCACCATTTGGCGGTCCTCGACCTTGAGGTCCGCGGTGCGGGCCTCGGGGTCGACGCGGACGTCCCAGATGTCGAGGACCCGCGCGGCCTCGGTGCGCAGCCTGCGCCAGCTGATGAAGCCGGAGCGCCCTTCGGGCTGCCGGTTGATGAAGAGGTTCTCGGCGACGGTCAGCTCGGGTACGACGGTGGGCTTCTGGTAGACGCAGGCCACCTTGCGGCGCCACGCGTCGCGGTCCGTGAGGGGCGGGGCGGGTTCGCCGTCGAAGCGGACGGTGCCCGCGTCCGGTGCCTGGAGGCCGGTGAGGACGGTGACGAGGGTGGACTTGCCCGCGCCGTTGCGGCCGACGAGGGCGTGGGACTCGCCGGGCAGGACGGTCAGGCGTCCGTCGCGCAGCGCGACGGTGGGTCCGTAGCGTTTGACGATGCCGGAGGCCTCGACGAGAGGGGCCGGGGCCGGGCCGTCCGCGGGGGGCTGGGTCGGCGTCATTTGACGGAATTGCCCCACAGCTCGGCGTCGTCGACGTTCTCCTTGGTGACCAGCGGGGCGGGCAGCTGGTCCTCCAGGATGCCGCTGGGCAGCTCGACGATGGTGGAGTCGTGGTCGGTGGGGCCCGGCTTGAACTTCTTCCCGTTCATCGCCGCCTTGATGTAGTACATGCCGTACTTGGCGTAGGCGTCGGCGGGCTGCGAGACGGTCGCGTCGATCTGGCCCTTGCGGATCGCGTCGAACTCCTGCGGGATGCCGTCGTTGGAGACGACGGAGATGTGGCCCTTCTGCCCGGCCTTCTTCAGCATCCCCTTGGACTTGAGGGTCTGGAGGGTGGGCGCGAGGTAGACACCGCCGGCCTGCAGGTAGATGCCCTTGAGGTCGGGGTGGGAGTTCAGGAGCGTGTCCAGCTTGGAGGCGGCGGTGTCGGACTCCCACTTGGCGGGGATCTCCAGGACCTTGAGCTTCGGGTACTTCTTCTTCACGCAGGAGCGGAAGGCCTGCGAGCGCTCGCGGCCGTTGACGGACGCGAGGTCGCCCATGATCTGCACGACCTTGCCGGCCTCGACCTGGCCGCCGAGGTAGTCGCAGGCCTTCTCGCCGTACGCGACGTTGTCGGCCCGCACGACCATCGCGACCTTGCCCTTTTCGGGCGCGACGTCGACGGCGACCACGGGGACGCCCTTGCGCTCGGCCTGGTCGAGGCCGGCGGATATCGCGGCGCTGTCGAGCGGCGCGACGACGAGCCCCTTCACGCCCTGGTTCAGCTGGTTGTTGATGTCGGTGATCTGCTGCGAGGGGTCGCTGTTGGAGTTGACGGTCTTCAGCGCGTCGACGTCCTCGGACTTCGCCATCTTCGGCACGTAGTCGTTGTACGACTGCCAGAACGGCGAGGTCAGCAGGGGCAGGATCACCCCCACCTTGCCCTCTCCGCCGCCTCCGGACCCGGGCGACGCGGCGTCCTTCGTACTGCCGCACGCGGCCAGCACGAGGGAGGCACAGGCGGCCGCGGCCGCGGCGCGCACCGCCCGCGAACTTCCCGTCCTGCTGGGCCTGTTGCGCACTTTCCTGCCGGCCATCTGACGGCTCCTCACCGAGCGGGGGCGAACGGGATCGGTTGGATCGAGCGGGGGCCCGAAGACCCGATGACGCGAATATTTATCAGACCACTTGCCGCCATCGACACCCCTCGTCGCCAACTTTTCGCGGTTTCCGGCCGTAGTGGTCCGACCACATCTCTGATTAGACTGCGGCGCACCCGGCCAGTGGAGGAGCGCTACGTGGACCAGCCAGACCAGTCCGCCCCGCAGAAGGGCACCGTGACGCAGCGGGCCATCGAACAGATCAAGGCGATGATCGGCGAGGGCCGCCTGGAGCCGGGCCAGCGCCTGCCCACCGAGCGGGACCTCGCCGCCCGACTGGGCATCTCACGCAGCTCGATGCGGGAGGCGATCCGCGCGCTCACGGTGCTCGGCGTCCTGGAGGCCCGGCACGGCTCCGGCATCTACGTCACGCAGCTGGAGGCGGGCGACCTCCTGGAGACCTTCGGGGTCGTCGCCGACCTCTCGCGCGGGCCGCGGCTCGTGGAGCTGCTCGAAGTGCGGCGGGTCCTGGAGTCGACGGCGACCGCGCTGGCCGCAGCGCGGATCTCACCGGACCAACTGGCCGACGTCGAGAAGCACCTGGAGGCGATGAACGCGACGGACGACCCCGAGGAGATCCTCGCGCACGACCTCGCGTTCCACCGCACGATCGCGCTGGCTGCGGGCAACGACACCATGGCGGCGATCCTGGAGGGCCTGTCCTCGCGGACGTTCCGCGCGCGGGTGTGGCGCGGCTATCAGGAGGAGGGCGCCTTCGAACGCACCCGCCGCGAGCACGCCCGCATCCACCGGGCGCTCGTCGCACGGGACCCGGAGGCGGCGCGGGCCGCGGCGGCGGCGCACGTGGGCGAGGTCGAGGAGTGGCTGCGGTCGCAGTTGGACGGGTGAGGGGGGGGCGGCACCGGACGGCGAGCGGCGCGGCCCGGCGACCACCGGGAAAATTCGGGCGACGGATGCCGGACGGCTCTGGCAGCATCACCGGGTGATCACCGACCCGCGCACCGCCTCGCACCTGTCCGCCGCCGTACGCAACAACGCCGAGTGGTGCGACGCCGTCTGCCGCTCCCATGGGGTGCCGGGCGCGGTCGAAGGAGGTGTGTGGGGCAGCCCTCGTCGTACTCCCCCGCTGTATCCCGACGCCGTGACGCTCGCGCCCGATGCCGCTCCCGAGGACGTCGTGGCACGCATCGACGTCGCGTCGCCGGGCGCCTCCGTCAAGGACAGCTTCGCGACCCTTGATCTCTCCGGGGCCGGCTTCGAGGTGCTCTTCGACGCGCAGTGGATCCACCGGCCCGCCGGGGAGCCGACCGCGCCCGCGCCCCGCTGGGAACCGCTCACCGGCGCCGACCGGCTGCCCGCCTGGGAAGCCGCCTGGGCCGGTGACGACGAGGACGGCGAGCCGCTCTTCCTGCCCCGGCTCCTCGACGACGGCGCGGTCTTCCTCGCGGGAACCGACGCGGGCCGCGTCACCGCGGGCGCCGTCGCCTACCCCGCCGCCGGAGCCGTCGGCGTCTCGAACCTCTTCGCCGCCGACGACGACCTCGACACCGCCTGGCGCTCCTGCCTGGCGGCCACGTCCCGCCTGTGGCCGGACCTGCCGGTCGTCGGGTACGAGGGCGGCGACGACCTGACGGCGGCGCTCCGCCAGGGGGTCACCCCCGTCGGCCCGCTGCGCGTTTGGCTGCGGACCGACGGGAGCGACTGACCGGGGCGCCTGACGACAGGCGGCCCGTCAGCCGCGCGTGAAGCGCAGCGTCACCAGCTCGAACGGACGCAGCGTCACCGTCACCGCGTCCTGCGCGAGCTCCGGCGCCGCCACCCCGTCGAGCGGCCGCTCCAGCAGGTCGGTCACCGCGACCGAACCCGCCGGGAACCCGGCCGTCAGCGTGGCCTTCGCCCGGCCGCCGCGCGACTCGTGGAAGCGGACGACCACGTCGCCGCTGCCGTCGTCGGCGAGCTTGACCGCGGTGACGACCACGGCGTCGTCGTCGACCGTGACCAGCGGCGCGACCTCCGAGCCGCCGGTCACCCGGCGCTCCGGCAGGTTGATCCGGTAGCCCTCGCGCACCGCGTCGCCGATCGCCGCGCCCGGCACCAGCGCGTGCCGGAAGCGGTGCACGCCCTGGTCGGTCTCCGGGTCGGGGAAGCGCGGGGCGCGCAGCAGGGAGACGCGGACCGTGGTGGTCGTGCCGGAGTCCTCGGCACGGACCGTGCGGGTCACGTCATGGCCGTACGTCGAGTCGTTGACGAGCGCGACGCCCCAGCCCGGCTCCTCGATGTGCACGAAGCGGTGGTTGCAGGCCTCGAACTTGGCGGCCTCCCAGCTGGTGTTGGTGTGCGTGGCGCGGTAGAAGTGCCCGAACTGCGTCTCCGACGCGTACCGCTCCGCGTGGACGTCCAGCGGGAAGGCGAGCTTGAGGAACTTCTCCGTCTCGTGCCAGTCGACCTCGGTGTCGATGTCCAGGCGCTGCGCGCCGGCCGCCAGCGAGATGACCTGGGTGAGCCGCGAGTCGCCGAAGGCGCGCACCACGCGCACCGAGGCGCCCTCACCCGGCTCGACGCTCTCGGCGTCGACGAGGTCGGTGACGGTGTTGCGGTAGAATTCGTCGACGTCCCACGCGTCCCACATGTTCGGGAAGTCGGCGTGGATCTGCGGCAGGTTCGCCGCCCGGCCCGGCGCGACGGTCTCGCGGTCGGCCACCAGGTCGTACGCGGAGACGACCAGGCCGCGCGCGTCGATCTCCACCCGCAGCAGACCGTTGTCGAGGACGTAGCCGCCCTCGGCGCGGGTGGCGATCGCCGACTGGCCGTCGATCGCGGCGGGGCGGGCGGCGCCCGCCGGGACACCGTCGCGGGTGTGCGGCGTGGAGTTGAACACCAGGGCGGTACTCCCCTCGCCCGCCAGCGCGCGCTGCGCCGTGTCGACGATGCCGGTCAGCTCCTGCGCGAGCGCCGCGTACGTGGCGCGGGCCTCGCGGTGCACCCAGGCGATGGACGAGCCGGGCAGGATGTCGTGGAACTGGTGGAGCAGCACCGTCTTCCAGATGCGGTCCAACTGCTCGTAGGGGTAAGTGAATTCAGCGCACCGGACGGCCGCGGTGGCCGCCCACAGCTCGGCCTCGCGCAGCAGGTGTTCGCTGCGGCGGTTGCCCTGCTTGGTGCCGGCCTGGCTGGTGAGCGTGGCGCGGTGCAGCTCCAGGTAGAGCTCCCCGACCCACACCGGCGGGTTCGGGTGCTCGGCCTCGGCCTTCTCGAAGAACTGCTCCGGCGTCTCCCACTGGACGGTCGCCGAGCCCTCCAGGTCCCGCAGGCGGGCGGCCTTGGCGATCATCTCGCGGGTGGTGCCGCCGCCTCCGTCGCCCCAGCCTGTGGGGGCCAGGGAGTGCCGGGCGACGCCCTTGTCCTTGAAGTTCTTCGCCGCGTGGGCGATCTCGCTGCCCTTCATCGAGCAGTTGTAGGTGTCGACGGGCGGGAAGTGCGTGAAGATGCGGGTGCCGTCGATGCCCTCCCAGTTGAAGGTGTGGTGCGGGAAGCGGTTGGTCTGCGACCACGAGATCTTCTGGGTGAGCAGCCACTTGGAGCCCGCCGCCTTGATGATCTGCGGCAGGCCGGCCGCGAAGCCGAAGGTGTCGGGCAGCCACGCCTCGTCGTTCTCCACGCCGAACTCGTCGAGGAAGAACCGCTTGCCGTGCACGAACTGACGGGCCATCGCCTCCGAGCCCGGCATGTTCGTGTCCGACTCGACCCACATGCCGCCCGTCGGCACGAACCGCCCGTCGGCGACGGCCTTCTTGACCTTCGCCCACACCTCGGGGCGGTGCTCCTTGATCCACGCCCACTGCTGCGCCTGCGACATGGCGAACACGAAGTCCGGCTCGTCCTCCAGGAGCGCGGTCATGTTGGAGGTCGTGCGCGCCACCTTGCGCACGGTCTCGCGCAGCGGCCACAGCCACGCGGAGTCGATGTGCGCGTGGCCGACGGCGCTGATGCGGTGCGCGGAGGGTTCGGCGGGGGTGGTGAGCACGCCTTCCAGCAGCGCCCGCGCGGCGGCGGCCGAGCCGTTCACGTCCTGGAGGTCGACGGCGTCCAGCGCGCGGCCGACGGCGCGCACGATGTCGTAGCGCCGGCCGGAGTCGGCGGGCAGCTCCTGCATCAGCTCGCCCAGTACTTCGAGGTCGATGACGAGCTGCCAGACGGTCTCGTCGAAGACGGCGAGGTCCATGCGCTCCAGCGTGTACTGGGGCTCGCTGCCCGCGGTCTCCTTGTCGCCCAGCTGCGTGGGCAGGAAGGGGTGGTAGTCGAGGATGACGGGGTTGGAGGCGGCCTCGACGTGCAGCCGCACCTCTTCGCCGCCCTCGGCGGGCGCGGCGATCCGCACCCACTGGTTGCGCGGGTTGAGGCCCTTCACCGGGGTGCCGTCGGGGCGGTAGACGAGGCCCTCGCACTGGAAGCCGGGCATGTTCTCGTCGAAGCCGAGGTCGAGGATCGCCTCGACGGTCTTCCCCGCCCACTCCTTCGGCACCGTCCCGGTCACCCGGAACCAGCTGGTGCCCCACGGCGCGCCCCACTTCTCGCCCACCGAGGTCGGCGCGGGCTCGGCGGCGAGGCCTTCGGCCACCGGGACGGGCTCGCCCGGCGCGTTCCACACCGCGACGTCGAGCGGCACGGAGGCGGGGTACACGGCGGGCCTGATGCGCTCGTCCAGAACGCGCTTGAGTCGGGCCTCGACCAGGGTGCGGTCGTCATGCATGAGGGGTCTCCCGGGTGGGTCGATCGGTGGAGGGGCACAATCCGGCCCCTCCGGCGTGTGAGGAGCGGGGTCCGGGGGCGGAGCCCCGTGGCGGGCGGCGGTCGGAGCGCCTACCCGACGTCCTGCGGCAGCAACACCTCTCGGATGCCCCGCGCGGCGAGATGCTCCGCGTCGGCGGCCCGGCTCGCGAGGACGGCCGTCGGCCGCACCCCGTCCGCCGCGAGGCGGGCGAACGCCTCGAAGAGCGCCCCGCCGGGGGCACACGCGGACCGCCGCGAGGGCGCGTCGTCCACGACCACCGCGGTGGTCCGGACCGCCGGCGCGTACTCCCGCCCGCGCCACTCCTCGGCGATCCGGGCGATCGCCGCCCCCGCCGGCTTGACCTTCCCGTCGTTGGTCAGCAGGCCGAGGCTGTACTCCAGGTCGGGGAAGTCCGCGAGGTCCCGCGAGACGTCGTGGGAGCACCACCACGTCACGCCCCACACGTCCTGGCAGTCGAGCGCGGCGGCGACCGTCTCCTCGGTGAACTCCGCCGCGTGTTCGGCGGGGATCAGGGGCGCGGGCGCGCCGACCTCCTGGAGCCAGACGGGCCTGCGCGGATCCTCGGCCCACGCCTTGGAGAGCTCGATGAGGTACGCGGCGTGCTGCCGCGTCGCCGTGCCGGTGCGCCCGTGGCGCTGGGCCGTGCCGTTGAACACCCACGAGTGCACGGCGGTCACTGCGCCGAGCCGTGCCGCCTGCGCGGGGGTGAACGGCTGGTCGTCCTGGTACCAGGCGGCGTCGTACTCGGCGTGCACGTGCAGCTTGCCGGGGGCGCCCTCCTCGCAGGCGGCGAGGACGGTCCGCAGCCAGCCGTCCGCCTGGTCCTCGGTGATGCGGTCCGGGTCGGGGTGCGGGCCCGCCGAGAACTGGTTGATCTCGTTGCCGATGGTCATGCCGATGAAGTTCGGCCGGTCGGCGAGCGCGGCGGCGAGCGTGCGCAGATAGGCGGCCTGTCCCGAGACCACGTCGGGGTCGGTGAAGAGGTTCCGCCGGTGCCAGGTCTGCGTCCACGCGGGCAGGAAGTCGAAGCTGGACAGATGGCCCTGGAGGCCGTCGACGTTGACGTCCAGGCCCCGCTCGGCGGCGGCGTCGGCGAGCTGGACGAGCTGGTCGACGGCGCGCGGGCGGATCAGGGTGCGGTTGGGCTGGAAGTACGGCCAGATCGGGAAGACCCGGATGTGGTCGAGGCCGAGCGCGGCGATCGCGTCGAGGTCGGCGCGTACGGCGTCGAGGTCGAAGTCGAGCCAGTGGTGGAACCACCCGTGCGCGGGCGTGTAGTTGGCGCCGAAGCGCGGCGTGCCGGACGGGGCGGGGGAAGGCGGTGCGGAAGGCAATGAGGATCCTGGTTCTGGAGGAGACGAACGGGGTCGGCCCTGTTCCGGGGGGGGCGAACGGGGTCAGCCCTTGATCGCGCCTTCGCCGACGCCACGGAAGAAGTACCGCTGGAGACAGGCGAAGAGGGCGATCAGCGGGAGCACGGCGATGACCGTGCCCGCGGCGACGAGGCGCTCGTCGTTGGCGAACGTGCCGTGCAGGTAGTTCAGGCCGATGGTGAGCGTGAACCGGTCCGGGTCGCTCAGCACGATCAGCGGCCACAGGAAGTCGTCCCAGGCGCCCATGAACGCGAAGATCGCGACGACCGCGAGGGTGCCCTTGACCGCGGGCACCGCGATGCGCGCGAACCGCTGCCAGACGTTGGCGCCGTCGACGAACGCGGCCTCCTCGATCTCGTAGGGCACGTTTAGGAAGGCGTTGCGCATCAGCAGGACGTTGAGCGCGGAGATGCACCCGGGCAGCAGCACCCCGATGAGGGTGTTGTTCAGGCCGAGCTCACGCATGGTCGTGAACTGGGCGATGATGATGCCCTCGACGGGCACCAGCATGGCAAGGACGAAGACGATGGTGGCCGCCCTGCGGCCGCGGTAGCGCAGGCGCGCCAGGGCGTATCCGGCGAGGGTCGCGCCGACGCAGTTGGTGACGACGTTGGCGGCGGCCACCTTCAGGGAGTTGAGCGCGTAGTCCCAGACGGGGATGGTGTCGGCGACGCGCTCGTAGTTGTGGAGGGTCGGGTCGGAGGGCAGGAACTTCGGCGGGGAGCTGAAGATGTTCTCGTGCGGGCCCTTCAGGGACGTGGAGAGCTGCCAGAGGAACGGGCCGATCATCAGCGCCAGTACGGCGAGCAGGAGGCCGTAGCGCAGGACGATCTCCCACACGGGCATCCGGCGGCCGTTCTCGTCGGTGGCGCGCGGCCGGCGCCGGGACTTCGTCTCTGCCGCGTGGTCGGTGGCGCTCACGCGTCCTCCTTCCGGTCCGCCCGCAGCACGAGCAGCATCAGCGCGACGGTGATGACGAAGACGACGACCGAGATGGCCGAGGCGTAGCCCACCCGCCCGGTCAGTCCGGTGCCGACGCGCTGCACCAGCATCACGAGCGTGGTGTCCTCTCCTGCCGGGCCGCCGGTGGGGCCCGCCATCAGGTACACCTCGGAGAACACCTTGAAGGCGGCGACCGAGGAGAGCGCGGCGACGAGGACCATGGTGGAGCGCACGGCGGGCACGGTGACGGAGAAGAAGCGGCGCACCGCTCCCGCGCCGTCGACCGCCGCCGCCTCGTGGAGCTCGCGCGGCACGTTGGCGAGCGCCGCGAGATAAATGATCATGTAGTAGCCGAGCCCCTTCCAGACCGTGACGGCCATGGCGCTGAACAGCAGCAGCCACTCGTCGCTGAGGAAGCCGACCTTGCCGACGCCGACGGCCTCCAGGACCGCGTTGACCAGGCCCCGCTCGTCGAGCATCCACACCCAGATCAGTCCGACGACGACGATCGAGGCGACCACCGGGGTGTAGAAGGCGGACCGGAAGAAGGTGATGCCGGGGATGTGCTTCTGGACGAGCAGCGCGAGCAGCAGCGGCAGCAGGACGAGCGCGGGGACGACCCCCACGACGTACAGGACGCTGTTGCGCAGTCCGATCCAGAACATCTCGTCGTGCCACAGCTCACGGAAGTTGTCGAAGCCGACGAACTTCCCCTCGACCAGCGTGCGTTTGTCGGTGAAGGAGTTGATGAGCGTGCTGACGAACGGATAGAGGATGAAGACGCCGACGATCGCGAGGCCCGGCGCGGCGAACAGCCAGGGGCTGGTGGGCAGTTGACGCCGGATGCGGCGACCGCCGCGCGCCTCGGGAGCGGACTCGCGGGGCACGGGGCGCGGCGTGGACACGTCGGACGGGGCGGCCTTGGCGGCGCTGGGGCTCTTCATGGTCGTACGGGTCCCTGGCCTCAGCTCGTCTGGAGCAGCCGGTCGCAGCTCTTGACAGCGTTGTCAAGTGCTTCCTTGGGGCTTTCCTTGCCCTGGAGCGCCCTGGCGACGGCGTTGCGCAGCTCGACCTTCATCTGCTCGCTGAAGAGCACGGGCGTGTAGTTCACTGCGGTCTTGATGGACTTGGCTGCGGCGACGCGCACCCGGGTCTCCTCCTTGCCGTCCTGCTTGGTGAAGTACGGGTCGTCCAGGGAGCCCTGCGTGCTCGGGAAGATCGCGACCTTCTTGGCGAACTCCATCTGGTGCTGGGCGTCGGTGACGAAGTGCGCGAAGGCGACGGCGGCCGGCGTCTGCTTGGTGCGGGCGTTCACCATCACGCCCATCACGTACATGTTGTCCTTGCCGGTGCTGCTGATCTGCGGGGTGATGCCGATGTTCTTGTAGAGCGAGGGCGCGTCCTTCTTGAACCGCTCCAGGTCCAGGGCGCTGCCGGGGTTCATGGCCACGGCCTCGGTGAGGAACTTCTTGCCCGTCGACTCGGGCGTCGCGGTCAGCGCCTGCCCGTCGAGCGCCTTGGCGTCGTACAACTTCTTGTACTCGGTGAGGAGTTCGACGCCCTTCGCGTCGTTGAACGTGAAGCCGGTGCCCTCCTTGTTCATCAGGGGCACGCCGTAGCGGCCGAAGTCCTCGATGGCGGGGACGTTGGCGAGCGTGGCCGTCTTGCCGCCGCTCTTCTTCGCCAACTTCATGGACTGGTCGAAGAGTTCGTCGTACGTCTTGGGCGGCTTGTTCTCGTCCAGGCCGGCGTCCTTGAACAGCCGCTTGTTGTAGAAGAGCGGCCCGGTGTTCAGGTACCAGGGGAAGGCGTACGTGCCGTCCATGCCCGGTATCCGGTGGCTCTTCCAGGCCCCGGGCAGGTACTCCTTCTCGTACTTGCCCGCGGCCTTGTCGAGGTCGAGGGCGAGGCCCGCCTTCGCGAGCGGGGCGACGAGGTCGGGCGAGACGTTCACGACGTCGGGGAGCGTGCCCGCGGCGGCGTCGGCGCTGATCTTGTCGGCGTAGCCCTCGCCGGGCTGGTCGATCCAGTTCACCTCGGTGCCGGGGTACTTCTTCTCGAACGCGTCGACGACGCCCTCGAAGTAGTCCTTGAAGTTGGCCTTCAGGTTCCAGGTCTGGAAGGTGATCTTGCCTTCGATCTTCCCGGAGGCGTCCGTGGAGCCGCCGTCACCGCCGTCGCCACAGGCGCTCAACGGCAGCAGGACGGCGAGGACGGCGCCTGCGGCGACCGCTCTGCGGGAGATGCGGGAGATACGCACGGTGAAACGGCTCCTTTGCTCGGCCCAGCGTGAGGCGGCGGTGACTGCGGCCGTCCGAGCCGGGGCAATCCACGCCGAGGCAGACCCTGCACGCAACGGCGATTAAAAGTCAATGGATTGGCTCGGATCGATATCTGTGATCGCCCGATCACGCCAGTAACATCCCAGCTCAGAAAGGTGTGTTGCGGGTCTTGCGGCAAACGACTAATGCGCTTTAGAGTCAGCCCGCTCAAGCGCATTAGTACACGGGCGCCAGGAAAGGGGCATCGGGTGCAAGGCAAGCGGTCACCGGCGCGCAGACCCACCATGAAGGACATCGCGCGCCGCGCCGGGGTCTCCGAGAGCGCCGTCTCGTTCGCGCTCAACGACCGGCCCGGCGTCTCCGCCATCACCCGCGACCGGGTGCGCAGGGTCGCCGAGCAACTGGGCTGGCGGCCCAGCACGGCGGCGCGCGCCCTGTCCGGCGAGGGCTCGGCGACGGTAGGCCTGGTGGTGGCGCGCCCGGCGGCGACGCTGGGCGTCGACTCGTTCTTCCTCCAGCTGATCTCGGGCATCCAGGAGGTCCTGGCGGAGCGGCACTTGGGGCTGCTGTTCCAGGTGGTCGAGGACGTGACGGCCGAGTGCGCGGTCTACCGCCGCTGGTGGGCCGAGCACCGGGTGGACGGCGTCCTGGTCGTCGACCCGCGCACGGACGATCCCCGGCCCGCGCTCCTGGACGAGCTGGGCCTGCCCGCCGTGGTGACCGGCGGCGTGCCCGACCCCGAGGCGGAACACCCGGGACTGTCCACGGTGTGGGCGGACGACGCGGGCGCGATGGCCTCGGTCGTGGGGCATCTGCACGCACTCGGACACCGGCGCATCGTGCACGTCGCGGGCCTCGAAGGTCTCGCGCACACCGAGCGCCGCATCCGCACCCTGCACGCCGAGGCGGCGAGCCGCGGCCTGTCCGGGGTGCGTTCGGTGCCGACGGACTACTCGGACACGGAGGGCGCCGCAGCGACCCGGCGGGTCCTGCGGTCCGCGGAGCCGCCGACGGCGCTCGTCTACGACAACGACGTGATGGCCGTGGCCGGCATCGCCGCCGCGACCTCCCTGGGCTTCACGGTCCCCGACGACATCTCGGTCGTCGCCTGGGAGGACTCGGCACTGTGCCGCATGGTGCACCCGTGGCTGACGGCGCTCTCCCGGGACACCGTCTCCTTCGGCCGCACCGCGGCCCGGGAACTGCTCGCCCTCCTGGACGACGGACCCGCGGCAACGGTCCAGGTGCCGTTGCCGCGGCTCATCGAACGGGAGAGCACCGGGCCGGTCCGGGGCTGAGCCGCCGCCCGCCCCGGGCAAATCCGGGCGTCACGCCTCCTTGGCGGCCTCCAGCGGACCCAGCGCCGCCGCCCTGCGCGCCGGGACCGCGGCCGCGACCGCGCCGATCGCCAGGGAGGAAAAGCACACCAGGAGCAGCGTCCCCCAGGGCAGTGCCAACGAGTACTGCTCGATCGCGCCGTTGGCGAGCGAGCCGACCGCCCAGGCACCGCACAGCCCGCCCGCGAGGCCGAGCAGGGTGCCGAAGGCGGCGACGCCCAGCGCTTCCAGCCGGATCATCCGGCGGACACCCGCGCGGTCCATGCCGAGGGCCCGCAGCGCGCCGATCTCGCGGGTGCGTTCGGCGACCGACATGGCCAGGGTGTTCGCGATGCCCAGGGCGCCGATCACGGCTCCGACGGCGAGCAGTCCGTACATCACCTTCAGCAGCTCGCCCACGGTTCCGGCGGCCTCGTCGACGAGTTGGGCCCGGTCCCGCACCGTCACCAGCGGGCTGGCGCCGACGGCCGCGCGCAGGCCGTCCTCGACGCCCCTGCCGGTCGCGCCGCCTTCGGTGCGGACGAGGACGCGCTGCACGGAGTCGCGCAGGAAGCTGTCCCGCTGTACGTCGCTCCGGGCGCCCAGCGCGTCGTGGGCGACGGGGTTGTCCCGGTAGACGCCCGCCACCATGTACCGGGTGAACTCCTGGTTCCGGCCGATGCGGGCGTTGAGACGGTCGCCCGCGCGCACGCCGTTCTCCCGGGCGACAGTGCTGGAGACGGCGATGCGTCCCGGCCCGAGGTCCCGTACGGATCCGCTGGTGAACTCCAGGTGCATCACGTCGCCCACGGTGTCGGGGTCGACGCCGGAGATCTCCCGCACCCCTCCGCCGACGAACAAAGTGGAGTCGGCGACGGCCGTCGCGGTGCGCACCCCGGAGACGTCGGCCACCCGGCGCGCGGCGGCCGGGTCGATGCCGGTCATGGTGGAGCGCGTGCCGATCACGTAGTCGGCGCCGAGCCCGGCGGCGGCCTGCCGGTCGAGGGCCTGCCCGGTGGAGTGGCCGATGACGGCGAGCCCGCCGACCAGCGCGGTGCTGACCAGCAGGGTGGCGGCGGTGGCCGCGGTGCGCCGCGGGTCGCGCAGCGCGTTGTCCCGGGCCAGCCGCCCGCTGACGCCGAAGCGGCCGGTCAGCCGTCCGGTCAGGCGCAGCACCGGAGGGACGAGCAGCGGCCCGAGCACGATCAGGGCGGCGACGAGGAGACCGCAACCGGCCATCGCGGTCCGCAGGTTCTCCTCCGAGGCGTCCTCGGCCCCCGTCAGCGGGATCAGCAGGCCCGCGCCGAGGGCGAGGAGACCGAGGCCCGCGGCGCCGCGGAGCCGCGACCGGGTGACGGGCGGCGGCTGTTCGGCCGTGCGCATCGCCTCGACCGGTGCGATCCTCGCCGCCCTGCGGGACGGCAGCCACGCGGCGAGCACGGTGACGCCGACGCCCACGAAGAGCGCCGCGAGGACGGAGTCCGGCCCGATCACCAGGGGCCCCCGCGGCAGCGGCGTCCCGCCGGCGCCCAGGACGTCGGGCAGGACGGCGGCCACGCCGAGGCCGAGCAGGAAGCCGGCCGCCGACGCGACGAGACCGACCAGGCCCGCCTCCAGGAGGACGGAGCGCGCCACTTGGCGGCGCGAGGCGCCGATCGCCCGCAGCAGCGCGATCTCGCGGGTGCGCCGCGCGACGAGCATCGTGAACGTGTTGACGATCAGGAACGAGCCGATGAACAGGGCCACTCCGGCGAACACCATCGGCAGCTTCTCGTACCCCCGCGTCAGGGTGTCCACGAGGATCGCCTGCTGGGCGGCCTGCGCGGTGCCGGTGGTGGCCTCGGCGCGCCCGGCGGGAAGCACGTCGGTGACCCGGCGGGCCAGCGCGGCCGGGTCGGTGCCCGGTGCGGCGGAGAGGTCGATGCCGGTGTAGTGGCCCGGGGACGCGAACAGCTTCTGCGCGGTGGCCCGGTGGAACACCACGAGGGTGCCGCCCGCGGTGACGCGGGTGTCGTCGGTGGCGACGGTGCCGACAAGACGCTTGGTCATGACGGGTCCCTCGGTGACCAGCGTGACCGTGTCGCCGATGCTCAGGCGGCCCGCCGCGGCCGTACCGGCGTCGAGGGCGACTTCGTCGGCGTTCCGCGGGGCGCGGCCCTCGGTGAGCGGGTGGCGGCTGTCCTTGCCGTCCTTGCCCGGTACGTAGGACGCGGCGAGGTTCGCGCCGGTCCTGACCCGCAGCGGGGTGCCGTCCGCCGCGTTCAGGACGGCCGAGCCGTCGGCGGACGGCCGGACGGCGGCGACGCCGGGTACGGCGGCGAGCCTGCGGACGAGCGCGTCGTCGAGCGCCCCGTGCCGTGCCTCGGCGGGTGGACCGGACGGGGACTCCTTCGCGGTCACGGTGACCGCGATGCCGGCGAAGTCCTTGGACGCGGCGGCCCGGTGGGCCGCCGCGGTGGAGTCGGCGAAGACGAGGGTGCCGCTGACGAAGGCGACGCCCAGGCAGACCGCGAGGACGGTCATCGCCTGACGGGCTCGGTGCGCGAGGAGGTTGCGCAGGGCGGTACGGAACATGGGGTTCTGATCAGTCCTCGGTGCGGAGGCGCCCGGGGGCGCGACGGCGGGGTGGCGGCGGGCGTGTCAGGGGCGGGCGCGGCGGCGGGCGCGGTGCTCCGCGCGCCTCACGGGGCCGTCGTGTCGAGGCGCTTCATGCGGTCGAGGACCGCGTCGGCCGTCGGTGAGTGCAGCTCGTCGACGATCCGGCCGTCGGCCAGGAACACCACCCGGTCCGCGTACGCCGCCGCGACCGGGTCGTGGGTGACCATGACGACCGTCTGGCCGAGCGCACGCACGGAGTCGCGCAGGAAGCCGAGGACCTCGGCCCCGGCACGCGAGTCGAGGTTGCCGGTGGGCTCGTCGCCGAAGACGATCGCGGGCCGGGCGGCCAGGGCGCGGGCCACCGCGACGCGCTGCTGCTGCCCGCCGGACAGCTGGGCGGGCCGGTGACCGAGGCGCTCGGCGAGACCGACCATGGAGATCACCCGCTCCAGCCACTCCCGGTCGGGACGGCGCCCCGCGATCGTCAGGGGCAGCGTGATGTTCTCCAGGGCCGTCAGCGTCGGCAGCAGGTTGAACGACTGGAAGACGAAGCCGATCCGGTCGCGCCGCAGCTGCGTGAGCTGCCGGTCACCGAGGGCGGCGAGTTCGGTGGTGCCGACGCGCACGGACCCGGAGGTGGGCGCGTCGAGCCCGGCGACGCAGTGCATCAGCGTCGACTTGCCGCAGCCGGAGGGCCCCATGATCGCGGTGAACTCGCCCTCGCGGAAGCCGATGCTGACCCGGTCCAGGGCGATCACCCGCGTGTCGCCGCTTCCGTAGACCTTCGAGAGGTCGGTGGCGGCGGCCGCGATGCCGAGGGTGGGGCGCGGCGCGTACGGGGCAAGGGGGTCGGCGGTCACGGACGGCTCCTCTTCGTGTGCGGGGCAGTGCACTTCGAAGGGTGTCCGGGGGACGTATCGGGACCCGCGCCGCCGTGTATCGGCGGCGGCGCCGCTTCGTATCGGTTCGGCAGGGGTGGTCAGGCGGGCAGGCGCAGGGTGGCGACGGCGCCGCCGTCCGGGGCGTTGTCGAAACGGAGTTCGGCACCGAGCAGCCGGGCCTGCCCCAGGGCGATGGTCAGGCCGAGGCCGTGGCCCGTACCGCGCTCGCGCGCGCCCGTGTGGAAGCGGCGCGGGCCGTGGCGCAGCAGGTCGGCGGGGAAGCCCGGGCCGTGGTCGCGTACGACGACCGTGCGTCCCTCGACGGTGACGCGCACCGGGGTGCCTCCGTGCCGATGGGCGTTGACGACGAGGTTGCCGACGATGCGCTCCAGGCGGCGCGGGTCGGTCTCCACGGTCGCCGCGTCCATGGCGGTCATGTCCTGGGGTACGGCGTCCACGGCCGCCGTGTCCCCGGCCGCCGGGGCCTGCGAGTGCCGCGCGTCGGTGCCGACGACGACCTCCGTGTCGAGGCCGGTGCGCCCCACGGCCTCGCGGACCACGGCGGCGAGCGGCACGCGCGCGTGGACGGGCGACTCGGCCCCCGCGTCCAGGCGGGAGATCTCCAGGAGGTCCTCCACCAGGCCCCGCAGGTCGCGCACCCGCGCGCGCAGCAGATCCTCCGTCTCCCCCGGCGGCAGCAGATCGGCGGCAGCCAGCAGACCGCCGACCGGGGTGCGCAGTTCGTGGGCGACGTCCGCCGTGAACCGGCGCTCGGACCGCAGCTGCCGTCCGAGGCTGTCGGCCATGAGGTCGACGGTGGCGGCGATCTCCGCCACTTCGTCGCGGCCCTTGGTGGGCCCGGTGCGCGCGTCCAGGTCCCCGGCACAGATGCGGGACGCGGTCTCGGAGACCCGCCGCAGCCTGCGGGCGAGCAGCCCGGCGCCGTAGACCACCAGGGGCACGGCGGCCCCGAGCGCGGCCAGCGAGGCCACCGCCATGGTCAGGTCGAGCCGCCGCAGCGTGTGGAGCTCCGAACTCATGTTGACCTGAAGGGCGAGCACCGGACTTCCCGGGCCGCCGGTGCGCTGGGCGGCCCAGTAGCTCGGGCCCATGTTGCCGTCGACGCGCCCGTCGTACGCCGCGTGCCGTTCGCCGTCGGCGGGGTGACGCAGGGCGGCGAGCAGGCCGGCCGGGTCGAGCCGGACGCCGTCCGTGAGCGTGCCGGTGCGCCGGTAGACGTCCATGGCCGCGTAGAGCGTGTTGGTGGCGCGCGCCTCGGCCCGGTCGTGGATGTCGCGCGCGGTCCACAGGTGTACCAGGACGCCCACGGCCGCCACGACCAGGCACGCGGTGGCCGCGGCGAGTGCGGCGATCTTCCATCGCAGGGAGCCGCGGGCCGCCCCGGACCGCAGCCCCGGTCGAAGTCCCGGCCGCGGCCGTCGGACCGTACGCACCGGTCTCAGCGCCTGAACTTGTAGCCGAAGCCGCGGACCGTCTCGATCCGCTCCCGGCCCACTTTCCGGCGCAGCCGCTGCACGCACAGGTCGACGACCCGGCTGTCGCCGTCCCAGCCGTACTCCCACACGTCCCGCAGCAGGGTGTGCCGCTCCAGCACGACGCCCGGGTGTGCGGCGAACTCCAGGAGCAGCTTCAGCTCCGTCGGGGTCAGCGCGACGGGGGCGCCCGCGAGGGACACCTCCATGCCGGCGATGTCGATGCGCAGGTCCCCGAAGACGAGCACCTCCTCGCCCGCCGTGTGCGCCCAGTCCGTATCGGGCGCGGACCCCGCGGCGGGCGCGTAGGTGGCCCGCCGCAGCAGGGAGCGGATGCGGGCCACCAGGACGTACGTGTCGACGGGCTTGACCACGTAGTCGTCGGCGCCCGCCTCCAGACCGGCGACCACGTCGAGTCCGTCGCCCCGGGCGGACATCATCAGGACGGGCACCAGGCTGCTCTCGCGGACCCTGCGGCACAGGCCGATCCCGTCGAGGCCGGGCAGCATCACGTCCAGGATCAGCAGGTCGAAGCTCTCCGCGCGGAACAGCTCCAGCGCCGTCAGTCCGTCGGCGGCGGCCTTCATCGCGTAGCCGTAGCGCTCAAGGGCAACGGTGAAGGACCGGCGCATCAGGTCGTCGTCCTCGACCAGCAGCACACGGACGGGACGCGAAGGGGCCCCGGGCGAGGCGGATGAGGACACGGGCGGAGGGCTCCTGTTCAGGCGGATACCGGCCGGGCGAAACCGACTTCCGGACCGGACAAGGGAACGATACGGCAGACACCGGACACGTCGACCGTGTCGCCCAGCGGGCACCCACCACTCTCCCCGGAGCCAAAGTCGACGGCGAATGCCCAGGTCAGAACGGGTGATGCCGGGGGCGACCCGGCCGCCCCCGGCCCCGACGCACGGCGCCCCCGAGCGCCCCGGCCCGCCGTTTCGACGGGCGATCAAGCGCTCCCTGATACACACCGGATACAAACGGCCCGACCGACGCCCGCGTCGCCCGCGTCGACCGTGTCGCCCCCATCGGCCACGAGCCGCCCGGACAGCGCCCCCGTCACTCCGTCGGCGGCCCCGGAGGCCACGGCAGCTCCGCCAGGATCGGCAGCAGTGCCTCCTCCTCGTAGTCGAGGTGGGCGGTCAGCTCCTCGGACATCCGGGCCAGCTCGGAGCGGAAGCGCTCCGGGTCCGTGGCGCCGATGTCCGCGAGGAGCGCCGCCAGCTCGCCCTGGATGCGGGCGACCGTCCGGTGTTCCTCGGCGAGCCGGTCGAAGGTCTCGCGCAGCTCGGGGTGGTACCCCGCCATCGTCGGGAAGAGGTGCGCGTCCTCGCTGGTGTGGTGGAACTCCAGGGCGTCGCAGAACGCCAGGCAGTGCTGCCGGATCTGCAACCCTAGACCGGGTGCCGGCGGCGCCCCGGGCCCCTGGTGTGCGGCGAGCGCCGCGAAGTGCGCGTCGGTCTCCTCGCGCACGTGCCGCAGCTGGCCGCGCAGCCAGAGGTGGACCTGCACCATCTTGTCCGCGAAGGTGCCGGCCTCGGTGGGGATGCCGGCCTCGTGCGCGGGCCGTTCCAGGACGACGACCGGCAGGACCCTGCCGGTCTGCGCCTGGTAGTCGGCGTATCCGGGTTCGGCGGCCACCACGCGGCCGAAGAGCCGGTCGCGCCGCTCGCCCTCGGCGGGGACGGCGATCGCCTGGAACTCCTCGGTGCCGAGCTCGACGGTCACCGTGGGGTGGGCGAGGACGTTGCGGTACCAGTCGGGGTGGTGCGGCGCGCCGAGGTTGGAGCCGACGATCAGCAGCCGCTCGCCGTCGCGGACGTAGCCGAGCGGGGTGGTGTGGGTCTTGCCGGACCGCGCGCCGGTGGTGGTGAGCAGGAGGAGGTCGCCGCCCTCGAAGGGGCCGCCGACCCGGCCCCCGTGGGCGCGGAACTCGTCGATCACGGACTGGTTGAAGGGTGTGGGCATGACGGTGTCAGATCTCCGTACGAGGTGTGCGGGACCGCGTCGCACGTGATGAAGGCGTCGTACGCGGTGAAGGTGAGGGAGCGCCATGCGCGCGTGACGGCATGGCGAGGGCGCGCGAAGGCGCACGGATCAGGCGAAGGCCCTGTGCTCACGGTGATACCGGAGCGTCAGGCGAAGGCCCTGCGGGGTGAACTCACGACGTATCCACAGGCGTCGTCCTTGAGTGAAGGTGCTCGCCCGATCGCCGACCTGCCCACTGCTCTTTGGTCGGCGCCACGCGGCACGAGCACCATTACAGACACCCACTCCCCCACCTGTCAACGCGGGTCCGCTCACTCACCTGCCGGTGCGGGTCACCCACCGACGTGTCGACGGGGGTCTCACACCTGCGACCTGTACAGGCCGAACTCCTCGATCCGCACCGTGCGTCGCGACCGCGTCACCCGCAGCCGCCACCACCGTGCCGTCACCGGCGCGGCGAGCGTCAGGACGCGGCTGGCGCCCACGGTCTGAACTTCCGTCACCGTCCGCCAGCCGTCGCCGTCGCGCACCTCGACGACCGCTCGCTCCAGCTGCTGTCCGTGCCGGATGTCCTCGGCGAGGCGGATCCGGTCGACCGCGCGGGCGCGGCCGAGGTCGACGGTGACCGTGCCGGCCGCGCGGTCGTGCCGGATCCGTGCGCCGCGCGCGAGGTCGCTGGGCAGTTCCCTGCGGATCCGCTCGCGGAACTCGCGCAGCCGGGTCACGTCCGCGTCGGGCAGCAGACCGCGCCTGTCCGGCGGGATGTTCAGGAGGAGGACGGAGTTGCGGCCCACGGAACGGAACCAGATGTCCGTCAACTCCTCGACGGTCTTCGGCTGTTGGTCCTCGTGGTGGAACCATCCCGGCCTGATGGACACGTCGCACTCGGCGGGCCACCACTGGAGGTACTGGGCGACGGAGCGCGCCTCGGCGAGCGCCTCGCGGCTGCCCTGGTCGGGGGCGTCGTACCTGAGGGCGTAGTCGACGCTGCCGTTGCCGGAGTCCTTGACCGGGACGACGCTCCACTCGTTCTCGCGGGCCAGGCCGCCCTCGTTGCCGACCCAGCGCACGTCGGGGCCGCGCACGGCCATGGTGGCGTCCGGGGCGAGCGCGCGGATCAGCGTGTACCAGCTGTCCCAGTCGTACGTCTCCACCTTGTCCGGCGGGATGCGGCCCTGCGCGCCGTCGAACCACACCTCGTCGACGGGTCCGTACTCGGTGAGCACTTCGTAGAGCTGGTTGAGCATGTGGGCGCCGTAGTCCGTGGCGTCCAGCGTGAAGGAGCGCCGGCCGTCGGCCGTCCGGTCGTCGTGCGGGGCGAGGGTGGGGATGGTGCGCGGGGCGCGTCTGCTGCCGTTGGCGTAGACGCCGTCGAGGTACTGGTTCTCGTCGGCGGGCGAGATGTACACGCCCACCTTGATGCCGTGCCGCCGCAGCGAGTCGGCGAAGGAGCGCAGCACGTCCCCCTTGCCGCCGCGCCAACTGCTGCTCGCCACGCTGTGCTTGGTGTAGCGCGAGGGGTAGAGGACGAAGCCGTCGTGGTGCTTCACGGTGAGGATGGCAAGCCTGAAGCCGCCGTCGCGCAGGGCGCGCGCCCACTGGTCGGTGTCGAGCCCGGACGGCTGGAAGAGGTCCGGGTCCTCGTCACCGGTACCCCATTCGAGGCCGGTGAAGGTGTTCACGCCGAAGTGCAGGAACGCGGTCTGTTCCAGCTTCTGCCAGGCGATCTGCCGTGCGGTGGGCCGGACTTGCGCGGCCTTGGCGACGAGTTGCTCCGGCGAGTCGCCGGGGCCGACGGGGATCCGGAAGGGCGGTGCGGCGCCGCCGGGGCGGGTGGCGGCGGCCGCGGTGAGCGTGGCGCTCGACGCGGCGACGGCCGTGGTGACGGCGGCGGCCATGAACAGGCGTCTGCTGACGGTCATGGGGGTGTGAATCTCCCTGGGTCTCGGGGCCGGGGTGCGGTGTTCTCGGAGCCGACATGCGGTGTTCTCGGGACCGACGTGCGGCGCTCTCCAGGTCAGCGCGCGGTCAAGGTCCATACAGCGGGCCGCTGTTGGTCGGCCGGGTACTGGAGGATGCGTCCGTCGGCGGTGACGTGCGCGGCCATGCGCGTGATGGCGTTGGTGAGCCGGAATCCGCCGGTCTGCCGCGACAGCTCCCAGCGCTGGAGCGTGTTCGCCGCGGCGCAGGTCTCCCGGGTGACGGCGGTGCCGGGCTGGAGCGGCACGTTGAGCGTGAGCCTGCCGCTGCGGGTCTCCAGGCACGTCCCGCCCGTCGTGGTCCTCAGCGTCACGTATCCGTCGGCGGTGCGCTTCACCTCCACGTCGAGGGGCGCGGCACGCCCCTGGGTGTCGCGCAGGGTGTACGTCCCGTCGGCGACCGGCACCTTCGTCAGGTCACGCATGCCGGGCGCGTGCCCCACGGATGCGGCGCGCTCCGCGAAAGCCGCGTACGTCGGGTCGGGGTGCGCGGAGCCCCAGGTGACCTGCGCGATGTGGGCGAGCGGTGCCGCCGCCGCGGCCGCCACCTCGTTCTCGGTCTCGCCGCGGCCGTTGTCGGGCCACAGGCTGATCTTGGCGCCGGTGATGCCGTCGCCGGAGGCAAGCCTCTCGCCCTCGAAGCTGCGCGGGTCCCACCGCTCGTCGTAGAGCTTGCGGGTGTCGGTGTGGAAGCCGCCGCGCACGAGGTAGAGGGAGTAGGCCGCGTTCATCAGCGGGTGGCCCTGCTCGATGAGCCGACTGGGCTTCGTGCGGACGTCGAGCCAGTGCTCGACGGTCGTGCCGGGCGCGACGGGGACGGTGTTGTCGCCGGTGAGACCGTCGTTCCAGATCCGCAGCCGCTTGCCCCGGCCCGCCGCGTAGGCGTGCACGCGGTTCACGAAGTCGATGAAGGCGTCCTGCGGGGTGGCGTTCTCGCCGTACTTCTTCTTCGCGTACTCCAGGATGTGCGGGTACTTGGCGAAGTCGGAGCCGAGCATGTACTCGTCGGCACCCATGTGCCAGGACGTGGCGGGGAAGACCTCGGCGTACTCGCCGAGGAGACTCGTGTAGTAGTCGAAGGCGGCGTCCTTGGTGATGTCCAGGCGCGAGGGCTGCGGGGTGCCGTCGGAGTCGGTGAGCTGCAGGTCGGGGCGCTTCTCCAGCCACGGGTCCATGTGACCGGGCGAGTTGATCTCCGGGATGATCGTGACGTGGTACCTCTCGCCGAGCGCCACGAGGCGCTTCATATCGCTCTTGGTGTAGTAGCCCCAGGAGTTGGCCTCGGGGTGCCGGTCGCTCTTGACCTTCAGCTCCAGGAGGAGCTGGTTCTGCTTGCGGTACGCCATGTCGCGCACGAGGTTCTCCAGCCAGGGCGTGGAGATGTTGATGTAGCAGGCGCAGACGCCGACGCCGCGTTCCTTGTAGCGCGGCACGTCGACGGTGCGCCCGGCCGGTACGCGCTCGTCCTGGGCGAGCAGTTGGAGCAGGGTGCGGGTGCCGTAGAAGGCGCCGGACTCGCGGGCACCGGTGATCTCCAGGCGTGCGCCCGCACGGAGTTCATAGCCTTCCGCGCCGAGCGGTGACCGGGCGCGGTCGACGTCGATCACGACGTCCCCGTCGCGCGCGGCGCCGCGCGTCACCGGTACCCGGCCGTGGCCCGCGTCCCTGAGGTCGTCGGCGAGGGTGGCGGCGACGCGGCGTGACGCGGCGTCCCGCGCGACGAGGCGGCTGCCGGGGCCGAAGTGATAACTGCCGTCGGCGGGCGTCCAGTTCGACAGGGCGGGGACCGCGCGCGGGGGCTGCGCGGCGGTCACCCGGTCCGCGCCGGAGGCCGGGACGGGCGCCACGAGCAGCAGCAGGGCGGCGGCCGCGCCGACTCCCTGGGACAGTCGGCGCCGCAGAGGCGCCCGAGGCATGAGGAACGAACGCGGTTCGGTCATGAGGTCCGATGATTCAAGCGCCCCAGAGGGGTGTCAATGCATCGTGCACGACAGGGAGTTGGACATTCGCACTGTCCCGCATCCACAACCTCCGATCATTCCGGTCAGCGGTGCGCCGGATCCGCTCAGTGGTGCCGCGTCATGTGCGCGAGGGTCGTCTCGGCGCTGTCGGGGGCGAAGGCACCGGCGATTCCCTCGGCGGCCCCCGCGGCGGCCTCGGCGGAGCGGGGCAGCAGGACCTTCTCGTACGCGGTGAGGGCGCCGTCGACCGTGGGCTCGTCGACGAGGGCGCGGGCGAGATCGGCGCCGTCGAGCATGGCGAGGTTGGCGCCCATGCCGGAGATCGGCGACATCAGGTGCGCGGCGTCCCCGAGCAGGGTGACACCGGGGGTGCGGGTCCAGGTGTGCGGGACGGGCAGGGCGTACAGGGGCCGGTTGACGTAGCCGGTGCCAGTGCCAGTGTCGGTTTCGGCGATGAAGCCGAGCAACTCGCCGCTCCAGTCCTCGAATTCCTCCAGGAGGGCCGCGCGCACGGCGTCCGTGTCGGCCAGGTCGAGGGCCCGGCGCCGGTGCCAGTCCTCGTCGGTGCGCATGCCGACATACACGCGGATGTGTCCGCCGCTGTTGCGCTGGGCGACGATCCCCAGATTGTCGTCGAGGGCCATCATCGTGCCGTCGCCGGTGAGAGCGGCGAGCCGCGGGTGCCGTCGGTCGGCGTCGTCGAAGCCCGTCTCGACGAAGGTGACACCGGTGTACTCGGGCTGGGCGTCGGACAGCAGCGGACGCACCTTGGACCAGGCCCCGTCGGCGCCGACGACGAGGTCGGTGTCGGCCGTGGTCCCGTCGGCGAAGTGCAGCCGGTGCGTGCCGTCGGCACCGAGGGGCTCGGCACGGGTGAGCTTGCGGCCCCAGCGGACGGTGCCGGGTTCGAGGGAGTCGAGCAGGAGCCCGCGCAGCGTGCCCCGGTCGATCTCGGGGTTCCCCTCGGCGGGGTCCGTCCCGTCCGGCCGGGCGTCGAACAGCACGCCGCCGTCCCGGCCGAGCAGGCGTATCTGCTGCCCTTCGGGCCGGGCCAGGGAGCGGAACCTGCTCCAGAGCCCCGCGGCCCGCAGCGCCTCCTGGCCGGAGCCGGGGTGCATGTCGAGCGTGCCGCCCTGGTCCCGGGCGGCGCGGGAGGTGTCCAGGTCGTGGACGGTGACGGGGATGCCGTGCCGCTGGAGCACCCGGGCGCAGACGAGGCCGCCGGGACCGGCGCCGATGATCGCGATGCGGGGAGGAGGGGTCATGGCCGTACCTGCTTTCGTTCGTACCGCGCCGCACGAGCGGTGTCCCTGCGCGGCGTCCCGTCGCACCGCGCCACACGGCCGACCTGTTCCAAAAAAGCACACCGACCCAAAACGTGCAACGAGACAACTTTTTGCTTCGGCCCTCTTTCTGTACGATGCCCCTATGACCGCAACCGTCGGGCGCCGTGAGCGCAAGAAGGCCGCGACCCGCCAGGCACTGGCGGACGCGGCCCTGAAGCTCTTCCTGGAGCACGGCTACGACCAGGTGACCATCCGCGACGTCGCCGAGGCCGCGGACGTGTCCACCACCACGCTCCTCAAGCACTTCCCCGCCAAGGAGGCCCTCGTCTTCGACGAGGAGGGCGCGCACGAGGCCGGACTGGTCGCGGCCGTGCGCGACCGCGCGGCCGGACAGTCCGTGCCCGAGGCCCTGTGCGCGTACGTGAAGCGCGCCCGCCTCGGCGGCGCGGGCTCCGACACCCGCTTCACGGCCTTCGTGGACCTCGTCAACGGCACACCCGCCCTGAGCCGGTACGGCCACCGCATGTGGATGCGCCACCAGGACGCCCTCGCGCGCGCCGTCGCCGAGGACGCCGGCCGCGCCCCCGACGACCACGCCTGCGCCGCCCTCGCCCACTTCGCCCTGGAGGCCTCGGCGTTCGCCCAGCGCACCGACGACCCCGAGGGCGCGGTGGACGCCGCCTTCGCCCTCCTCGCGCACGGCTGGGACGCCACTTCGTCCGGGGCCTAGACGCACCTGTGCCCCCGGCCGTCGTCGGCCGGGGGCACATCAGGCGAAGCGGACCGGTGCGGTACCGGACCGGCGCCGGATCAGTCGATGCCGGGGAGGATGTGCGGCTCGGCGAGGTCGTCCTCGTACCCGGCCAGACGGATCGGGGCCGCCTTGGCCCACGCCTCCAGGTTGCGGAGCTTCGCGGGCCTGCCGGCCCGCTCGCCGCCGCGTTCCGCCGGTCGCTTTTCGTGCTTCGTCAGATCGGGTGTCACCGCGCACTCCTTTGTGTCGCGTAACGGAAGGTCAGGGGCAGCTCGGTCGCGGTGGCGCCGGATTCTGGCGGGACCGCGGCCGTTGGTCGCCGGCCTGTCCCCAAGCGGCCGAGGAAGGTTTGTGGCTCCCTGATGACCGCCTGTCGCCTCAGGGTAACCAAATGAGCGGACCCGCGCTCGATGGGGCTCAAAAGATGGGGGCTGATTCCGGACAACTCCGGATGAGGCGGTGCGGGACAACGCTGCGCCTTCCGTCAACTGCGCGCGGCACGGCCGGAAACACGCACGAAAAGGGCCCGTCATGCGCGGGTGCTCGCACACCGCGCACGACGGGCCCCAGGAGCCGCCGGGGCCGCTCGGCCCCCGCCGTCACCACTTGCCGGGCGCGTAGTCCTTCAGGAAGACGCCGTACAGGTCCTCGCCCGCCTCGCCGCGCACGACCGGGTCGTAGACGCGGGCGGCGCCGTCGATCAGGTCGAGCGGGGCGTGGAAGCCCTCCTCGGCCAGGCGCAGCTTGTCGTAATGCGGCCGCTCGTCGGTGATCCAGCCGGTGTCGACCGAGGTCATGAGGATGCCGTCGCTCTGGAACATCTCCTGGGCGCTGGTCCGCGTCACCATGTTCATCGCGGCCTTCGCGGCGTTCGTGTTCGGGTGCCCCGCGCCCTTGTAGCCGCGGCCGAAGACGCCCTCCATCGCCGAGACGTTGACGACGTAGGCACGGCCGCTCGACGCCTTCTTCGCGGCGTCGGCCATCGCCCGGCGCAGCGCGCTGATGAGGATGAACGGCGAGGTGTAGTTGCACAGCTGGGTCTCGAGGAGCTCCACCGGCGAGATCTGCTCGATGGTCTGCACCCAGGTGTTGCTGTCGACGACGTCCGGCACCAGACCGCCCGCGTCGATGGCCGTGCCGTCCAGGTGCCTGGCGACACTCGCGTTGCCCGCGACGAGCGCGAGGTCGGCGACCTTCTGGGCGTCCAGCCCGCTGGTGCCGACGGGCAGCGCGGCCAGGCCGTCGACCGCGCCGGAGTTGAAGGCGCCGATGACGGAGTGGGCGGGCAGCTCCCCGGCGGGCAGCGGCGCGCTCTCGCCGTCGACCAGGGCGGCGTAGGCGGAGGGCAGTCGGCGGACGGTCTGCGTCGCGTTGTTGATCAGGATGTCCAGCGGTCCGGCCTCGGCGACCCGCTCGGCGAGCGCCACGGACTGGGCCGGGTCGCGCAGGTCGATGCCGACGACCTCCAGGCGGTGCAGCCAGTCCGCCGAGTCGTCCATGGCCTTGAAGCGGCGGATGGCGTCCTTGGGAAAGCGCGTCGTGATCGTCGTGTGCGCGCCGTCGCGCAGCAGGCGCAGCGCGATGTACATGCCGATCTTGGCGCGGCCGCCGGTGAGCAGCGCACGCTTGCCGCTGAGGTCGGCGCGGGCGTCGCGCCTGCTGCGGTTCAGCCGGGCGCAGTCGGGACAGAGCTGGTGGTAGAAGTAGTCCACCTCCACGTACCGGGCCTTGCAGGTGTAGCAGGAGCGCGGGCGCTGGAGTATCCCCGCGATCCGGCCCTCCTCCGTCTGCGAGGACGGCAGCAGCCCCTCGGTCTCGTCGTCGATGCGCTGGGCGGAGCCGGTCGCGGTGGCCTCCGTGACCGCCTTGTCGTGGGCGGTCTTGGCGGCGCGGCGCTCCTGGCGGCGGCGCTGCTTCACCGTGCGGTAGATCCCGGCCGTGGCCCGGCGCACGGCGATCGCGTCCGGGTGGTCGACGTCCAGCTTGTCCAGCTCGTCGAGCACACCGAGGCAGACGGCGAGGCGGTCCGGGTCGATGCCGGGGCCGTACGCCACGTGCTCGACGGGGCCCTCCTGGCTTTCGTCTGTCACCGTCATCGCCGCTGTCCTCATGTCATTCCGTGCCGCGGCGCATCCGGTGGTCCGCGAGAGCTCCAAAAGCCCAACTTTACGAAAGGCCGGGCCCCGCCACCAAACCCGCGCCGTTCGCGCACACCGCCACGAGCTCGTCGGCCTCCTCCAGCACGCTCTGCGCGAGCAGCTCCAGATCGGGTACGGCGGCGGCGTCCGCGATCAGCCCGAAGTGCACCTGGCCCCGGTACGTGGAGACGGCGACGGCCAGCGACTGGCCCTGGGCCAGCGGCGCGAAGGGGTAGACCTCGGCGAGCCGGCAGCCGCCGAGCCGCAGCGCGATCCCGGGCAGCGGGACGCTGGTGACGAGGACGTCGAAGAGCAGCCGGGCGGCCTGGGCGAGGAGGGGGCCGCCGAGCCGGTGCCCGAGCGGCGGCACGTGCTCGGCGAGGAGCGCCACGGCGCCCGCGCCGCGCTCGGGGCCCGCCTCCTTGTTGCGGTCCATGGCCGTGCGCACGCGGCGCAGCCTGACCAGCGGGTCCTCGTCGCTGACCGGGAGGCGCACCAGATAGCCGGAGAGCCGGTTGCCCGGCGGCTGCGCGGAGCGGGGGCGGCGCCGCGAGACGGGCACCAGGGCGCGCGGCTCGACGCCCTCGCTGCAGTCCCCGCGCTCGTCGAGCCAGCGGCGCAGGGCCCCGGCGACCACGGCGATCAGCACGTCGTTCACGGTGCCGCCGACCGCCTTGCGCACCTGGTGGACGTCGTCCAGGTCGAGGACGACACCGGCGGTGCGGCGGGTGCCGGTGGCCGACGAGGTGAGCGCGTCGCAGGAGCGCGCCCCGAGCGTCGCGCGGGCCACGGAGGTGCCGATGCCGAGGACCTGGCCCACCTCGGCGGCGGTGCCGCGGACGAGTCCGGGCAGCCGGCGCGGGTCGGCGAGGGCCCAGCGGGAGACGGCGGGCGCGGGCGGGCGCGGGCGGGAGGGGGGCAGGTCGGCGGGGTCGAGCAGGGCGGCCCCGAGGGTCAGCGCGCGCAGCCCGTCGGCGAGGGCGTGGTGGAACTTGAACAGCACCGCGAAGGACGTGCCGTCGGCGCCCGGCAGCACGTGGGCCTCCCACGGCGGCCGGTCGCGGTCCAGCTGCCGCCGCATGAGCTCGCCCGCAGCGGCGTGGAAGTCCGTGACGGGCTCCGCGAGCCGCACGTGCTCCAGCGGGTCGAAGGCGGACACGGGCACACGCGTCGATCCGCCGACCGGGAGCCAGACGGAACGTATGCGCATGCGAAGCCCCGGGACGGCGTCCGCGCGGGCCGCGAGGAGCCCGGTGGCGCGCTGCGCCGCGTGCGGACCGTCGGCCTCGAAGACGCCGAGCGCCCCCAGATGCATGGGGTGTTCGGCGGTCTCCATGTTCCAGAAGGCCAGATCGAGAGGGGCGAGCAGGTCAGAGGTGTCAGGAGACGAAGTAGTCAAGGGGATCGCTCTCGCGTCGAGGACGATGCAGGGGATGGCGAACGAGAAGTCAACCGCCGAGAGCAACTACGGTCAAGTACGATCAAGCTACGCTGAGTTAACAACAGATGAAGACCCGCCACTCCGTGAGTGGCGGGTCCTGAGTGGCTCATGTGGTGCAGAAGCGAACCACCGGCGTCAGGTGAGGGGCGGCGGCGCGGTCCCTTCCGACGTTCCCCAGCCGGACGGCTTCTCGCCGACCGTGAAGGAGAGTTCGCGGGCGTCGCGGATGTCGTCGGTGGTGAGGTACGTCGCGTCCCGGCCGACGCCGTCCACACGCGCCGACTGGATGTACCGCTTCTCGGCCGAGGTGCCCGGCGCCCGCACGGTCAGCGCGCCGCGCGGGTAGTAGCGGCGGTCCAGGCGCAGGTCCACGCGGTCGAAGACGGGCGTGGACAGGCCCCAGGTGTCGGTGCCCGGCTGCACCGGGAAGACGCCGATGGAGGACAGCACGTTCCAGGCGGACATCGTGCCGAGGTCGTCGTTCCCGGTCATGCCGGTCGGGGTGTCCGTGAAGAGGGTGAGCGCGGCGTGCACCACGTCCGTGGTCTTCCACGGCTCGCCCGTAGAGAGGTAGGTGTACGGGGCGATGAGGTCCGGCTCGTTCTGGGGGTTGTACTTGTCGGCGTTGTAGTAGTCGTAGGGGCCGTTCACCCACACCTCGCGGGCGGTCTTCGCGGGGTCCTTCAGGAGCTGTTCGTACGCGAAGAAGGAGTCGAGCCGCTCGGTCGCGGCCTTCTTGCCGCCGATCAGGCCGACCATGCCGGGCAGGTCCTGCGGGACGAGCCACTGGTACTGCCAGGACGTCCCCTCGTGGAAGCCCTCGCTCTTGGCCGGATCGGCGGGCCCGGTGAAGGCCCCCGAGGCGTCCCTGGCGCGGAAGAAGCCGGTCGAACCGTCGAAGATCCTGCGGTAGTTCTGCGCCCGCGCCGCGTAGCGCTTCGCGTCCGCCTCGTGGCCGAGGTCGCGCGCCATCCGGCCGAGCATCGCGTCCGAGAGGGCGTATTCGAGCGTCGCGGAGGCGCCGTGGTCGTAGTCGGAGTCGCCGGGCTTGGCGTGCGGGCGTCCCTTGACGTACGGGGCGAAGCCCTCGGCCAGGTACTCCTTGTTGGCCTCGCGCCCGACCGGCGCGGAATCGGCGGGCGGCACCCCGTCGGCGTTCTTCTTCAGCGCGCGGTAGGCCTGTTCCTCGTGCCCCTTGAGCAGGCCCTGCTGATAGGCGTTGGTGAGGAACGGCGTGACCGGGTCGCCGGTCATGATGTTCGTCTCGACCGTGCCGTGGCCCCACTTGGGCAGCCAGCCGCTCTCCTCGTCGATCCTGAGGACGGAGAGCGCCATGTCGCGGGACTCGCGCGGCGCGAGGAGGGCGAGGAGCTGGGCCTGGGTGCGGTAGGTGTCCCACAGCGACCAGTTCTGGTAGTACGTGAACCCCTTGGCCCGGTGGGTCTTCTGGTCCCAGCCGGTGTACCGCCCGTCGACGTCGCTGCCGATGTTCGGCGCGAGGAACGAGCGGTACAGGGACGAGTAGAAGGTGCGCCGCACGGTCTCGCTGCCGCCGCGCACCCGCACGTCGTCCAGCCGGTCCTCCCACGCGTCGCGCGCGGCGGCCGCCACCCGGTCGTACGAACGGCCGCCCTCCGCACGGAGGTTGCGGGCCGCGCCGTCGGCGTCGACGTAGGAGAGCGCGGTGGTGGCCTCGACGGTACGGTCCTTCTTCGTGTCGAAGCGGACGAAGGCGCCGGTGCGCTCCTCCCCCGCCGACGTCTCCTTCGCGCCCTCGGTGACCGTGCCGCCCTTCCAGGTGCCCGACGCCGTGAAGGGCCGGTCGAAGCGGGTGATCGTGTGGACCGTATACGGCTCGGTGTCCTGGCAGAAGCCGCGGCCGGTGATCGAGGTGCGTACGGTGCGGCTGTCGAGGATCTCGACCTTCGTCCGCACGGTCCTGTGCAGCGACTGGCCCGCGTTGAGGAGGACGTTGGCCTTGGCCGTGGCGGGGAAGGTGTAGCGCTGAACGCCGGTGCGCTTCGTCGCCGTCAGCTCCGCCTCGATGCCGCCCTTGAGTCCGACCCGGTAGCGGCCGGGGCTCGCGCTCTCGTCGTCGTGGCTGAATTCGGCCGCGTACTTGGCGTAGTCGGTCTCCGTCACGTCGCCCGTCGTGGGCAGCACGGGCAGATCGCCGCCGAGCCCGCAGCCGACGCCCGAGAGGTGGACGGCGGAGAAGCCGCGGATGTGGGTGTCGGAGTGGTCGTAGCCGGTGTTGTGCCCGGTGTCGGGCGAGAACTGCACCATGCCGAAGGGGACGGCCGCGCCGGGATAGGTGTTGCCCTCGTTCTCGGTGCCGATGAACGGATTGACCAGGTCGGTGAGGGGGCCGGCGGAGCGCGGGGCGTCCGCCTGGGCCGGGGGAAGGGCGAGCCCGCCGCCGAGGAGCGCGGCCACCGCCGCCACCGTCCCCGCGCCGCGCAGCCGTTGGGTCCATCTCATGGGTGGGAACGCCTCCTCGGGGGCCCTCCGCGAGAGCCTTGGACAACGTTGTCAGAGACCGCTTCGCGATCATTCTTCGGTCGCCGGCGCGTACCCGTCAAGGGGCGTGCGGCAGCCGGCGGATCAGGGGGCGCGGTACGCGCGGGGGTCTCCGGCCCGCCGGGCGGCGGGCCGGAGACCCCGTGGCTCAGGAGCGCGCGCAGCCCGGCACCGTGGCCTGCGACGCGTCGCGGATCAGCGCCTCGTGCGCCGCCCTCACCCGCTGCACGTCCGGCTTGACGACCTTGCGGTCATAGGTGAGCAGACCGTTCAACTCGCCCTCCACATCGGTGATCTGGGTGTAGACGGCGCCGTTGTTGCCCTTGCAGGCAAGGGCCCGCACCTCGTCCAGCTTGGCGATGTAGTCGTCCGTATACGTCGCCGGGTCCACGTCGACGTAACTCTGCTGCACCGCCCAGGCGTGGCCGGGCACCGCGAGTCCGAGACCGCCGTACTCGCCGCTCACCAGGGCGCGTTCGCCGTCGGGGCGCGGTGGCAGGGCCGGGCTCGGGTAGCCGTGCTCGTCCATGATGTCGCCGGCCCGTCCGTCGGCACCCAGGTTGAGCCCGGACATGTTGTTGACCAGCCGGGTCGGGTCCCAGGACTTCGCCTGCTCGGCGACGCGGCCCACGTCGTACTGGCCCCAGCCCTCGTTGAAGGTGACCCACATGACGATCGACGGGCTGCTCGCGTGCTCGTCGATCATCTGCTTCATCTCGCGCTCGTACTGGGCGCGGGCGGCGGCGTCCGGGGTGCGGCCCGCCTCCATCGCCGGCATGTCCTGCCAGACGAGCAGCCCGAGGCGGTCGGCCCAGTAGAACCAGCGGTCGGGCTCGACCTTGATGTGCTTGCGCACGGAGTTGAAGCCCATCGCCTTGTGCATCTTCAGGTCGTACGCGAGGGCCTCGTCGCTCGGCGCGGTGTGCAGGCCGTCCGGCCAGAAGCCCTGGTCGAGCGTGGCCATCAGGAAGACGGGCTTGCCGTTGAGGACCGTGCGCGGGGTGCCGTTCACCTTCTCGACGGCGATCGAGCGCATCCCGAAGTAGCTGGTGACGCGGTCGTCGCCGACCCGCACCGTGAGGTCGTAGAGGAACGGGTCGTCCGGCGACCACAGCCGCGGGTCCGAGATCTTGAGTTCGAGCGGTTGCCCGGTGCGCCCGCTGACCTCGGCGACCTTCTTGCGGCCCGCGTACGCGGCGGCCGTGACCGGCACCCCGTCGCGCACTCCGCGCGCCTCGACGGTGACCCGCTTGCCGGGCACGTCCGGCGTGATCTTGAGGGAGTCCGCGTGGTCGGCGGCCACCGGCTCCATCCACACGGTCTGCCAGATGCCGGAGGACGGGGTGTACCAGATGCCGCTGGGGTCGAGGCGCTGCTTGCCGACGGGCGGGTTCTCGCCGTTCTGCGCGTCCGTCGGGTCGTACACGCCGACGATCAGCTCCTGGGTGCGGCCGGGCTTCAGCGCGTCGGTGACGTCGGCGCCGAACTTGTCGTAGCCGCCCTTGTGTTCGGTGACCTTCGTGCCGTTGACGTACACCTCGGCCTGCCAGTCGACGGCGCCGAAGTTCAGGTTGAGCCGCTTGCCGTGGCCGATCCGCCAGTCCTTGGGGACGGTGAAGGTGCGGCGGTACCACATGCGGTCCTCGTGCCGCTCGACGCCGGAGAGCTGGGACTCCACCGGGTAGGGCACCAGGATCTTCTCCGCGAGGTTCTTGCCGACCGGCGGCTTCTCGCCGGCCTTGGCCGCGGCGAACTGCCAGGAACCGTTGAGGTTCTGCCAGTCGGTGCGCTTGAGCTGCGGCCGGGGGTACTCGCGGTGCGCGTTGCCGGGCGTGACGTCGTCGGCCCACTTGGTGCGCAGCTGGTACTCGGAGTGGTTGGGGCCGCTCGTCCAGAACTGTCCGACGGCCTTGCCGTCCGTGCCGCTCAGACCGCCCTTGCCGTCGTAGCGGATGTCGGCGAGGCCGGGCGCGTCACCGCCCTTCTTGCCGACGACGGGTTCCTTCAGGGCGACGAGCAGGCTGCGGTCGTCCGCGGGGTCGGCCTTGACCGTGCCCAGGGGCCACGTGGCGCCGCCGATGACGGCGTCGAGGTGGTCGGCGAGGCCGGCCGGCGGGGCGCCGAGGCGCTGGGCGAAGTCCAGCTTGAGGCTGCGGCCGTCCTTCAGGACGGTGGCGTCGACGGCACCGTCGTAGTCGAAGTCCGCGGGGATGCGCAGGGCGGTGCGCGGGACGGCCTTCTTCTCGCCGCCCGGCGGCGTCCACCTCAGCCGCAGGTTGGATCCGCCGTAGTGCTCGAAGTACTCGACCTTGATGTCGTAGGCCTTGCCGGCCTCCAACTCGACTGGTGCGGAGGTCTGTTCCTTGTCCCAGTCGTCCTGCCAGTGGTCGATGGCGAGCCTGCCGTCGACCCAGAGGCGGAAGCCGTTGTCTCCGATCATCGAGAAGGTGGTGGCGCCGCTCTTCTCGGGCACGACGCTGCCGGTCCAGCGGACGCTGACGTCGTCGGCCTGTCCGGTGGTGGCCTTCAGGCGCGACTCCAGGTTGCCGAAGTCGATGTTCGGGTCGAGTCCGGTGGCCTTGAGCTCGTCGAAGTCGAAGGCTCCGGGGGCGGACTGGGTGTAGTACTCCCCCTTGAGCCCGTGGATCTCGACAGGGTCGTCGACGGCGGTCGCGGCGGGGACCGAGGTCAGGCCGGCGACGCCGAGGGCCGCCGCGAGCAGCAGGGCCAGGCGCCTGCCGATGCGTCCGGGGTGGCGGGGACGGCGAGGGCGGCGGGGCCCTTCGAGGCTCGGGGTGCTTGCCGGACTCGTGGTGCTCACGGTGCTTCTGGAGCTTCCGGGGCTCTTGGCGCTTCCGGGATGTCGTCTGAGGCGCACGGATCCTCCTTGGTGAGGAAGGGTGGCGGCACGTCGCTGCAGTCTGTACAACGAATCTGTACAACGTTGGAAGGAACGGCAGTTGGCATGACAGCACGCCCCCCGGCGCGCTGTCCAGGGCCATGACAAACGCCCCCGGGCGACCGGGGCGGCCACCGACGCAGGGAGATGCAGTGCGGGTAAGCCTCAAGGACGTCGCGGAGCGTGCGGGCGTCTCGATCAAGACCGTCTCGAACGTGGTGAACAACTATCAGCACGTCACCCCGGCGATGCGGGCCCGCGTACAGGAAGCCATCGACGAGCTCGGCTACCGCCCGAACCTGACGGCGCGCCACCTCAGGAAGGGCCGCACCGGCATCATCGCCCTGGCCGTCCCCGAACTCGGCAACCCCTACTTCGCCGAACTCGCGGGCGCCGTCATCGACGCCGCCGCCGAGCACGACTTCACCGTCCTGCTCGACCACACCCGCGGCACCCGTGAGCAGGAGGTCCTGGTCAGCCAGGGCTTCCGGGCGCGGGTGATCGACGGCCTGATCCTCAGCCCGCTGGAGCTGGAGTCGGAGGACCTGCGCGGGCGCGAGGACGACGTGCCGCTGGTGCTGCTCGGCGAGCGCGAGTACGACCTGCCCTACGACCACATCGCCATCGACAACGTCGCCGCGAGCCGCACGGCGGTGCGCCACCTCATCGGCCGCGGCCGCACCAGCATCGCCTTCCTCGGCGCCCGCACGGACTCCGCGAACCGCCCCGCCCACCTGCGGCTCTCGGGCTGGCGCGAGGAACTGGCGGCGGCCGGGATACCCGCCCCGGAGAGCCTGGTGGGCCCGGTCGGCGGCTGGGACCGCTGGGACGGCGCCAAGGCCATGGCACGGATGCTGGACGCGGGGGTGCGGCCCGACGCGGTGTTCGCGTACAACGACCTGGTGGCGATCGGCGCGATGCGGGTGCTGCACGAGCGCGGTCTGCGCGTGCCGTGGGACGTGGCGGTGGTGGGTTTCGACGACATCGCCGAGGGGCAGTTCGGGGCTGTCACGCTCACCACGGTGGCACCGGACAAACAGGCCATCGCGCGCCTCGCGGTCGAGTCGCTGCTGCACAGCCTGGCCCACCCCGAACAGTCCGTCGGACGCGAACTGACCGCGGACTTCCGGCTGGTGGAGCGGGAGAGCACACTGGGCCGGCGCTGAGCGTGCGCCGCCCGCGCCCCGGCCCCGACCGGCGGTCGAAGAGTGCGCGGAGGGTTTACAGCCCTCTTTCAACGATGTAAAAAGCTCCCCGTACCGCCGAGTTGACCGCAAGTGCCGTCTCTCCCGTGAGCGCTCTCAGTGCCGGGGCCGTGCCGTTTTGGGGACTCCAATGAAGACCACACTCCTCAGCCGTACCTCAGCCAGGACCCTGGCCGCCGCCGGCCTCGCCGCGAGCCTGGTGTTCGCCGCAGGATGCGCGAAGTCCGAGGACGACGCCTCCGGTGGCAGCGGCACCGCGCAGGACCGGGCCGACTCCGGACAGGAGGTCTCCTCCGGCGGGGGCAGCGGCAAGACCTGCGCCATCGACGCGTACGGCGGCGAGAAGCTGGACCTGAAGAAGGCGACCGTGGGGTTCTCGCAGTCCGAGAAGGAGGCCAACCCGTTCCGCATCGCGGAGACGGCCTCCATCCGGGCCGAGGCCGGGAAGCGGGGCGTCAAGCTGCTCACCGCCAACGCCCAGTCGCAGTTCTCCAAGCAGATCAGCGACGTGCAGGACCTCATCGCCAAGGGCGCCGACCTCCTCGTCATCGCCCCGCTCAACTCCGACGGCTGGGAGCCGGTGCTGCGCGCGGCGGGCGCCAAGCACATCCCGATCGTCACCATCGACCGCAAGATCAACGCGACCGCCTGCAAGGACTACGTGAGCTTCATCGGCTCCGACTTCGTCGAGCAGGGCCGCCGGGCCGCCGACCGGATGATCGAGACCACGGGCGGCAAGGGCAAGATAGCGATCCTGCTCGGCGCCGCGGGCAACAACGTCACCACCGAGCGCACCAAGGGCTTCGAGGAGCGCATCAAGGAGAAGGCCCCGGACCTGAAGGTCGTCTTCAAGCAGACCGGCGAGTTCGCCCGCGAGAAGGGCCAGCAGGTCACCGAGCAGCTCATCCAGTCCAAGCCCGACATCACCGGGATCTACGCCGAGAACGACGAGATGGGCCTCGGCGCCGTCAACGCCCTCAAGGGCGCGGGCAAGAAGGCCGGCGACGTCAAGATCGTGACGATCGACGGCACGAAGAACGCCGTGCGCGGCATCGTCGACGGCTGGATCGACGGCGTCATCGAGTCCAACCCCCGCTTCGGCCCGCTCGCCTTCCAGACCCTGGACCGGTTCACCCAGGGCGAGAAGGTGGCGCAGGACATCGTCATCAAGGACAGCGCGTACACGAAGAAGAACGCGGAGTCGGACCTCGGCAAGGCGTACTGACGTGCTGTCGGTATCCGGCTTGACCAAGACGTTCCCGGGCGTGCGCGCCCTGGACGCGGTCGACTTCACCGCACGCGCGGGCGAGGTGCACGCGCTGATCGGCGAGAACGGCGCGGGCAAGTCCACGCTCATCAAGGTCCTGACGGG
Organism: Streptomyces sp. NPDC052114; assembly: GCF_040680155.1. NCBI lineage: Bacteria > Bacillati > Actinomycetota > Actinomycetes > Kitasatosporales > Streptomycetaceae > Streptomyces > Streptomyces sp. NPDC052114. The sequence continues at coordinate 389,472 of NZ_JBFAWC010000002.1, read as the reverse complement.
GGTGTACCGGCCGGACGCGGGCGACGTGACGTACGACGGTCGCCGGGTGTCGTTCGCGACCCCGCTCGAAGCCCAGCACGCGGGCATCTCCACCATCTACCAGGAGGTCAACCTCGTCCCCCTGATGAGCGTGGCCCGCAATCTCTTCCTGGGCCGCGAGCCGCGCGGACGCCTCGGCCTGATCGACTTCGGGCGCATGCACCGGGAGGCCGACGAGGCGCTGCGGGGCCTCGGCATCCGTGTCGACGTGCGCCGTCCGCTACGCGAACTGGGCGTCGGCGCCCAGCAGATGGTGGCCCTGGCCCGCGCGGTCTCGGTCGACGCGCGCGTCGTGGTGATGGACGAGCCCACCTCGTCCCTCGAACCCCGCGAAGTACGCACCCTGTTCGGAGTGATCCGCATGTTGCGGGAGCGCGGCATCGCGGTGATCTACGTCAGCCACCGCCTCGACGAGCTGTACGAGGTGTGCGACGCCGTCACCGTGCTGCGCGACGGCAAGGTCGTGCACACGGGACGCCTCGCCGAGCTGGACCGGCTGCGCCTGGTGGCACTGATGCTGGGCAGGGAGATCGAGACCGTCCAGGACGAGGGGCTGACCCGCTTCACGGGCGAGCACGCGTCGCGGGGCGAACCGGTGCTCAGTGCACAGGAACTGACGGTCCGCCACCGGCTGCACGGGGTGTCCGTCTCCGTCCGGCCCGGTGAGGTGGTGGGCCTCGGCGGGCTGCTCGGGTCCGGGCGCAGCGAGACGGCGAAGGCCATCGCGGGCGCGCTGCCGCCCGACTCCGGGCGGGTCGTCCTCGCCGGCGCGCCGATCCGCACCGGCTCCACACCGGCCGCCATCCGGGCCGGCATCAGCCTGCTCCCCGAGGACCGCAAGGCGGAGGGCATCGTCCCCGGCCTCTCGGTCCGCGAGAACATCGCCCTGGCCGCGCTGCCCCGGCTCTCCCGCCTCGGCCTGGTGGACGAACGGCGCATCGACACGATCGTCGACACCTTCATGAAGCGGCTGCGCATCAAGGCGTCGAGCCCGCACCAGAGGGTGGGCGAGCTCTCCGGCGGCAATCAGCAGAAGGTGCTGCTCGCCCGCTGGCTGGCGATGAACCCGAAGGTCCTCCTCCTCGACGAGCCCACCCGCGGCATCGACATCGGCGCCAAGGCCGAAGTGCAGTCCCTCATCGACGAGTTGGCGACGGACGGCCTCGGGGTCCTGCTCATCTCATCGGACATGGAAGAGCTGATCGAGGGCTCGGACCGGGTGGTGGTCCTCAAGGACGGCGCGGTGGTGGCGGAGCTGACCGGCGACGACGTGACGGAGGACCGGCTGCTGCGCGCCATGGCGACCGAGACGGCGGGCGCCCCCCTGAGCGCACCCGCCGACGGCCCCCCGAGCGGCCCCGAGAGCGCACCCGTCCCGCACCAGCCCCGGAGCTCCCCGTGACAGACGCAGTCCTCGACCGCCCGGCCGCCCTCCAGGACCGCGACCGGATCCTGCGCTTCCTCCAGAACTACGGCGTCTATCTGGGCGTCGCCGTCCTCCTGCTCGTCAACATCGCCTTCACCCCGCACTTCCTGTCCGCGGAGAACTTCCGCACCCAGGCCGTCCAGGTCGCCCCCGTCCTCGTCGTCGCGCTCGGCATGGCGCTCGCCATCGGCACCGAGGGCGTGGACCTCTCGGTCGGCTCGGTGATGGCCCTGTCCACCTCGCTCCTGTCGCTCTACCTCGGCTACGGGATGTGGATCGCCCTGGCCGTCGCGGTGCTCGGCGGCATGGCGGTCGGCGCGGCGAACGGCTCGCTCGTCGCCTTCGTCGGCGTCCAGCCCATCGTCGCGACACTCGCGCTGATGGTCGCGGCCCGGGGCCTGGCCCTGGTCCTGCTCCCCCAGCTCAAGGACGTACGCGACCCGACCATGGCCTCGCTCGGCTCCGGGGACCTGCTCGGCATCCCCTATCCGGCGCTGATCGCGGCGGCGCTCGCGCTGCTCGTCGGCTTCGTCGTGCGGCGCACCACGTTCGGCCGCCGGCTCCTGGCCATCGGCGACAGCCGCCCCGCCGCGCTGCTCGCGGGCCTGCCGGTGCGCCGCGTGCTCATCGTGGTGTACGTCGTCTCCGGCGCCCTCGCCGCGCTCGCCGGTGTCCTCGCGACCGCGCGCCTGACCGCCAGCGACCCCACCTCGCTCGGCACGCTGATGGAACTCTCCGCGATCACCGCGGTGGTGGTCGGCGGCACCCCGCTGAGCGGCGGACGCGTCCGCATCGGCGGCACCGTGGCGGGCGCCGTCCTGATCCAGCTGCTCACGGCCACGCTCATCAAGCACGACCTCCCGCCGTCGTGGACACAGATCGCCCAGGCCGTGGTGATCGTCCTCGCGGTCTACGCGGCACGCGAGAGGGGCAGGCGATGACCACCGACACGAGGACCGCGGCGGAGCCCATGAGCCGGACCGAACCACAGGAGCGGACCGCGGGGCCCTCCCGCTCCGAGCGCCTCAGCGCACTGGCCCAGCAGCACGGTGCGCTGGTGACCCTGCTGGTCGCGGTGGCCGCCGCGTCGATCGGCTTCGACACGTTCCTGACGGCCGACAACCTGGAGAACATGGCGGTGTCCTCCGCGTTCCTCGCGGTGGTCGCGCTCGGCATGACCTTCGTCATCGTCACCGGCGGCATCGACCTGTCGGTGGGCTCGCTGTTCGCCCTCGGCGGGGTGCTCGCCGCCTGGGGCTCGCGGTACGGCACGGTGGTGGCCCTGCTGCTCCCGCTCGCCGTGTGCGGGCTGATCGGCCTGGTCAACGGCCTGCTGATCGCCCGCTCCCGGCTCGCGCCGTTCATCGTGACGCTCGCGGCGATGCTGGGGGCGCGCGGCATCCTCCTGTCCCTCACGGACGAGGGGTCCACGACCTACCTGGTCGACAAGGACACCTTCTTCGCGACGCTCGGCCAGGGCAAGGTGCTCGGCGTCGGCGCCCCGGTGTGGATCACCGTCGCGCTGTTCGTCGCGGGCGCGGTCGTGCTGCGCCGCACGCGGTTCGGGCAGTACGTGTACGCGGTCGGCGGCAATGAGGACGCGGCGGCGCTGATGGGCGCGCCGGTGGCCCGTACGAAGATCGCCGTCTATACGGTGTCGGGGCTCTGCGCGGGGCTCGCGGGGGCGCTCAACGCCGCCTGGCTGGTCTCCGGGGTGACGATCCTCGGCTCCGGCATGGAGCTGGAGGCGATCTCCGCGGTCGTCATCGGCGGCACGCTGCTGTCCGGCGGGTTCGGCTTCATCAGCGGGTCGCTGGTGGGCGTGCTGCTCCTGAAGGTGATCCAGAACGTCATCAACCAGATCGGCTCGCTCGACTCGGCCTACCAGCAGGTGGTCAGCGGCGCCTTCCTGGCGGTGGTCGTGATCGCGCAGACCTGGCTGGGGCGCAGGCGCCGGGTGCTGTGACGGCGCCCGCGCACGGGCGGTGCGGTGCCGGCGGCGCACCCGGTCGCCGGAACACCCGTCACAGGGGCACCGTCTGCCCCTTGCCCAGGGCGATCACCCCGCCCTTCGACACCGTGTACAGCTCCTCGTCCCGCTCCGGATTGACGCCGATCGTCGCCCCGGGCGGGACGTCGACGTTCTTGTCGAGCACGGCGCCGCGCACCACCGCGCCCCGCCCCACCCGGACGTTGTCGTGCAGCACCGAGCCCTGGACGACGGCGCCCTCCTCGACGGTCACGCCGGGCGAGAGGACGGAGCGGGTGACCTGGCCCCGGATGACGCAGCCGGGGCTGACGATCGACTCGCTCGCGATGCCGCCCGCGCAGAACTTGGCGGGCGGCAGACCGCCGGAGTGGGTGTAGATGGGCCAGCGGCGGTTGTCCAGGTTGAAGACGGGGTGCTCGGAGATCAGGTCCATGTGGGCTTCGTAGTACGAGTCCAGGGTGCCCACGTCCCGCCAGTAGCCGTGGTCGCGCGGGGTCTCGCCGGGTACGTGGTTGCCGTCGAAGTCGTACACCTGGGCGAGGCCGCGCTCGGTGAGCATGGGCAGGATGGAGCCGCCCATGTCGTGCGCCGACTCCTCGTTCTCGGCGTCCTGCTGGAGGGTGTCGACGAGCGTCTTGGTGGTGAAGACGTAGTTGCCCATGGAGGCGAAGACCTGGTTCGGGGAGCCCGGCAGTCCGGGCGGATCCGCGGGCTTCTCCAGGAACCGCTCCACCCGCGTGCCGTCCCGCGCGGGCGTGATGACACCGAACGACGACGCCTCGGAGCGCGGCACCCTGATGCCGGCGACGGTCACCGCGGCGCCGTTGTCGATGTGCTGCTGGAGCATCTGGCGCGGGTCCATGCGGTAGACGTGGTCGGCGCCGAACACCGCGATGTAGTCGGGCTGTTCGTCGTGGACGAGGTTCAGGGACTGCAGGATCGCGTCGGCGCTGCCCAGGTACCAGCGCGGGCCCAGGCGCTGCTGGGCGGGCACGGGCGTGACGTAGTTGCCGAGCAGGCTCGACATGCGCCAGGTCTTCGTCACGTGCCGGTCCAGGGAGTGCGACTTGTACTGGGTCAGGACGCAGATGCGCAGGATGTCGCCGTTGACGAGGTTGGAGAGCACGAAGTCGACGAGGCGGTAGGTGCCGCCGAACGTGACCGCTGGTTTGGCCCGGTCGGCGGTGAGGGGCTGCAATCGCTTCCCCTCGCCCCCGGCGAGCACGATTCCCAGTACCGAAGGTCCACCGCGCATCCCAGCCTCCTACTCGTCGGCGTGCAGGATCTCCTCGTACACCTCGACCGTGCGCCGGGCGACCGCGTCCCAGCCGAACTCCCTGAGCGCGCGGTAGCGTCCGGCCGTGCCCATCGCGGCGGCCCGCTCCGGGTCGGTGGCCAGCCGGTTCAGGAGCACCCCGAGGTCGTGCTCGAAGCGTTCGGGGTCCTTCTGCTCGTAGGGGACGAGCAGCCCCGTCGTCCCGTCGCCCACGACCTCCGGGATGCCGCCGACGTCCGAGGCGACGACCGCCGTGCCGCACGCCATCGCCTCCAGGTTGACGATGCCCAGCGGCTCGTACACGGAAGGACACACGAACACCGCGGCGTGGGTGAGGAGTTGGACGACCTGGGGGCGCGGCAGCATCTCGGGGATCCACTGGACGCCCGCGCGGGTACGGCTCAGCTCCTCGAAGAGCGTGCGGAACTCGGCGTCGATCTCCGGCGTGTCGGGCGCCCCGGCGCACAGGACGAGCTGGACGTCCCGGTGCAACCGCCGTGCGGCGCGCAGCAGATGGGGCACGCCCTTCTGCCGGGTGATGCGGCCGACGAAGAGGACGTAGGGACGCCGAGGGTCGATGCCGAGCCGCGCCAGGACGTCCGTGTCGTGGTCGGGGCGGTACAGCTCCGTATCGATGCCGTTGTGGACGACGTGCACCTTGGCCGGGTCGATGGCCGGGTAGCAGGCGAGGATGTCCTCGCGCATGGCGCCGGACACCGCGATCACCGCGTCGGCGGCCTCGGCGGCGGTGCGCTCGGCCCAGCTCGACAGGGCGTATCCGCCGCCGAGTTGCTCGGCCTTCCAGGGACGCAGGGGCTCCAGTGAGTGCGAGGTCATCACGTGCGGGATGCCGTGCAGGAGCTTGCCGACGTGGCCCGCGAGGTTGGCGTACCAGGTGTGCGAGTGGACCAGTTCGCGGCCGGCGAGGGCGGCGGCCATCGACAGGTCCACGGAGAAGGTGCGCAGCGCGTCGTTGGCCCCGTCGAGCGCGGACCACGCCCGGTGGCGCACGAGACCGTCGCCGACGCCCTCGCCCCAGCAGTGCACGTCGAGGTCGGTGAGGGCGCGCAACTCCCGCGCGAGGAACTCGACATGGACGCCCGCTCCGCCGTAGACGTCCGGTGGATACTCCCGGGTGAGCAGTCCCACCTTCACGTAGAACCCTCCGTCGTCCGCCCGATGTCGGCCGCGCCTTCTCATGGTCACCCAGACGCGGCCCCGGGGGAAGACCGCTGCGGCGGGCGTTCGAAGCAGCAGTCGCCGCACAGGCCGCCGCTGGGGCACCGGTAGTAGAGGCAGCAGCTGCGGCGCCGGAACGCGGTGCCCGTCAGGGTGCCGGTGCCGCGCAGAGCGGGGTCGTCGAAGAGCGTGGCGGCCAGGTCGAGGGCCCGCTCCCCCACGTCGGGACGGCCCGCCCGCACCGCCCAGCCGTGCAACTCGCGCGCGGCGCCGGCGAGCGCGGAGCCCGCGTTGCCCCGCAGCAGTCCGGCGGAGACCCGGTGGCGGGCGCGCAGCGCGTCCGAGAGCGGCTCCAGGTGGCCGCGCTGCACGACGTCCCGGATGGTGCCCGCGTCGCCGGGCAGCGTGCGTACGTCGGTCAGCCACAGGTCGTCGGGCGAGGTGCCGTCGGCGTCCCAGCGCAGCCGTGCCGGGTCGAGGTCCGGCACCAGGCCGTACAGCGCGGCGGAACCGAGCGCCACGGACCAGAGCCGCGCGGCGAGCCCCAGCTGGGCCACGGACACGGCGATGCGGTCCTCGGGGGCACCGAGGCGCAGCGCGACCTTGCGGACACGGAAGGTGAGCGGATCGGGGGCCGTTCCGGGCGCTTCGTACACCTGCGCGAACGGGAGTGCCGCGCCGCTCGGCGGCGCCCCCGCGCGCAGGGCGAAGAAGCCGCCGACGGAGCCGAGTTCTGCCAGGTCGATGTGGGTGGTCACGACAGCAGTAGAGCAAGCCCCACCGGGGTGTCCATCCCCGGGGGGTGTGCCGCCCTCCACCCCTGCCCCTAGGGGGGTAGCACGACCTGGGGAGGACATCACCCGGTCGTACTCCATCGGCAGTAGGACCGAATGCCTGCTCAGGGACGACGACGCGGAGCGATTCGCGCGGCATCGTGGAGACCATGGAAGCCGACCGCTCGTCTGACCGGGCCCGCCGGACGCACCGCACCCCGCGGAGCACGTCATGAGTGCCCTCGCGCTGTCCGTGCTGCTCTCGCTCGTCTCCGCCGTGGCGTACGCGGGCGGGGCGATCCTGCAGGAGCGCGTGGCCGCGACGACGCCGGAGCGGCGGTACGCGCCGCTGCGCAGGGGCGCGTGGTGGACCGCGATCTCGCTGAACGGCCTGGGCGCGCTGCTGCACGTGGTGGCCCTCGCCTACGGCCCGCTCAGCCTGGTCCAGCCGCTCGGCGCGCTGACCATCGTCTTCGCCCTGCCGATGGCCGCCGTCTTCGTGCGGCGCCGGGCCGGGGCCACGGCGTGGCGCGGCGCGATCATGGCGACGGTGGGGCTCGCGGGCCTGCTCTCGCTCACCTCCTCGACGCGCACCCAGTCCCTGGACGGCCCGGAGCACCTGATGCTGGCGCTGGTCACCGGGGGCGGCGTGCTCGCGCTGATGGTGGCGGCGCACGCCGTGCACCGGCACCCGGTGGTGCGCAGCGTGCTGCTGGCCTGCGCCGCCGGTGCGGCGTTCGGCATCGCCTCGGTGTTCACGAAGACGGTGGCCGTGGAGTGGGGCAGGGACGTGCCGCTCTTCGAGCAGCTCCCGAGCCTCGGTGTGATCGCGGTGCTCGCGGCGGCCGGGGTGCTGATCTCGCAGGCCTCGTACCGGGGCGCGGGTCTCGCGGCGCCCCTGTCGACGGTGACCGTCGTGAATCCGGTGGTCGCGGCGGCGGTCGGGCTGACCCTCCTGGGAGAATCCTTCCGCTACGGCGTCACGGGGACCGCCCTGGCGCTGGGCTGCGGGGTCGTCGCCGCGGGCGGCCTGATCCTGCTCACGACGGAGCGGATCGCGCGCGAGACGTCGACCGCGCCGGTGGCCGAGGAGCTCGGTGGCACCCCGGTGGCCCAGGGGCGACCAGACGTGCCGGTGGCCCAGGAGCGGCCCGACGTGCCGGACCGGCCCCGTCCGAGGCCCGGGCGCGCCCCGGAGGGGCTGCCCGCGATGCCGTCCCAGCACGCGGAGGCGACCCTCGGCAGGCACCGGCCCCGGCACCCGGGGCGCCGCCGCGAACGCATCGTGTCCTGACCGTCCGCGGCGTGCCGCCGTGCGCGCCGCTCAGATCCGTACGCCGCGCGCCCGCAGATAGGCCAGCGGGTCGATGTCGGACCCGAAACCGGGCCCCGTCCGCACCTCGAAGTGCAGATGCGGGCCCGTACTGTTGCCGGTGGACCCGGACCGGGCGATGCGCTGCCCGGCGCCGACCTGCTGCCCGGCCTTCACGGAGAGCGCCGACAGGTGCCCGTACTGGCTGTACTTGCCGTCGGAGTGGCGGATGACCACCTGGTAGCCGTAGCTGCCGCCCCAGCCCGCGGAGACGACCCGGCCCGCGGCGACGGCCTTCACGGACGTCCCGGTGGCCACGGGGAAGTCGACGCCCGTGTGATAGCCCTTCGACCACGAGCCGCCCGCCGCGCGGTAGGGGGTGCTGGGCGAGGCGGCGACGGGGGCGACCGCGCCGGGGGACGCCTGCCGGGCGCGCGGCGCGGGGGCCTTGCGCTCGGCGGCCTTCTTCTCCGACGCCTGCTTCTCGGCGGCTCTCTTCTCCGCGGCCTTCTGCCGGGCCCGCGCCTCGGCGCGGTCCTCGGCACGCTCCTTCGCCCGGTCCTCGGCGCGCTCCTTGGCCCGGTCCTTGGCCCGCTCGTCCGCCCGGTCGTCCGTGCGCCCCTTGGTGGCTCCCCGGCCGTGCAGCGCGAGCCGCTGTCCCGGAGTGATCAGGTCCGGGTCGCCGCCGATGACACGGCGGTTGGTGTCGTACAGCCGCTGCCAGCCGCCCCGGACCCGGCGGTCGTCGGCGATGCCGGAGAGGGTGTCCCCGCGGACCACGGTGTACATCTCGGCGGTGCCCGCGGCGGACTGCGGGGTCACCTCCGGCTTGACGTCCTTCACGTCGCGCTTGGCCGGCTTCGCCTCGGCGGGGGCGCTGACCGGGGTGACGTCGGGCGTGCCGCCTCCCCGGGTGAGGCCGGCCTTCGCGGAGCACACCGGCCAGGCGCCCGGCCCCTGCGCGTCCAGGACCTTCTCGGCGACGGCGATCTGCTGGTCCTTGGTGGCGAGGTCGGCGCGCGCGGCGTAGGCCGTACCGCCGTACGCCGCCCACGTGGACTGCTTGAACTGGAGCCCGCCGAAGTAGCCGTTGCCGGTGTTGATGCTCCAGTTGTTGGTGGACTCGCACGCCGCGACCTTGTTCCAGGTGTCGACGTCGGCGGCACCGGCGGTGCCCGCGACGGTCAGCGGGAGCGCCATCCCCGCACCTCCCGCGGTCACGGTCAGTGACGCGCGGTTGATGCGGTTCGGCTGATACCGGCGGTGCCGGCCCCGTACGGCCATGGGGAGCCCCCTCAGACTCACGTCATCACGGATTGCACACAACGGACACACGACAAGCCCGCAAGCTAGCCGCTCGGAGCAATCCGTGACAAGGGCGTGGCACAGAGGCGGTGTTGCACACATCAGCCCGTCAAGTACCCCGCGAGCCACCGCAGTTGCACTCCCTGCTGATAGGGGCCGCCGCCCTCGTGATCGTTGAAGGCGTACACCTCCATGGAACGCTCGCGCCCCGCGTACGCGTTGAAGGCGGCGAACACCGTCGAGGGCGGGCAGGTCTGGTCCTCCAGACCCGCGGAGAAGAGCGCGGGCGCGCGACCGCGCGCGGCGAAATGGACGCAGTCGAAGTACGACAGCGTCCTGAAGACGCGCTCCTGCCCGCCCCTGCGCGCCTTCAGGTACGCGCCGATCTCCTTGTACGGATAACGGTCGGTGAGGGTCGTCGCGCGCGGGAAGTCGCAGAGGAAGGGGACGTCGGGGGCGATCGCGGCGAGGTCGGGCACCAGCCCGCCGACGGCGAGGGAGAGGCCGCCGCCCTGGCTCGTGCCGATCGCGGCGACGCGCGAGGCGTCCACGAGGGGGTGCGCGCGGACGGCCTCGACGGCACGGACCGCGTCCACGTACAGGCGCCGGTAGTAGTAGTCGTGCGGGTCCTCGATGCCGCGCGTCATGAACCCGGGGTGCGCGGGCGCGCTGCCGGCCGGGTCCGCGGTGTCGCCCTGCGCCCACCCGCCGCTGCCCTGTCCCCGGGTGTCCATCACGAAGTGCGCGTAGCCGGCGGCGGCCCACAGGAGGTGCATATGGGGCAGTCCCCGGCCGCCGCCGTACCCGATGTACTCCACGACGGCGGGCAGCGGCCCCTGCGCCCCCGCGGGGAGCACGAGCCACCCCTTGACGGGGTGCCCGCCGAATCCGGCGTACGTGACGTCGTGCACCCGCACCCCCGTCAAGGGCAGGTCCACCGGCTCGAAGCGGGCGTCGAGTTCGTGCTCGCGCGCCTCCAACAGCGTCTTCTCCCAGAAGGCGTCGAAGTCGTCGGGCTCCGGCAAATCGGGTCGGTATCGACGCAGTTCGTCGAGGGGCAGGTCGAAGTGAGGCACGGCGGATTCTCCTTCGGGCGGGGGTCGAAGGATCACGCTATGCCGAGCGGCCCGCCCACGTCAGGAGGGTTTTCCGGGACTCTCCCGGATCCTCCGTGCCGGGAACCTCCTCGCCCATGGCCGGTCAGCTGTCGCCGCCCTTTCGGACAGACGCTCGCCCACCGTGCGGGGCGGAGGCGTGCCGTCAGGACATCGGCCCCGGCTGGGGCTCGGGCATCGGGTCCGGGCCCGGCGGCTGCGGGATCGGCGACGGGGGCGGCTCCGGGCTCGGGCGGGGCTCGGGGTGCGGGACGGGGTCCGGGTCCGGGAAGGGGCGGTCGGGGTCCGGGAAGGGGGCGGGCGGAACGGGGCCCGGGAACGGGTGGGTCATCGTGCCTCCAACGGTTGAGCTCTTCCCCCCGGGTACCCGAAGCCCCCCTCCCCAAGCGTGCGGGGCGTGGGCGGCGCGCGCCACGGGGCCGCGTGCGCGGGGCGGAGGCCACGGTGCCGCGTGCGCGGGGCGGAGGCCACGGTGCCCCGTACCCGGCGCCGGGGTTCTTCCCCGCCTGCGCCGGGGCTGGGGCCACCTTTACCGCTGCCCGGCACGGTCCGGCTGCGCCGGGGCTGGAGCCACACCTCTCGCCACCCGGCACCGGGGGCTGTGCCCACCCGTTCCGCCCTGCGGAACGCCTGCCCACAGCAGGGGCGGCTACCCGGCCAGTGCCGCCGACCACAGCGGGGACGGGCGGTCCGCTGCCCACCGGGCGCGGCGCGGGCACAACGGCCCCCACCGGGCCGCTGCCGCAAACGCTCCTGAGGGGACGTGGGGGTATGTGCGAACGGAGCACTGAGCGGGCGATGGCGTCTTTGGACTTGGGGCGGGGCGCAGGGATGGCGAGTACGCACATACCCCCGCGGCCCCGCCCCACAGACGAAGCAAGGGCGCAGACGCCAGCCCAAGGCGCCCCCGCCAGACACCGCTACGGCCCCTCCACCAGCCCCACCGCCGCAGCGAACCCCGGAGCCGGGCTGGACAGGACCCGTACCGTCCCGTCGGACAGCAGGCGTTGCGCCGGTGCCATCGACGCCTGTGCCAGCACGATCACGTCCGCGTCCCGGACTCCCCGTACCGCCCCCGCCACGACCTCCGCACACCCGACGGAGTCCCCCGCCTCGAACCGCTCCCACGCCCCGTCGACCAGCTCCGCCCGCACGGACACCTCACGCCCGGCCCGCCGCGCCTCCTCCTCGACCAGCGTCACCGTCGGCCCCAGCGTGGACGCCACCGTGGCGAGCACGACGATCCGGGCGCCCTCGGCGACGGCCGCGGCCGCCATCGGCCGGTCGACCCGCAGCACGGGAACCCCCACGTCCGCCCCGACCGCCTCGGCCACCCCGCCGATGGTGGAGCAGGTGCACAGCACGGCACCGACCGCCCCGCCCCCGGCGACCCGCGCCACCGCGTCCCGTACGTCCGGAGCCACCGCGTCAGGACCGACCACCCGAGCCCGGTCCAGCAGTTCCTCCGCGACGAGATGGCGCAGTTCGAGCCCCGGGCGCGAGGCGTCCCGCAGGCCGTCGAAGACGGGCACGTGAACCGGCGACGTGTGCAACAGCCCCAGCGTCAACGGCGCGTCCGGCGCCCCCGGCGTCACCACGTCGAGGGGTCCTCGCGGACCTTGTCCAGCGCGGCCCGCAGCAACTCCTCGGAGGCCGCGGGCGCCTGCTCGGGATGCCGCTCGGCCCACTTCACGACGTAGGGGCACAGGGGCGCGACGGCCACGCCTTCCCGCGCCGCGAGGGCGTACAGCTCAGCGGCGAGGGAGCCCGCGATGCCCTTGCCCTCGTGCGCGGACGCGACCTCCGTGTGGACCGGCACGAGCGCCGCCTCCGGGGAGTCCAGCGTGAAGTACACGATGTGCCCGACGCGTTCACCGCCTTCGAACGCCTCGAGCACACCTCTGGCCCGGTCGTCCCGAATCTCGACGGCACCCATCGTTCCTCCTCACCCGAAGACCAAACACCCGGCACCCGACACCTGACACCCGACACCTGACACCTGACAGGTCAAGGCATCCCACCGCGCCTCAGCGACTGAGCGGGCTCCGCGTCATCCCCGGATCACCCGGCACCGCCTCCGCCGGATCGTCGCCGAGGGCCACGACACGATTGTCCTCGTCGACATGCACGACCCGAGGCCGCAGCGCACGCGCCTCGGCGTCCTCGACCTGGGCGTAACTGATGATGATCACCCTATCCCCGGGATGAACGAGGTGCGCGGCCGCGCCGTTGATGCCGATGACGCCGCTGCCGCGCTCGCCCTCGATCGTGTACGTCTCCAGACGCGCGCCATTGGTGATGTCGACGATGTGGACGAGCTCGCCGGGCAGCAGATCGGCCGCGTCGAGCAGATCCGCGTCGATGGTCACCGATCCCACGTAGTGCAGGTCGGCCTGGGTCACCGTGGCGCGATGAATCTTGGACTTGAACATGGTTCGCAACATGATCAATCAGCCATTCATGCAGGTAGGACACATGACGGTCCTAGAGAAGGTCGGCACAGGTCAAGCAGGAGTCCCCGGGCAGACCTCGGGGCTCACACGCCAAGGATCCCACGCCGGCCCCGCGCCGGCCCCGCACCGGCTGCTCCCGCCCGGCACGGGACCGGGCGGGAGCGGCACCGCCCCCTCCGGTGGTTCTTCAGCACGAGAGGACGGTGCGCGGCCTTCCAGACCTTCCGGACAGCCAGGAAGGTCGGACGCCGGAGAAGGCGTCCGGGATCCATGGTGCCCCTCGCCGCACACCCCGCCAGGGATGACGTTTTTCCGGCGTCAAAAGCATTCATTTGGACATGTCCTGCCCCTACGGAGAGCCGTGGTGACGCAATGCGAACACTCCGCGCTCATCGACATTGTTCCGTAACCCCATGATCACGTTGAGTCGCGAGGCGTCGGCGGACCATGCTGGCTCCCACTCTTCCCCGAGCGCTTCAGCACCGCCTCGGAAGTGCCTTTCAGGCCCGACGAGTTCAGGAGAACCGAGAACGATGTCCAGTAAGCAGGTGTTGGTCGTCGCCGTACTGGTGGCGGTCTTCGCGTGGAGCACGGTCATGACCGTGCTGGGGCAGCTCGCGGCCGTGGCCACGCTGCTGCCCTCGCTCGGACTGCTGGTGCAGCAGATCCTCACCGTACTCACGGAGGCACGGCGCGACACCACCGCGGCCCCGGCGCAGGACGCGGCGGCCGGCCCGACCGGGCAGGAGGGGATACCTCGATGACACCCTCCTCCGAGCCGGACCAGCCCTCCGGGGCGCCGCCGAGCAGGCGCGGCCGCAAACCGGCCTCGATCGAGGATCACGTGGGCCACTCCCACCGCGCCTGGCTCGAACCGGTCCGCAGCCGCCTCTTCGCCAGCGGCCTCACCCTCGACGACCTCGTCGACCGCTCCGGATACTCCAAGACCCGCATCTCCGAACTGCTGCGCGGCAGGGGCTACTACCCGGGCTGGGAGATCACCTACAGCGTGGTCAGCGTCCTGGACATCCCCATCTGGCCGCTGCGACGGCTGTGGGCGGCCGCCGCCCGCGAGGCCGACAAGGACCCGGACTGGATCGACCGCCGCATACGCGAGGTCGTCCAACTCCAGCCGGACCAGCCGCCCGTGGCCTACCAGGGCTTCAAAGAAGGCATGCAGCAGGCCTACACCGACTACGCCCGCGCCTTCCTCCAGACCGACCAGTACGCCAGGTGGGTCGTCGCGGAGGCCTTCGACATCCTCTGGCTCGCCTGGGACGAAGCCGTCGCGAGCCCCGACGTCCGCCGCTACGCCTGGTGCCTGCTGCGCTCCCGCGTCATGCTGCGCGCCCCGCACCGCAGGGGCCACCCCGATCTCCGCCCCGCGGCGTTCTCCACCGTCGCCCAGGCGCGGATCGACGACCCCGAGGCGCGGCTCGCCGAGATCGCGGAGATGGCCGACTTCTTCGACGCCCTCGCCCGCCTCCCCGAGAACCAGCTCGACGTCGCCGTGCTGCGCTACCTGTGCGGCAGGAACGCATCCGAGGTCCCCGGCATCGTCGGCCTGTCCCCGGCCATGACCCGCACCACCGACCACCACGCCCGAGGAGCCCTGGAAGGCGCCTACCCCCTTCACGACCAGCCGGAGTGATCCCCGCCATGACCGCCATCGACCTCCTCCTCGGCCGCGCGCTGCTCCTGAAGAGCCCTCAGGTCCCGGAGGACACCGTCCCCTATGAGGACACGGCCTACCCCGCCTTCACCTCTGACGGCTCACCGCTGTGGGACAGCGACGACCGCGACCTGACGGACCTGACCGCCGCGGGCCACCTCCACGCCCTCTGCGAGACCGCCGTCTCCCACTGCACTCCCGAGCAGTTGGGCGACTTCATCACCGACCAGCTGCCCTCCCCGCACAGCGCCTGGCTCCTCGGCTGCACCCTCCAGCTCGCGAGCGCCGATACCGGCGCGCGGTTCTGGTGGCAGTACGCCGCGGGCGCCGGGGACGACCGCGCCTCGTACTGCCTCTACCTGCACCACCTCTCCCTCGGCGACAGCCACGCGGCCGGCTTCTGGTTCCATCAGAGCGGCATCGCCACCCAGGACTCCGACACCGACATCCCCCTCTTCCTGCGGATCCTCACCCGTCTCGTCCCCGCCGCGGGCCGTAGGGGCAGGCGCACGGAGACGATGACCCTGGTCATCGACTACGTCACGCGGGCCGTCGCCCTTGGGTACGCGAGCCATCCCGACCTGGAGATCCCGCTGCCCGGCCCCTACTTCGCGGAATGGATCGGGATCATCCTCGCGGTCGGCCCGCTCGCCACGAGACCGTCCCGGCAAGAGGAGCCGTCGACCGCCAAGACCCTGCCGAACCGCCCTCCGCTCGACGAAGGCCCGGGCGAGGGCAGGGCCCCGCGGGCCCAGGAGGCGGAGTACGTGCTGGAGGTCCCGGTCGCGGACACCCAGTCCGCGGCCGCCTTCAAGGAAGCCGTCGCCGCCTTCTGGGAGGACACCACCGCCGACCGCACGGCCCGGCCGAACCCCGCCGAGGCGCGGCTGCGCTACCACCTGGAACCACGGCCCCTCACCGCCGGTGCTGCGGGCCCCGGCGCCAGAACGGCCCGGCCCTCCTGACCCCCCGACCGGTCGTGCGTTCGCACGTCGGTCGCCGTACTCGCCGTCATCGCCCCGGACCCCGCGGCGCCGGAGCGAGGTACGCCCGGTACCCCTGGTACACGCCCAGCGCCCTCAGGCGGTCCGGGTGCCAGGTGCGGGCGTAGGAAGGCGGTCCGTCTCCGGCGGGTTCCAGGGCCGCGGTCCGCACGGTCCGGGCCTCCGAGGCGATCTGCCCGTCCGTCGCGTTGGCGTTGTGGCCCTGCGTGTGGGCGGAGGCGCACCCGGCGTAGAAGGCGATCTGGATGGCCTCGTGGCCGGTGAGCAGGCACGGGGGGCGTACGCCGAGGCGGCGCAGGTCGGCCGCGGCGCGGGCGTAGTCGCGGCCGGCCGCCGTGGCGCGGTGCACGGTGTGCTCCAACACCGTGGTCTGCACGGCCAGATGTGCCGCGAGCCCGGCCGTCACCAGGGCGATCGCCGGTGCCCGCCACCGCCTCTTGGGCGCGGTGACGGCGCGGACGAGGGCGTCGGCGACCGGGATCGCGAGGAGGGCGTAGGCGGGGAGGAGGAAGCGCGGGGCCGCGTAGTCGATCAGGAAGAGGTACGGGAACGCGGCCGACGCCGCGCACGCCAGGGCCAGCAGGGTGCCCGCCGTCCGGCCCGCCCGCGCCGCGACCGTCAGGCCCGCGGCCGCGAGCACCGGCAGCGCGAACCACCACAGGGTCACCGCCGCGTCCGGCATCGCCGAGGTGCACGGTCGGCACAGCGTCCGTCCGCCCAGGCCGCGCAGCTGGTCCCCGACGGCGAAGTGCCAGCCCAGGCCGCCCTCTGTCCGGGATCCCTCGGCCAGCCGCGCGCCGAGCCCGCCGTAGCGGACGAACGCCTCGACGACCCATTCGGCGGCGCCTGCCGCGAGCCCGAGGCAGAGCGCCGCCGGCAACCACGGCCGTCGCCACCGCCGAACGCAGACCAGCGCGCCGCACAACGGCAGCGCCACCCAGACCGCGTCGGTGGGCCGCATCAGCGCCATCACCGCGCCGCCCGCCGCGAGCCCCCACACGGCCGCCCGGTCACGGGGGTCGGCCTGGGCGCGCAGGAAACACCCCACTGTCACCAACGCCCCCATGGCGACCCAGTAGTTGGGCATCGCCTGCGGCCCGTAGAACACCGTCACCCACAGCGAGCCGAACAAGGCCCCCGCCAGGGCCAGTACGCGCACCGGCAGCAGTCCCCGCCAGCAGCGCAGCGCGGCGTAGAGGCCGGCTCCCGCCAGCAGCGCGAGATAGACCCGCAGCAGCGCGGTGGACGACGACCAGGACGCCACCGGCGCCACGAGGAGCGAGACGCCCCGGGCGCGCGGTGCGCTGAAGAACGCCGGCGGAGCGTGCGAGCTGACCTGGCTGACGTACACGGTCTCGTCCCAGCCGAGCCCCATCCCCGTTCCGATCAGGGCCAGTTGAGCCGCGGTGAAGGCCCCGGCGACGACGGCGAGCGCGGCGTGCGGGCTCTTCGTCATGACCACCCCCGGCCCTACCGGCTCGGCGCCGCCGAAGCCGGCAGTTACTTCTTCTACTTCTTCCGACTCCTCACGCACACAACGCCGTTCCGGAACGCGTGCGCGGCGCAGCTCACCGCCGGGTCACGCGATCCGGTAGGCCCGCAGGAACGTCCGTACCCCCTCGACGACGAGGGGCCGGACGCGGGTGTCCTCCACGGCGTTCGCTGAACCCAGCCTGTCCAGTGCGACGCCGAACGTCAACGCGATGAACTGGTCGGCCGCGAGCCGGGGGTCGGGGACGTGGAGCAGCCCGGCCTCGCCGAAGGCGGCGAGCCGCTCGGCGAGTGCCTCGTCGGGGGTGTCGGCCATGGAGTTGTAGCCCTGGTGCGGCAGGTGGCCCGATTCCGCCCGGACCAGCCGTTGCAGCGTCGCGTACTCCGCCGAGCCGAGCATGTCGGTCGCGATGGACATCGAGAACGTGACCAGGGCGTCTTCGAGGTCGGCGGCCTCGGTGAGGTCGGTGAGGGTGTCGTCGAGGGTGCGCCGGATCGTGCTGATCAGGGACTCGCCGACGGAGTCGACGACCGCCTGCAACAGCGTCCGCTTGTCGCCGAAGTAGTCGTAGACCGTCCGCTTGGACACTTCGGCGCGGGCGGCGACCGCGTCGACGCTGGACCGGTCGAAGCCGTCGGCGAGGAACAGTTCCCGGGCCGCCGCGAGGATGGCGGCCCGCTTCGGGGTGGCACCCTCGCGCAGCGTCTTCGCGGCCGGTGACTTCGTGGCCTGCGTCTTCGCGGTCCGCGTCGTGGCGGTCGGCGTCTTCGTGGTCGGCATGGAGCCATCTTAACCGGACTACACTGCACGGTGTAGTGTAGTCTCGGCTCGGCGCGTTGAGCACCCATGTATCCGCCGCGACCGGCAAAGGCGTGCGCGCACCGACTCACCTGCCGACGGCTCGGGTTCACCCAGGCGGCACACCGCGCCTCTCGCGCACGGCAGGCCCCTTCCTCTCTCACCCACCCATGACGGAAAGGACATCCATGACCGCAACCCTGGCTCCCCCGGTACACATCGGGAAGGCCGCTGTCGCAGCCCTCGGCATGCTGGCGGTCGCCACCGGCGCGCTGGAATCGGTGGTGACGCCGACGCTCCCGCTCCTGCAACGCGAACTGGACATGAGCCCGGCCGAAGGGTCGTTGCTCAGCATCGTGCTCCTCATCACCGGCGCGCTCGTCACACCGGTCGCGGGCAAGTTAGGCGACCGCTTCGGCGGAAAACGGGTCCTGATCCGGCTGATGGCGGTGGTCTGCGCCGGCGGTCTGGTGTCCGCCCTGGCACCGAACCTTCCGGTGCTGCTGCTCGGTCAGGTACTTCAGGGGGCGATGGTGGGCGCCCTGCCCCTGTCGTTCATCCTGGTGCGCAAACACCTCCCCGCGGGCGAGTCGAAGGTGGCCATCGGGGTGGTCAGCGGGTTGTTCGTGGGCGGCGGGATGGCGGGCACGCTCGCGGCCGGGCCCGTGGCGGAAGGGCTGTCCCGGCACTGGATGTTCGCGCTGCCGACGATCGCGGTCATCGCCTCCACCGTGCTGGTGAACAGGCTGATGCCGCACGACCCGCCGGGCCCGTCGGACGGCGTCGGGATCGACTGGCCCGGCCTGCTCCTCCTGAGCGGGACGCTGGTCACGCTCATGCTCGTGCTGGCGACCGCCCCCGAGATCGCCTCGCAGCCGCTCGCCCTCGGCGGTCTCGTCGTGGTCCTGGCCGCCTTTGTGACCGGCTGGATCGCCGTCGAGCGCCGCGCGGCCTCGCCGATGGTCGACCTGCGCATGCTGGCACGGCCCGCGATGTGGAAGTCGTGCGTGCTGACGTTCGTGATCTGTGTCGGCACCTCGGTGGCGGTCTATCTGATTCCGCAGCTGTTCGCGGTGCCCTCCCGCGCGTACGGCTTCGGGGCCGGTGCCACCGAGATCGGCCTGTTCCTGCTGCCCGGCGCCGTGGCCGCGTCGCTGGCCGGGCCGCTCAGCGGGATCGGGGTGCGGCGTTTCGGCTCGCGCGCCGTGGTCACCGCCGGGATCTTCCTCATGGCCGCCGCCCTGCTCTCCCTGGCAGCCGTGCACACCGAGGTCTGGCACCTCGTCGTCGGCAAGGTGATGATCTCGCTCGCCAACGGCCTGTGCGTCACGGCGATGGTGACCAGCACCGCCACGTCCGTCGGTCAGGGCGACACCGGCATCGCCACCAGCCTCGTCCTGGTGACGCGCGTGATCGGCTACGCCGTGGGCGCGCAGCTCGGTGGCGCGCTCCTCACCGCCGCGACCCCTTCCGGTTCCGACGTCCCGGCCGAATCGGCCTTCGTCACCGGCTTCGTCGTCGCCGGCGCCGTCGCGGCGCTGTCCCTGCTGGTCGCCCGCACCATGAGCAAAGGAGTCAAGGAATGACCCGCACCGACCTGTCGACGGGCCTGCGCACCGAGCCGGGGCGCACGGTCCTGATATCCGGGGCCAGCATCGCGGGGCCCGCCCTGGCGTTCTGGCTCAACCGCCACGGATTCGCGGTCACGGTGGTCGAGAAGGCGAGCGCCCTGCGGGGCGGCGGCTACCCCATCGACGTACGCGGCACCGCGCTGGAGGTCGTCCGGAGGATGGGAATCCTGCCGCGGCTGCGGGAGGCGCACATCGACCTGCGCCGGCTGACCTTCCTCGACGGCGACGGCGGCGAGGTGGCCTCGGTCTCCCCGCACGCCCTCACCGGCGGTGTCGCGGGCCGGGACCTGGAGGTGCGGCGCGGGGACCTGACCGACGCCCTCTACGCGGCGGTCCGCGACGACGTGGAGTTCCTGTTCGACGACTCCATCGACACCCTCGACCAGTCCGGCCACGGCGTCGACGTCACCTTCCGCGGGGGCGGCAGGCGTACGTTCGACCTGGTGATCGGCGCGGACGGGCTGCACTCACGCACCCGCGCGCTCCTGTTCGGCCCCGAGGAGCAGTTCCACCGCTACCTCGGCTACTGCTTCGCCGGGTTCACCCTGCGCAACACCCTCGGGCTCTCCCACGAGCTCATGATGTGGAACACCCCGGGCAGGGCCGCGGCGCTCTACGCCGTGGGGGGCGCGGGGGACGACGAGGAGGTGCACGGCTTCCTGAACTTCGCCCACCCGGCACCGCCGTTCGAGGCGTTCCGGAATCCGGCGGCCCAACGGGACCTGGTCGCCTCGGTGTTCGCCGACGCGGGCTGGGAGGTCCCGGGGATGCTCGCCGCCCTGCGCGAGGCGGACGACCTGTTCTTCGACGCGGTCAGCCAGATCCGCATGCCGCGCTGGTCCAGCGGCAGGGTGGCGCTGGTGGGCGACGCCGCCCACGCGCCCTCGTTCCTGACCGGCCAGGGCTCGAGCCTCGCGCTCGTCGGCGCGTACATGCTCGCCGGTTCCCTGGCCGGCCGGGACCACGCCGCGGGCTTCGCCGCGTACGAAGACGGCACCCGCGCGTTCGTGACCGCGAACCAGGACCTGGTCGGCGAGGGCGATGCCGCGCTCTTCCCCACCACCGCACGGGCCCTGGAGCGGCGCAACGACATGCTGCGCAGTCTCGACGCCATGCCTCCGGCGGAGGGGCGACCGGCACATTCGGCGCTCGTTCTGCCCGAATTCACGCCCGTGACGGGATAGATCGGCACTCCGCGGTACATCCGCGACAGGACGGGGAGGGCGTAGGCGCGACCACCGGCTCACCGGCGGGTGCGAGGAACTCCCCGTCGTTTTCCAGAAGGTGGCCCGACTTCCGAACCTTCCGGCGGTATGACCCGTCTTCCGTGTCGGCAATTCTGTTCAGACGTACAGGCACGGGGGCGCCTCCGCCGAGGCGGGGGCGCGTCCCGGCGAGAGGAGATGTTCCGCAATGAAGCGTCGCGTTCGAGCGCTGCTGCTGACCGCCCTGCTGACGGTGACGGGCTCAGCGCTGGCCACCGCGCCGGCCTCCGCCGTCATCGGCGGGTCGAAGAGCACCTACGGGCCGTGGGCGGTGCGCATGCTCGTCGACGGCGAACCGGTGTGCACCGGGACGGCGCTCACCAGCCAGTGGATCCTCAGCGCCTCCCACTGCTTCTACGAGCAGGCGGAGCCGATCGCCGACAAGCGCATCTCCTTCCGGGTCGGCGACCTCGACATGCGCAAGGGCGCCACGGTCCACCCGCTGCGCGGCAAGCGCGTGGGCAGCGCGCACGCCGACATGTTGCTCATCAAGGTGAACCCCATGAAGGGTGTCCGCCCGGCGCGCCTGGCGACGGCCGGGGTCCACCGGGGGCAGCAGGTCCGGCAGTACGGGTGGGGCGCGACCTGCACCAAGGACGAGAACGCCTGCCAGTCGCCCGTGCTGAAGCAGTCGAAGCTGCGGGTCGTACGACCGGACGACCGGCGGTGCGACGGCTACACCTCGCCGGACGGCTCGGACTTCTGCATGGAGAAGATCTCCGGGATCCCCGCGGGCGGCGACTCCGGGGGCCCCGTGATGAGCATCGCCCCGCGCGGCCGGGAGACCCTGGTCGGCGTCTTCAACGGCTCCGACCGGGAGGAGGTCGCCGAAGCGGGACTGGTCTCCCGGCAGCTCGCCTGGATCCGCTCGGTCATCAAGAAGTAGCCGTACTCCTGGGGTGGGAACGCGTGGCGCCCGCGGACGCGCCACGCGTTCCCACGGTTCTCCCACCTGACGCGGACGCCCGTGGAACACGGCACCGGCAGGCTTCCCGCCATGGGAAGGACACTTGACAGCCGGGCCCACGTGACGCGTCTGCTCCAGCGCTCGGGGTTCGACGCCCGGCCGGACGCCGTGGACGCGGCGCAGAAGGCGGGGTTCGAGGCCACGCTCGACCGCGTGCTGGAGGCGGCGGGAACCGACCGCGGGGCCGACGCGACGCCCGCACCCGAGCCGGAGGCCCTGCCGCCGCGCAGGACCAAGGCGGACGACAGGCCGAAGGACCCCGAGGACGATCCCGTCCGCAAGCACTACCGCGAAGCGGTGCGGCGCCAGCGCGAGGACATCACGCAGTGGTGGCTCGCACGCATGGTGGCCGCCGAGCATCCCTGGACCGAGAAGCGCACCCTGCTGTGGCACAACCACTGGGCCACCTCCGTCAAGAAGGTGCGGTCCGGTGCGGCGATGCTGCGGCAGAACGACACGCTGCGGCGGCTGGGCGCGGGCGACTTCCGCGAGCTGGCCCGCGCCATGGTGGTCGACCCCGCGCTCATGGTGTGGCTGGACGCCGACGGCAGCACGGCGAAGGCACCGAACGAGAACCTCGCCCGCGAGCTGATGGAACTCTTCGTGCTCGGGGTGGGCCACTACACCGAGTCCGATGTGCGCCAGGCGGCCGCCGCCCTCACCGGATGGACCCTGGACCGGCAGGCGCATCCGTGGACGGCGCGCTTCAAGCAGCGCAGGCACGATCAGGGACGGCAGACCGTGGTGGGCGAGACGGCCGACTTCACCGCGCGTTCGCTCGTCGACCACCTGGTGGGCCTGCCGCAATCGCACGCCCACGTGGCCACCCGGATGTGGGGCGCCTTGGTGAGCCACGAGAACAAGCCGTCGAAGGCGGCGCTGGCCCGCGTCACGGCGGCGTACGGGAGACAGCGCGACACGACCGCCATGTTCCGGGCCATATTCAGCGACGAGGCGTTCGCGGACGCCGACAACGTACTGGTGAAGCAGCCGGTCGAGTACGTGGTGGGCAGTCTGCGCGCGTTGGGCGTCCGTCCCTCGGCGCTGCCGGAGAAGGTGCGCGGGCACCTGCTGACCCGGACCCTGGCCGGTCTCGGCCAGGTGCCGTTCGCCCCGGAGAGCGTGGGCGGCTGGCCCGCCGGTGCGGCCTGGCTGACGACGGCCGCCGCCCAGGTGCGGATCGCCTTCGCACAGCGGCTCGTCCACCACGCCGACCTCGACGACGTGGCCGACGCGGCCACCGGCGAGCGCCCCGACCTGCTCGCCCGCAAGCTCGGCGTCACCGCCTGGAGCGCGCGCACACGCGGCGTGCTGCGCGCCGCCGCACGCGATCCGCGCAAGGTGACGGCCGTCGCGCTGACCGCGCCCGAACACCTCGTCCTGAGCTGAAGGAGAGCCCACGTGGACACCTGGACCCGACGGAAGTTCCTCACCGCGAGCGGGGTGGCCGGGGGCGTCGCGCTGGCCGCCGGAGCCACGGCCTGGGGCGTGGACGAGCTGCTCGCCACGGGCTCCGGCGCCGCCCACGGCGACGCCGCGACCCTGGTGCTCGTCACCCTGTACGGAGGCAACGACGGCCTCAACACGCTCGTGCCCGCCGCCGATTCCCGCTACCAGGACCTGCGCGGCGACCTCGCGTACGGCGAGGACGAGGTGCTGGCGCTGGGCGACGGCCTCGGCCTCAACCCGGGGATGAAGCGGCTCAAGGGGCTCTGGGACGACGAGCGCCTCGCGGTCGTGCGCGGTGTGTCGTACCCGAAGCCGGACCACAGCCACTTCCGCTCGATGGCGATCTGGCAGACCGCGTCCCCCTCCGGGCCGGTGCCCTCGGGATGGCTGGGCCGCTGGCTGGACCACGAGGGCGGCGACGACCCGCTCAGGGGCGTGTCCGTGGGCGCCACCCTGCCGCCGCTGATGGCCGGCGAGAGGACGGCGGGCGCGGCCGTGCGCCTCGGCGGCACGAAGCTGCCGGACGCCTGGCGGCGCACCTGCGCCGAGCTCGCGCACGTCGACGACGACGCCCACCCGCTGCTGCGGCGGGCCGGAGCCTCGCTGGCCGACCTGACGAAGGTCTCCTCGGCCTTCGGCGGCGGCAAGGACCGGGACGACACCGGGGAGTCGGGCGACGACGACGCGACGGACGACGGGGGCTCCGCCGGCGGTCAGAGCGGGCTCGGCGCCCAACTGGAGGTGGTGGCCCGGGCGATCGAGTCGGGCGTGTCCACGCGGGCGTACAGCGTGAGCCTCGGCGGCTTCGACACCCACGCGAACGAGAAGGCCACCCAGTCCCGGCTGCTGGGTCAACTCGACGGGGCGCTCGGCGCGTTCCTCGATCGCGTTCGCGGGACGGAGGCGGGCAGGAAGGTCGTCGTCGCCGTGTACTCGGAGTTCGGCCGCCGCCCCAGGGCCAATGCCGACCAGGGCACCGACCACGGGACCTCGGGTCCGGTGTTCGTGCTCGGCGAACCGGTCAGGGGCGGCTTCTACGGCGACCAGCCGAGCCTGACCGACCTCACGGACGACGATCTGCGCACGACGACCGACTTCCGCGACGTGTACGCCACGCTGCTGGACCGCGTCCTCGGCGCCGACCCGGCGAAGATCCTCGACGGCCACGACACGACCCTCGCGTTCCTGTGAGGGCCGCCCGGCCTGCGGTGCGTCAGGGGGCCGGCGGGAGGCGGACGGTCACGCGGGTCCCCTCTCCCCGCGCACTGACGACGTCGACGGCGCCGCCGTGGGCCTCGGCGACCGCCGCGACGATGGCCAGCCCCAGACCGCTGCCGTCGCCGCGGTGCGCCGGGTCGCCGCGGTAGAAGCGGTCGAAGACGCGCGGCAGCGCCTCGACCGGGATCCCCGGGCCGTCGTCGGCGACTTCGAGGGTCACGTCCGGGCCACCGGCGCGCACCGTCACCCGCGCCGCCGTCCCGGACGGCGTGTGCCGGCGCACGTTCGCCAGCAGATTGTCGACCACGCGCCGCAGTTGCTCCGCGTCCGCGCGGACCGTCGCGCCGCCCTTTGCCCGTACCGTCACGGGGCTTTCGGGGGCCACGACGCGCGCGGCGGCCACCGCGTCGCGCACGATCGCGGCCAGGTCCACGGCGCGGTGCTCGCGGGCCGGGGCGCCGTCGAGCCGGGCGAGCAGCAGCAGGTCGTCGACGAGCCGCTGCATGCGCAGCGCCTCGGTGGTGATGCCGTGCATCGCCCGTTCCCGTTGCTCGGGGCGGGTGAGCGCGCCCTGATGGTGCAGGTCGGCGTAGCCGAGCACGGCGGTGACGGGGGTGCGCAGTTCGTGCGAGGCGTCGGCGACGAACCGCCGCAGGCGGTCCTGGGTGATCCGTTCGGCGGCCAGCATCGTGTTCAGCGCCAGGCCCAGGCGTCCGACCTCCGTGTCGTCGTCGGCGGGCGCGACCCGTCCGACGCGGCCGGTCCGGTCACCGGACGCGATGGCGTCCGCGTCCCGGGCCATCGACTCCAGGGGCCGCAGTCCGCGGCGCAGGACCCACAGGCCCGCGCCCGCGAGGAGGGCGAGCACCCCGGTGGTCGCCGCCGCCTCGACGACGAGCACCTGCCGCAGCGTGCCCTGGACCTGGTCCAGGGGGACGGCCGCGATCAGTGTGCCGCGGCCGGGGATCCGCTGGACCAGCAGCCGGTAGTCGGGGCCGCCGGGCGCCTGTGGCCCCACCGTGACCGGTTCGCCGCGCGCGTCGGACAGCGGGTCCGGCAGGCGCGGCGCGGCGTCGTCCGGGTCGCGCAGCCGGGGCACCAGATCCCGTACGCCGCCGTCGGGCCTGCGCAGCTGGAGGTAGAACTCCGAGGCCCCGAGCAGCCGGACGTCGTTGCCGAGCGTGCCGCCCGGCCCGGCCTGTTCCAGTTGCTGCGCCACGCGCTGGCGGACCGCGCGCAGGGTGACGTCGGTGCGGTGCGTGAGGTCGTCGCTCAGCGCCGCGTAGACGACGGCGTCCAGGGCGAGCAGGGCCGCGGCGACGAGGGTGAGCAGCGCGAGCAGGAGCCGGCCGCGCAGCGAACGGGGGCGCGGGGGACGGAGCCGCGGTCGCGCGGGCCTCATGGGGTCTCCTGGTCGCGGAGGATGTAGCCGATGCCGCGCCGGGTCTCGATCAGCCCCGGGCCCAGTGCGTCGAGTTTGCGCCGCAGGTAGGAGATGTAGGTCTTCAGGACCCCGTGGTCGCCCTCGCCGAAGTCCCAGACGTGGTCGAGGAGTTGCTCGTGCGTCAGGACGCGGTTCCTGTTGATCAGCAGGTGGTGGAGCAGCCGGTACTCGGTGGGTGAGAGGTCGACGAGCACCCCGGCCCGGCGCACCTCATAGGTGTCGGTGTTCATCTCCACGTCCGCGCAGACGAGGAGCCCCGGCGCGGCGCGGCCCTCGCCCCGGCGCAGGACGGCGCGCACCCGGGCGGCGACCTCGGCGAGCCGGAACGGCTTGGTGATGTAGTCGTCGGCGCCCAGGTCGAGGCCGCCGACGACGTCCTGGCCGCTCTCGCGGGCGGTCAGGAAGATCACCGAGGTCGTCGCGCCGGCCCGTCGCAGTCGGCGTACCACTTCGAAGCCGTCGATGTCGGGGAGCATCACGTCGAGCAGCACGAGCTGCGGGGCGTGCTCGCGGACCGCCGTCAGGGCCGCCCTGCCGGTGGCCGCCTCCGCCACCTCGTACCCGAGGAAGCGCAGCGAGGTGGCCAGGACGTCGAGGATGGCGGGCTCGTCGTCGACGACGAGCAGCCGGGTGCCGGGCGGGACCTCTGGTGCGTTCATGCCCGGCATCCTGGCATCGCCGTCCCCGCACGGAACAGCGCCCCCTCGGGCCCCGGGCCGCTACACCCCGAACCGTGCCGCGTAGGCGTCGGCGCCCACCGGGTCGAGCAGCCACGAACGGTACGTCAGCGGATCCGCGTAGCCGTTGGTGAAGCGGTGGGCGACCTCCGGGTGGGCGAAGGCGGCTCCCATGATCCGGCCCACCCGCTCGGGCTGCGGATCGCCCAGCATCAGCTCGGTGAAGGCGTGCGTGTGCCGGGCGTTCTCCCAGTACGCGTCGAACGTCTCCCGCATCCACTCCTCGTCGAAGGGGAGTTCGCCGCGCCGGAGGATGGCGGCCAGGTAGCTCGCCGCCGCCCGCGCCGCGTTGTTCGCGCCCTGGCCGGTGACCGGGTCGTGGACGACGAGGGCGTCCGCGAGGCCGAGGACGGGGTGGCCCTCGTCCACCCGTGCCACGGGGCGGCGCACCGCGGGGGTGATCGCGCCGTACAGGGCGGCGCCCGCGTCGGTGGGCTCGGCGCGGCGGAAGCGTTCGTACTCCCAGGGCGCGAACGTCCGCAGCAGGTCGAGGCCGCGCCGCAGCCCCGCGGCGGCGCGGGGGCGGTCGCCCCAGCAGTCGTACGCCCCGTCCCACCGGCCCTCGAACAGCAGGATGTCGCAGGGCCCGCCGACGGTGAGCGCCCGCATCATGATGACGTCGCCGGTGGGCGGCACTCCGGTGGCCCGGACGTAGCCGGCGGCCGGGTCGGTGCCGTCGTGGGCGACGCCGTTCACGTAGAAGCAGGCGAGGCTGCGCGGCGGGCTCGCGTGGGCGGGCCAGGACGTGTCGCGGGGGAAGAGCGCGGAGAGCGGGCCGCGTCCGGTGGCGAGCACGGTGAGGTCGTGCGCGGCGGCGACGGCGGCCACCTCGGCGGGGCCGACGGAGCGGTACTCGACGCGTCCGCCCCGCTCCTCGAACAGCTCCAGCCAGCGGGACAGCTTCACCCGCTGGTCCACGGAGCGCACCTCGTCGTCGAACGGCGCGGTGAACCGCCGTACCGGAGCGGCGGGCTGGCCCTCGGGGTCCCAGTGGCTGAGCTCGAACCTCGGCATCACGGGGGCCTCGTCGTCCCAGAGCGCGAGCCCGGCCTCCCGTTCGATGCCCAGGGCCGGGCCGAACATGAGCTGGGTCGAGGTGACCCGCCCGCCCCGTACCTCCTGGGGCCGCCGCTCGGCGGTCAGTGTCACCTCGTACCCGGCCCCGAGGAGCCCCAGGGCCAACTGGAGCCCCGCCTGTCCCGCTCCCACGATCGCGATCCTGCGCACCCCGTGCCCCTTTCCCGAACCGGCTCCGTCGACCGGGCACTGAGGGTCGTACCCACCCCCTTCGGGCCCTACCGGGTGCGACCGGACGGAATGCGACGCGGTCGCCGGTGACGGACGGGTCACCGGCGCGCGTTCACACCCGGCTCAGGGCCCGGGTGGTCCGCGTGCGGTGCGCCAGGCGTGCCGTGCGCGTGGCGACGTCGACGGTGTAGGCGTCCACCGTCATCGCCTTGCGGGAGACCTTGAGGACCATGAAGCCGTGGTCGGAGAAGTTCTGCCAGGCCGACGGGTGGTCGAAGTGCGCCTTGCCGTCGCCCGCCTTGCCCGCGGCGCCGCACACGATCTGGCGGGTGCCGCGCGTGTCGGCCGTGGGCTCCAGGACCTGCAGCGTGTGGTCGTGCCCGGACAGGATCACGTCGGCGCGACCGCACACCACCTCCTCGTACAGCTCCTTGAGGTGGATGCCGCTGGTGTAGTTGCCGATGACGAAGCCGTCGTACGAACCGGCGCTGCCGTGCTTGCCGTTGTTCAGGTACGGGTGGTGGCCGAGGACGACCTTCCAGCGCGCCCGCGACTGCTTCAGCGAGGTGTCGAGCCAGGCCCGCTGGTCGCGCATGTAGGGGCCGTTCCACCAGTAGTGCGGGTCGAGCTGGGCGACGTACGAGGAGACGGGGTTGGTGTCGATGGCGAAGAACTCGACCAGCGGGTCGGCCTCCTCGCCGCCCGGCGCGGGGGCGGCGCCCGGCAGCGCCACGTTGTAGTAGCGGCTCGGCATGTACCAGCGCCGCGAGCCCTTCGCGTACGAGACCTCGCGGTCGCCGCGCGAGGGGTCGCCGCCGCTGCCCGGGATCAGGCCGGAGCAGTCGTGGTTGCCGAGGACCATCAGCCACGGCATGTCCAGGCCCGAGTTGGGGTCCTCGAACTTGGTGCGGAACTCGGAGTCGTGGTCGGACTCGGGGCCGTTCTCGTAGATGTTGTCGCCGAGGCCGACCGCCAGGCCGACGCCCTCGGCGCGGCACACCTCACGGGCGGCGGCGGCCACCGCGTGCTGCGCCTCCTCGCCGGTGCCCGCGTCGCCGGTCAGGAGCACCGCGTACTCCCCCGCCCGGTTCGGCCGCGAGGGCAGGGGGAACTTTCCGTCGCTTCGACGGTCGGCCGCCGCGGCCGGTGTCCGCGCACCGGGCAGGACCGTCAGCGCCGCGGCCCCCGCCACCACGCCGCCCAGCACGGACCGCCGCCGCAGCGCCCGCATCTCCTGGACCCGCTGCCCCACGGGCCCCTCGGCGATCCGCGGCTGTTCCCGCAGCCACTGGTCCTCCGTCATGTCCGCGCTCGGCGGTATCAACTCGTCGTCGCACATGGGGGGTTTCTCTCACGCGAGAGGGTGTGGATGGTGGGGAACCAATGAACTCCTAGTGGACGTATGGACACGGCTCGGCGGCCCGGGCGTGGTGTCCCGGGCCGCCGAGCCGTCGGCGGGAGCGTTCTCAGGCCGCCTCGACGACCTCCGTCGCGTCCGCCGCCTCCGTGCCCTTGGCGAACTGCGTGCGGTACAGCTCCGCGTACCGCCCGTCCGCCGCCAGCAGCTCCTCGTGGGTGCCGCGCTCCACGATCCGGCCCGCCTCGACGACGAGGATCTGGTCGGCGGAGCGGACGGTCGAGAGACGGTGGGCGATCACCACGGCGGTGCGGCCCTCCAGCGCCTCGCCGAGCGCCTCCTGGACGGCGGCCTCGGAGGTGTTGTCGAGGTGGGCCGTCGCCTCGTCGAGGATGACGACGCGCTGCCGGGCGAGCAGCAGGCGGGCGATGGTCATGCGCTGGCGTTCGCCGCCGGAGAGCCGGTAGCCGCGCTCGCCGACCACCGTGTCGAGGCCGTCGGGCAGGGCCCGCACCAGGTCCTCCAGGCGGGCCCTGCGCAGCACGTCCCACAGGTCGTCCTCGCTCGCGCCGGGCCGGGCGAGCAGCAGGTTGGCGCGGACGGACTCGTGGAAGAGGTGGCCGTCCTGCGTGACCATGCCCAGGGTGGCGCGCATCGAGGCGCTGGACAGGTCGCGTACGTCGACGCCGCCGATGCGGACCGTGCCCTCGTCGGCGTCGTAGAGCCGCGGCAGGAGCTGCGCGATGGTCGACTTCCCCGCGCCGGAGGAGCCGACGAGCGCCACGGTCTGGCCGGGTTCGGCGCGGAACGACAGGCCGTGCAGGACCTCCTCGCCGCCGCGGGTGTCGAGCGAGGCGACCTCTTCGAGGGAGGCGAGGGAGACCTTGTCGGCGGACGGGTAGGCGAACCGCACGTTCTCGAACTCGACGGCGACGGGCCCCTCGGGGACCGGCACGGCGTCCTTCTTCTCGTCGATCAGCGGCTTCAGGTCGAGCACCTCGAAGACCCGCTCGAAGCTGACCAGCGCGCTCATCACCTCGACGCGCGCCCCGGCGAGGGAGGTGAGCGGCGCGTACAGCCGGGTGAGGAGCAGGGCCAGCGAGACGACGGCGCCCGCCTCCAGGGTGCCCTCCAGCGCGAAGTACCCGCCGAGGCCGTAGACCAGCGCCAGCGCGAGGGCCGACACCAGGGTGAGCGCGGTGATGAACGTGGACTGCGCCATGGCGGTGCGCACGCCGATGTCCCTGACCCGGCGGGCCCGCGCGGCGAACTCGTCGGACTCGTCGCCGGGGCGGCCGAAGAGCTTGATCAGGGTGGCGCCGGGCGCGGAGAAGCGCTCGGTCATCCGGGTGCCCATGGCGGCGTTGTGGTGGGCGGCCTCGCGCTGGAGCTTCGCCATCCGCGAGCCCATGCGGCGCGCGGGCACGATGAAGACGGGCAGCAGCACCAGGGCGAGCAGCGTGATCTGCCACGAAAGAGTGAGCATGACGACGAGGGTGAGGACCAGGGTGACGATGTTGCCGACCACTCCGGAGAGGGTGTTGCTGAAGGCGCGCTGAGCGCCGATCACGTCGTTGTTGAGCCGGCTGACCAGCGCGCCCGTGCGGGTGCGGGTGAAGAAGGCGACCGGCATGCGCTGGACGTGGTCGAAGACGGCGGTGCGCAGATCGAGGATGAGACCCTCGCCGAGGTTCGCCGACAGCCAGCGGCTCAGCAGGCCGAGGCCGGCCTCGGCGAGCGCGATGGCGGCGATGAGCAGGGCGTACCGCACGACGGTCCCGGAGTCGGCGCCGGAGACGATGGCGTCGACGACGTTGCCCGCGAGGACGGGGGTCGCCACGGCGAGCAGTGCGGTCAGGACGCTGAGCAGCACGAACTGCCAGATGCGTCGGCGGTGGGACCGGGCGAAGGCGCCGATGCGGCGCAGGGTGGCGCGGGCGAAGGGACGGCGGTCCTGCTGCGCGTTCATGACGCTGTGCAGCTGCGTCCATGCGGTCGTTTCCATGCTCATGCGGGAAACGTTAGGACCTCGACCAAACTTGAGGTCAACAGTTTTCCCCGCGCCCCCCCCGCGAAGGGGCGCGGGGCGCTCACCCGTACGACTGCGCCGGGCGGAGCGGCCGGGGAGCGGTCAGCCCAGCTCCAGGGAGGTGACGCCGAAGACGCGGTGTGCGGCGTACTCCCTGATCGGGCCCGTGTACATGCGGGCCGTGTCGAACGTGGGCTTCATGCCGCGCCCCTCGGCGAGCGCGACGGCCGCCGCGTTGTTGCCGGGCACGTCGAGGGCGACCGGGGCGCCGTCCGCCTCGGCGGCCAGGGCGTCCAGGAGCGCCTCGGCGTCGGCGCGCGTGTCCGCGAACAGCGGCCCGACGCGCCGGACGTCGCGGCCCGGCCGGATCACGCCGTAGCCGGTGAGCCTGCCGTCGACGATGCGGGCGAGGGCCCGGTGGCCGGGGGCGGCCAGCCAGGACTGGAGGAAGCGCGGCCGGTCGGCGGGCAGGCACGCGCTGTCGTACGCCATGAGCGCGCGCAGGCCCGCCGCCTCGACGGGGCGCACGTGCCGGTCGGGCACGCCCGTCGTGGGCAGCGGGCCGAGATAGCGCTGGGTGCCGTGGCTCCAGGTGAAGCCGGAGCGGCGGTAGTTGTCCTGCTGGCCGGGCACGCCGTCCAGGCCGACGGTCCGGCCGCCGGCGTGGGCCAGCGCGGCCTGCCAGGTGGCGAGGCCGAAGCCGTGGCCGCGCCGGTCGGGACGGACGAGGTAGAAGCCCAGGAAGGCGTAGTCGTCGCCGTAGTTGACCACGGAGACGGCGGAGACCGGCTCGCCGTCCAGGCGTCCGATGAAGAACCCCTCGGGGTCCTGCGCGAAGAACGAGGGGGTGTCCCCGAGGCCGGGGTTCCAGCCCTCGTCCCCCGCCCACCCCGTCACCACGCGCCAGTCATCGGGCGTCGCCCGTCCGATCGCCAGTCGCCCGGGGGCCGAATCCGTCATCGCTGCACCCTTCTCCTGCGTCGCGGTGCGCCGTGAGCGACGCACCGGGTGCATATCTGCCCGAGCCGGGCTCAGCCGATGCCCGCGACGTGCCGGTCGCGCGCGGCGCCGAGTCCGGCCACGACCTGCGGCACCAGCAGGACCAGGAGCAGGACGAGCGGCACGGTCCAGCTGTGCGAGGCGTCGTGGACGGCACCGAGGACGGTCGGGCCGGTCGCCGCGAGGATGTAGCCGAAGCACTGGGCCATGCTGGAGAGCTGCGCCGCGTGCCGTGCGTCCGGCGCCCGCTGCACGATGAACAGCAGCGCGAGGCTGATGGCCGCGCCCTGGCCGAGGCCGAGCAGGGTCATCCACACATAGGCGCCGCCGACCGGCGCGGCGAGCAGTCCGGCGAAGCCGAGCGCGCAGAGCACGGCGCCGAGCACGGCGAGGGCACCCGAGCCCAGCCGCCTGCCGACGATCACCGGGGCGAGGAAGGAGCCCGCGATGCCGAGCAGCGAAGAGAAGGAGAGCATCCAGCCCGCGTCGCCCGGGGCCATGCCCGCGTCCTGGAACACGGTCGGCAGCCAGGCGGCGGCCGCGTAGTAGTTCAGGGACTGCAGCCCCATGTACGCGGTGACCTGCCAGGCCAGCGGGGAGCGCCACAGGCCGCGCACGGGGTGGGCGGCCTGCCGTGCGGCGGCCGCGCCCACGCGCGTGCGCGACCGGATCTGCGGCAGCCACACGAGCAGCGCGACCACGGCGAGCGCACCCCAACAGGCCAGCATGGTGCGCCAGTTCATGCCGCTGGCCTGCTGTACGGGCAGGGTGACGCCGGCGGCGAGGGCGGCGCCGCCGAACAGCGACATGGAGTACAGGCCGGTCATCAGGCCCGCCCTGGCGGGGAAGTCCCGCTTGATCAGGCCGGGCAGCAGGACGTTGGCGACGGCGATGCCCGCGCCGATGACGACGGTGCCCGCGAAGAGCGCGACGACCGAGTCGAGCAGGCGCAGGGCCGTGCCGGCGCAGATCAGCGCCATGGTGCCGAGCAGCGAGCGCTCCATGCCGAGGCGGCGGCCGAGCCGGGGCGCGACGGGCGCGAGCAGCCCGAAACAGAGCAGCGGCAGCGCGGTGAGCAGGCTGGTCGCGGCGGCCGACATGCCGCTGTCCTCGCGGATGGTGTCGGCGAGCGGCGAGACGGCGACGAGCGCGGGGCGGAGGTTGAGCGCGAGCAGGACGACGCCGAGGGCGAGGTAGAGGGCGCGGCGGCCGGTGGGGATGCGGGAGGCGTCCGTGGCGCGGCTCGACGTGGTCTCTTCTTGCGCGGTGTTGCGCGGAGCGGTGGCCTCCGGTGCGGTGTCTTCCGGCGCGGTCTCATGCGACACGCTCTCCCCCGGCGCGGTCTTCCCCGGCGCGCTCTTCCCCATGGCGGGTGACGTCTCAGACACAGCCGTCTCCCTGGTCGCCGCCGTCGGCGCGTCCGGCGTGCCCCGCGGCCTTGTCCTCCTCCAGGGGCTGGTCGCGCAGCGCGGCCATGCCCTCGGTCAGGTGGGCGACCACCGCGGCCTCGGCGGCCTCCGGGTCGCGCGCCTCGATGGCGTCGACGATCGCCTCGTGCGCGTCGAACTGGTGGCGCACCGCGTCCGGCACCGGCGCGGCGACGACGGACTGCAACGTCTCGCGCAGGGCGTCGCTGAGGTGGGCGTACAGCTCCGCGAGGACGCTGTTGTGCGCCGCGTCGGCGACCGTGCGGTGGAAGGCCATGTCCGCGTCGATGAACGCGGCCACGTTCCCGCTCTGCCAGGCGAGGCCCCGCTCGGCGAGCGCGGCCCGCAGGGTCGCGAGGTCCTCGTCCGTGCGGCGCCGCGCGGCATGGCGGGCCGCGTCCCGCTCCAGACAGGCACGGACCTCGTACGCCTCCAGGACGTCCGCCCTGCGCAGCCTGCGCTGCACGGCGGCGCCGAAGTCACTGCTCGCCCGCACGTATGTGCCGTCGCCCTGGCGCGGCTCCAGCATGCCCGTGTGCACGAGCGCGCGGACCGCCTCCCGCACGGTGTTGCGGCCCACGGCGAGCTGCTCGACGAGCAGCGGTTCTGCCGGGATCTTCTCGCCGACCTGCCACTCGCCGTCGGCGATGAGGCTCTCCATCTGGGCGATGACCAGGTCGACGAGGTTGGTCCGCGCGGCACTGCGCAACGGCATCGGGGGGCACCTTCTCTCTTCTCGCTCACTTTCCGTCAGACATGGGAACATCCCATGTTTCGACCTGTCAAAGCCGCAAACACCGCGCAAGATTTGCACTAATCTTGCGTTCATGACGCGACGACTTGCTCAGGTGGCACAGAAGGTCGGGGTCAGCGAGGCCACGGTCAGCCGGGTGCTCAACAACAAACCCGGCGTCTCCGAGGCGACCCGCCAGTCCGTGCTCTCCGCCCTCGACGTACTGGGGTACGAACGCCCCACGCAGCTCCGCGGCGAGCGGGCCCGCCTGGTCGGCCTGGTCCTGCCCGAACTGCAGAACCCGATCTTCCCGGCCTTCGCCGAGGTGATCGGCGGGGCGCTCGCCCAGCAGGGCCTGACCCCGGTCCTGTGCACCCAGACCAAGGGCGGCGTCTCCGAGGCCGACTACGTGGAGCTGCTGCTCCAGCAGCAGGTCTCCGGCGTCGTGTTCGCCGGCGGTCTGTACGCGCAGGCGGACGCGGAGCACGAGCACTACAAGCGGCTCGCCGCCCGCAAGATCCCGGTGGTCCTCGTCAACGCGGCCATCGAGCGGCTCGGCTTCCCCGCCGTGTCCTGCGACGACGCGGTCGCGGTGGAGCAGGCCTGGCGCCATCTGTCCTCGCTCGGCCACCGCCGCATCGGCCTGGTGCTCGGCCCCGCCGACCACCAGCCCTCGCGGCGCAAGCTCGCCGCCGCCCGCGCGCTGGCGGCGGCGTCCGGGGAGGAACTGCCCGAGGAGCACGTGGCGCGGGCGATGTTCTCGCTGGAGGGCGGACAGGCGGCGGCGTCACGCCTTCTCGACGCGGGCGTCACCGGCGTCGTCTGCGCGAGCGACCCCCTGGCGCTCGGCGCGGTGCGCGCCGCGCGCCGCCGCGGCCTCGCCGTACCGGACGAGGTGTCGGTGGTCGGCTTCGACGACTCGGCCTTCATGAACTGCACCGAGCCGCCGCTGACCACCGTGCGCCAGCCCATCGAGGCGATGGGCCGCGCGGCGGTCGAGCTGCTCGCGCTGCAGATCGGGGGCGGCGCGGTGCCGGCCGACGAGCTCCTGTTCGAGCCGGAGCTGGTGGTGCGCGGCTCGACGGGGCAGGCGCCGCGGGGCTGAGCGCCGACCGGCTCCGGACGCCGCGCGACCAGCTCCGGCCCCGCGCGACCGGGCCGGGACCGGCTGCGCGGGACCACCTGCGCGGGGCCGGTCCCGGATCATCCCGGGCCGAATGCCGTGCCCGTACACGGCATTGTCAATTTCTTGCGACTTACGCGCGACATATTGCGGACTTCTGTGGGCGGTGCTTGAGTGAGCGCCGCCCACAGTGCGTGCCGTTCCCTGTCCGCGAAGGGTCTCCCCGATGAAAAGCTCACGACGCTCGCGCATCCCGCTCCTCGCCCCCGCGCTCGCCCTCACCGCCCTGACCGCCCTCGCGGGCTGCGGCACCAGCAGCAGCGCCGACGGCGGCTCCGGCGGCAGCGGTGGCGGGTCGTCCGACGCCACCGCGCCGCTGGACAAGAAGACCAAGGTCACGCTCACCATCGACTGCATGCCGCCGGCCGCGGAGAAGGCCGAACTCAAGCAGTGGAAGGAGGACGTGAAGGCGTTCAACGCGACGTACCCGAACGTCACCGTCGAGGGGAAGCAGACCGATCCCTGCCTGGAGCCGCCGCGCTTCACCGCGATGCTCAAGGCCAAGTCCCAACCCGACGTGTTCTACACCTACTTCACGGATCTGAAGCAGGTCCTGGACAACGACGGTGCCGAGGACATCAGCGCGTACGTCACGCCCGAGTCCGTGCCCGCGCTCAAGGACATGGATCCGGACGTCCTGGGCGTCATGAAGCAGGACGGCAAGCTCTACGGCCTGCCCTACAGCAACTACACGATGGGCCTGCTGATCAACCGCAAGCTCTTCGAACGGGCCGGGCTCGACCCCGACAAGCCGCCGACCACCTGGAGCGAGGTCCGCGCGGCCGCCAAGAAGATCGCCGCTCTCGGCGACGGCGTCGCGGGCTTCGGCGAGTACAGCGCCGGCAACAACGGCGGCTGGCACTTCACGGCGGCCACCTACGGCCTCGGCGGTGACATCGTCGACGCGAGCGGCACCAAGGCGGCGTTCGACGACGCCACCGGGCGGCAGGTCGTCGACAACCTCAGGGCCATGCGCTGGGACGACGACAGCATGGGCAGGACGCAGCTGCTCAAGTGGGGCGACCTCCAGAAGCAGATGGCCGCCGACAAGCTGGGCATGTTCCTGGCGGCGCCCGACGACATCACGTACATGGTGCAGAACCTCGGCGCGAAGTACGGGGACTTCGGGATGGGGCCGATCCCCGGGCAGAAGGCCACGCTCTTCGGCGGCAACGACTACATGATCAAGAAGGGCAGCTCGCCCGACACGATCAAGGCCGCGATCGCCTGGATCAACTTCAAGTTCCTCACCCCCGGCAAGGGCCAGTTCGACTGGGCCCGCACCAAGACCGACGGACTGCCCGTCGGACTGCCGCAGCCCAACTTCTGGACCGGCGCCACCAAGGCCGCCGACGACAAGGCGCGCGCCGCGAGCTCGACCATGCCGGTGGCGAACTTCAAGGCGTTCACCGACCGCCCGGTCAAGGGCAGGGCCGAGCCGCCCAAGGCGCAGGAGATCTACAAGGTCCTCGACACCCTGATGTCCGCGGTCCTCACCAACCCGGACGCCGACCCCGACAAGCTCCTGCGGACCGCGGCGCGGCAGGTCGACCAGGTGCTGGCCAACCAGTGACCGCCGACGCCCCGCTCAAGCGCCCGGACGGGCACGCGGTGCGGCGTCAGCTGACCGCGCACGGCTTCCTGATCGGCGCCGTCCTGTGCTTCTCGTTCTTCTCCTGGTATCCGATGGTCCGAGAGGTCGTCCTCGCCTTCCAGAAGAGCGAGGACGGCGCGACGGTCTGGGCCGGCTGGTCCAATCTGACGTACGTCTTCAACGACCCGGCGTTCTGGCAGGCCTGGCGCAACACGCTCACGTTCACCGGCCTTGCGCTGCTCCTCGGCTTCGCGGTGCCGTTCGTCGTCGCCCTGGTCCTCAATGAATTCCGGCACGGCCGGGGCTACTTGAGGCTGCTCGTGTACCTCCCGGTGATGCTGCCGCCGGTCGCCTCGGTCCTGCTGTTCAAGTACCTCTACGACCCCGGGCACGGGCTGCTCAACCGGGTCCTGGAGTCCGTGGGCCTGCCGGCCCAGCAGTGGCTCCAGGACCCCGACACGGCGATGTTCTCCGTGGTCGTCGCCGCCACCTGGATGAACATGGGCGGCGCGACCCTGATCTACCTCGCCGCGCTCCAGGGCATTCCCGGCGAGCTGTACGAGGCGGCCGAACTGGACGGCGCGGGCGTGCTCCGCAAGATCTGGCACGTCACCGTCCCGCAGACCCGGCTCGTCCTGTCGCTCATGCTGCTCATGCAGATCATCGCCACGATGCAGGTGTTCGTGGAGCCGTTCCTGCTGACCGGCGGCGCGGGGCCCGAGGGCGCGACGCTCACCGTCGTCCAGCTGATCTACCAGTACGCGTTCACCTTCAACAACTACGGCGGCGCGGCGGCGCTCGGCCTGGTCCTGCTCGTGCTCCTCGCCGGTTTCTCGGCGGCGTACGCGCGGCTGAGCCGGGCCGGCGGCGAGGACTGAACGGGGATGCCATGTCGACGAGAACCCTGATCTCCCCGGCCCAACTGGCCCGGCCACGCGGCAAGTTCCTCTACTGGACCTCCTTCGTGCTGGTGCTCGGCCTCTTCACACTGGTCTTCATCGGCCCGCTGTACTGGATGGTGACCAGCGGCCTCAAGTCGCCCCAGGAGTTCGTGCGGACGCCGCCCACCCTGGTCCCCGAGAGCGTCCGTCCGGACAACTACGCCGACGCGTGGGGCGTGTTGAACCTCGCCCGCCTGCTCTTCAATACCGCGTACTACGCGCTCGGCGCGCTCGCGTTCCAGCTGGTCCTGGACGTCGCGGCGGCGTACTCGCTCTCCCGGCTCAGGCCCGTCCTCGGCAAGGCGATCCTCGGCGCGATGCTGGCCACGCTGATGATCCCGGCGACCGTGCTCGTCGTACCGCAGTACCTGACGGTGCTCGACGTGCCGATCGTGGAGCGCAACCTCGTCGACTCGCCCTGGGCGATCTGGCTGCCGTCCGTCACCAACGCCTTCAACATCTTCCTGCTCAAGCGGTTCTTCGACTCGATCCCGCGCGAGCTGCTGGACGCTGCCGCCATGGACGGCGCGTCACCGCTGCGCACCCTGTGGTCGGTGGTCCTGCCGATCTCGCGGCCGGTCCTCGGCGTGGTCTCGATCTTCGCGGTGGTCGCGGTCTGGAAGGACTTCCTCTGGCCGATGCTCACCCTGCCCGACCCGGCCAAGCAGACCGTCAACGTCGGCATCTACTCCCTGGCCGCGAGCGTCCCCGAGAACTGGCTGCTCGCCGCGCTCGCCATCGCCTCGGTGCCCACGCTGGCCGTCTTCCTCCTCTTCCAGCGCCACATCATGAGCGGCCTCACCGCGGGCAGCCTCAAGGGCTGACCCGCCACCCCGCCTCCCCGAAAGGACCACTCACGTGGCAGTCACCCCCGTGCCGGACGCCGCATGGTGGCGCTCGGCCGCCATCTACCAGGTGTACGTACGCAGCTTCGCGGACGGCGACGGCGACGGCACCGGAGATCTCGCGGGCGTCCGTGCCCGGCTGCCCCACCTCGCCGAACTGGGCGTCGACGCCCTGTGGTTCACCCCCTGGTACCTCTCCCCCATGGTCGACGGCGGTTACGACGTCGCCGACTACCGTCTGATCGACCCGGCGTTCGGCACGGTCGCCGAGGCCGAGAAGCTGATCGCCGAGGCACGGGCGCTCGGCATGCGCACGATCGTCGACATCGTCCCGAACCACGTCTCCGACCGGCACGCGTGGTTCCGGGCGGCGCTGGCCGCGGGCCCCGGCAGCCCCGAGCGCGAGCTGTTCCACTTCCGTCCCGGTCGCGGCGCGCACGGTGAACTGCCGCCCAACGACTGGCCCTCGCAGTTCTCGCCGACCGCCTCGACCTGGACCCGCGTCCCGGACGGCGAGTGGTACCTCCACCTGTTCGCGCCGGAGCAGCCGGACCTCAACTGGGCGCATCCCGTGGTCCGCCGGGAGCACGAGGACGTGCTGCGCTTCTGGTTCGAGCGCGGTGTCGCGGGGGTGCGCATCGACTCGGCCGCCCTGCTCGCGAAGGACCCGACGCTGCCCGACTTCACCGAGGGCGTCGACCCGCACCCCTTCGTCGACCGCGACGAACTCCACGACATCTACCGCTCCTGGCGGGCGGTGGCCGACGCGTACGACGGGGTCTTCGTCGGCGAGGTGTGGCTGCCCGACGCCGAGCGCTTCGCCCGCTACCTGCGCCCCGACGAGCTGCACACGGCCTTCAACTTCGCCTTTTTGTCCTGCCCTTGGGAACCGCGGGCGCTGCGTGCGTCGATCGAGAGCACACTCGCCGAGCACGCCCCCGTGGGCGCCCCGGCGACCTGGGTGCTGTGCAACCACGACGTGACGCGCACGGTCACGCGCTACGGCCGGGCGCACACCGGCTTCGACTTCGCCGCCAAGGCCTTCGGCACGCCCACCGATCTCACCCTCGGCACCCGGCGCGCCCGCGCGGCCGCGCTGCTCTCGCTGGCCCTGCCCGGCGCGGTCTATCTGTACCAGGGCGAGGAGCTGGCCCTGCCGGAGGCCGAGATCCCCAGGGAACTGATCCAGGACCCGATGCACTTCCGGTCCGGGGGCACCGACCCGGGCCGCGACGGCTGCCGGGTGCCGCTGCCGTGGGCGGCGGACGCACCGTACGCGGGGTTCGGTTCGTCGGTACGCCCCTGGCTGCCGCAGCCCGCGGGGTGGGCCGCGTACGCCGCCGACCGGCAGGCCGCCGACCCCGGCTCGATGCTGTCGCTGTACCGCGCGGCCCTGCGGCTGCGCCGGGCCGAGCCGGGCCTCGGCGACGGCCCGCTGACCTGGCTGCCCACCGGCGACGGCGTGCTGGCGTTCGTCCGGGAGCCGGGCCTGGCCTGCGTCGTCAACCTCGCGGCCGAGCCCTGCCCGCTCCCCTCCCCCGACCTCCTGCTGGCCAGCGGCCCCCTGGACCACCGGGGCCGGCTGCCGCAGGACACGGCGGCCTGGCTGCGCGTCTGACGCCGCCGGGCCACCGCCCCCCACCCATGAGGAAGGTGCAGCACACCATGGCATTACCTGACAGGAACACACCAAGACGGGCACGCGTCTGGTGCGCGGCGCTCGCCACCGCCGGGCTGGTCGGCACCCTGATCGGCGCCACGGGCACCGGTGCGCACGCCGCCCCCGGCGCGCCCGCCGTCCGGGCGACCGCGGGCGCCACCACCCCCTTCACCTCCGTCGAGGCGGAGAGCGCCACCACGGACGGCACGAGGATCGGCCCGGACTACACCCAGGGCACGCTCGCCTCGGAGGCGTCGGGCCGCCGGGCGGTGCGCCTCTCCGGTGGCCAGAGCGTCGAGTTCACGCTCCCCGGGGCGGCGAACGCGCTCAACGTCGCCTACAGCGTCCCGGACGGCCAGTCCGGTTCGATGGCCGTGTACGTCAACGGCACGCAGCTGGACCGGACACTGCCCGTGACCTCCAAGTACAGCCACATCGACACCCCCTGGATCGCGGGCTCCAAGACCCACCACCTGTTCGACAACGCCCGGCTGAGGCTCGGACGGGACCTGCAGGCCGGCGACAAGGTGAAGCTGGCGGCCACCGCGACCCAGGTCACCGTCGACGTCGCCGACTTCGAGCAGGTCGGGGCGGCCGGCGAGAAGCCCTCCGGTGCGGTCTCGGTGACCGACAAGGGAGCCGACCCCACCGGCCAGGGCGACTCCACCCAGGCCTTCCGCGAGGCGATCGCGGCGGCCAGGGGCGGCACCGTCTGGATCCCGCCGGGCGAGTTCAAACTGTCCCAGTCGCTCAACAACGTCGACGACGTGACGATCCGCGGCGCGGGCAACTGGCATTCCGTGGTGCGCGGTTCGCGCTTCATCGACCAGTCGTCGGCTCCGAACGGCAAGGTGAGGCTGCGCGACTTCGCGGTCCTCGGCGAGGTCACCGAACGCGTCGACGGCAACCCCGACAACTTCGTCAACGGCTCGCTCGGCCCGAACTCCGCGGTCTCCGGGATGTGGTTGCAGCACCTCAAGGTCGGGCTGTGGCTGATGGGCAACAACGACAACCTCGTCGTCGAGGACAACCGCTTCCTCGACATGACCGCCGACGGCCTCAACCTCAACGGCACCGCCAAGGGCGTCACCGTACGGAACAACTTCCTGCGCAACACCGGTGACGACGCGCTGGCCATGTGGTCCCTCAACACCACCAACAGCGACTCCACCTTCTCGGGCAACACGATCTCCCAGCCCAACCTCGCCAACGGCATCGCCATCTACGGCGGCCGGGACATCACGGTCAAGGACAACCTGATCCTCGACACCAACGCCCTGGGCAGCGGCATCGCCATCTCCAACCAGAAGTTCATGGACCCGTTCTTCCCGCTCGCGGGCACCATCACGGTCTCCGGCAACACGCTGGTGCGCACCGGGGCGATGAACCCCAACTGGCAGCACCCGATGGGCGCGCTGCGCGTGGACGCGTACGACAGCGCCATCGAGGCCACGGTGAACATCACCGGCACGACGATCACCGACAGCCCGTGGAGCGCCTACGAGTTCGTCTCCGGCGGCGGCACCGGCAAGGCCGTGAAGAACGTGACGGTCGAGGGCGGCGCGGTCGACAAGGTCGGCACGGTCGTCGTCCAGGCGGAGACCCCCGGCGCGGTGCGCATGACCGGCGTCAAGGCCACCGGTGTCGGTGCGGCAGGCATCTACAACTGCCCCTACCCGGCGGGTTCGGGCACGTTCACCCTCACCGACGGCGGCGGCAACTCCGGCTGGGACAGCACCTGGGGCGACTGCGCGACCTGGCCGCGGCCCGGCGGCGGCAACCCCGACCCCGACCCCGACCGCAACCTCGCCAAGGGCCGCCCCGCCACCGCGAGCGGCTCCGCCGACGTCTACACGCCCGGCAGGGCCGTCGACGGCGATGCGGCGACGTACTGGGAATCCACCAACCACGCCTTCCCGCAGTCACTCACGGTCGACCTCGGCAAGGCGGAGGCGGTGCGCAGGCTCGTCCTGAAGCTGCCGCCCTCCGCGGCCTGGGAGGCGCGGACCCAGACCCTCTCGGTCCAGGGCAGCCCCGACGGGTCCGGCTACACCACGCTGGCCGCCTCGAAGGCGTACCGCTTCGACCCGGCGACCGGCAACAGGGTCACCGTGGACCTGCCCGCCGGCACCCCGGCGATCCGTCACCTGCGGCTCCAGGTGACGGCGAACACCGGCTGGCCCGCGGCCCAGTTCAGCGAGGTCGAGGCCTACCTGTCCTGACGCCCGGCGGCGGTCCGCATGCTGGACGGTCCGGATCCTTTACCTTGGCCCGGGCCCGGCCGCGGGCCGCCGCTGACGTCAACTCCTGCGCACATCCGCCCTGTTGAGCGCCCCATTCGCCCGCCAGATGCGGTGCGGAATCGCCGCACGGCCGCCTCGGGAGACTTTTCCCTTTTTTGGTCCAGACCTTGACAGGTCCAGACCATTTCGCTTGAGTCGCGGCACCCCCATGGCGGCGCGGGACCCTCCACCCGCTCCGCCCGTAAGGAGAGTTGGCATGATCAAACGCATCACCAGCTGCGCGGCCGCGCTGGCCGCGCTCGGCGCGATGATCGTCCTCGGCCCGGCCGCCACGTCGGCGTCGGCCGCCGAGTGCGCCGCGCCGTGGAGCTCCTCGTCCGTCTACACCGGCGGCAAGTCGGCCTCGTACAACGGACACAACTGGACCGCCAAGTGGTGGACCCAGAACGAGACCCCGGGCAGGTCGGACGTGTGGACGGACCAGGGCACCTGCGGCGGCGGCACGGACCCGGGCAACCCCGACCCGTCCGGCTTCGTGGTCAGCGAGGCGCAGTTCAACCAGATGTTCCCGAGCCGGAACTCGTTCTACACGTACAAGGGCCTGACCGACGCCCTGAAGTCGTACCCGGCCTTCGCGAACACCGGCAGCGACACCGTCAAGCGCCAGGAGGCCGCGGCCTTCCTCGCCAACGTCAGCCACGAGACGGGCGGCCTGAAGTACGTCGTCGAGCAGAACCAGAGCAACTACCCGCACTACTGCGACAAGACCCAGCCCTACGGCTGCCCGGCCGGCCAGGCCGCCTACTACGGCCGCGGCCCGATCCAGCTCAGCTGGAACTTCAACTACAAGGCCGCGGGCGACGCGCTCGGCATCGACCTGCTCAACAACCCGTACCTGGTCGAGCAGAACCCGGCGATCGCCTGGCAGACGGGCCTTTGGTACTGGAACACGCAGAACGGCCCCGGCACCATGACCCCGCACAACGCCATGGTCAACGGCGCCGGCTTCGGTGAGACGATCCGCGCCATCAACGGCACCCTGGAGTGCAACGGCGGCAACCCCGCCCAGGTCCAGAGCCGCATCGACCGCTACAAGTCCTTCACCCAGATCCTCGGCACCACACCGGGCTCGAACCTGAGCTGCTGACGCCGCGGTCCCTGCCGGGCGGGCCCGCACCACGGGCCCGCCCGGCGCCTCACTCCCCCGGCACCAGCCGGAACACCGGGTGCCGCGCCGCCTCCGCGGCGAACTCCTCGTCCGAGGAGTCGGACGTCACGTCGAAGTAGGGCCGGGTGACCGGCACTTCGCGCAGATACTGGCGCAGCACCGGCACGCTCTCCGCGGGCCCGAGCTCCACCACTCCCACGCTCTCGGAGCGCCCGCCCCGGCTGAGGCCGATCCGCCCGGCCGCGCGCGCGTTGCGGACCCAGTCACCCACCCCGTAGGCCGCCACGACCCAGCGCTCGCCGCCGGCCGACATCACGTCGACCGGGGTGGAGTACAGCCGCCCGGTCCTCCTGCCGCGCACGCTCAGGTTGTACCGGTAGCCGTTGCCCATCCCGAGCCCGGTCAGCGTGTGGAACATGCGGTTGATCATCCGTGTACCGAAGTGCACGCGGTACGTCTTCGCCATCGCCCCTCCTCGTGTCGAACCGTCGGAGCTTACGACGCGGCCAGCAACCGCGCGGCACCGTCCCGCGCCTGGCGGGCCGGTTCGGGCGAGCCGGAGATCGCCGCGGACGTCATGGCCCCTTCGGCGAGGAGCACCAGCGGGCCGACGGCCGCCTCCGGGGCGCCCGCGTCGGCCACCAGGGAGGCGAGGTACGCGCCGAAGGCGCTCTTGTGCGCGCGGACGACGTCGGCGACCGCCGGGTCGAGCGCGCCGAGTTCGCCGAAGGAGTTGATGAA
This sequence comes from Streptomyces sp. NPDC052114, assembly GCF_040680155.1. Lineage (NCBI taxonomy): Bacteria > Bacillati > Actinomycetota > Actinomycetes > Kitasatosporales > Streptomycetaceae > Streptomyces > Streptomyces sp. NPDC052114. The sequence continues at coordinate 344,759 of NZ_JBFAWC010000002.1, read as the reverse complement.
GGCGCAGCCCCGGAAGTCCGGCTCGGTGAACCACTCGTACAGCCAGTCGTAGACCGCGAGGACGCGCTCCTCGCCACCCTCCTGGCCGTCCACGTAGGCGGCGAGCCGCTCGCGCCAGCGCCGGTCGCGGCGCTCCAGGCAGGCCCGCACGAGCTCCGACTTGGCCGGGAAGACCTGGTAGAGCCGCTTGAGGGAGACGCCCGACGCGGTGCGGACCTGGTCCATGCCGACGGCCTGGATGCCGCGTTCGTAGAACAGCGCCTCGGCGGCGTCCAGGAGCCTGACCTCGGCCTCCGCGTGATCCATGGGGTCTCCCAGCCGATTGAGAACGTACGTTCTCCTGACCCTACTACGGGCGCGGCCACCTTGCACCGTTGCGCGAGAACGATCGTTCTCCTAAGGTGGCGGACCACGGGAGAACGATCGTTCTCCCGCTGCGGAACGACCAAGGAGAGACCACCCATGCCCACCGCCGCCCGCCCGCCTGTCCCGCCCTTCACCAGGGAGAGCGCCATCGAGAAGGTCCGCCTGGCCGAGGACGGCTGGAACAGCCGCGACCCGGAGAAGGTGGCCCTCGCCTACAGCGAGGACTCCCGCTGGCGCAATCGCGCGGAGTTCGTCACCGGACGCGAGGCCGTCGTCGGCTTCCTGTCCCGCAAGTGGGCCCGCGAACACGACTACCGGCTCGTCAAGGAGCTGTGGGCCCATGACGGCCACCGCATCGCGGTGCGCTTCGCCTACGAATGGCACGACGACGCGGGCCAGTGGTACCGCAGTTACGGCAACGAGAACTGGGAGTTCGACGACGACGGCCTGATGCGCGCCCGCCACGCCTCCATCAACGACCTGCCCATCGAGGAGTCCGACCGCCTCTACCACTGGCCCCTCGGCCGCCGCCCCGACGGCCACCCCGGCCTCACCGAACTCGGCCTGTGAATCCGGGCACGCGGCACGGCGGACCGGGTGTCGCGCCCCCGTACGCGGGGCACCCGGTCGGCGAGCCACGGCGGGAGCGGGCAGGGCCCGGGCACCGGCGCCGCGCTCCGGCGTCCGGGGGTGCCCCCTCCCGCGCGGCGAACTAGGCTGGACGTCCCGGCCTCAGGGGCGACGGCGTCCGGTCGTACGCCGCCCCGTCCCACCCCACCGCGCGAGCCGCGGGCTCCGCAGGAGCCACCGGCCCGGGAGGAGGCACTCCATGCCCATCGCCACGGTCAACCCCGCCACCGGCGAGACAATCGAGACCTTCGAGCCGCTCGCGGCCGACGGGATCGAGCGCCGGCTGACGGCCGCCGCCACCGCGTACGCCCGCTACCGCCTCACCGGCTTCGCCGACCGCGCCCTGCTCCTGGGCCGCGCCGCCGACCTGCTGGAGGAGGACGTCCCGGACGTCGCCCGCACGATGACGCTCGAAATGGGCAAACCCGTCACGGCGGCCCGCGCCGAGGCCGCCAAGTGCGTCAAGGCCATGCGCTGGTACGCCGAGCACGCCGAGGCCCTGCTCGCCGACGAGCGGCCCGCACCGGCCGACGTGGCCGACTCGGGCGCCTCCCGGGCGGTCGTGCACTACCGCCCGCTCGGGGTCGTCCTGGCCGTGATGCCGTGGAACTTCCCGCTCTGGCAGGTCGTCCGCTTCGCCGCCCCCGCGCTCATGGCGGGCAACGTCGCCCTGCTCAAGCACGCGTCGAACGTGCCGAGGACCGCCCTCTACCTCCAGGACCTCTTCGCCCGCGCCGGGTTCCCCGAGGGCTGCTTCCAGACGCTCCTGATCGGGTCGGGCGCCGTCGAGAAGGTCCTGCGGGACCGGCGGGTGGCCGCGGCCACCCTCACCGGCAGCGAGCCCGCGGGACGCGCGGTGGCGTCGGTCGCGGGCGACGAGGTCAAGAAGACGGTGCTGGAACTGGGCGGCAGCGACCCCTATCTCGTGCTGCCGAGCGCCGACGTCGAGCGCGCCGCCAGGACCGCGGTGACCGCCCGGGTGCAGAACAACGGACAGTCCTGCATCGCCGCCAAGCGCTTCCTCGTGCACACCGACGTCCTCGACGCCTTCCGCGACCGGTTCGTCGCAGGGATGCGGGAGTTGACCGTCGGCGACCCGATGGACGAGGACACCGACGTCGGCCCGCTCTCCACCGAGCAGGGCCGCGCCGACCTGGAGGAGCTCGTCGAGGACGCGCTGGCCCGTGGCGCCACCGCGCTGTGCGGCGGGCAGCGCCCCAAGGAGCAGACGCGGGGCTGGTACTACTCCCCCACGGTCCTCACCGACATCACTCCCGAGATGCGGATCCACCATGAGGAGGCGTTCGGCCCGGTGGCCACGCTCTACCGCGTCGCGGACCTGGACGAGGCCGTGGAGCTGGCCAACGACACCCCGTTCGGCCTGAGTTCCAACGTCTGGACCCGTGACGAGGGCGAGATCGCGCGCTGTGTACGGGACCTGGAGGCGGGCGGCGTCTTCTTCAACGGCATGACGGCCTCCCACCCCGGCCTGCCCTTCGGCGGTGTCAAACGCTCCGGCTACGGACGGGAGCTGGCGGGCCACGGCATCCGCGAGTTCTGCAACGCCACGACGGTCTGGTACGGCCCGGAGACCAGGGACTGACATGGGCGGGGCCGGCCCGACCGGCCGCCGGGAGACGGCAGAGGAGCGCGCCGACCGGCGCTGGAACGAGCTGATCCAGGAGGTGCGGGTCACGCAGACCGGCGTACAGATCCTGTTCGGCTTCCTCCTCACCGTGGTCTTCACACCGCGCTTCACGGTGCTGAGCGACATGGACCGGACGATCTACGTCGTGACGGTGCTCCTCGGGTCGACCGCCACCGGCGCGCTCATCGCGCCGGTGGCGTTCCACCGCATCGTGGCGGGGCGCAGGATCAAGCCGCAGGCGGTCGTGTGGGCATCCCGTCTCGTCTTCACCGGGCTGATCCTGCTGCTCGGCACGCTCACCGCCGCGCTGCTGCTCGTGCTGCGGGTCGCCATCGACCACTCCGTCGTGCCCTGGCTGGTGACCGGTGTCGTCGGCTGGTACCTGCTGTGCTGGTTCGTCCTGCCCGTCTGGGTGCGGTACCGCCATACGACGCCGGACTGACCTCCGCCGTTCCAAGATCGCCGATTACGCCAGGTTTCGCTACCTTCGACTCGGTTGACCTGCGGCGCGAAGAGGTTAACGATGACTAACGCAGGTCGTTGCCGACCCGCCGACAGGGGCTACCGATCACGCTGCCGCTACATTTGGCGGGACCCCCTCACCGCAGCCTCCTGCCTACGGCACAGTCCCCGCGTACCCGCGCGGGGCGCTCACTGGTCTCCCGACGTGACGGAGGCCCGGCTCCGGATGCACCCGGAGCCGGGCCGGTCACGCGGGCGGCGGGCCCGGTCGATTACGCAGCGGCCGGGCCCGTTCACGAGCCCGCCGACCGGATCGCCGCGCGTCGCCGTCACACCATGAACGACGCGACGCACCCCACGATCACTCCAGCCGCGGCAGCGGCGTCCAGCACCAGCCGGATCCACCACCGATGTCGCCGGAACCACTCCGGCACCTCTGACTGGTCCATCCAACCCACCTCCTGTCTCCCTTGGTCCCCGCTGCTGCGCGCGGACGCGACGTCACCAGCGGGGGCGTCGGGAGACAGATCTGGGCTTCCGTAGCGGAGGCTATCGCGGGGCGGGCCCCGATCCCCGCGGCTACGACCATTCGCCAGGGTTCGCCACGGGATTGCCTGTGTCACGTCCCAAGGTCACCGTTCCTGCGACGAGTTCGGACAGTTTGTGCCTGGTTTCGTCGTCGGTCGCATAGAGCACGGTGCCGATCGCCCCCCGGGTCAGGAGCACCTTGTACGCGGTGCGGATCAGCGCGTCGACATCGGCGTCCGGCACGGAGCGCCGGTGGAGCGCGGGGTCCCGGGAGGCCGTGCGGTCGGTGACCCAGCGGTCGTCGCGCCACACCAGGTCGGGCCCGATGACGACGCCGTTCCAGTCGTACTCGAAGCCCTGCGCCGCGTACACGGAGCCGATCTGGCCGAAGCCCGCGGGGTCGGTGGCCCACAGGGCGGCGGGCGGCGCCCCGGCGACCGCGCGCTCGCCGGAGACGTGCCACGGGCGGTGCCAGTCGCCGATGCGCACGTCCAGGGGCAGCGTGCCGTCGGCCGGCCGCGTCCAGGGCCAGCAGTACCCGGCGGTGATGCGGGCCGAATACCCCTCGGCGCGGCGGCGTTCGAGGAATTCCTCCAGCTCCTGCGGGGTCCTTGCCACCAGCACCCGCATCCGGTCCTCGGGCCGCCACGCGGCGGGCCCGCCGCGGTCGAAGCCGAGCAGCCGCAGGACCCAGGGCACGTAGGCGGCGCTCCCCCCGCTGCGGAACTGCTCGTCCAGGCCGATGACCCGGCAGGTGAGTCCCTTGGCGCGGGCCGCCGCGCGGATGCCCTCGACGGTGCCCGTCTCGCCGGGCCGCACCATCTGGTGCTCGTCCAGGAGGAAGACGGGGACCTTCGCCGCGTCGATCAGCTCGTCGATCTGCGGGCGGTCCGTCCGCCGGGACGCGGGCGTGTAGCGGTTCGCCGAGGTCGCACGGATCCGGTGCGCCTCGTCGCACACCAGCACGTCGACACCGTCCGGCTCGGCGTCCATGAAGGAGTTGAAGTACGTGAACAGGTCGCGGACCTCCCGCTTCCTGGCCCCGGCCGCCTTGCGCAGCGTCGTGGTGGAGGCGCTCGAACCGGTGGCGTGCAGCACGCTGACGCCCTGCCGGTACAGCTCGCCGACGAGGGAGAGCCCGATCACGCTCTTCCCGGTTCCGGGGCCGCCGGTGACGACGACGACCTCCTTCTCGCCGGACCGCCGGACGGCCGCGCGGACCGTCCTGGACACCATCTCGTAGGCCAGCTGCTGCTCGTCCAGGAGGACGAACTGCCGCCGTTCCCGCACCTCTTCGGCGGCGACCGCCATCAGCTGCCGCGTGGGGGCGGTCCGCGCGGCCAGCAGGGCGTCGGCGGCCGACGTGTCGCTCCCCGGGGCGAAGCGCGCACGGAGGAAGTCGAGGAGCAGTCCGCCGTGCCCCGCCGTGTAGAGCCGTGCGCGGTCGTCCTGCGGGACCTCGTACAGCGAGGCGACGCCGAACTCCGTGGCGTTGGGCAGATAGGCCACGCCGGCGATGAGCTGCGGCCGTTCGGCCAGCTCCTGATGATGGGACGTCAAGAAGTCGACGTAGCCGCGCACTTGCTCCAGCGGGTGCAGCACGGCGTGCGTGAAGCCGTCGACGCGCAGGATCAGGGGGTCGTCCTCCGACGCCTCCGCCTGGCTCCAGCCCTTCATCTCGACGACCACGTACGAGGGTTCGCCGGTGACCGGGTGACGTCCTGCGAGGACGACGTCGGCGCGACGGCTGGTGCGCGGCAGCTGGTACTCCACCAGCATCTCGACGTCACCGAGGCCGGCGTCGATGAGCCGCCTGGCCAGGTGCGGCAGCGCCCTCTCCCAGGCGCGGACCTCACCGGCGCCCGGCCGGTGCCCGTGCCGCGCCACGAACCGCTCGGCCAGCCGCAGCGCCACCCCTCCGGCCGCGCTCTCCGCCTCGATCCGGTGCGCCGTCGTCCGCAGCAGGACGTCACCCGGACCGCCCGCGCGCTCGGGCTCCTCCTCCGGCGCCTCCTCCGGCGCCGGGGGTACCGGCTCCGGAGGCGCGTCCCGGGTCGCGAAGGCCGTGGCGCCCTCGGGCACCCCCTCGCGTCCGTCGTCGTCCGCGACGAGCGCCGCGGCGTCGGGGTGTCTGCCCCAGTGGGGTGCGAGCGCCCGGCCCACCGCCTCCTGCACGTCGAGGGCGTCGGCCCTGCTGAGCCCCGACGCCAGCAACTCCCGTACGCCCGGCCTGAAGTCGTAGCGCGGCCCCGCCTCCGACACGGGCACCAGCAGGCCGCCCACCAGGACCTCAGCGACGTGCGCCGCCGTACTGTCCGGGAGCGTGGCCTGGCGCACCAGCTGCATCTCGGCCGGGGTCGTGGGGCCGACGGCGGCGAGCCGGACGGCCAGCCGGTAGGCGCCGGGTGAGAAGGCCCCTCGGAAGCGGGCGATCAGCCGGTCGGCCGGGAGGCTCTCCGGCTCGTCCGCGCGCCCGGTGGGCTCCTGCGCCGTGAACAGCGCCGCATCGACCGGCAGTTCGGCGCCCGGCCGGGCGAGGGCCCGCAGCCAGGACGCGACAGCGCCGGGTTCCAGGGGCAGCACCGGCAGTGGCGCGGCACCGCCGCCGGTCAGCGGGCGCGGCTGCGGATCGAGGGCGGTGCCCCGCCACAGGCGGCGCGGCAGGGGATTGAGGACGGCGACCGGGCCCCGGTGCCGCCAGGCCGCGACGGCCCGCCCCATCGTGGGCCCCGCCCAGGCCGGGTGCACCCCGTCGGTGAGGAGGAGCGTGAGCGTCGACGCCGCCGGTGCGCCCCGGCCCCGCACCCGGGGCCGCTGCGGGCTGAGATGGCGCACGTGGACCGTCCGGAAGACGCCGCTGCGCCGCAGGAGGCGCGCGATCTCCGGTACGAGGGAGTGCCAGGCCCGCATCGACGGGGCGTCGTCGACGAGGACGACGGCGTCGCGGGCCGGCTCGGGCTCGGCGCGGGAGACCACGTCGAGCAGACCGGACTCGGCGGTGGCCCGCACGGTGGCCTCCACGTCGGGCACCGTGCGGGTGGGGTGGGCGCGGTAGGTGCGCAGGGGGCGCAGGGCGCGGGCCAGCTGTCCGGCGCGGGGCAGCGAGCGCGGTACGGGGACGCGCAGGGGGCTTGCGGCGGTGCCGGTGGCCGGGCTGCCCGTGCTCTGCCCGGTGTACAGGGCCCGGCGGGCTCCCGTGTCCCGGGGTTCGTGCGGGGCGTCCGGTCGCGTCCGCGGGGTGCCGGGCGCCGTCGCGGCCTCGGCGGCGGGGCCCTCGGCGGGCTCGTCGGGCGCTTCGCGCGGGTCGGCGTGCGGCTCTCCCTCCTGCCCGCCGGTGGCCGCGTCCGCGCGGTCCGCGCCGTCCGCCGGGTGCCCCGCCATGGCGCGGGCCAGCCACAGGACGTCGAGGAGTTCCGCGCCGCCGAGGTCGTGGCCGGTGGCCGCGAGCGCCTCCCGCAGTCGCTCGATCACGCCAGGAACGCCTCGTCGAGGCGGTGCGTGACGCTGCGGGCCAGCTCCTCGCGGGACAGGTCCGCGCCGGTGACGCGCAGATGGACGGCGGCGAGCAACTGGTCGGTGGCGAGGGTCTCCACGTCGGCGCGGCGCAGGAAATCCTCGATGAGGTCGTCGGCGTCGGCGAGGGCGGCCTCACCGAGGTGGTGCCGGACGATCATCCGGAGCTTCTCGTGGTCGGGGTCGGCCAGGTCGAGGCGTACGCAGCGGCGCAGGAAGGCGGCGGGGAACTCGCGCTCGCCGTTGCTGGTCATGACGATGACCGGGGGCTCCGCGCACCGCACGAGGCCGCGCCGCACCCGCACGCGCTCCCTGCTGCCGGTGACCAGCACGTCGGCGGCCTGCTCGTGCTCCGGCAGCCGTGCCAGTTCGGGGATCTCGAACTCGCCCTCCTCCAGGACGACCAGCAGGTCGTTGGGCAGGTCGATGTCGGCCTTGTCCAGCTCGTCGATCAGCAGGACGCGGGGGGTGCCGGTGGCCGCGAGGGCCGTGCCCAGCGGGCCGAGCCGCAGATACGTGCCGATGTCGGAGGTGCGGGGCAGTCGCCGTCCGAGCCTCCGGGCGTGCCCGCGCGGTGCCTCCCGCTCGCGCCGCAGCGACGTCTCGCGCAGCCGCCCCACGGCGTCGTAGCGGTACAGCGCGTCGGCCAGCGTGGAGCGGCTGTTGACCGACCAGCGCAGCACGTCGCCGAGGCCGAGGTCCTGGGCGAGCGCGCGGGCCAGGGAGCTCTTCCCGGTTCCGGGGCGGCCGGTGACCAGCAGCGGCCGGCGCAGCCGCAGGGCGGCGTTGACGACGGCGGTCTCCTCGCGCGTCATGAAGTAGCCGGTGCCGGCCTCGGCGGGTACGGACGGGTGGCGGCGCCAGGGCGGGGGCGGCGGCAGCTGCGCCGGACCGCGGAAGACCCACCAGTTCTCCGGGGCCTCGCCCCGGTCCTCGGGCGGTGTCGGGTTCTGGGGCACTGCTCGTCTCCTCGTCGGATGGGGCTCGGGGCATCGGGGCCGGGCGGTGGGGCGGCTCAGGGCTGGGTGAGGACCCAGGGGTCGGGGGCGAGCAGGGGCGGCCGGTGGTCGGGGCCGTCGTGGAGGAGCGAGAGGGACGCCCCGTCGGGAGCGCCGCCGGGATCCGCGAGCGCCCGCACCCGCTCTCCCCGTACGGCCTCCGGGATGTCCGCGTGCCCGACGCCGTGGAGCAGCGCGGCGAGTCGTTCGGCGACCCGCGCCCCGTGCTCGTCCCGGTGCCACAGGACCGTGTGGACCCCGGCCTGGAGGCACTGCCGCAGCACCGGGCCCTGCCGGTCCTGTGCGCAGGCGACGACCACGACGCCCGCCTCGGGCGCCTCCTCGAGTCTGGCCCGCGCCACGGTGGGGTCGGCGGCCCGGTGGTCGAGGACCAGGCGCTCGGCGGTCACCAGGGCCTCGGTCCGCCGCTTCCAGTCCACGTAGGTCTCCCTGGTCCTTCGGGCGCTGCGCAGCACGACACCTCGGTTGAGACCCAGGTGGAATCCGGCGTCGTCCTCGCCTGCCGCCGCGGCCCAGGTGTCGACGTCCAGGCGCAGGGAGGCGGGCGCCACGAAGAACTCCACCAGGGCCTTGCCGCACCGCTCGTCGACCTCCGTGCGCAGCACGCCCCGGATGTCCTCCACCACGTGGGCGCGGGGGACGGGGGTGTCCTGGGCCCGGACGACGTCGTGGCGTCCGTCGGGCGACCACACCCACATCTGGTACGTGAAGCGGCGGCCCTGCGGATCGGCGAACAGCTCGACCTGGACCCGTGGTACGGCCTTGTCCACGACGTCGGCGTGCACCGCTCCGGTCTCCTGCGCGAGGTCCGCGCGGAACCGGTCGACGGCCGCGCCCACCCCGAGCACGTCCGCCGTCCACGTCACCCAGGCGTCCAGGTCGTCGGCGAGGGTCTCCTGCCCGGCGCGTTCGGCGAGGGCGACGCGGACGACGCCCTGGAGCAGCGGCGGGGCGGGGCGGTCGGCGGGCGCGTCGAAGCCTTCGAGGACCTCGGTGGCCTCCACGAGGCCGGCGACGGGCGGCCACTCCTCGGCGTGCGGCAGGGTCGTCCGCAGGAGCGTCATCGGGTCGGTGGCGCGGCACTGGGTCAGCAGTCCCGTCAGGTCCCTGCGCTGGAGCGTGGTGAGCAGTTCGCCGGGGCTCACCAGCTCGGCGGCCCGCCGGAGTCCCCGCCGGTGCGCCTCGGCCGCGGTGGGGTCGGCGGCGGGGTGGTCCGCCAGGAACTCGTGGACCACGTCGAGCAGTTCCGGTACGCCGCGCCGTACGCCCAGGGCCATGCCGACGAGCCGGTGGACGTCGGCGGCGGCGCCCGCGGACGCCCGCCCGAGCCGGCTCGCGAGCCGTTCCTCGCAGACGGCCGCCCGCGTGCCGGGCAGCAGCCCGCGCAGCGCGCCGAGCAGCTGCTGTCTGCCCCGCTGGGCCATCGGGACGGCGACCGGCGGCAGCAGGGGCAACTCCGCCTCGACGACGGGCAGTCCGACTCCGTACAGCGTCTGGCGCACGTGGCTCGCGCCGTTTGGCACGGCCCGGTGCGCGGCGACGACGACGCCGATGACGGCCTGGCGCGCGCGGTCCCACAGCGGTCCGCCGCTGTGGCCCTCGTCGACGGCACCGCCGACGACGTCCAGGGCGAGCCACGGCCTGCCCGCGACCCTGGACACCGCCCGCACGGTGGTCAGTTCGTGGCCGCTGGCCCACAGCGCGATCACTTCGCCGCCCTCGCTCTGCGGCAGGAAAGGGGCCGGTTCGGCGCCGTCGGGGGCGGCGAACTCGAGCACGGCCAGATCGCCGTGGTAGGGGAACGCGCCGGGCGCGGGCGCGCCGCCGCCGTCCGGCCGGGCGCGGGGCGGGCACCACAGGTCGCGCACGACGCGGCCGGTCGTCTCGCGTTCGCCGCTGACGTAGGGCATGCGGACGGCGACGGTGTCCCCCGGCGCGGGCGGCGCGGTGGTGAAACGGTCGCGCCCCAGCGCGCTGTTGACGACATGGGCGCACGTCAGGATGAGCGTGTCGGTGATCAGGACACCGGCGCCGACGGGCTCGCCGCCGTCGCGCACGGACACGAACGCCCGGCGCAGCGCGGCGTCCGCCTCCCCTGGGTTCACGGCCTCCTCCTCGTCCTCAGGAGGCGGCCGGGGAGCCTTCGGCGTCGTCGCCCGGCGTCGTCCGCCAGGTGGCGGAGACGGTGAAGCTGGCCTCGCCCTTGCCGGTGAACACCGCGAGGTTGAGGTCGCTGCCGACCTTCACGCCGAACTCGACGGTGACCTCGTCGGGCCGTTCGGGAAGCGTGGCGAAGGACTGGTGGATGCCGCCGAGGACGGGGCCGAGCGGGCGCAGGGCGTCGGCGAGGTCCTCACCGGTGCGGGCGAGGGCCCGCGCCGCGCGGCCGTTGCGGCTGACGGGCTGGGCGGTGCCGAAGCCCTCGGGGAGCTCCATCGCCCCCGTGCCGCCGTCGTCCTGCGGCGGCGGGGCGCTCTCGGGTCCCGCCGATTCCGGCCGCTGGGCCGGGAAGACGTGCAGGCGCACTGCGGAGCCGTCGTCGAATTCGAGTGTCACATCCCCCATGCGCGTCATTCTCGCACGCACGTCAGGGCGTGTTTCACCGGCCCCGAGGGGCCGGTGCCCGCGTCCCGCCCCAGGGGCCACGTGTCAGAACGTCAGGTGCAGCGATTCCATGCCGATGTTCGCGCGCACCAGACGGGCCCGGTGCTCGGTGCCCTCGGTGATCGAGTACTCCGGGATCCGGCGGTGCCACTCCTCGAAGAGGATCTGCATCTCCAGGCGGGCCAGGTGCGCCCCCAGGCAGCGGTGCACGCCGACGCCGAAGCTGGTGTGCGCGTTGTCCGAACGGTGGAAGTCGATGTCGTGCGGGTGCGGGAAGGCGGACTCGTCGCGGTTGGCGGTCGTCAGATGCGCGTTGACCAGCGTCCCGGCCGACACCGGGCAGCCCGCCACCTCGACGTCCTCGGTGGTGACCCGGGGCAGGAACGGGGCCGGCGGGTCGAGGCGCAGCAGCTCCTCCACCGCCGCCGGGATCAGGGCGGGGTCGGCCACCAGTTCCCGGCGCCGCTCGGGGGCGGCGGCCAGGCGCTCCATCGCCATGCTCAGCGCGTCGGTGACGGTCTCCAGGCCGGCCATGATGAGCATCACGCACAGCCCCATGGCCTCCCCGTCGGACAGGCGGTCGTCGCCCCCGATGGCCAGGATCTCGCTGAGGATGTCGTCGCCGGGCTCGGCGCGGCGGGTCTGGATCAGCTGCATGAGGAAACCGGCCGTCGCGACGGTCTGCGCCGTCGCGGCCTCGCGCGCCTCGTCGGTCAGGGGCACCTCGCCCGCGGCGTCGGCGGTGAGCGAGAGGGCCGCCGTCTTGCACGCGATGAACTGGTCGCGCTCCGACAGGGGCAGCCCCAGCAGGGTCAGCAGGCCCTGGGCCGGGAACGGATCGGCGATGTCCGCGACGAACTCGCAGCCGCCGCGGGCCCTGACGCCCTCGACGAGGTCGACGGCCTGTGTGCGCAGCGACTCCTCCAGCGGCCGGATGCGGCGCGGGCTGAAGAACGGCTGCAGGATGCGGCGGTAGCGGGTCTGCTCGGGCGGGTCGAAGCCCAGCGGGACGAGGGGGAAGCCGCTCTCCACGCCGTCGAACACCATCTTGGCGGAGAACCGGTTCGCCTCCCTGAGCATCTCCTTGACGCCGGAGAGGCTGGTCACCGCGAGGCCGTCCGCCATGGCCGCGACCTCTCCCCGCTCGCCCAGCATCCGCCAGGCGTCGTCGCGCCGTTCGGCCACCGGGAGGTCCTTCACCCGGCACTCGGTGCCGTGGTCCACGCTGGTCATCGTCACTGATCCGTTCGTCGTCTGTTCGCTGTCCGAGGGGGAGGTCCGAGGCGGGTGCCACGGGTGCGTCCGTACCGGCCGTCGGCCGCCTCCGTACGCGCCCGTGGCCGCGCGGCTCACACGGTGATCGGCAGCCGTGCCGCGCCGCGCAGGCTGAGCAGGCCGTTCCACTCGACCTCGCCGTTCAGGGCCAGGCCGGGGAACCGCTCCACCAGGCCTCCGATCGCCACCCGGCCCTCGATGCGGGCCAGCGCGGCGCCCAGGCAGTGGTGGATGCCGCCGCCGAGGGAGAGCTGCTTGCGGGCGTTGTCGCGGTCCAGGCGCAGCTCTTCGGCGTCGGGGCCGAAGAACTCCTCGTCGCGGTTGGCGCCCGCGAGGTTGGCGAGAATGAACGAGCCCGGGGGAATCTCGAAGCCGCCGACGTGGTACGGCTCCAGGTTGATCCGGCGGCTGTTGTGCACCGGCGCGTCGTACCGCAGCATCTCCTCGACGGCGTTCTCGATCAGCTCCGGCTCGGCGCGCAGCAGGTCGAGCTGGTCGGGGTTGCGCAACAGGGCGAGGGTGCCGCCGGAGATGAGGTTCACGGTGGTCTCGTGGCCCGCGACGTAGAGCATGGTGACCTGGGCGACGAGCTCGTCGTGACTGAGGACGTCGCCGTCGTCCTCGACCGCGATGAGCTGGCTGAGCAGGTCGTCGCCGGGGTTGTCGCGCTTCCAGGCGACGGCCTCGCCGACCAGCTCGAACAGCTCGGCGTCGGCGGCCTCGACGGCCCGCATGATCTCGGGGTCCGTGGTCGGTTCGACCGAGCGCATCAGCAGGCCCGTGAGGTGGCGCATGCGCTTGGTGTCGGTCGGCGGCATCCCGAGCATCCGCGCGATGACGGTGAACGGCAGCGGGAACGCCAGGGATTCGACGAGGTCGCCGCCGCCGGCCTCGGCGATGCCGTCGAGCGCCTCGTCGACCAGGGCGCGGATCTGCGGCTCCATGCCGTAGATGGCGCGCGGGGTGAACGCCTTGGAGACCAGCTTGCGCAGCCGGGTGTGGTCCGGGGCGTCCCGGTCGAGCAGGGCGAGGCCCTTCAGGCGCGGGTCGTCGGTGACGCCCGCGTTCGTGTACGCGTCACGGAAGGGGCCGGGGGCGACATGGCGCTGCTCGACGGAGAGCCCGGAGCGCAGCAGTGCGTCCACGTCGGCGTAGCGGGACAGCATCCAGAAGCCGCCCGGGTGTTCGTGCACCGGGACCTGCCGGCGCAGCTCCGCGTAGTGCGGGTACGGGTCGGCCATGAAGTCCGGCGTGAACGGGTTGAAGATCAGGGGCTCGCTGTGCGGCTCCGTGCTCATGGTGAACTCCTCTGCCGAGCGCGCACGCGCCAGCAACTGGGTATCGGTGAGAGGGATCGTGCGGGGTGTCGTGCGGGTCGGGCGGTCTGCGGTCGGACGGGGACTGTTCGACCCGTGGCGCGCCGTGCCCGACCCGGGTTCGCCGGCGGGTGACCAGTTGATGATCTTACCTTTCGCTTTCCGGTAGTTCTAGATCTTTTGTGCCGGTCGCAGGGTCCGCAGCCGCGTGGTGACCCGCGCCGCCGCGCCCTCCATGAGGTGGTCGGCGATGGCCTCGACGGTGCGGGCCCGCCAGGGGTGCAGGCTGGTGCCGGCGACCGACTGGTTGAACGCGCCCATCGCCGGTCCGCAGTGCACCAAGTAGTCGACGGTGGACTGCGGATCGCCCGTCACCGCGAGCCGGAAGCCGCGCCGGAAGTACCCGCGGAACACGGCGGCCAGCTCCGCCTTGGGGTCCGGGCCCGCCGCGAGGTCCGCGGGCCGCTCCCCGCCCAGGTAGCGGTCGAACACCTGCTTCCTGGTGGTGTCGTCGAGGTCGGCCGGCGAGGCGTGGCGACGCCACAGGTCGTACAGCCGGGACGCGCGGGCCGGGAAGAACTGGCCGCGCTTCAAGTAGCGCGCCTGGGCGCCGTGTTCGAAGAGCTCGCCCCAGGGGGCGGTGTCCACGTCGTACTCCTGGGCGGCCTGCAACAGGTCCTTGACGGCGTCGCTGGTGGCCGCCTCCACGGAGCACTGGTTGACCGAGCCGGTGAGCACGAAGTCGGCGCCCATCAGGAACGCCGCGGCGGCCGCCTCCGGGGTGCCGATGCCGCCCGCACAGCCCACGTGCACCCGGTGTCCGGGCAGCGCCGTCTCGTCCCTGAGCCGCAGCACGGCGGGGAGCAGGGTCAGCGGCCCGGCCGTGCCGGTCAGCCAGCCGCCGTCCGCCTCGACGCACAGGTCGTCGGCGAGCGGGCGCCCGGCCGCGGCGGCGGCCTCCTCCCGCGTCACGGCCCCCTTGCCGAGCAGCGCCGCGACGAGCCGCTCGGGCGGCGGCGCGAGGAAGGCGGCGGCCAGGTCCGTCCGGGTCACCTTCGCGAGGATCCGGCCGCCCTTGAGACGGAAGCGGACCAGGTCCTCGGTGACGAAGGGGTAGCCGGACGCCTCGACCAGGCCGACGCCGTGCCGCAGCAGCGCGTCGACGAGCACGGCCTCCCGCTCCGGCTCCCGGTGCGGGTAGAGCAGGTTGACCCCGTGGCCGTGCGGACCGAGTTCGCCGGTCAGGCCGCTCAACCCGGCCTCCACGTCCTTCTCCTGGAGTCCGCCGATGCCGAGGAAGCCGAGCAGGCCCGCCTTCGACGCGGCGCGCACCAGGTCCCGGCCGGAGATCCCGCCGTACATCGAACCCACGACGTAGGAGCGGCGCAGCCCGTACCGCTCGCGGAAGCCGCGGGCGCCGAGCGCCTCGGCGTCGAACACCGGCTCGTCGCCCGGGGCGCCCTGCCCGGCGGGCTCGCGCACGGCGGGGGCAGGTGCGGGCGCGAGCGGCGCGGCGGCGTCCCTGATGCGCGTCACCAGTTTGGTCAGGACCCGGCCGGGGCCGAGTTCGGTGAACTCGAAGTCGCCGTGTGCCATCAGGGTGCGCACCGTGTCGGTCCAGCGGACCGGCGAGGCGATCTGCGCGGTCAGCCGCTCGCGGACCGTGTCGGCCGTGTACGGCCGGGCGTCGACGTTGGCGAGCACGGGGATCGTCGGCGGGTGCAGGGCGACCCCGTCGAGGAAGCGGCCGAACTCCTCCGCCGCCGGGCGCATGTACCGCGAGTGCAGGGGCGCGCTGACGTGCAGGCGGACCGTGCGGGCCCCGGCGGAGTCGAAGGCGGCGCAGGCCACGTCGATCCGCTCGTCCGGGCCGGAGACGACGAACTGGTCCAGGGCGTTGTAGTTGGCCACGTCCAGGTCGTCGAGTCCGGCGTCGGCGAGGACGCGCGTGACCGTCGCCTCGTCGACGCCGACCACCGCGGCCATCGCGCCGCCTCCGGCGGCGGCCATGAGTTCGCCGCGCCGCCGCACCAGCCGCAGCCCGGTCGCGAAGTCGAAGACGCCGGCGGCGAACAACGCGACGTACTCGCCGAGGCTGTGCCCGATGACGTGGTCCGGCGGCACCGGGTCCTCGGCGATCCGCTCCAGGTACGACAGCGCGCCGACGACGTAGAGGGCGGGCTGGGTGAACTCGGTGCGACCGAGGCGGCGTTGGGCGTCGGTGAGGCAGAGCTCCTCGATCGAGTAGCCGAGCACTTCGTCGGCCACGGCGGTCTCCCGGGGGAACCGCTCGAACAGGCCCCGTCCCATGCCCCGCCGCTGCGAGCCCTGTCCCGGGAATCCGTAGACCTTCATTGCGTGCACCTTCCGTGCTGTCGTCGGGGCGGGGGCCTCGCGTGGTGGCGTCGGGGCCAGGCGCCTGCGGACCTCGGCCAGCAGGTCGGTGTCCCGGGCGAACTGGCTGAGCAGCGGCAGCGACCGGTCCCGCGCGTCCTCGGGGAGCACGGCGCGGACGAAGTTGTGCAGGCTGCCGGACGGACCGAGGTCGAGGTACAGGAAGTCCCCGCGCGCCCGCAGTCCGGCCAGGGCGCGCTCGAAGTCGATGGTCCTGCGCGCGGCGTGCCAGAAGTGCTCCGCGGTCACCTCCGTCACGGGTCCGCCGCTCACGCAGGAGATCCAGGGGACGCGCGGCGGTGCGAGCGCGACGCCCTCGAAGCTGTCCCGGCAGGCCCCGACCACCGGGTCGAGCAGCCGCGAGTGGAAGGCGTACTCGACCGGCAGCCGCAGGTGCAGGACGTCGGCGGCGCGCAGCCCCGCCTCGGCCCTCGCCAGTTCGTCCTCGCCGCCCGCGACCACGAAGTTGCCCGGGTAGTTGCGGGCCGCGACCTCGCAGCCGCGCAGCTCGGGCACCGTGTCCATGACCTCGGGTCCGGCCAGCACGGCGAGCATGCCGCCCCGGGGGCTGCCCTCCATGATGCCCGCCTGCCGCACCAGCACCCGCAGACAGTCCTCCGCCGAGAGGCTGCCCGCGACGACGGCCGCCGCGTACTCGCCGAGGCTGGAGCCGAGCACGTGGTCCGGCTCGATGCCCTCCGCCCGCAGGGTCTCCACGAGGGCCAGCTCGATCATCACGATCGCGGGATGGGTGATGCGGGTGTCGGACAGCGGATGGTTCCTCGGCTTCGTGGGGTCGAAGACGCGGTCGAGCACCGACTCGCCGAGGTAGGAGCCGACCACCGCGTCCAGGCGGCGCAGTGCCCTGCGGAACACCTCGTTGGTGTCGAAGAGTTCCTTGCCCATCCCGTAGTACTGGGAGCCCTGTCCGGAGAACATGAACACGACGGGGAGCCGTGGCTCCGCGTCCAGGGGCGACCGGCGGCTCATCGGTAGCTCTCCCAGAACAGGCCGCCGGCCGGGGCCGCGGGGGCGAGGGTGCCTCTGATGACGGTCCTCCGGTTCAGTGCGGGCTCGGGCAGCGGCTGCCTGGTCGGCGACGGCGGCAGGGGCGCGGGCGCGAGCAGCACGTGCGCGTTGGTGCCGCCGTCGGCGAAGCAGTTGAGGCCGGCGACCGGCGCGTCCCCGGGCCACGGGCGGGACTCCCGCGGGAAGTACAGCGGCGAGGCCGCCACGTCGAAGTGGTCGAGCGGCTCCTGCCCGGAGCGGAACGGCACCTGCTCGCCGTGGTGCAGCATCAGCACCACCTTGATGAAGGCCGCGATGCCCTCGGCGGTCAGCGGGTGGCCGATGTTCGGCTTGACCGAGCCGAGCGCCACCGGCGACGTCGAGCCGGTCCGGTAGACCGCCTGCACCGCCTTGAGTTCGAGCAGGTCGGTGACCGTCGTGCCGGAGCCGTTGGCCTCCACCCAGCCGACGTCCTCGGGCGTGACGCCGCTGTGGGCGAGCGCCGTGGTCATCACGTCCTTCTGCGCCTGGATGTTCGGGGTGGCGGGTCCCGCGGTCCTGCCGTCGTTGTTGACCGCGATGCCCTTGAGGACCGCGAGCACCCGGTCCCCGTCGGCCCGCGCCCGGTCCAGCGGCTTGAGGACGACGACGCCGACGCCCTCGCCGAGGATCAGCCCGGCCGCCCTGCGGTCGAACAGATGGAACTCGCCGCCCGGGTTGAGCAGTCCGCGCCGGCCGAACAGGTCGTACGGCTTGTCGTTGCCCAGCAGGCTCACGCCCGCGACGACCGCCGACTCGATGTCGCCCGCGCGCAGCGCACGCGCGGCCATGTCCATCGCCACCAGGGCGGAGGAGCAGGCCGTGTCGATCACCAGGCTCGGGCCGCGGAAGTCGAAGAACTGCGAGACGTTCGCGGACAGGTAGTTCTGGCCGGTGATGACCACCGGGTTCTGGGCGCGGGCCAGTACGTCGTCGTCCGGCATGTGCGCGGCACGGCCGCCCACGTAGACGCCGATCCGGCGGCCCTTGAGGTCGGCGGGGCGGTAACCGGCGTGGTGCACGGCCCTGTCGACCTCCTCCAGGAGCAGCAGCGCCTGCGGATCCATGGCGGCGACGTCGCCCTCCGACAGGAGGAACGCCTCCGGGTCGAAGCGGAGCACGTCGGGCAGCAGACCGGCGTGGTGGCCGACCGGCCGGCCGAAGCGCTCCTGCGGCACGGGACGCAGCGCCGAACGGCCCTGCCGCAGCAGCTCCCAGTACGCGTCGCCGGATTCGGCGTCGGGGAACCGGCAGGACAGACCGACCACCGCGATGTCAGCGGTGGGGGCGGCCTGTTCGGCGGGCCGTGCCGAGGGCGCCGCGCCGACGGTCGCGGCGCGCGGCGCCCCGGCAGAGGAGACCTGCGGATCCGCGGGCGCGGGCGCTTCGGGTCCGGCCGGGGCGAAGGCCGCGACCAGCTCGGCCGGGTGCTCGTCGGCGAGGTGGGCGGCGAACTCGTCCGCCGTCGGGTACTCGAACAGCGCGGACGGGTCGAGGGACACGTCGAGCTGCTTGCCGAGGGTCTGGAGGAGCTGGGTGACCAGGATCGAGTCGATGCCGTAGTCGTGCACCGGTACGTTCCCGGCCAGGCGCGCGCGGTCGAAGCGCAGCTCCAGCGCGAGCCGGTCGAGGAGCCAGGAGGCCGCCGCGTCGGCCGCCTCCCGGAGCGCCCCGGGGACGGGGTCCGTCGAGGACGGCTCCGGCGCCACCGCGACCGGGGCGGCCCGGTCGGCCGCCACCACGAAGGGCTCCGGGGCCGGTCGGCGCTCCGTGAGGCGCTCCGGGCGCCACTCGGCGTCGGGGCGGACCACCGCGGGCACGACCACGCGCGCGCCGCTCGCCAGCGCCCGGTCCAGCAGGCGCAGGCCCTGTGCGTCGGAGAGCGCGGCGAGACCGGACGCCCGGTAGGCGGCGCTGCGCGCCGCGCCCATGCCCGTGTCCCGCCAGCTCGGCCACGCCACGCTGACCAGCGGAAGACCGTGCGGCCGCGCCTCGGCGACGGCGTCCAGGTAGGCGTTGGCCATGGCGTAGTCGCTCTGTCCGACGGCGAGCGCGGGGACGGTCGCGGCGACCGAGGAGTACACGACGAAGAAGCTCAGCGGCTCGTCGCGGAAGCAGTCCACGAGCGTGTCGAGGCCGAAGACCTTGGGTCCGACGACCCGCTCGACACCGGCCCAGGGCTTGCGTACGAAGGCGGGGTTGTCGGTGTCGACGGCACCGGCGCCGTGCACCACCGCGCCGATCGGGCCGAGCCTGCGCCTGACGTCCGCCAGGGCCGCGGACACGGCCGCCCTGTCGTCCAGCGGCACGGCGAGCACCTCGATCTCCACGCCCCTGTCGGCCAGTTCGGCGAGGGGGCGCAGCTTGCGGCCCAGCGCGCCGTCGGCGGCGATGTGCGCGGCCCACTGGTCCCGCGGCGGCAGCTCCTCGCGGCCCGTCAGCACCAGCTTGCGGACGCCGTGGCGGTCCACGAAGTGCCGGGCCGTGAGCAGCCCGATCCCCCGCGTGCCGCCGGTCACCCACAGCACGTGGCCCTCGGCGATGCGCGGCGCCCGCTCCGGTGCCGCGGGCAGCTCGCGCAGCACCGCCCGGTGCCGCACCCCGTCGCGGTACGCGATCTCGCCGGCCGTCGCGTCGGCGCCGGGGTCACCGTGCCCGTCGGCGCCGAGCTCGCCGGTCACCCGGCGCAGCAGTTCCTCGTCCGTGCAGGAGCCCATGTCCACGTGGCGCGAGGTCACATGGCGGTACTCGCTCTGCAGCATCCGGTAGAGCCCGGTCCGGGCGGCCCCGCCGTGGACCCCGCCGTGCGCCGCTTGCGTGGTCCGGGAGACCAGCAGGGCGGTCAGCCCTCGCCTGCCCTGGTCGACGGTGTGCTGGAGCCAGCCGAGCCAGGTGCGCAGCGCGGCGGGCTCCACGGCCCCCGGGGACACGGCGCACCCGGCCAGGTCGACCACCGCGCCGAACCGGTCCCAGCGGGTGCCGGAGTCGGCGAGGTCGGCCGCGAGCCGCTCGGTGCCGAGCACCTCGGCGGCGGGCAGCGCGGCCGCGAGCCGCGCGGCCAGCGCCTCGGTCCCCGGCGCCGCGAGGACGGCGGTCGGGCCGAACGGCGCCGTGTGGGCGGGAAGCCGGGCGGGCACCCAGTGGGTGGCCAGCAGCAGGCCCTCCTCCACGGAGGCGGCGGCCGGGGCCGAAGCGGGGGCGGGGACAGCGGTCGGTCCGGGCACCGGGCCGACCTCCAGCGCGGCCAGTTCCGCGTCCGCCGCCGCCAGCCGGACCCGCTCGCCGCCGAAGGGGTAGCCGGGCAGCGGCACCCGGCAGGGCCGCGTGCCGCCGTGCAGGGCGGACCAGTCGACGCGCAGGCCCGACGTCCAGGCCACGGCGTACGCGGCGGGGTCGGCCGCCGGGGCGTCGCCGGGGACCGGCCTGCGCGGGTCGACCACGCCGGTCCGGGCACCCGCCGGAGCACCACCGGCGGCGAAGTCCTCCAGGCACAGGGCCAGTTCCGTCACCTCGTCGAACGGCACGGCCAGCCGGTGCGCCATGGCCTCGCGGCCGGACTGGAGCGTCCAGGCGACGTCCTGGGGCTGCCACGACGCGCCCTCGGCCCGCAGATGCGCCGCGAGCCTGCGCGCCTGCTCGACGAGCCGGTCGGCCTCCCGGGCGGAGAGCACGGCCAGCTGCCCGCCCGCCGGGGCGGCCGATGTCCGGGGCGCGCCGGGGAACTCCTGGAGGATGACGTGGGCGTTGGTGCCGCCCGCGCCGAAGGAACTGATGCCCGCGGTCCTCGGCCGCTCGGTCCCGTCGGCGAGCACGCGGCGCGGCCACGGCGCCAGCTCGCGCTGCACCTCGAACGGGGTGGCCGCGAAGTCGACGTTCGGGTTGAGCTCGTCCGCGTGCAGCGACGGGGCCAGCTCGCCGTGGCGCATCTGGAGCAGCACCTTGGTGACCGCCGCGATGCCGGCGGCCGACTCGGCGTGCCCGATGCCGGACTTGACCGAGCCGATCGGCAGTCGCTCCGGCATGTCGTCCTGGAAGGCCCGCAGCATGCCGGTGATCTCCACCGGGTCGCCGAGCGCCGTACCCGTGCCGTGCGCCTCCACGTAGTCCAGGTCCGCGGGCCGCATCCCCGCGCGGTCGAGCGCGGCCTTCACCAGGTCGCCCTGCGCCTTGGGGTTCGGGACGTTGAAGCCCCGGCCCGTGCCGCCGTGGTTGACGGTGGACGCCTTGACCACGGCGAGGACCCGGTCGCCGTCGGCCAGCGCCGCGTCCAGGCGCTTGAGGAGCACCGCGCCGGAGCCCTCCGCCGGGACGTATCCGGTGCCGCCGGTGCCGAAGCTGCGGCAGCGGCCGTCCTCGGCGAGGAAGCCGCGCCAGGCGAGCTGCAGGTACTTCGCCGGGTGGCTGGTGATGTTGACGCCGCCGGCGACGGCGACGTCGCAGTCGCCGGAGCGGATCGCCTGGCAGGCCTGGTGGATGGTGACCAGGGCGGAGGAGCACATGGTGTCCACGGCGACGCTGGGTCCGGAGAAGTCGAAGAAGTACGACACCCGGTTGGCCACCGAGGCGAACGACGAGTGCGGGGGCAGCCCCTCGCCGCGCAGCGCCTCCTGGACGCCGTACAGCTGGTACTGGCCGTACATCATGCCCACGAACACACCGGTACGGGAGGCGCGCAGCTGGTCGCGGGTGTACCCGGCGTCCTCCATAAGGTGCCACACGGTCTCCAGGAAGACGCGCTCCTGGGGGTCGGTGAGTTCGGCCTCGATCTGCGACATCCGGAAGAAGAGCGGGTCGAAGCGCTCGGCGTCGCGCACGAAGCCGCCCCACTTGCCGTACGTCTTGCCGTCGGCGGACTTGTCCGGGTCGTAGAACCGGTCGTGGTTCCAGCGGTCGGCCGGTATCTCCTCGATGCTGTCCCGTCCGGCGCGCAGGTTGCGCCAGAACTCGTCCACGTCGTCGGCCTGCGGGTAGCGCCCCGCGACACCGATGATCGCGATGTCGTCGCCCGCGGTGCCGGCGGCCGGGACGGGTGCCGACGCGGTCGCCGCGGCGGTCACGGCCCCGGGGATTACCGCCCGGTCCTGGGACGGCTCGTCCTCTGCGGGCCCGGTGAACGCCTCGGGGTGGGCGGTGGCCAGATGGTCCGCGAGTTCGCCGACGGTGACGTACTCGAAGAGCAGCGTCTTCGACAGCGGTCCGCAGTGCTCCTCCAGCCGCCGGGTCACGCTGAGCGTGATCAGCGAGTCCACGCCATACTGGTCGATGGGCTCGGTGACGGCGATGTCCGTCTCCGGGAGCTTCAGCTCCTCCGCCAGGACCTGGAGCACCAGGCGTTCGGCATGGGCGTACGCGTCCTGTCCCGCGGGCCGTGGCACGGCAGCGGGAGCGGGGGCAGCGACGCGAGCGGTGGCGGCCGTCGTCGTCGGGCCCGGCACGCCGTTGAGCTCGGCGAGCACCCGCGCCGGGTCGCCCGGCGCGAGCAGCAGACGCGGCGCCGTGCCCGTCAGGGCGCGGTCCAGCGCGTCGAGGGCCGGTCCGGTGCGCAGCGCGCGCATGCCGAGCTCGCGCGCCATGTACTCCGTGCCGGCCGCGTCGGCCCGCATACCGCCGTCGGCCCAGACCGGCCAGGCGGCGGCGAGGGTCCGGCCGCTGCGCGCGCCCTGACGGCGCTCGCGCTCGCGCTGCTCGGCGAAGTGGTCGAGGAAGGCGTTGGCGTAGGCGTAGTCGCTCTGGCCGACGTTCCCGAAGGCGGCCGCGGCGGAGGAGAACGCCACGAAGTAGTCGAGCGGTTCGTGCCGCGTCGCCTCGTCGAGCAGGGCCGTGCCGGTCACCTTGGCGGCGAGGACCGCGTCGGTGTCCGCGCGGTCCCGGCCGAGGAGCAGGCCGTCCTTGAGCACCCCGGCGGCGTGCAGCACGCCGCTCACCGAGCCGTGCAGCCGTCGCGCCTTGGCGACGAGAGCGCGTACCTGCTCGGGGTCGGCCACGTCGGCCAGGACCACGTGCGCGCCGACGGCGGCGATCCGGGCCCGGGCGTCGGGGCCCGGAGCGGTCCGTGACGCGAGCACGATCCCACCGGCGGTGAGGCCCGCGGCGCCGCGTGCCGCGGCGATGTGTTCGGCGAGCAGCAGCCCGAGCGCGCCGGTCCCGCCGGTGATCACATGGGCGCCGGGTCCGGTGAACACCGGCACCGCGGCGGGCAGTTCGACCTGACGCCAGATGCGGCGGTGCCGTCCTGCGGCGTCGATCCGTGCCTCCGCGTCGCCCGTGACGCCGAGTTCGGCGACCACCGCGTCGGCGAGGGAGCGGCCGTCGGCGACGGCCAGCACGCCGAAGTCGACCGCCGGCAGTTCCCTGCGCACCGAGCGGGCGAAGGCGGCCATCGCCGGGTGGGCCGGGGACGCGGCCGGGTCGCGGTAGGCGTAGAGGTAGCGCAGCGCGCCACGGCGCTGTCGCTGCCATTCCTGGAGGAACGCGGTCGCCGCGCGGAAGCCGTGCTCGACCGCGCCGCCGGATCCGGTCTCGGGTCCGGCCAGGTGCACGACGTGGACGGGGCCCTGGGGCAGGCCCGCCCGCAGCGCGTCGGCCGCGTCGGATCCGGTGCCGAGCTCGATCCGGTGCGCGTCCGCGCCCGCGTCCGTGAGGACGGTGGCGACCGCGTGGCCCTCGGTGCCCGCGTCCAGGAGCAGGACGGTGGCGTCGGGCCCCCGCGGGGTACGGGGTGCGGGCTCCCAGGCGGGTTCGTACGCGGACACCGCGTCGGTCACCCCGTCCGGCACCGCGTCCGGCACCGCGCGCCGCGCGGGCACCTCCCGGAGGGTGAACGTGTCGATCGTGGCGAGGACGTGGCCGTCGAGGTCGAGCAGCGCGATGTCGAAGGCGAGCGTCCCGGGCGCGGTCCGGCCCGCCGACGGCGTCGCGTACGCGTGGACCCGCTCGGGCAGTTCGGCGTACAGCCGGACGCCGCCGAGCGAGAACGGCAGGTACGGCAGTGGCCGCGCGGGGTCGTCGGCGCCGGGCGCGAGCCTGCTCGCCGTCTGCAGGGCCGCGTCGAACAGCGACGGATGGAAGACGTAGGCGTCGGCGTCCGCTCGGCGCTCCGGGGGCAGCCGCAGCGCGGCCAGCGCCTCGCGCTCGCCCAGGGTGATCTCCTCGATCGCCCGGAAGCTCGGGCCGTAGTCGAAGCCGAACCGGGAATAGAGCGCGTAGCAGCTCGCGCCGTCGAGCACGCGCGTGCAGCGCGAGCGCGCCGCCGTCAGGTCGACCGGGGCGGGGCGGTCGCCCGCCGGGCCGAGCAGCAGGGTGCCGCGGGCGTGCGCGGGGGTGCCCCCGCCCGCCGTGCGTACCTCGAAGGACGGGTCGGTGCGGTCGCCGCTCACCTCGACCGTGACGCGGTGCTCGCCGCCGCCGGCGGGGAGCCGGACCGGGCTCGCCCAGACCAGTCCCTCGACCCCGCGGACGGGCACGCCGAACGTCGACTCCCCGGCGAGCCGGGCCATCTCCAGGTAGGCGACGCCCGCGAGGACGAGGTCACCGCCGACGACGTGGTCGCGCAGGAAGAACTCCTCGCCGGTGAGCGTCTTGGCGTACGCGGTCCCGTCGGAAGCGGAGTGCGCGGAGATGCAGGCGTCGAGCAGGGTCGGGTGCAGCCGGGCTTCGGCGGGCCGTGGTGACGGCGCCGTGGTGGTCGGCGCGGTGAACCAGTGCCGGGTGCGGGCGAACGGATACGCGGGCAGGTGCACGCGGCGGCGCCGCGCGCCCCGGTGCAGGTCCGCCCAGTCCACCTCGGCTCCCGTGACCCACGCGTCGGCGAGGGCGGGAAGGTCACCGGCCGCGACGGCGGACCGGTCGGCCTCGGCCCGGCCGGTGCGCACCGCGGACGGGCGGCCCGACAGGTGGGCGAGCAGTTCGGCGCGCAGCGCGGTCGTGCCGTGCGCCGGTACGGCGAGGCGGTGCGCCATCGGCTCGCGCCCGGTCTGGAGGGTGTACGCAAGGTCGCCCGCCGGGACGTCCTGCTCCTCGGCGAGATGGTCGGCGAGCCGCTCGGTGGTGCGGCGCAGGGCCTCCGGGGTGCGGGCGGAGAGCACGAACAGCTGCTCTGCCGCCGTGTCCGTGGTGCCGGTGTCCGGCATGGGGGGTTCCTCCAGGACGATGTGCGCGTTGGCGCCGCCGAAGCCGAAGGAGCTGACTCCGGCGCGGCGCGGCAGTCCGTCTCCGGCGCCGTCGCGGGGCCACGGCCGGGGCGCGGCCGCGATCTCGAACGGGCCTCCGTCCAGCTCCAGATAGGGGTTCTGCTCCCGCAGGTGCAGTCCGGCCGGGATGGTGCCGTGCCGCAGCGCGAGGACGGCCTTGAACAGGCCCGCGATGCCGGCGGCGGCCTCCAGGTGGCCGATGTTGGTCTTGACCGAGCCGATCACGCAGCCCGGCGCGGCGGTCGTGCCGCGCTCCGCGCGCAGGCGGCGGAAGGCGGTGCTCAGGCCGGTGGTCTCGATCGGGTCGCCCAGCGCGGTGCCGGTGCCGTGCGTCTCGATGTACCCCACGGTCTCCGGGGCCACGTCGGCGGCGCGGTAGGCCTCGACGAGCAGGTCGGCCTGGGCGTCCGGGTTGGGTGCGGTGAGCGAGGTGGTGCGGCCGCCGTGGTTGGCGGTGGCCGCCTTGATCACGGCGTGGACGGCGTCGCCGTCGCCCTGGGCCCGGTCGTCCGGCTTGAGCAGCACGACCCCGACGCCCTCGCCGCGCACATAGCCGTCGGCCCGGCTGTCGAAGGTCTTGCAGCGGCCGTCGGCACTGAGCATCTCGCCCTGGTCCAGCACGTCGTACACGCGCGGCGACAGGATCAGGTTGACGCCGCCCGCGATCGCCAGGTCGCAGGTGCCGTCGCGCAGCGCGGCGCAGGCCTGGTGGACGGCGGTGAGCGAACCGGAGCAGGCCGTGTCCACGGCCATGCTCGGACCGCGCAGGTCCAGCAGGTACGAGACGCGGTTCGGGATGACCGACAGGGCGCCGCCGGTGGCGGTGTGGGCCTGCGGCGGGCATCCGGCGTCCCGCTGCGCCTGGAGGTAGTCGGCGCCCGCGACGCCGATGAACACCCCTACGCGCTTGCCCGCCAGGTCGGACGGCCGGTATCCGGCGTCCTCGACGGCCGACCAGACCACTTCGAGCAGCAGGCGCTGCTGCGGGTCCATCAGCTCCGCCTCGCGCGGGGAGATCCCGAAGAAGGCGGCGTCGAAGCGGTCCACGTCGGGCAGGAAACCGCCCCACCGCGTCCGGGGGTTCGCCTCGGCGCCCTGGTCCCAGCGGTCCGCGGGGACCTCGGTCACCAGGTCGTCCCCGGCGGCCAGGTGGTCCCAGAACTCCTTGAGGTCGGCCGATCCGGGCAGGCGGCCCGCCATGCCGATGACCGCGACGTCGCCGCCGGTCCTGTGCCCGGCCGGTGTGGCGGCCTGCGCGGGCCGCGCGGCGACGGCGGGAGCGACCGTGCCCGCGACGCTCTTGAAGCGTGCGGTCAGTTCGGCGGGGTGCTCCTGCCACAGGTGCTCGGCCAGGGCGGCCAGTGTGCCCCGGCGGTAGAAGAGCGTGGGGTACACCTCGATGCCGTACTCCTTGCGCAGGTCCGCGCTGAGCGCGGTGAAGCTCACCGAGTTCATGCCGACCTCGCCGAGCGGGGTGTGCGGGCCGATCTCCTCGGGGCCCACCCCGGCCAACCGGCTCACCTTCAGGGCCAGTTCGTCCCTCAGGGCCCGCACGCGGCCGCCCGCGCCGGCGCCCGCGACCACGGGCTCGGGCAGCCCCGCGCCGGGGGCGCCGAAGCGGGACCGCAGCTCGGACAGCGGCAGGGTCGCCAGCGTGGTGCGGTCGACCTTCTCGTTGAGCGTGTGCGGGAACCCGGTCACCCGGACCAGCGCGTCCGGGAGCATGTAGGCCGGCAGCCAGGCCGCCAGCCGGTCCCTGGTCGGTTCGGCGGCCCCGTCGGCGAGCACGTAGCAGGCGAGCAGCGAACGGTCGCCGCCGCCCTGGCCACGTGCCACCACGACCGCGTCGCGTACGCCCTCCAGGCGTCGCAGCGCCGACTCGATCTCCTCCGGCTCGACACGGTGGCCGCGCACCTTGACCTGGGAGTCGATCCGGCCGAGGTAGTCGATGCGCCCGTCGGCGAGCCTGCGCACCAGGTCGCCGGTGCGGTACATCCGCGCGTCGCTCCCGCTCGCGAACGGATCGGGCAGGAAGCGCTCGGCGGTCAGTTCGGGGCGGCCCTGATAGCCGTCGGCCACGCCGTGCCCGCCGATGTACAGCTCACCGGGCACCCCGGTCGGCACCGGCCTGCGCGCGCGGTCGAGCACATACAGCGCGGTGTTGTCGATCGGGGCGCCGATGGTGACGCGCTCGCCCCGGCGCAGCCGGCTCACCGCCGACCAGATGGTGGTCTCGGTGGGGCCGTAGAGGTTCCACACCGCGCGGTTGCCCGCGAGGAGTGCCTCCGCCGTCTCGGCGGGCAGCGCCTCGCCGCCGCACAGGACGGTGAGATCCGGGTTCCCCTGCCAGCCGGCGGCCAGGAGCATGCTCCAGGTCGCCGGGGTGGCCTGGACGACGGTGGCGGTGCCGCGTTCGAGGGCCTCGCGCAGCCGCATGCCGTCCTGGGCGACCTCGGTGGGCGCCACCTCCACCGTGCCGCCGGTGATCAGCGGGAGGTAGAGCTCGAGTCCCGAGATGTCGAAGCACACGGTGGTCAGCGCAAGCAGCGTGTCCCCCGGCCCGAAGCCGGGCTCGCGGGCCATCGACCAGAGGAAGTTGGTGAGCGCGCGGTGCGGCACACGGACACCCTTGGGGCGGCCGGTGGAACCGGAGGTGTAGATGACGTACGCGGCGTCCGAGGGGCCCGCCGGACCGGGTGAGGGCATCGCGGGCGGCTGTTCGTCCGCGTCGATCAGGAGCCGGGGCACCGTCCCGCCCCACTCGGTGCCGACGGAGGAGTGCGTGAGCATCAGGTGCAGCCCCGCGTCCTGCGCCATGTAGGCGAGGCGCTCCTGCGGGTAGGCGGGGTCGAACGGTACGTACGTGCCGCCCGCGGCCTGCACCGCGAGCAGCGCCACCGGCAGGTCGGCGTCGCGCGGCAGCAGTACGCCGACGGCGCGTCCCCGGCCGACGCCCGCGGCGCGCAGCCGGGTGGCCAACGCCGCGACCCGGTCTCCGAGGTGACGGTAGGTCAGCACCGTGTCGTCGTACCGGACCGCCACCGCCGCGGGCCGCGCGTCGATCTGACGCCGCACCAGGTCCCAGACGAGGGTGTCGGCCGGGTGGTCGACGCCCACGGGCGGCGCGAGCCGCGCGCGCTCGTGGCCGGTGAGCAGGTCCAGGTCGCCGACCGCGGCACCGGGCGCGGCGACGGCCGCCGACAGCAGCGTGACGAAGTGGGCGCCGAACCGCTCCACCGTGGCGGCGTCGAACAGGTCAGGGTTGTACTTGAGCGTGAACCGGCAGCCCTCGGGGTGGTCGACCAGGTCCAGCGTCAGGTCGAACTCGCCCTCCTGGTGGACTCCGCCGACGCGGCCGCGCACCACGCCGTCCTCCGGCATGTCGCGCGCCCAGTTGTGGAAGTAGAAGGCCACGTCGAACAGCGCGTCCGTGGCGCTGCCCGGCTTCTCCCTGCGCAGCTCCTCGGAGAGCGTGATCAGCGGGTACGCACTGTGTTCGAGGGCGCCCAGGACCATCTGGTGGATCCGGCGGACCAGGTCGCGGAAGGCCTCCGCGCCGTCGACGCGCTCGGCCAGGACCACCATGTTCATGAAGTAGCCGAGCACGTCGTCGTAGCCGTCGGCGGGCCGGCCGGCGGTCGGGGTGCCGACGGCGATGTCCTCCTGGTCGCTGTAGCGGTGCAGCAGCGCGAAGTAGGCCGCCAGCATGACGCTGGACAGCGAGGCGCGGGCCGTCGAGGCGAGGTCCCGCGCCCGCGCGGTGACGTCGGCGGGGACGACCCCGCCGACGCTCGCGCCCCGGAAGGTGGGCACGGCCGGGCGCGGCCGGTCCAGCGGCAGCGCCACGGAGGTCCCGCGGTCCCTCAGGCGGTCGATCCAGTACGTCCGCAGCCGCTCCGACCGCGGTCCCGCGAGGAGTTCGCGCTGGTCGGCGCAGAAGTCGCCGAAGGTGCGGGCGGGCCGCCCTGCGGGCAGCGGACGCCCCTCGCGCAGGGCGCGGTGGCCGCGCTCCACCTCGGCGAGCAGCAGCGGGATGGACAGGCCGTCGAGCACCAGGTGGTGGACGGTGAGATGGAGCGCCTGTCGGCCGTCGCCGAGGGTGTAGAGGGTGGCCCGCAGGAGCGGACCGTTCGCCAGGTCGAAGGGCTCGCGCATCTCGGCGTGGATCCGGTCGCGGAGGTCCTCGTCCGCGACGGAGGTGAGGAAGACCTGCCGGAACGGCAACTCCGGCTCGGCGGCGATCCGGATGAACGGACCGTCCTCGTCCGTCCGCACGGTCGCGCGCAGTTCCTCGTGCCGGTCGAGGAGGTCCTGCAGGACCACGCGCAGCGTGAGGACGTCGACGTCGTCGTCGAGCCAGAAGGCGAGCGGCAGGTTGTAGGCGCCGTTGCCGGGTGCGATCTGCTCGATCACCCAGAGCGCGCGCTGCCCCTGCGACATCGGGTGATCGGTCAGGGACGCGTCGCCGCGGGGACGCAGGACCGCTTGGGCCGCGGTGCGTACGGCGGGCGGCGTGCCGGGGACGCGGGCGGGGACGGGGACCTGGGAGGCGGGTGTCACCAGGGCCGGGGCGGCGAGGTCCGCGGCGGGCGGTGCCGTCACGGTGGCCGTCGCGGTGGTGCTCACCTCGGCGGGCACCGTGGCCGTCACGCCGGTCACGGCCTCCGTGGTCGCCGCGTCGGCGAGCCAGTCCGACCGCAGGTGCTCGGACAGCTCCGTCAGCGTCGGCCGGGCGAAGAACTCCTCCAGCGGCACGTTGACACCGAAGGCGTCCTCCACGACGGCCACGATCTTCATTCCGCTGAGCGAGTCGAAGCCGTAGTCCACCAGCGGACGGTCCGGGTCGATGCGCTCGTCCAACTTCAGCACGCGTTCCAGGAGTTCACCGAGCCGGTCGGTGACCGCGTCCCCCGCGTCGGCGGGCACCGCGGGCACCACCGCGCCGGACGCGGTCGCGGGCTCGCTCACCGCGGGTGCCGCCTCCTCGCGCACCGCCGCGTTCTGCGCGACCAGGACGTGCTGGCCAAGTTCCGCGCCCTCGGCGCCCAGCGCCCTGACGTTCGCGTACCCCTCCTCCTCAAGGAGACGGATCCAGCTGTCGGGCGCGGCCAGCGGCGAGTTGGGGATGCGCAGCTCGCCGTCCTGGAACGCCCACCAGCCCTCCATGACGCCGCCGCCCAGGGTCAGATACGGGCGGATCGAGGTGAGTTCGTTGAGCACCAGCAGCCCGCCGGGCTTGAGCAGTTCCCTCATCTTGCGCAGGGTGGTCCGCAGGTTGCGCGTGGCGTGGACGACGTTGGTGGCGAGGACCGCGTCGGCCGAACCCGGCACGAAGTCCTGCTCGGCCAGGCCCCGTTCCAGGTTGAGCAGCTGGAAGCGTACGTACGGGTGGTGTGCGGCGAACCGCTCGCGGCCGTACTCCAGGAAGCGCGGGGAGATGTCGGTGAAGGTGTAGCCGACGCGGTCCGGGTGGCCGGCGAGCGCGGGAAGGACCTTCTCGCTGGTGGCGCCGGTCCCGGCGCCCAGTTCCACGACCTGGAAGGTCTCACCGGCCGCGGCCTGCGGCAGGCAGGCGTCCAGATGGGCGCGGACCGTGTCGGCGACCAGCAGGTTGAAGAAGTCGGTGAGCGGGTTGCCCTGGTAGAGGTCCTGCACCAGCTCCATCGAGGAGTCGGGGAACATGACCTCGGTCCCCACGACCTCGCCGCGCAGCAGGGCCGGGTACGCCCGCAGGAACGCGCGGTTGAGGTCCGCCGTCGGCGCGACGTCCGGGTATCCGGTCACGAGGGCCGCGAAGTCGGCCTCCCAGCGGTCCGCCGCCGTGGCGCCGTCCGCGCCGCCGACCGCCGCGGTGGCGGTGAAGGCGTCACCGTCACGGGTGAGGAACCCGTGCGCGGCGAGGAGGTCGAGGATCGCCTCGTGCAGCCGCCGGAACTTGTCCCGGATGCCGAGACCGCCGCGCAGCTCCTCGCAACGGTGCCGCTCCCCCGGGCTCCTGAAGGCACCCATGCGCTGGTAGACGCCGAGCAGCCCGGAGACCGACGCGGCGTCCAACCGGGCGTACCCGGAGAGGACTTCCACGACGGCGGGCGCCACGCGCTGCCGCCCGTCGGCCGCCACCGGGGCGTCGGCCGCCACGGCCGACCGGACCACAGGGACCTCAGGGGTCACCGGGATCTCCGGGACCTCCGCACGGCTGTCGGCGGACGGCTCGGGTATCCAGAGCCGCTTGCGGGCGAACGGGTAGCCGGGCAGCTCGATCCTGCGCGCGGCCGGATGGGCGAGCGCCGCCCAGTCGACCGCGGCCCCCGCCACCCAGCGCTCGGCCACCGCCGTCAGGTCGCGGCGCGTCACGGACTCCCGCAGCGCGGCGGCGTCGCCGTCGGAGAGGCGGGCCCCGGCGCGGGCGGCCCGGCCGGTGAGCACCGTCCCGGCGGCCTCCGCGCCCGCCGCGTAAGCGGCGAGGAGCCGCGCCGCGCCGGCCGTCGTCGTGGCGGGCAGCGCGAGCCGGAACTCATGGGCCGTGCGCCCGGACTGGAGGGTGTGGGCGACATCGGCGAGCCACGGGCCCGCCGCGTCGGCGACCTCCGCGTCCACGACCGCCGCGCGCGGCATCAGGTCGGCCACGGCGGCGGCGAGCGCGCCGATGGTGTCCGCCGTCAGGGCGGCCTCGGGCAGCCGGTCGACACCCAGCTCCTGGGCGAGCAGCGCGTGGTAGCGGGCGCGTTCGGTCACGCCGAAGCCGCAGTCCACGAGGTCGGTCGCGAGGTCGAGGGCGGCCGCGTCCAGGCCGGCGAGGTCGGCGGCCAGGCGCAGGCCGAGACGGCCCGCGGCGGCCCGCGCGTCCTGCGGCGTCGGGGCCTCGTCCGTGTCGCGCGGCGTCGCGCCGCCCGTCAGGAAGGCGGCGAGGTCCCCCGCGTACGCACGCAGACGTTCCTCGCTCTTCGCGGAGAGGACGAGGAGGTGCTCCTGGCCTTCGTCGGTCACGGGTCGTTCTCCGTCGTCGGGGCCGGTCGGCAGGTGTT
This sequence comes from Streptomyces sp. NPDC052114, assembly GCF_040680155.1. Lineage (NCBI taxonomy): Bacteria > Bacillati > Actinomycetota > Actinomycetes > Kitasatosporales > Streptomycetaceae > Streptomyces > Streptomyces sp. NPDC052114. The sequence continues at coordinate 312,743 of NZ_JBFAWC010000002.1, read as the reverse complement.
CCTCCACGACCAGGCAGGCGTTGGCGCCACCGGCGCCGAAAGAGCTGATGACGGCGCGCAGCGGCAGTTCGCGCGCGGTTCCGTCGGGTGCGGGCCGCTCCAGCCGCGTCCAGGGCTCGCGGGTCTGCTGCACCACGAACGGCGTGGCGGCGAAGTCGATCTCCGGGTTGGGCTCGGCCGAGTGGAGCGAGGGCACCAGGGTGCGGTGCCGCACCTGCAGCAGGACCTTCGTCAGACCGGCGATGCCGGCCGCCGACTCCAGGTGGCCGATGTTGGTCTTCACCGAACCGACCGAGATCGTGGGCCGCGACGCCCGGCGCGCCGGGTCGTCGGCGGCCCCGCCGAAGACGTCCGTCAGGCCGGCGATCTCGATGGGGTCGCCGAGCAGCGTGCCGGTGCCGTGGGCCTCGACACAGCCGATGGTGTCGGCTGCCACGCGGGCGCGGTCGAGGGCGCCGCGGACGACCGCCGCCTGGGCGGAGGCGCTCGGCACGGTGTAACCGCCCGCGTCGCCGACCGCGTTGACGGCCGAGCCGCGGATCACGCCGAGGACGCGGTCCCCGTCGGCGAGCGCCGCGGCGAGCGGCTTGAGCAGGACGGCGCCCACGCCCTCGCCGTCGACGAAGCCGTCCGCGCCCGCACCGAACGCCTTGAGCCGGTCGTCGCGCGAGAGCATCCCGGACTGCGCGAGAGCGCGCAGGTGCTTGGGGTGCAGGATCAGGTTGACGCCACCGGCGACGGCGGCGGCGCACTCGCCCGCGGCGATGCTCTGGCAGGCCAGGTGGATCGCGGTCAGGGAGGACGAGCAGGCGGTGTCCACCGCCATGCTGGGCCCGGTGAAGTCGAAGGAGTGCGAGACGCGGTTGGCGATCGACCAGTGCCGGGAGTGCGCCTCGGTCGGCACGCCGCGCGCGTTCGCCGCGCCGCTCATCCACTCGTAGTCGCTGCCCATCACGCCGACGAACACGCCGACCGGGCCCCGGGCGGCGAGCGTCGCGGGCGGGCAGCCCGCGTCGTCCAGGGTGGCGGCGGCGGTCTGCAGGAAGAGGCGCTCCTGCGGGTCCATCGCCTCGGCCTCGGCGGGCGAGATCTGGAAGAACAGCGGGTCGAACGCGTCGACGTCGTCGATGAACCCGGCCCACTTGCTGTACGCGCCGGTGACCCCCGACGGGTCGAAGTGGGCGGTGGCGTCCCAGCGTTCGGCGGGCACCTCGCGGACGCAGTGACGCGCCGCGGCGAGGTTGTCCCACAGCCGGCCGACGGTGTCGGCCAGCGGGTACCGCCCGGCGACACCGATGATCGCGATGCGGCCGTCCGTGCTCTCCCCGGCCTCCGCCGGACCGGTGGCGGCGGCGGTGACCGGCTCCTCGTCGGTCAGCTTCCCGGCGATGAACCGGGCGACGGCCCGCGGGGTGCGGTGCTCGAAGACCATGGTCGCGGGCAGCCGCAGCCCGGTGCGGGCACCGAGCCGGTTGCGCAGCTCCAGTGCGGTCAGGGAGGTGAGGCCGAGGCGCAGCAGCTCGGCGTCGGGGTCGATCTCGTCGGCCGACCCGAACTTGAGGGCCGCGGCGACCTCGCCGCGCACCAGCTCGGCGACGACGTCCGCGCGCTCCGCGGCGGGGACCGCGCGCAGCCCTTCGCCCTCCCCCGTGCCGGTGGCCGCTCCCGACGGGGCGGCGACGGCGGTGCGGGGGCGGCGGGCCGGTGCCGGGGCGCGCAGCAGCGGCGGCAGTGTGCCCGCGGCGGACCGGGCGGCCTCGCGGTCGAGGCGTACGGGGACGAGGTGGGCGCGGTCCGTGCCGAGTGCGGCGTCGAGGAGCGCGAGCCCCTCGTCGGTGGCGAGCGGGAGGACGCCGGCGTCGCCCAGACGGGCCAGGTCGGCCTCGTCGAGGCGGCCGGTCAGGTCGCTGCGCTCGGCCCACAGGCCCCAGCCGAGGGAGAGGGCGGGCAGCCCCTGCGCACGGCGGTGGTGTGCCAGGGCGTCGAGGAAGGCGTTGGCGGCGGCGTAGTTGCCCTGTCCCGCGGTGCCCAGGGTGGCGGCGACCGAGGAGAACAGCACGAAGGCCGTCAGGTCGAGGTCGCGGGTCAGCTCGTGGAGGTGCAGGGCGCCGTCGGCCTTGGCCGCGAGGACGCCGTCCAGACGTTCGGGCGTCAGCGAGCCGGTCACCCCGTCGTCGAGGGTTCCTGCGGCGTGCACGACGGCCCGCAGCGGGCGGTCCCCCGGGAGGGCCGCGAGGAGGTCGGCGAGCGCGGCGCGGTCCCCCGTGTCGCACGCGGCGGAGGTCGCGGTCACGCCGAGCCCGGTCAGTTCGGCCGCGAGCGCGTCCGCGCCCCGGCGGCTGACGAGCAGCAGGTGGCGTACGCCGTGCTCGGCCACGAGGTGGCGTGCCACCAGGCCGCCCAGGGTGCCGGACGCGCCGGTGATCAGTACGGTGCCGTCGGTGGGCAGCGCGGCGGTGACCGCCGGGTCCGCCGTGGTTCCGGCCGGCTTCGCGCGGACCAGTCTCGGGGCGCTCGCCCTGCCGTCGCGTACGGCGAGTTGGGGCTCGTCGGAGGCGAGCAGAGCCGGCAGGAGGCCGGTGAGTCCGTCCGCGTCCCCCTCGGTCCCTGCGGTGTCCGCGCCGTCGGTGTCGACGAGCAGGATCCGGTCCGGGTGCTCGGTCTGCGCCGAGCGCACGAGCCCCCACACGGCGGCGGCCGCGGGGTCGGTCTCCTCGGCGGGGCTCGCGCCGGTCGTCACGGCGTGCCGGGTCACCACGACCAGGCGCGCGTCGCCGGTGTCCGGGTCGGCGAGCCAGGCCTGGAGGCCGCCGAGGACCTCGGAGGTCAGCGCCCGTACCCGGTCGGACAGCTCGCCGCCGACGACGGGGCAGCGCAGCACGGTGGCCTCGACGGGCGTCTCGGTGCGCGTGGTGTCCAGGTGTACGGGCACCCAGTCGACGCCGAACAGCGCGCCGCGGCCGGCGTCGAGGCTCAGGCCGTCGATCGGGCGCAGCGTCAGCGAATCGGCCGCGAGGACGCCGCGGCCGGCGCCGTCGGAGAGGCGCAGGGCGACGGCGCCGCTCTCCAGCGGGGTGAGCCGGGCCCGCAGGGCGGTCGGTTCGGCCGCCGCGTCCGCGTCGAGCCAGCGGACGCCGGTGAACGAGAACGGCATGGCGGGCGTGGTCTTGAGGTCCAGGGCGTGCAGGGCGGCGTCGAGCAGCGCGGGCCGTACCGGCTCGGGCAGGGTGACCTCGGCGTACAGCTCGTCGCCGTGCCGCCACAGGTTCCGCAGGCCGCGGAAGCCCGGCCCGTACTCCAGTCCGCGCTCGGCCAGATCGGCGTACCAGGACGTCAGGTCGACGCGCTCGGCGCCGGTGGGCGGCCACGGCACGGGGTCCTCGGTGCCGCGCTCGCCCTCGGTGTCGAGGAGCGCGCCGGTGGCGTGCAGCTGCCAGTCGGTCTCCGGGGCGCGGGCGTGCAGCCGCAGCGGCCGCGCCCCCGCGTCGTCGGCCGTTCCCACGGTGAGCTGGATCTCGACCTCGCCCCGCTCGGGGATGACCAGCGGTGTCCGGAAGGTGAGTTCGTCGACCGTGCCGCCCGTGTGGAGCGCCATCTCCAGGAGGGCGGTGCCGGGAACGACCACCTGGCCCCGTACGCGGTGGTCGGCGAGCCACGGGTGGGTGCGCAGGGACAGCCTGCCGGTCAGGACGGTCTGTCCGCCGTCGGCCAGTTCGACCGGCTCGTTCAGGAGCGGGCTGGGCGGCCGGAGCCAGTAGGACGTCGCATCGAAGGCGTAGGTGGGCAGGTCCGCGGCGCGGGCGCCGGTGCCCTCGAAGCCGGGCCGCCAGTGCACCGGGACGCCGTGGGCGTACAGGCGCGCCATGGACAGGTGCAGCTGCCGGGTGGCGTCCTCGTCGCGGCGCAGCGAACCGACCACCAGGGCGGGGCTGTCGGCGTCCTGCGCGGTCTCCTCGATGCCGAACGCGAGGACGGGGTGCGGGCTGCACTCGACGAAGGTCAGGTGCCCGTCGGCGAGGAGCGCGTCGACGACGGGGGCGAAGCGGACGGTGGTGCGCAGGTTCTCGTACCAGTAGGCGGCGTCGAGGCCCGCGGTGTCCAGGACCTGTCCGGTGACGGTGGAGTGGAAGGGGACGGAACCGGAACGGGGGGCGAGGTCCGCGAGGTCCGCGAGGATCCGGTCGCGGATCCGCTCCACGTGCGCGGAGTGCGAGGCGTAGTCCACGGGGATGCGGCGGGCGCGGATCTCCTCGGCCGCGCAGTGGGCGAGGAGATCGTCCAGGGCGGCCGCCTCGCCGGAGACGACGGTGGAGCGGGCGCCGTTGACGGCGGCGACGAAGATGCGGCCCTCCCAGGGCGCCAGCAGGGCGCGGGTGGCGTCGGCCGCCAGGGCGAGGGACACCATACCGCCCGCTCCGGCGATCTCCAGGATGGCGCGGGAGCGCAGGGCGACCACGCGGGCGCCGTCCGCCAGGGAGAGGCCGCCGGCCGCGCAGGCCGCGGCGATCTCACCCTGGGAGTGGCCCACCACGGCGGACGGCACGAGCCCGGCCGCGCGCCACACCTCGGCGAGCGAGACCATGACCGCCCACAGCGCGGGCTGGACCACGTCCACCCGGGCCAGCGCCGCCTCGTCGTCCAGCACGTCCCGCAACGACCAGTCGACCAGTCCGCTCAGCGCCTGCTCGCACTCGTCCATCCGGGCGGCGAAGACCGGGGACGACTCGCGCAGTCCCCGGGCCATGCCGACCCACTGCGAGCCCTGGCCGGGAAACACCCACACCACGCCGGACTCGGCGGCGACGGTGCCCTCCACGACCTCGGGAGTCGACTCGCCCGCCGCCAACGCGGCCAGTCCGGCGCCGAGTTCGGCGCGGTCACCGGCGACGACGAGTGCGCGGTGGTGCAGGGCGGCACGGGCCGTCAGGGTGGAGTACCCGATGTCCACCAGGGGCGCCTCGGGGTGGTTCTCCAGCCACTGGCGCAGCCGTTCCGCCTGCCGGCGCAGCGCCGCCCCGGTGCCGCCCGACACCAGCACCGGCACCACGGCCGGGGTGCGGTGCCGCGGCGCGGCCCCGTCGGTGTCCGTCGCGCTGGTGTCCACCGCGTCCGCGCCCGGCTCCGCGGGCGCCTGCTCGATGATCACGTGCGCGTTCGTGCCGCTGGCCCCGAAGGCCGACACCCCGGCGCGGCGGGGACGGCCCGTCTCGGGCCAGGCCCGCTGCTCGGTCAGCAGCTCGACCGCGCCGGAGGACCAGTCCACGTGCCGTGAAGGACGCTCGACGTGCAACGTCCTTGGCAGCAGGCCCTGTTGGAGGGCGATCACCATCTTCATGACACCGGCGACGCCCGCGGCGGCCTGCGTATGACCGATGTTGGACTTGAGCGATCCCAGCCACAGGGGGACGTCCCGCTCCTGGCCGTACGTCGCGAGCAGCGCCTGCGCCTCGATGGGGTCGCCCAGCCGCGTCCCGGTGCCGTGCGCCTCGACCGCGTCCACGTCGGACGCGGACAGCCGGGCGTTCGCCAGCGCGTCGCGGATCACCCGCTCCTGCGAGGGCCCGTTGGGCGCGGTGAGACCGCTGGAGGCGCCGTCCTGGTTGACGGCGGAGCCGCGCAGCACGGCGAGGACCCGGTGGCCGTTGCGCCGCGCGTCGGACAGCCGTTCAAGGACCAGTACGCCCACGCCCTCCGACCAGCCCGTGCCGTCGGCCGTGTCCGAGAACGCCTTGCACCGGCCGTCCGCGGAGAGGCCGCGCTGACGGGAGAACTCCACGAACGTCGTGGGCGTCGCCATCACCGCCACACCGCCGGCCAGCGCCAGCGAGCTCTCCCCCGACCGCAGCGACGCCGCCGCCAGGTGCAGCGACACCAGCGACGACGAACACGCCGTGTCGACCGTCACCGCGGGTCCCTCGAAGCCGAACGTGTACGAGACGCGGCCGGACGCCACGCTCGGCAGGCTGCCGGTGAGCAGCTGCCCCTCGAAGCCTCCGGTGCCGCCGCCCAGGCGCGAGGAGTAGTCGCCGTACATGACGCCCGCGAAGACGCCGGTGCGGCTGCCGCGCAGGGCGGCCGGGTCGATGCCCGCGCGCTCCAGCGCCTCCCAGGACGTCTGCAGGAGCAGTCGCTGCTGCGGGTCGGTGGCCAGCGCCTCGCGGGGCGACATGCCGAAGAAGGCGGCGTCGAACTCCGCGGCGTCGTGGAGGAATCCGCCCTGGCGCGTGTAGCTCGTGCCGGTTTGTTCCGGGTCGGGGTCGTAGAGCCCCTCCAGGTCCCAGCCGCGGTTCGTCGGGAACTCCGACACGGCGTCCACGCCGTCGACGGCCAGCCGGAACAGTTCCTCGGGCGACGTGGCGCCGCCGGGGAACCGGCACGCCATGCCCACGATCGCGACCGGCTCGTGGCGGGACGGGCCCGCCTCCGCCTCGGCCAGCCTCCGGCGAGTGTCACGCAGCTCGGTCGTGACCCGCTTGAGGTAGTCGAGCAGCTTCCCGTCGGTCATGGTTCAGGGCCTTCCCAGCTCATCGTCGATCAGAGAAAAGAGTTGGTCCGCGTCGGCCGCGGCGATCTGCTCGTCGTGCGGGGGCTCCACCGCACCGGCGGGTTCCGGGCCGACGGCGACCGCCCCCAGGAGTGCGAGGAGCCGGTCGGTGACGGCCGCGCGCAGTCCGTCGTCGTCGACGCCGCCCACGCTGAGCGCGAGCCGGTCGAGGTCGGCGAGGACGGGGGCTCCGTCCGGGACGGCGGGGTCGGGCGCGACGGCAGGGGCCCCCGGCCGGACGTCCGCCGGCGGGGCCGCCGTCGAGGCCTGCGGGTCCAGCGCGAGCCGTCCCAGCAGATGACGGGCCAGCGCGGCCGGGCTCGGGTGGTCGAACGTCACCGTGGCGGTCAGGGTGAGACCGGTGAGGGTGGAGAGGCGGTTGCGCAGCTCCAGGGCCGTCAGTGAGTCGAAGCCCAGGTCGGTGAAGCCGCGGTCGGCAGGCGCGTCCGGTGCCCCGGCCCCGCCGAGGACGGTGCCGATCTCCGCCAGCACCAGTCGGCGCACCGTCAGCTCCCGGTCGCGGTCGGGCAGCGGCAGCAGCCGCTCCCGCAGCGACTCGGCGCCACCCCTCGCCCGGTCCGTCCGCGCGGTCCTTGCGGGCGCCAACTGCCTGAGCAGGGCAGGCGGTTCGGTGTCACGGAGTGCGGCCACGTCGAGCCACGCGGGCACCAGATGCGCGCGGTCGGCCCCCAGCGCGAGGTCGAGGAGCGCCAGACCGTCGTCGGTGGGCAGCGGACGCAGGCCCATCCGGAGCATCCGCTGCCTGTCGGCGTCGTCGAGGCGCTCGGTCATGCCGGTGCGCTGCTCCCACAGCCCCCAGCCGAGGGAGAGCGCGGGCAGTCCGGCGGCGTGCCGGTGCTGGGCGAGCGCGTCGAGGAACGCGTTGCCCGCCGCGTAGTTGGCCTGGCCGGCGAAGCCGACCGTGGCGGTGACCGAGGAGAACAGGACGAACGCCGAGAGGTCCAGGTCCCGGGTGAGCTCGTGCAGGTGCCAGGCGGCGTCGGTCTTCGGGGTCAGCACCGCGTGCAGCCGCTCGGGCTCCAGGGTCAGTGTCGCGGCGTCGTCCATGCGCCCGGCGGCGTGCACCACGGCGCGCAGCGGCGCCGCGGCGGGGATGTCCGCGAGGAGCGCGGCGAGCGCGTCGCGGTCGGCGACGTCGCAGGCGGCGACGGTGACCGAGGCGCCCCGCGCGGTCAGCTCGGCCACCAGGTCGTCCGCGCCGTCGGCGGCCCCGCCCCGGCGGCTGACCAGCAGCAGGTCGCGTACGCCGTGGTCGGTGACCAGGCGCCGCGCCACGGTGGCGCCGAGGCCGCCGGTGCCGCCGGTGATCAGGACCGTGCCCTCGGGGCCGAGGGCCGGGCGGGCGGGGTCGGGCGCGGGGACGGAGCCGCGGGCGAGCCGGGGCACGAACACGCGGCCCGCCCGCACCGCCACCTGCGGTTCGCCGAGCGCCAGCGCGCGGGCGAGGTCGTCGGCGGCCGGTTCGCCGGTGCCCCCGTCCCCGTCGCCCTTCGCGCCGTCGATGTCCATCAGGACGACGCGGCCGGGGTGTTCGGTCTGCGTGGGCCGCAGCAGCCCCCACACGGTGGCGGCGGCGAGGTCGACGTCGTCGCCGCTCCCCACGGCCGTGGCACGCCGGGTGACGACGACCAGCCGGGAGGCGCCGCCGGTGTTCTCCCCCAGCCATGTGCGTACGTGGTGGAGGACGTACTCGGCGGTCTCGTGGACGGCGGCGGGCACGTCCGCGGTGCCGGGCGTCACCGGCAGGACCACCGTCGTGGGGTCCGGTACGGCGGCCGACGCGGGTGCGGAGACCTCGCGCCACTCGACGTGGAAGAGCTTGGGGTGGGTGCGCCGCGCGTCCAGCGGCCGCAGGGTCAGCGAGTCGACGGAGAGCACCTGGACGCCGCTGCCGTCGGAGACGTCGAGGGACGCCCTGCCTTCGCCGAGGGGGGAGATCCGCACGCGCAGCCGGGTCGCGCCGCCCCGCACCAGACGCACCCCGGCCCACGAGAACGGCACGTTCGTGCCGGGCTGTTCGAGGACCAGGGGGTGGAGCACCGCGTCGAGGAGCGCCGGGTGCACGCCGAACGGTCCGGCCTCGTCCCGCAGCGCCACCTCGGCGAGCAGGTCGTCTCCGTGGCGCCAGACGCGGTGCAGGTTGCGGAACGCCGGTCCGTACTCCAGGCCGCGCCCGGCGAGTTCGTCGTACCAGGCCGTGCGGTCCTCGGGGACGGCCCCGGCGGGCGGCCACTCGGCCAGCGCGACGTCCGCCTCGACGGGCCCGGCCGTGGTGACCGTGCCCGTGGCGTGCAGCTGCCACGCCGCGTCGGCGGCGCCCGGGACGCGTCCGTGGATCCGTATGGCGCGCCGGCCTTCCTCGTCCGGTGCCGCCGCCGTCAGCTGGACCTCGACCTCGTCCCGCTCCGGGACCACCAGCGGGGTGTGCAGGGTCAGTTCGTCGACCGTGTCGCCGACGCGCAGGGCCATGTCGAGCAGGGCGGTCCCGGGGACCACGGCCTGCCCGAGCACGCGGTGGTCGGTCAGCCAGGGGCGCGAGCGCAGCGAGAGCCGCCCGGTCAGGACGGTGCCCGCGCCGTCGGCGAGCTCCACGGCCCGGCCCAGCAGCGGCTGGTCGGCGGTGGCGTCGAGCCAGTGGCGGCGGCGCTGGAAGGCGTACGTCGGCAGGTCGACCCGCGACGCGCCGGCGAACCGGGTGCCCCAGTCGACGCCGATGCCCCGCGTCCACACCTCGGCGACCGAGGCCAGGAAGCGGTCAGGGCCGCCCTCGTCGCGGCGCAGCGATCCGCAGACAGCCGCGCCCGGCGCCGCGTCGCCGTCCTCCAGGATCTCCTGGATGCTCATGGTGAGCACCGGGTGGGAGCTCACCTCGATGAACGTGTCGTGGCCCTGCTCGGCGAGCGCGGTGACGGCGGAGTGGAAGTGCACGGTCTGACGCAGGTTGCGGTACCAGTACCCGGCGTCGGCCAGGCCCTCGCCCAGCCAGTCGCTCTCCACGGTCGAGTAGAACGGCACCCGGGCGGGCTCGGGGCGCAGGTCCGCGAGCACCCGTGCCAGCTCCTCCTCGATGCGCTCCACGTGGGAGGTGTGCGAGGCGTAGTCGACCGGGACCTTGCGGGCCCGTATGTCCTGCGCCTTGCAGGCGGTGTACAGGGCGTCGAGGGCCTCGGGGTCACCGGCCACGACCGTGGCGTTCGGGCCGTTCAGCGCGGCCACGGCGAGCCGGCCGTCCCACTCCGCCAGGCGGTCCTCGACCTGTGCGGCGGGCAGCGCCACCGACATCATCCCGCCGCGTCCCGCCAGGCCACCGGCGATGGCACGGGAGCGGAGCGCGACCACGCGGGCCGCGTCCCGCAGCGACAGGGCACCGGCCACGCACGCCGCCGCGATCTCGCCCTGGGAGTGGCCCACGACGGCGGCCGGCTCGACTCCGTACGCGCGCCAGAGCGCCGCGAGCGAGACCATGACCGCCCAGGACGCGGGCTGGACCACGTCGACCCGTTCCAGGGTCGGGGCGCCCTCGGCCTGCCGCAGCACGTCCTCCAGGTCCCAGTCGACGAACTCGGCGAGCGCCGCGGCGCAGGCCCGCAGCCGCTCGGCGAACTCCGGCTCCGCGTCGAGGAGTTCCACGGCCATGCCCGCCCACTGCGAGCCCTGGCCGGGGAAGACGAGGACCACACGGCCCGCGGCGGTCCCGGCCGCCCCGGTGACGGAGCCCGGCGCCTTCGGCGCACCCTGCGCCACCGCGTCGAGCCCGGCCAGCAGGCCGTCCCGGTCGCCGGCCACGACGGCCGCGCGGTGCTCGAACGTGGTGCGCGAGGCGGCCAGCGTCCAGCCGACGTCGAGCGGACGCAGGTCCGTGCGGGCCGCGAGGTGCTCCCCCAGTCGCGCGGCCTGGTCGGCCAGCGCGGCCTCGGTCTTCGCGGACAGCAGCACAGGTACGGGGAGTCGGGCACCCGGGACGGGCTGCGCCGCGTCCCGCGCCTCGGCGTCCGGCGCCTGCTCGATGATCACGTGCGCGTTGGTGCCGCTGATGCCGAACGACGACACTCCGGCGCGGCGCGGGCGGCCCGTCTCGGGCCACGCCCGCCGCTCGGTGAGCAGCTCGACGGCGCCCGAGGACCAGTCCACGTGCCGCGACGGCTTCTCGACGTGCAGCGTGCGCGGCAGCACGCCCTCCCGGAGCGCGAGGACCATCTTGATCACACCGGCGACACCGGCGGCGGCCTGCGCGTGCCCGATGTTCGACTTCAACGAGCCCAGCCACAGCGGCTGTTCGGGGTCGCGTCCCTGTCCGTAGGTCGCAAGGAGCGCCCGCGCCTCGATGGGGTCGCCCAGGGTCGTGCCGGTCCCGTGGGCCTCGACGGCGTCCACGTCGGACGCGGACAGCCGGGCGTTCGCCAGCGCGTCGCGGATCACCCGCTCCTGCGACGGGCCGTTGGGCGCCGTCAGGCCGTTGGACGCGCCGTCCTGGTTGACGGCGGAGCCGCGCAGCACGGCGAGGACGCGGCGGCCGTTGCGCCGCGCGTCGGACAGCCGTTCCAGGACCAGTACGCCCACGCCCTCGGCCCAGCCCGTGCCGTCGGCGGTGTCGGCGAACGCCTTGCACCGCCCGTCCGCCGAGAGCCCGCCCTGCCGCGCGAACTCCACGAACATGCCGGGGGTGGACATCACTTCGGCGCCGCCGGCCAGCGCCAGCGTGCTCTCCCCCGACCGCAGCGACGCCGCCGCCAGGTGCAGCGACACCAGCGACGACGAGCACGCCGTGTCGACCGTCAGCGCGGGTCCCTCGAAGCCGAGGGTGTAGGCGATGCGGCCGGACGCCACGCTCGGCAGGCCGCCCGTCAGGGCGTAGCCGCCGAAACTGTCGGACGTCTCGTGCAGCGGTGGGACGTAGGACTGGTCGGACACGCCCATGAAGACGGCGGTCCGGGTGCGGCGCAGGGACTCCGGGTCGATCCCGGAGCGTTCCAGCGCCTCCCAGGACGCTTCGAGGAGCAGCCGCTGCTGCGGGTCCATCGCGCGGGCCTCGCGCGGGCCGATGCGGAAGAACTCGGCGTCGAAGTCCTGGGCGTCCGCGAGGAATCCGCCGGTGCGGACCTGTCCGGTCGCCGCCGGGTCCAGGGTCCAGCCGCGGTCCTCGGGAAACGGCGAGATCGCGTCGCCCCCGTCGTGGACCAGCCGCCACAGGTCCTCGGGAGTGCGTACGCCGCCGGGCAGCCGGCAGCTCATGCCCACGACGGCGATCGGGTCGTCGGGGGCGGGGCCCGCCGCGGCCCCGGCACGCTCGTCGGCGTGCCCCGAGAGCGCGTCGTCGAGGTGGCGCACGAGCGCGGCCGGGGTGGGGTGGTCGTAGACGAGCGTGGTGGCGAGCCGCAGCCCGGTCGCGTCGCCCAGCCGGGTGCTGAGCTCGACCGCGGTGACCGAGTCGAAGCCGGACTCCTTGAACGTGCGGTCCGCCGCGATCGCCGTCGCGTCGGTGTGGCCGAGCACGGCCGCCGCCTCGGAGTGGACCAGGGCGCGCAGCGCGTCCTCGCCGAGGGCCTCGCCGGGGGCCGAGGGAGCGGCGTCGAGCGTGTCCTCGTGGGTCGTCCGGGGCACCGGCGCCGTCGACGGGAGCGGTGCGTGAGGCGCCGGGGCGGCGGCGATCCAGTGGGTGCTGCGCTGGAACGCGTACGTGGGCAGCTCGACGGCACGGGCGCCGGTGCCCTCGAACACCGGCCGCCAGTCCACGGGGATGCCCCGCACGTGCAGCGCGGCCAGCGACAGGAGCAGCCGCCGGACCCCGTCCTCGGCGCGCCGCAGCGTGCCCTGCACGACCGCGCCGTCGGCGTCCTCGACCGTGTCGAGGGTGGACCGGACGGCCATCGTCAGGACCGGGTGCGGGCTGGCCTCCACGAACACCCGGTGTCCGTCGGCGGCCAGGGCGCGTACGGCGGCGTCGAGGCGCACGGGTTCGCGGAGGTTCCGGTACCAGTACCCGGCGTCCAGGTCGGCCGGGTCGAGCGGGCCGCCGGTGACGGTGGAGTAGAAGGCGACCGGGCCGTCCTGGGTGGTGACGTGCCGCGCCGCCGCCAGGACCTCGTCACGGATCCCTGCCACGTGCGGCGAGTGCGAGGCGTAGTCGATCGGTACGCGCCGCGCCCGTACGCCACGGGCACGGCAGTCGGCCAGGACCGCGTCGACGGCGGCCACCGGGCCGGAGACGACGATCGCGTCCGGGCCGTTCACGGCGCCGATCGACACCTCGTCCCAGCCGCCGTCCGCGATCGCCGACTCGACCTCGGCGTGCGCCAGCTCGACGAGGGCCATCGCGCCGTGGCCGGAGAGGTGTGCGGTGATGGCGCGGCTGCGTTCGACCATCAGGCGCAGGCCGTCCGCCAAGGGCATGAGCCCCGCCGCGCAGGCCGCGGTGATCTCGCCCTGGGAGTGCCCGACGACGGCGTCCGGGGTGACCCCCGCCGCGCGCCACACCTCGGCGAGCGACACCTGCACCGCGAACAGCGCGGGCTGCATGACGTCCATGCGCAGCAGCGCGTCCTCGTCGGCGAGCACGTCGCGCAGCGACCAGTCGACCCGGTCGTCGAGGAGCCGCGCGCACGCGTCCATCCGCGCGGCGAACACCGGCAGGGAGCCCCACAGGTCCAGGGCCATCCCGGCCCACTGCGGGCCCTGTCCGGGGAACGCCCAGACCACGCCCGACGCGGAGCCCGCCGCGCCGTCGACCACGAGGGGCGAGGGGGTGCCCGCCGCGAGGGCGGTCAGGCCGCCGGCGAGTTCGGCGCGGTCCGCCGCGACGACGACGGCACGGTGCGCGAGGACCGACCGGGTGGTCGTGGTGGCGAACCCGACGTCCACCGGCCGCAGTTCAGGGTCGGCCGCCAGCCGGTCGAGCAGCCGCCGGGCCTGCGCGCGCAGCGCGGCGCCGTCGGCGCCGGACACGACGACGGGGAAGGACGACACGCCCCTGGATCCGGCCGCGTCCGGTTCCTCGGGGGCGGCCGGGGCCTCGGCGACGACCAGGTGGCAGTTGGTGCCGCCCACGCCGAACGAGCTGACGCCCGCCAGGCGCGGGCCCTCGGGCCAGGGCCGGGCCGTGTCGTTGACGCGCAGGCCCAGCCGGTCCATGGGGATGGCCGGGTGCGGCTCGGCGTAGTGCAGGCTGGGCGGCAGGGCACCGTTCCGCACCGCCAGGGCGACCTTGATCAGGCCGGCGATGCCCGCCGCGCCGTCCAGGTGTCCGATGTTGGTCTTCACCGAGCCGACGAGGAGCGGCTCGGTGTCCTCGCGTCCCCGGCCGAGCACCGCTCCCAGCGCCGCCGCCTCGACGGGGTCGCCCGCGCGCGTGCCGGTGCCGTGGAGCTCGACGTACCGCACGCGTGCCGGATCGGTGCCCGCCTGCGCGTAGGCGTCGCGCAGCAGTTCCCGCTGGGCGTCGTCGTCGGGGACGGTGAGCCCCTCGCCGCCGCCGTCGTTGTTCACGGCGCCGCCGAGCAGCACGCAGTGCACGGGGTCGCCGTCGGCCACCGCGTCCGCAAGCCGCTTGAGGACGACCACGCCGCCGCCCTCGCCGCGCACGGTTCCGTTGGCGCGGGCGTCGAAGGTGTGGGCGCGCCCGTCCGGGGACAGGGCGCCCGCCCGCGCGAAGGCGAGGGTGCTCTCCGGGGTGAGGTTCAGGTGCACGCCACCGGCCAGGGCCAGGGTGGCCGCGCCCGAGCGCAGGCTCTCGCAGGCCAGCTGGACGGCGACCAGCGAGGAGGACTGCGCGGCGTCCACGGTGAGGCTGGGGCCGCGCAGGCCGAGGTGGTAGGAGACGCGGTTGGCGATCACCCCGCGGCTGAGGCCCGCCATCGAGTGGTGGGACACCGCGTCGCCGCCGTGCCGGTGGACGAGCGCGGCGTAGTCGTCGCCGGTGGCGCCGAGGAACACCGCGGCCCGGCCGCCGCGCAGCTGCTCCGGTACGACTCCGGCGTGTTCGAGGGCCGTCCAGCTCAGCTCCAGGGCGAGCCGCTGGCGCGGGTCCATGGCCGCGGCCTCGCGCGGCGAGATGCCGAAGAAGCCGTGGTCGAAGTCGCCGACGCCGTCGAGGAATCCGCCGCGCCGCACGCCTCCGTGGCCGGGGGTGTCGTCCGGTGTCCCGGTGAGGTCCCATCGCCCGTCCGGCACTTCGGTGATCGCGTCCACGCCGTCGCACAGCAGCCGCCAGTAGGCGTCGAGGTCGTCGGCTCCGGGCACCCTGCAGGACATGCCGACGACGGCGATCGCACGCTCGGTCGGGTCGTTCGTGGGCATGCCTGCTTCGTCCTCCGGTCGGTCCTGTCGTGGCGGGTGCTGCGGTGTGCCGCCCTGGTGCGCGCGGCGTGTCATGCGGAGGCGTCCGGGCCGTCCGCGTCGGCCCGCTCCCGCAGCCGGGCCAGACCGGCGGCGGGGTCGGCCGCGATCTCGGCGAGCAGCCGCTCGTAGGCACGCGCCATGCCTTCGGCGGTGTCCCGCGTGAACAGGTCGGTGCTGTACTCCAGGCGGCCCGTCAGGCCGGAGTCCGTCTCCAGGGCCGTCAGGTTGAGGTCGTACTTGGCCGGGCCCGGGTCGGCGGCGACGGGGCTCACCGTCAGGTCCGCCGCCGCGTCCTCGCCGCCGGCGTCGGCCGCCGGGTTCGGCACCAGGTTGAACATCGTCTGGAAGAGCGGCGAGTAGGCGGGATCGCGCTCGGGCGCCAGGTCCTCGACGAGTGCGGCGAAGGGCAGGTCCTTGTGCTCGTGGGCCTCCCCCGTGACCTTCCTGGCCTGGGCGAGCAGGTCGGTGAAGGCGCGGTCCGGGGTGACGTCGAGACGCAGGACCACCAGGTTCACGAAGTAGCCGACGAGCCGGTCCAGTTCGGCGCGGGGCCGGTTGGTGACGGGCGAGCCGACGGCCAGGTCCCGCTCGTCCGTGCGACCGCCGAGGAGCACGGCGAACGCCGACAGCAGGGTCATGTACAGGGTGCCGTCGTGGTCCTGGCCCAGCTGCCTGAGGCGGGTGAGCAGGGACTGCGGGACGCCGAAGTCGACGGTGGCTCCCCGGTAGGACTTCACCGGGCCGCGCGGCCGGTCGGTGCGCAGCGCCGTGCAGGCGGACAGGCCGTCCAACTGGCGCTTCCAATAGCCGCGTTGGCGGTCGAGCTCGGGTGCGTCCACGGTGGCGCGCTGCCAGCGGGCGTAGTCGGCGTACTGGAGCGGCAGCGGCGGCAGCTCGGGCCGCTCGCCGCGGCTCAACGCCCCGTACAGGACCATCAGTTCGGTCAGGACGATGGTCAGCGACCACCCGTCGAAGACGCCCCAGGGGCGGGTGAGGACGACGACGTGCTCGTCGTCGGCCACCGGCACCAGGTGGACGCGCACCGCGTACGGCCCCTCCGGGGTGAACGGGCGGGTGCGCTCCTCGCGCAGCCATCGGGCGAGGGCCGCGTCCCCGGAGACCGGTTCGCTGACGCTCGCCGCGAAGTCCGCGACGTCGTTGACGCGCTGGGTGACCGTGCCGTCGCGGCGCACATAGCTGGTGCGCAGCACCGTGTGCCGGGTGACGAGGGCCCGCACGGCGCGCGCGAAGGCGTCGCGGTCGAGGCGGCCGGTGAGCCGGTGGGCGAGCTGGGCGTTGTCGTACGACGCGTCCAGGTGCGCGGGGTGGCCGAGGAACCACAGGTCGCGCTGCTGGAGCGAGAGCGGCGCCTCCTCCCCTTCGGCGACGGGCACGGCCGGCACCAGCGGGGCGGCCTCGGTGGAGGCCGCGGACGGCTCCTCCTCCAGCGCGGCTGCCATCTCCGTGACGGTGGCTCCCGTGAGGATCAGCGGCAACGGCAGCTCACGGCCCGTCTCCTGGCGTACGCGCAGGTTGAGCCGGACCGCCAGCAGGGAGTGGCCGCCCAGGGCGAAGAAGCCGTCCCCGATCCCGACGCGGGTGACCCCGAGGACCTCTTCGAGGACCCGGCAGAGCGTCCGCTGGATCTCGGTGCGCGGTGCGACGTAGGCCTCCTTGGCCACGGCGCCCTCGTCCGGGGCGGGCAGCGCCCGCTTGTCGACCTTTCCGTTCGGGGTGATGGGCAGCTCGTCGAGGAGCATGAACACGCTGGGCAGCATGTACTCCGGCAGCCGTGCCGACAGGTGCCCCTTGAGCGTCCGGGCCACGGACGGGCCCAGGTCGCCGATGCGCGGGTGGTTCGCCGGCCGCGCCTGCCGGTAGGGCGCGCGGGCCCGCACGGGCGGCAGGTCGTCCCTGCCGAACACGAGGTCGAGGCCGTCGAGCCGGTCCTGCGACCAGGTGGCCGCGACCCGGTAGCCGAGATCCTCGGCATGCCGCAGCACGGCCTCCACCTTCCGTACGTCAGCGGCTTCCTGCTCGGTCAGCCGGACCCCTCCGGGAAGCGGCTCGACTTCGTGGGTGGGCGCCCAGCGCGTCAGCCCCTCGGCGATCCGTAGGTCGTCGGCGATCCGGGGGTTCCGCAGTCCGCTGACGCCGAAGCGGTCGGGGGCGCCGTCGTCCAGGAGGGCGCGCAGCCGCTCCGGGGTGTCGGCGTCCAGCCACTCCAGAGGCTCGACGGGCGCGGGCGTGCCCTTGGTCAGGACCGCGTCGTAGCGGTAGGCCGACATCTCGTTGTCCTCGACTCCGCGCTTGACCAGGAGGTCGAAGCCACCGAGCTCGGGGAAGCGTTCGGCGATGCGCGCGAAGTAGGTGGGGCTCAGGAGCAGTTCGCTCTCCTGCCTGCGGCGGCGGCGCGTCTGCTCGGTGAGGGCCCCTGCCGTGGTGCGGCCGGCGGTCCGGCTGCGTTCGACCGCTCCCAGGTGGGCGGGGTGCAGGTCGAGGTTGCGTACGTCGCCGATGAAGATGCGGCCGCCCTCCGCGAGGAGCGGCAGCATCCGGGAGAGCGCCTCTTCCAGGTAGACGCGGTTCGGGAAGTACTGGGCGACGGAGTTGAGCACGATCGTGTCGAAGGTCTGCCCGGTCAGCCGGGCGATCGACAGGGCGTCTCCCTGCTCCAGGGTGACGTGGCTCCAGCCGCGCCGCTCCACTCCCGCACGGACGTCGGCGAGCGCCGAGGCCGACAGGTCGAAGGCGTGCACGGTCTCGCAGGCGTCCGCGTAGCGGAACAGCAGCAGGCCGGTGCCGCAGCCGATCTCCAGGAGGCGCCGGGGCCGCAGCTCCGCGATGCGCTCGACGGTGCCGTCGATCCACTCGCGCATTCCGGCCTCGGGGACCGGTGCGCCGGTGTAACTGCTGTCCCAGCCCGCCAGGTTGAGGTCGTCGGCGGTGCCGTCGCCCCCGGTTCCGGCGTACTGGTCCTCGAAGACGTGCTGCCACTGTTCCAGCAGCGAGGCGTTCTGCTCACGGGCGGCGTCGTCGAGCCACTGCGGCGTCGTGCTGACGTAGGCGACGAGCGCCCGGCCGTCGTCGGAGCCGCGCGGGACGACGACACCGTGGGAGACGGCTTCGTGGCTCGCGAGGGCGGCTTCGATCTCGCCGAGTTCGATCCGGAACCCACGGATCTTCACCTGGTCGTCATTGCGCCCCAGATACTCCAACGAACCATCCGGCAACTGCCGCGCCAGATCCCCCGTCCGATACATCCGCGCACCGGCCCGCCCACAGAACGGATCCTCCACGAACCGCTCCGCCGTCAACTCCGGACGATTCAAATACCCCCGCGCAACACCCCCACCCCCCACGAACAACTCACCGACCGCACCCACCGGAACCGGCCGACCCACCCCATCCAGCACATAGATCCGCAGATCCGGAATCCGCTCACCGATCGGACTCGCCGACCCATCCGCATCCGCCTCCACCAACGGCCGATACGTCACATGCACGGTCGTCTCCGTGATCCCGTACATGTTCACCAACCGCACACCCTCATTGACCCCACGCCGCATCCACGGCTTCAACGCCCCCACATCCAACGCCTCACCACCGAACACCACCACCCGCAACCCATGCGCCGCCCCGTCCTCGCCCTGCGCCGCGATCAACTGCCGAAACGCACTCGGCGTCTGGTTCAACACCGTCACACCCGCACCACACAACAACTCATAGAACTCACGCGGATTACGCGTCACCGCCTGCGGAACCACCACCAAACGGCCCCCATACAACAACGCACCCCACATCTCCCACACCGAAAAATCAAACGCGAACGAATGGAACAACGTCCACACATCCGAAGACCCGAAACCAAACCAACCATCAGTCGCCGTGAACAACCGCGCCACATTCCGGTGCTCCACCACCACACCCTTCGGCACACCCGTCGACCCCGACGTATAAATCACGTAGGCGAGATCGCTGGAAGTGGACCCGACCTCGGCGCGGTCCAGATCCGCGTCCGGCTGTCCGGCCCAGGAGCCGGCGTCGGCGCGCACGTCCACCACCGGGACGTCCGGTGCCGTCAGGCCATCGGGCAGCCCGCCGTCCACGACCAGGACGCGCGGCGCGCTGTCCCGCAGCACATGCTCAAGCCGCTCGACGGGAGCCGCCGGATCCAACGGCACATAACCCCCACCCGCCTTGAGCACCGCCAGCACCGACACCACAATCTGCTCACTACGCGGCAGACACAGACCGACCAACGACTCACGACCCACCCCGAGCTCACGCAGATGACGCGCCAGACGATTCGCACGGGCATTCAGCTCGCCATACGTCAGCGACACACCCTCGAACTCCACCGCCACCGCATCAGGCGCACCCGCCACCACCGACTCGAACCACTCATGCACACACCTCTCCTCCGCCACCAGATCCGCCGGCGCCGCATTCCACTCCTCCAACACCCGCCGACGCTCGGCCGGGGAGAGGACGTCCACGTCGAGGGCGCGCGTCCCGGCCCCGTCGTCCGCGGCGAGGGCGGCGACGATGCCGGACAGCGCCGCCTCGACGTTGCCGACGAGCGCCTCGCACTCGACCGTGTCGTCCACGCGGACGTGCAGGGCGAGTTCGCTGCCGAAGTCGTCGAGCGACACCACGAGCGGGTAGTTGATCGCGTCGGCCTCCGCCAGCCAGTGGATGCCCTGGCCGGTGACCGCGGACCCGGACGCGTCGCCGTGTCCCGGCTCGAAGTGCCGGACGTTGATGACCGCGCTGAACAGCGGGGTGTCGGCGTCCAGGCCGCTGCAGCGCTGCGCCAGGCTCAGCGCGCTCTGCTCACGGGCGATCAGCTCCTTCAGACCGGTGTCGACGTCCGCGATCAGGTCCTTCACGGACCGGTCCGCGAGGCGTACGCGCAACGGCAAGGTGTTGATGAAGTTGCCGAGCATGCCCTCCACGCCGGGCACACCCTGGAGACGGCCCGACATGACGGTGCCGAACACCACGTCGTCGCTGCCGGCCGCCGCGGCCGTGACGCACGCCCACGCGGCGTGGAACAGGCAGGCCGGGCTGACGTGCAGCCGCTTGGACTGGGCGCGGATCGCGTGGGTGAGGTCCTCCGGCAGCGCGCGGCGCAGCTGCGGGTAGCGGTGGCCGTCGCCGCGCACGTCCGTCAGGCCGAACGGCGTGGTCGGCTCGGTGACGTCGGCGAGCATGGCCCGGAAGTGGGCCTCGCCGTCGTCGGCGGTCGTCTGCCGCAGGGTGTGGGCGACGAAGTCGCGATAGGGGGCGGGCGCCTTCAGCAGGGCGGCGCGCCCCGCCATGTGGGTGGCCAGCTCGGTGAGGACCAGGCGCAGGGTGGTGGCGTCCTCGATGAGGTGGTGGGCGCTCAGCAGGAGGTAGCGCCGCTCGGAGCGCGGGTCCTCGGCGACGAGGAGCTTCAGCAGGGGCGCCCGGTCGACACGCATGCGGCGCGGCCGGTCCAGGAGGGCGCGGGCCTGCTCCTCGGCGTCGGTGCCGGGGTCGAGACGTGTCCGCTCGATCGTCAGGCGGGCGGTGCGGTGGACGACCTGGACGGGCTCGGGCAGATCGGCGGTGAGCACGGCGGTGCGCAACACGTCGTGCCGGTCGACGAGCGCCTGGAGCGCCTGAGTGAACGCGGTGGCCACCTTGTCGTCGTCGGCGGCGAGCAGGACGGAGACCAGGTAGGGGTCGTTGTCCGGGTCGAGCAGGTGGTGGAAGAGGATGCCCTCCTGGGCGGGGGCCAGCGGGTAGACGTCCTGGACGTTGGGCGCGCCGCCGGGCACGGTGGCGACGACCGTGTCGACCTGCTCCTGGGTCAGCTCGACCAGGGGCAGCATGTCCGGGGTGAGGCGGGCGCAGCCCAGGGGGATCAGGTTCGGCGGGACGCCGTCGTCCACGGGCGCTGCGCTGTTCCCGTCGATGGCCTCCGCCAGGCGGGCCAGGGTCGGGGTGCTGAACACGCTGCGCACCGAGACGTCGAGGCCCAGCTCCTTCAGACGGGCCACCAGGACCGTGATGAGCAGCGAGTGACCGCCGAGCTCGAAGAAGTTGTCGTCGGCGCCGACGCGCTCCTCGTCGAAGCCGAGCAGTTCCGCCCAGACCGAGGCGAGGGCGCGCTCGGTGGGGGTGCTCGGCGCAACGTACTCGCGCTGGGCGTACGCGTCGATGTTCGGCGCCGGGAGAGCCTTGCGGTCGAGCTTGCCGTTGGTGGTCAGCGGCAGGCTCTCCAGGGCGACATAGGCGCTGGGGACCATGTACTCGGGGAGCGCGCGCTCCACGTGCCGGCCCAGCTCGGCGCGGAAGTCCGTGTCCGCGTGCCCGTCCTCCGCGACGACGTAGGCGACGAGCTGCTTGTTGCCCGGCTGGTCCTCGCGCGCCACGACCACGCTGGAGCGCACGGCCGGGTGGGTGCCGAGGGCGGCTTCGATCTCGCCGAGTTCGATCCGGAACCCACGGATCTTCACCTGGTCGTCATTGCGCCCCAGATACTCCAACGAACCATCCGGCAACTGCCGCGCCAGATCCCCCGTCCGATACATCCGCGCACCCGCACGCCCACAGAACAGATCCTCCACGAACCGCTCCGCCGTCAACTCCGGACGATTCAAATACCCCCGCGCAACACCCCCACCCCCCACGAACAACTCACCGACCGCACCCACCGGAACCGGCCGACCCACCCCATCCAGCACATAGATCCGCAGATCCGGAATCCGCTCACCGATCGGACTCGCCGACCCATCCGCATCCGCCTCCACCAACGGCCGATACGTCACATGCACGGTCGTCTCCGTGATCCCGTACATGTTCACCAACCGCACACCCTCATTGACCTCACGCCGCATCCACGGCTTCAACGCCCCCACATCCAACGCCTCACCACCGAACACCACCACCCGCAACCCATGCGCAACAGCCCCCTCGCCCTGCGCCGCGATCAACTGCCGAAACGCACTCGGCGTCTGGTTCAACACCGTCACACCCGCACCACACAACAACTCATAGAACTCACGCGGATTACGCGTCACCGCCTGCGGAACCACCACCAAACGGCCCCCATACAACAACGCACCCCACATCTCCCACACCGAGAAATCAAACGCGAACGAATGGAACAACGTCCACACATCCGAAGACCCGAAACCAAACCAACCATCAGTCGCCGTGAACAACCGCGCCACATTCCGGTGCTCCACCACCACACCCTTCGGCACACCCGTCGACCCCGACGTATAAATCACGTAGGCCAGGTCAGCGGGCCCGGAAGAGGCATCGGCACGGCCCAGGTCGCCGTCCGGCAGACCGGCCCACACCCCGGCATCCGCCCGCACATCGACCATGGGAATACCGGCCGTGTCCAGTCCCTCGGGGACGACACCGTCGGTGATCAATACCGCGGGCGCGCTGTCCCGCAGCACATGCTCCAACCGCTCGACGGGAGCCGCCGGATCCAACGGCACATAACCCCCACCCGCCTTGAGCACCGCCAGCACCGACACCACAATCTGCTCACTACGCGGCAGACACAGACCGACCAACGACTCACGACCCACCCCGAGCTCACGCAGATGACGCGCCAGACGATTCGCACGGGCATTCAGCTCGCCATACGTCAGCGACACACCCTCGAACTCCACCGCCACCGCATCAGGCGCACCCGCCACCACCGACTCGAACCACTCATGCACACACCTCTCCTCCGCCACCAGACCCGCCGGCGCCGCATTCCACTCCTCCAACACCCGCCGACGCTCGGCCTGCGGAAGCTCGGAGAGGTGGGAGATGTGCTGCTCGGGGTCGGCGGCCACGGCTGCGAGGACGCTGGTGTAGTGACGTATGAAGCGCCGGATGGTCCCGGCGTCGAAGAGGTCGGTGTTGTACTCGATGAATCCGGCGAGCCCCTCGGGGGTCTCGCGGAGGTCGAGGGTGAGGTCGAACTTGGTGGCCGCGACGTCGAACTCGACCGGCAGGACCTCCAGTTCGCCGAAGCGGGTCTCCTCGGTGGTCTGTGCCTCCTGGAGCACGAACATCGTCTGGAAGACGGGCGAGTGGGCGAGGCTGCGCTCCAGCCGCAGGGCGTCGACCACGGCCTCGAAGGGGACGTCCTGGTGCGCGTACGCCTCCAGGGCCCGCTGCTTCACCTGGGCGAGCAGCGCGGGGAAGGACGGGTCGCCGGACAGGTCGGCGCGCATCACCAGCGTGTTCGCGAAGAAGCCGATGAGGCCTTCGAGTTCGGTCCGGCCCCGGTTGGCGACGACCGTGCCGACGGCGACGTCGGTGTCCTGGGTGTAGCGGTGCAGCACGGCGGCGTAGGCGGCGAACAGCGTCATGTACGGCGTGGCGTCGTACCGCGCGCCGATCTCCCGCAGGGAGTCGAGGAGCTCGGCGGGACAGCGGAAGGTCTCGCGCGCACCGTTGTACGTCTTGACCGCGGGGCGCTCCCGGTCGGCGGGCAGGGACAGGCGCGGATCGACTCCGGCGAGGCGCTCGCGCCAGTACGCGACCTGCGGACCCCGCACCGTCTCGTCGAGCCACCGGCGCTGCCAGGTCGCGTAGTCGGGATACTGGACGGGCAGCGGCTCCAGCGGCGAGGGACGGCCGGCGCCGAACGCCTCGTAGAGGGCGACGAGATCGCGGTAGAGGACCCCGATCGACCAGCCGTCGGAGACGCCGTGGTGCATGGTGACCAGCAGGACGTGCTCCCGCTCGGACTGCCGCAGCAACCGCGCCCTGATCAGGGTGTCGCGCGCCAGGTCGAAGGGCGCGGCCGCCTCCTGTGCGCAGATGTCCGGGAGCTCGGCGGGGTCGGTGAGTTCCTCCAGGCCGACCTCGAAGTCCCGTCCGTCGCCGACGTGCTGGTAGGGCACGCCGTCGTGGTCGACGAAGCGGGTGCGCAGGGCCTCGTGCCGCCGCACCACCTCGCGCAGCGCGTCCGTCAGCGCGGTACGGTCGAGGCGCCCGCGCAGCCGTACGGCCATGGGAATGTTGTAGGCCGAGCCCGCGCCGTCCAACTGGGCCAGGAACCACAGGCGTTGCTGGGTGAAGGACAGCGGTACGGGCTCGCCGTCCCCGCGCGCCGACAGGGGGATGACACCGAGCGCGAAGAGGTCGACGCCCTGCTTCTCCAGCAGCGCCATCAGGGCGCGTCGGCGCCGGGGCTCCAGAGAGCGGATCCGGTGGACCAGGTCGTGCGCGCCCGGCTCATTGGTGAGGGTCATCGTCGTCCCGTCTGCCTTACTTCGCGATGTCCAGTGCGTCGAGCTCTTCGTCGCTCATGGCCTCGACGAGGGCGATGCCCTGGAGGATGGCCTTGACGTCGAGGGCTCCGGTGGATCCGTCGGGGGTGCGGCGCTCCAGCTCGGCCGCCATGTCGGCCAGGCGCGGGGCGTCGAAGAGGACCTGGACCGGCAGCTGGGCTCCGGTCCGCCGCTCCAGCTGGTTGATCAGGCGGGTGGCCAGGAGCGAATTGCCGCCCAGAGCAAGAAAGTTGCTGGCCCGTCTGAGCTCGCCCGCGTCGATGTCGAGCAGCTCCGACCAGGCGTCGACGAGCGTCCGCTCGGCGTCGGTCAGCTCCGGGTCCGCGGGTCGCGCGGCCCGGGGTGCCGTGTCGTCGGCGCCGGCCGGGTGTCCGTCGGGCGCGTACCGGAGCCCGGAGGCGGGTGCCGCGGCACCGGACGGCGCGGGAGCCCCCGGCCGCCGGCCGACCCAGTACTGTCCGGGCACGAAGGCCGTCGTCGGCAGCGGCACGAACCGGCGCCGCCCGTCGTGGAGTTCGGCCCACGGCACGGCCGTCCCGCGCACCCAGAGTTCGGCGAGGTGCTCCAGTGCGCGGTCCGTGACGAGCCCGGCGAGGAACGCCTCGCCCCGGGCGCCGGACAGCACGGTGCCCAGCGGGCCCGCGCCGTCCTCGGCGTTGCCGTGGTGGACCGGCACGGGCGCGGGCGCGCCGTCCCCGGTCCCTTCGCCGTCCGCCACGTACCACCGCAGGGCCTGCCGCAGCTCCGCCACGGAGCCCGCCACCACGGCGAGCCGCTCCGCGAGCGCCTCGCGGCCCAGCTGCGCGGTGTACGCGATGTCGGCCAGCGCCGCGGCCGAGCCGAAGCCGTCGTTCCCGTCACCGCCGTCCGTGCCGTCGGCAACGCCGTCGAGGTACTCGTCCAGGCGCCGCGCGGCCGTCCGCAGCCGCTCGGGCGTCCCCGCGGACAGCACCACCAGCTGGGGTCCCTCGTACGCCGTGGAATCCGGCTCCGCATCACGCGTGACGGGCGGCGCCTCGACGACCAGGCTGACGTGACTGCCGCCCGCCGCGACGGAGTTGATGAGCGCGCGGCGGGGCGCGGGGCCGCCGTCGGCGCCCATCGTGGCGCGCGGCCGCCAGTCGGTCAGCTCCTCGCACAGGCTCAGCGCGGTGCCGTCGAAGTCCAGGTGGGGGTTCGGGTCGCCCGCCGCCACCAGGGGCGTCAGCTGCTCGTGGCGCATCTGGAGGACGACCTTGGTCAGCTGGGCGATGCCGGAGGCCGCCTCGGGGTGACCGAGGTTGGACTTCACGGTGCCGAGCGCGACCGGCTCGGCGACGTGCGAGAACACCTCGCGCAGCGCGCCGAACTCGACCTCGTCGGAGAACGCCGTTCCATTGGCCGCCGCCTCGACGTACCCGATGGAGTCCGCGGTGACACCGGCCTGTTCCAGCGCCCGCCGCATGACCTTCACCTGCGTCCTGCGGCTCGGCGTCATGAAGCCGTTGGCCCGGCCGCCGTGCATGCTGGCCGTGCCCTTGATGACGGCGTGGACGCGATCGCCGTCGCGCAGCGCCGCGTCCAGCGGCTTGAGCAGCACCGCGCCGACGGCCTCGGCGGGCAGATAGCCGTCACCGTCGCGGAAGCTGCGGCTGCCCGGCCCGCTGCCGAGCAGCTGGAGTTCGGCGAGCGCCACGTACTTGTCCGGGTGGACCGTGAGGTTGATGCCGCCGGCGACCGCGAGCTCCGTCTCGCCGCGCAGGACGTCGGCGCAGGCCAGGTGGACGGCCATGGCCGAGGACGCGCACATGCTGTCCACGGCGAGGCTCGGCCCTTCGAGTCCGAAGAAGTGCGACACGCGGTTGGCGATCATGTTGTACGAGGCCGCGGAGGTCAGCGCCGCGAGCGCGGGGTCCGCCGACTCGTCTGCGCGGTACAGGTGGTAGGCCGCGCCGACGTAGACGCCGACGCGCCGCTCGTACCGCCGCTCGATGACCTCCTGCGTCACGCCGCTCTGCTCAAGGAGCTGCCAGACGGTCTCCAGGAAGAGCCGCTGCTGCGGGTCCAGGGCCGCGGCCTCGCGCGGCGAGATGCCGAAGAGCAGCGGATCGAACCGGTCCACGCCGTCGAGGAACCCGCCCCACTTGCCGGGCCGTGCCCGGTCGTCGGCCAGGTCACCGAAGAGCGCCTCGTGGTCCCAGCGGTCGGCGGGCACCTCGGTGACACCGTCCTTGCCGCCGCGGAGGTTCGCCCACAGCGCGCCGAGGTCGTCGGCCTGCGGGTAGCGCCCGCTGATGCCGATGATCGCGACGTCCCTGGTGGCGGGCGCGGGCCCGGACGGGCCTTCGGCACGGTCGCGCGCCGCCACGCGGACGTCCTCGCGTACGGCGGGTGCGACCGGGAGCGCGGGGGCCTCGTGGGCCACAGGAGGCTCGGGGGCCATGGGAGCCTCGGGGGCCGCAGTAGCCTCGGCGGCCACGGGGGGCCGCGGCACGGGCGCAGCGGGACGTTCCGGTACACCGACCAGCGCGCGCAGCGCCTGCGGGTGGTCAGTGATGAAGTACCGGGCCAGGTCGCGGATCGTCTCGACCTCGAAGAGCAGCGTCCGGGAGAGCCTGCCGAACGACTCCTCGAGGCCGGAGATCACGCCCACCGCGATGACGGAGTCCATGCCGTAGCGCTCCAGGGGCGCGTCGGCGGAGATGCGTTCGGGGGTGAGCTTGAGCGATGTCGCGAGCACGCGCCGCAGATGGGCCACCGCCTTGTCCTCGAGGACGGCGTCGTCGTCCGGCGCGTCGGCGGCGGCCGGGGCCACCACTGACTCGTGCTCGGCATCGGCCCCGGCGCCCGCCTCGGCCTCGCCGTCGGCCCCGGCGCCCGTTCCGGCCCCGGTACCGATGATCCGGGACAGCAGCCCGTCCCGCTCCCCCACCAGGACGGTCATCCGGCCGTCCGTGAGGCCGTTGTCCGCCGGGGCGAGGGCGCAGCGCAGCGCCGCGAGACCACGGGCGGTGTCCAGCGGGGCCAGGCCGACGCTGCGCAGGTTCTCCCGCACGGCGCCGCCGCCCATGCCGCCCTCCTCCCAGAGGGGCCAGCCGACGGACACGGTCCTGCCGTGGCGCGCGCCCGCGTCGACCAGCGTGTTGCGGTAAGTGGCGTACGCGTCCATGAACGCGTTGCCCGCCGCGTAGTCGCCCTGTCCGGCGTTGCCGAAGGCCCCGGCGATCGACGAGAAGCACAGGAAGACGTCCAGCGGCTGGTCCCGGCTGAGCTCGTCCAGGTTCACCAGGCCGGTGACCTTGGGCGCCAGGACGCGGGCCAGTTCCTCCTCGCTCTTGCGCAGCAGGAAACCGTCCTCGATGACGCCCGCGCTGTGCACGATGCCCGTCAACGGACCGTGGTTGTCGGCGACATGGTCCAGCACGCGGGCGATCGCCTCGCGGTCGGCCACGTCGGCGCGCTGGTAGTCGACGGTGAGGCCCGCCGCGCGCAGCGCGGTCAGCGCGCCGCGCCGCTCCTCGTCGAGCGCGGAGCGGCCGGTGAGGACCACAGTGGCGTGCCGGACGGACGCGGCGATCTCGTGCGCCACGATCCGGCCGAGCCCACCGGCTCCCCCGGTGATCAGGTAGACGCCGTCCTCGCGCCACGGCACGGCCGCGGCACGGGCGGTGCGGATCTCGGTGTGGCGTGCGAGCAGGCTGCGGCCGTCGCGGTGGCGCACTTCCGGTTCCGGGTCGTACGTCGCCCCGGCGGCCAGCCGGGCGGCGACGGCCGCCGGGGCCGCGCCGTCGAGGCACTCGACGTACTGCGTGTGGAGCTGCGGGTTCTCCTGGTGGGCGGTGCGCAGCAGCCCCGCGAGGCCGCCGAAGCAGGCCAGGCGCTCCCGCTCGGCGCCGTCCGTCGCGGCGGAGCCGACCAGAGCGGCCTGGAACAGCGTCGGCTGCCGCACACCTGCCTGGAGGACCGTCCGGAGCAGGGTGAACACATGCTCGGCGACCTGCGCATACGCGTCGATCGGCGCGCCGTCGGCGAGGTCCACGAAGTGGCTCGCCGTACCCGCGGGCAGGGCGGCCCGAAGGGCGTCGCGCTCCCCGGCACCGAGCCGACCGATCACCACGAGGTGACGTCCGGCGAATTCCGCTCCGGTACGGGCGGTGCCGGTCGAGGCGGCCTGCTCCACCCACAGGGGACGCAGCAGGATCATCTCGCCCCGCGCGTCGGGCTCACTGCCCGCCCCGGCCGGGGCGGAGGCGGCCGGGTCCGGTGCCACCGGCACCGGGACCGCGGGCGCCGGCTCCGCGTCGAACCAGCACCGATCCCGGGCGAAGGGGTATCCGGGCAGGCTGACGCGGCGCGGAAGCGGCGTCGAACCGTGCAGCGAAGCCCAGTCCACCGTGGCTCCGCGTCCCCACAGGCGCAGCAGCTCGCCGGAATCGGCACGGTCCGTCCACTCCGACACGGCGGCCCGGAGATCGAGTTCCCCGGGCGCGCCGGACACGTCGCCGGGAAGGACGGTGCCGCGCACCCAGGCGCCCGCGGCACCGGGAGCGGACACGAACGCGTCGAGGAGCTCACGGGCCTCGTCGAGCGAGGAGGCGGCGAAGGCCAGCCGCTCCTCCAGGGCCATCCGGCCCGTCTGGAGGGTCCACGCGACGTCCGGGAGCACGCCGTCGGAGAGCTCCGCCAGTCGCGTACGCAACTGGCCTGCCTGCTGGACGAGTTGGCCCTCGGTCTGCGCGGAGAGCACGAGCAGCTCGGGGCGCGCCGGGCGGGCGGGACCGGCCGGGCGCGGGGCCGACGGCACGTACTCGGCGACGACGAGGTGCGCGTTGGAACCGCCGGCGCCGAAGCCGGAGACCCCGGCGATCCGCGCGAGCGCTCCCGGCGCCCCGTCGGCGGCACCGCCGGGACGACGCCACGGCTCCAGGCGCTGCTGCACCCGGAACGGCGTGCTGTCGAAGTCGATGCGCGGGTTGAGCGTGCCGGAGTGCAGGCTGGGCACCAGCTCGCCGTGGCGCATCTGGAGGAGCACCTTGGTGAGCCCCGCGATGCCGGCCGCGCTCTCGCAGTGGCCGATGTTGGACTTGACCGAGCCGATCGCGCAGCGCTCCGGGCGGACGCCGTGCGCCTCGAACGCCTTGTTCAGTCCGACGACTTCGAGCGGGTCGCCCAGGGCCGTGCCGGTGCCGTGCGCCTCCAGGTAGCCGAGCGAGCGCGCGTCGACGCCCGCCGCCGCCAGCGCCTCGGCGATGACCGCGCCCTGCGCTGCCGGGGACGGCACCGAGTAGCCGGAGGTCCGGCCCCCGTGGTTCAGGGCGGTCGCCTTGAGCACGCCGTGGATGTGGTCGCCGTCGGCGATCGCCCGCTCCAGCGGCTTGAGCAGGACCGCGCCGACGCCCTCGCCCGGCACGTAGCCGTCGCCGCCCTCGCCGAAGCTGCGGCACCGGCCGTCACTGGCGAGGAACCTGCGCTGACTGAGCATCAGGAACTTGTTGGGGTGGGAGTGGAGGTTCACACCACCGGCGAGCGCCGTCTCGCACTGGCCGCTCCTGATGGCCTCGCACGCCAGGTGAATGGCCGTCAGGGACGACGAGCACATGGTGTCGACGGTCATGCTCGGGCCGGTGAAGTCGTAGAAGTACGAGACCCGGTTGGCGACGCTGGACGCGCTGCCCGACAGCGCGGCCTGCTGCCCGCGCTCCTGCGCCTGCGCGCCGTGCAGCTGGTACTCCTGGTACATCACGCCGACGAAGACACCGACCTTGCCGGCCGGTCCCGCGGCGTATCCGGCGTCCTCCAGGGTATGGTGCGCGCACTGGAGGAAGAGCCGCTCCTGGGGGTCGAGGAGTTCGGCCTCGTGCAGCGAGATCTGGAAGAACAGCGGGTCGAACCGGTCGACCCCGTCGAGGAATCCGCCCCACTTCCCGGCGGAGGAGCCGTCGGTGGCGACGTTGCGGCGGTGGTCCCACCGGTCCGCAGGCACCTCCCGGATGCAGTCGCGGCCCGTCCGCAGGTTCTGCCAGAACGCGTCCAGGTCCGGGGACTCCGGGTAGCGCCCGGCGAGTCCGATGATCGCGATGTCGGTGACGGCGGAGGGTGTCTTCGGTGCGGGCGCGACCGGCACGGTCCCGGCCGTCGGGCCCCGGCCCTCTTCCCGCGTGCCTCGGTCATCTTCCCGCGTGCCTCGGTCCTCGGCACGCGCCGCGCCCGCGAGAACGCGGGTGCTCAGTCCGGTCACCTCCGCGCACACCGTGCCGTGCTCGTCGAACACGGTGACGTCGAGGCGCGTCGTGGCGGCGCCGGGCTCGCTGCCCGGCTGATGCCTGATCCAGGCGTACGCCGTGCTGGGCGTCGCGGCGCGGGCCATCACGTGCTCCACCGCGAACGGCAGGGCGGGGCGGGCCTCGCGCCCGTCGTGCGGGCCCTGTGCCAGGCGCAGTCCGACGGTGGCCTGCAGGGCTCCGTCGATGACGCTCGGGTGCAGGAGGCAGTCGTCCAGGGGCGGCGCCGCGGCGGGCATGCGGAGCTCGGCGAGCACTTGGGGGCGGCCGATCTCGTCGGTGCCGAGGCGCAGTTCCACGAGGGAGCGCTGCGCCGGTCCGTAGTCCATGCCGACGGCGGCGTACAGCTCGTAGACGTCGGCGGCGGGGACGACGCGGTCCGCGCAGGCCGCGCGCAGCTCGGCCAGGCGCGGGGCGCTCGGGCCGGCGTCCGTCGGCAGACTGGCCCGGCCCTGGCTGTACGGCGTGCGCTCGCCGTCCGTTCCGATGCCGTGGATGCTGTACTCCCATCCGTGGCCGGGCAGTTCACGGACGTCCACGCTCAGTTCGAGGCCGCGCGGTCCCGCGGTCGCGGGCCGCAGCCACACCACGTCGTCCAGGCGTACGGGGCCGCCGGCGCGTCCCTCGCCGAGGCTGTGCGCGACCGCGGCGCGCGCCATCTCCAGCTGGGCGACGGCGGGCAGGATGCGCTCGCCGCGCACCTGGTGGTCCCGCAGGAACGGCTCGTCGCCCGCGAACCGCGTCCGGTACGCGACGCCGTCGCCGTCGGGCACTTCGGTGTGCAGCAGCGCGTGCGGGCGCACAGCGGAGAGTGTGGCGGTGAGGTCTTCGGCGACGGCCCGTACGGTCCGGTGCGCCGGGAACGCGGCGGGCGGCAGCGGCACACCGAAGCGGTCGGTCAGACGGGCGGCCAGCCGCCCGAGTCCGGTGATGTCGAGCCCGAACTCGGCGAACTCGGCGTCCGGGTCGACCTCGGCGGCGGGGACGTTCAGCTGGGCGGCCACCTCGTCGGTGAGCGCGGCGAGGGCCGCGGCGGTCGTGCCGGAGGTGGGCTCGGAGGCGGGGGTACGGGGGACGGTGACCGTACCCGGCGCCGCATCCTGCGGGGCCGGTTCCCCGAGCCCGGCCGCCACCTCGGCGATCGACCGGTACTCGAACATGACGGTCGGCGAGAGCTGCCGGGCCAGCCGGTCCTCCAGCTCGGGCACGAGGGACACCAGGTCGGCCGAGGCCAGCCCCAGCTCGTAGAAGCTGCCGTGGACGTCGACCCGCGCCGTCGGCACGCCGAGGCGCGCCCCGACCAGCTCCCGCAGCACGGAGCCCACATCGCCGCCGGAGGCCCGCGCGGGCTCCGGGCCACCGGTGTGCGCCACGGCGGACGACGCCGCGGTGCCAACCCCGGCAACCCCGCCAACGGCTTCGCCGGCCGGCTCGCCCCGCACGTCGAGCGCTGACACGGACCGGACCCGCTTGGCCGCGAGCCGGCCGATCTCGGCGACCTTCGCGCCGCTCTCGTCGTAGAACTCCACCGCCAGGCGGATGAGTTCGTCGTCCCTGCGCATCGAGTCGGCGGGGACCCTGACGAAGCAGCGCGTGCCCAGCGGCGCCACCGCCCGGAACGACTCGAAGACGAGCGGAAGATAGAGCCCCTCGGCGCTCTCCCCCTCGTGCAGCATGTGACTGCCCACGCTGCCGCCGAGCAACCCGCCCTCGAACAGCGCCGGATGGAAGAGGAAGGCGTCCGCGGTGCCGTGGTGCGCCGGATCGAGATCCACCTCGGCGACCCAGTCGGCGGCGCGGTGGTGCACCGTGCCGCCGATCCTCATGAGCCCCGAGTGGTGCAGTTCGCGCCCGCGCAGCCAGGCGTAGATGTCGGTGAGGCGGGTGACCCGCTCGACGCCGGTGAGCGGCAGCGGCAGCCTCTCTTCGAAGACCACGGGAGTGCGCCGGTGCGCCGAGACCACCGCGTGCAGGACGTCCGCGGTGTCCTGCGGGCGGCGGCTGCGCACCTCGACGCGCAACCCGCCCGCGGGGGCGGGCCGCCCCGCCACGGTGGTCCTGACCTCCTCGCCGGGGGCGGCGACGAGCGGCGCCAGGATGGTGAGGTTCCGCAGTTCGACCTCGGGCATCGCGTGGCCGTGCCGCGCGAGGACCTGCAGCACCAGATCCACATATCCCACGCCGGGCAGAAGACGGCGTCCGTGCACGACGTGACCGTGCAGCAAAGGATTTTCGGAGGTGACGGTGAAAGTCTCGTCGAATGACGACACGTCGCTCATCGTTATCCATTCAAGAACAGCATCGAGCCAGCCATGGAGCCCGGCCCGGGAGCAACCGCGGAAGATTGGCGAAACCTTTTCCGACGCTTTTTGCGCACGCAGGCGTGAGTCTTCACGCACGCACGCGCGGCTTAGCGCGTAAGGAATCGGGACATGACGCCATCACCCCTGTCCGGTCATGAAGGACCGGTGACATCCGAGTAAGGAAATGGCGTCAGGAAGGCAAGAGGCCCAGACGGTGAAAGAGATCGGCGAAGCCCTGCCCACCATGCAGAACGCAGGGAAGGGGGATCGCTACGACAGCTCGCTGACTATGCTGTCGCAAACATGAGTGGCAAAGTAAAAGTTTCCATAAAATATCCCCCGTTACAGTACTCAAACTGCAGCTTGCACAGCCTTCGGGACTTCCGCGTAGAGACTCGCTCCGCCATTCGCTCACCCATAAGGCCGAGACTGACGCTACCCCTCGGAAGCAACTCGATCAATAAACAGAGTGTGATGATCCATTCCAGCCACGGAACGGAGCGTGACATCCGCCGGGAATCTCTAGTTCCACACCTGCGCAAGATAGGATCACGCCCCTTCCGAACAGCCCAGGAATGGAGCACAAGGTGCGAATCGAAGGAAGCGTCGCGCTGGTCACCGGTGGCACGTCCGGCCTCGGCCTCGCGACGGCCCGCGAGCTGCGCGACCGGGGTGCGACGGTCGTCGTCCTCGGCCGTTCGGCACGGGGCGAGGACGTCGCGGCGGAGCTGGGCGAGCGCGTCGTGTTCTCCCGGGGCGACGTCACCAGCGAGGCGGACGTCACCGCCGCCGTCGATCTCGCCGCGAGCCTCGGCACGCTGCGCATAGCCGTCAACTGCGCGGGAGTCGGCGCCGCGTTCAGGACCGTGGGCAAGAACGGCCCCTTCCCCCTTGACGCCTTCACCAAGGTCGTCCAGGTCAACCTGATCGGCACCTTCAACGTCGTCCGGCTCGCCGCGGCCCGGATGACGCGCTACGAAGAGGCGGGCGAGGAACGCGGCGTGATCGTCAACACCTCGTCGGCGGCGGCGTACGACGGCCAGATCGGCCAGGCGGCCTACGCCGCGTCCAAGGCCGGCATCGCGGGCATGACGCTGCCGCTCGCCCGCGATCTCGCCCATGAGCGGATCCGCGTGGTCACCATCGCGCCTGGCCTGTTCCGCACCCCCATGTTCGACGTGCTTCCGGACTCCGCGATCGACGCGCTCGGCCGCCAGGTGCCGCACCCGGCCCGCCTCGGCCACCCCGAGGAGTACGCCGCGTTCGCCGCGCACGTCGTGGAGAATCCCATGCTCAACGGCGAGACGGTCCGGCTGGACGGCGCCATCAGAATGGCGCCGAGGTAACCGACACTCCGTCGGATCGCGGCCGCCCCCGGCATGGCGGGGACGCACTATCAGCCACACCGGTGTCGCGCACGAGCCCTCGGACATCGATTCCCGGCCAGATTTCCTGAACTGTTCGCACTAGATGGCTGATTCACCACTGTTCACGACGCCGTGCCGTCCCTTTTGATGATCGCTCCAGCCGTTCGGCCCCCCTCTGCCCGCCGCCCCTCTGGGCGCGCCGGGATGCCGCCGGGCTCTCAACCGGTCTGCCCGCCCATGCGCTCGGGCGCCGTTCCTGATTCGGCCACCTCACACGCTGTTCGACCACCTCACACTCTGGAGGCAAGGACCTCATGTCCGGCGCGCCCACTTCCGGCCATCCGCCATCGCCCGCTTCCGGCCGTCTGCCGTCGCTGACCGGCCTGCGCTTCCTCCTCGCCTGTCCCGTGGTCTGGTACCACATGACCTTCTCCTCGGAGATGTTCGACGGGTCGCTGCACAAGGGGCTCGGCACCGTCTTTCCGTTCGCGGCGGGCGCGGTGAGCGGCTTCTTCGTGCTGTCCGGCTTCGTGCTCGCCTGGGTGCACCGGCCCGGCGACCGGCTGGGCGCCTTCCTGCGGCGCCGATGGTGGAAGATCTTCCCGAACCATCTGCTCGGCTGGACCGCGGCTCTGGTGTTCTTCGCCGTCACCGTCGCCCAGGTCCCCCTCGCCGCGCCGCCCGGCCACGACACGACGTCCGCCCTCACCAGCCTCTTCCTGGTGCAGGCCTGGGTGCCGGACGGGGACGTGTTCGGGGGCTTCAACACCCCGGCGTGGTCGATCTCCTGCGAGCTGTTCTTCTACGCCCTCTTCCCGGCGCTGATCGTCCTGGTCCGCAAGATCCCCGCCGAGCGGCTGCGCCGCGTGTGGTCGGGCCTCGCCGCCGTGATCCTGCTCATGCCTCTGGTGTCCACGCTCGTCCCGGGTCCGAAGCTGTACGACTGGTTCCCCATCAACGAGCACAGCATGTGGTTCATCTACAACTTCCCCCCCGTGCGGCTGCTGGAGTTCGTCCTCGGCATCGTGACGGCCCGCATGCTCCAGACCGGCACCTGGCCCCGGGTCAGCCGGTGGGTGATCGCCGGTGGGTTCGTGGTCCTCGTCCTCGCGCTGCCGGCGCTTCCCCCGCAGTACACGTTCTGCACCGGGATGGCGCCGATGTTCGCCGCGCTCATCGCCAAGATCGCCGTCGCCGACCTGGAGGACCGCTCGCGACTGCTGCGCCGGCCCGCCCTGATCACCCTGGGCGACGCCTCGTTCGCCCTCTACATCACGCACTTCCCGCTGATGATGGCCGTGCGCCACGCGCTCGGGGCCGACCCGTCCCTGTCCACGGGCGCTCGTTTCGGGGTCGTGTTCGGGATGATCGCCGTATCGGTGGCCCTGTCCGTGGTCATCTTCCGGTACTTCGAGCTCCCCTTGATGCGCCGCTTCTCCAAGAGCCGCGGCGAGAGGCGGACGACGGGGCGTCCCGCACCGGAGCCCGCTGCCCCGTCGGCCAATCCCGACCCGGAGCAGGAACGCGCCCCTTCGGCGTCCTGATCCGTCCTGCCGACGCGTCGCCGTCGCGTGACCCGCCGGGCCCACCCCGGGCCCTGCGGGTCACGCGACGGCGACCACGTATTTGCCGCGTACGCCGCCCGCCTCCAGCGCACGGTGCGCCGCCGCCGTCTCCTCCAGGGGGAAGACGGTGTCCACCGCCGGCCTCAGCTTTCCCTCGGCCACATGGCGGGCGATGTCGTCGAGGTGCTCGCGCAGGGGGTTGCCGCTGAACGCCCGCACCCGGCCGCGCCCGTGGACCGTGCTGGCCGCGATGTAGCCGAGCGACGCGACGGGCCGTGTCGGGTCGAACGCGATGGTGACCATGCGCCCGCCGGGGTTCGCCAGGCGCCGGAAGGTCCGCAGCTCGGTCCCCACGGTGTCCAGGACCACGTCGAAGCGGCCCAGTTCCGCCGGCGGGACAGCCCGGTGGTCGACGGCCTCGTGGGCGCCGAGGCCGCGGACGAAGTCGAGGTTGGCGGCGCGGGCGAGGGCCGTGACCTCGGCGCCGTACGCCCGGCCGAGCTGGACTGCGGCATGGCCGACGCCGCCCGCCGCGCCCCGCACGAGGAGGCCTTCCCCGGCGCGCAGTCCGGCCTTGTCCCGCAGCGCGGTGACGGCGGTGGTGGCCACCGGCAGCGTGGCGGCGGCCACCAGGTCGAGCCCGTCGGGGACCCGGCCGAGCCGCTCGGCGGGCACGGCCACGTACTCGGCGGCGCTGCCGAACCCCGAGGCGCGCCCCAGGACGCCCCATACCCGGTCGCCGACCGTGACGCCCGAAGCGCCGGTGCCCAGCGCGACGACTTCGCCGGTGAGGTCGAGACCGACGCGCTGGGGGAACTTCCGGCCGGTCAGGAGGCGGACGCGGCCGGCACGGGCCGCCAGTTCGCCGCCGTTGACGCTGAACGCGCGCACCCGCACGAGCGCCTCGCCGGGCGCGGGCTCGGGGCGCGCCACCCGGCCGACGTACAGCACGTCGGGGGTGCCGAAGCGGTCGAAGAGCACTGCCTTCATCGTGCGCTCGCTCATTTCTCTTCCTTTGCTGCCGGGGCGTACGGAGATCAGGCGTCGACCGTAGGCTCGTAAACGGACGAGATCGTCCACTTGGCCCGGAAGTGGGAGACAGCGATGACGGAATCCTCTCGGATCGAGGGCACGGGTACGGGCACGGTCCGGGCCGATGCCCGGCGCAACAGGGAACGCGTCCTCGTCGCCGCACGTGCGGTCTTCGCCGAGCGCGGGATCGACGCGCCGATGGCGACCGTGGCCCGCCGCGCCGGGGTCGGCGTGGCGACGCTGTACCGGCACTTCCCCACCCGGGACGCGCTGGTGCGGGGCGCGTTCACGCGGCAGATGCAGACCTGCGCGCGGACCCTCACCGAGGCGCTGGCCGACCCCGACCCCTGGCGGGGCTTCCAGCGGCTGGTCGAGACGGTCTGCGCGCTCCAGCGGGAGGAGCGGGGGTTCCCGGCCGCGTTCGTCGCGGCCTTCCCGGACAGCACGGCGGACCACGCACGGTCCCGCGAGCGTGCCGAGCCGGACCTCGTGACCCTGATCCGCAGGGCCCAGGCCGCGGGGGCGCTGCGGGCCGACTTCCACCCGTCCGACCTCGCCGTGGCTTTGGTGGCCCACTGCGGTCTGGTCACCGCCCTCCCGGACGACGGCGCGGCCTCCCGGCGCCTGGTCGCCTATCTGCTCCAGTCCTTCCGCGCCGGTCCGGCCAACGAGCCCCTGCCGCCGCCGACTTCGCTGTCCCTGCACAGCCTCCCGATGCCGGCCGACGGCCCCCACGGGCAGCGGCCCGCCAGGACGTGACGCGGCACCGGCCCGGTCCACGGGGGAACTCGCCTCGCGCGGAACGGGATTGAGGCCGCGCGCCCCTCGCGCACCGGCCCCCGCCCGGTCCCCGATCAGGCCCCGGGAACGACCGAAGGGCCGTATCGGATTTCTCCGATACGGCCCTTCGATCCACGACTTCGCAAAGTCGGGACGACAGGATTTGAAC
The DNA here is from genome assembly GCF_040680155.1 of Streptomyces sp. NPDC052114. NCBI lineage: Bacteria > Bacillati > Actinomycetota > Actinomycetes > Kitasatosporales > Streptomycetaceae > Streptomyces > Streptomyces sp. NPDC052114. The sequence continues at coordinate 275,087 of NZ_JBFAWC010000002.1, read as the reverse complement.
CTGCGACCCCTTGACCCCCAGTCAAGTGCGCTACCAAGCTGCGCCACGTCCCGTTGTGTTCGGCGCGGTGCCCCGCGTGATCACAAGAAGAACTCTACCCCACATGCGAGGGTGCTCCGTCCACCGGTGACCGCCGTCAGACACGCGCGACAATCGACGTATGAGCACTGCACCTGGACCGCACGACGCCGGCCGCGAGCGGGACCGCGACGCGGAGGGCCGGGCCCGCAATCAGCGCCCGCGCGACGGTCTCGGGCGTCCGCTGCCGTACGGCACACCCGGGGTGCCCCGGCAGCCGGAGGGCGTCGTCCGCGCCCCCGAGGAGTCCGTCGCCGAGGCGCAGGCCCTGCTGGACGCGGGCCGTCCCTTCCACGCGCACGAGGTGTTCGAGGACGCCTGGAAGACGGGGCCCGGCGAGGAGCGCGGCCTGTGGCAGGGCCTGGCACAGCTCGCCGTCGGCCTCACCCACGCGGGTCGCGGCAACACCACGGGCGGTGCGCGCCTGCTGCTGCGCGGGGCGGGCGCGGTGTCCGCCTGGAGCGCGGCGGCGGGACAGGACCGGCCCTACGGCATCCGGGTGAGCGAACTGGCCGCATGGGCCGAGGAGTTGGCGGGACTTCTGGGGCGCACGGAGACCGCGGTGGACCCGTCGTCCCACGCGCCGCGCCTGCTGGGCGACGGCCCCCGGGAGTAGCTCCCGCCCCCGGCTCGCCCCGTCGGCCCGTCACCGCACCGGCCTCGCCCCGCATGCACCCGCCCCGTCCCGGTGTGAGGGTGGCCGTGTGACCACCACCGATCAGTCGGGCGGCGCCCCCGCCGCCGCTCCCGCGGAGCCGCAGGCGCCGCCCGTCCTGGACCGGCGCCGCCGCAACGTCGTCTTCGTGACGATCATGCTGGGGATGCTGCTCGCCGCCCTCGACCAGACGATCGTCGGCACCGCGCTGCCCACGATCGTGTCCGATCTGGGCGGGGCGGAGCACATGTCGTGGGTGGTGACGTCGTACCTGCTCGCGGAGACGGTCGCCACGGTGCTCGTCGGCAAGTTCGGTGACCTGTTCGGGCGAAAGATCGTCTTCCAGGTGTCCGCGGTCATCTTCATCACCGGGTCGTTCCTGTGCGGCCTGTCGACGAACATGACGCTGCTCATCGCCTGGCGGGCGATGCAGGGCATCGGCGCGGGCGGCCTGATGGTGACGTCCATGGCGCTGATCGCCGATGTCATCCCGCTGCGCGAGCGCGGCAAGTACCAGGGCGCGATCGGCGCCGTGTTCGGTGTCTCCACCGTCATCGGGCCGCTGCTGGGCGGGCTCTTCACGGACCATCTGAGCTGGCGCTGGGCGTTCTACGTCAATGTGCCCATCGCGATCGTCGTGGTCCTCGCGGCCGCCCGGACGATCCCCGTCGTGAAGTCGGCGGTGCGGCCCGTCATCGACTACCTGGGCATCGCGCTGGTCGCGGCCGGCGCGAGCGCGCTGATCCTGGCGACGAGCTGGGGCGGCAACCAGTACGCGTGGGGGTCGCCGACCATCATCGGCCTGTTCGCCGGCGGGCTGGTGGCGCTCGCGCTGTTCTGCGTCGTCGAGACGCGCGCGGCACAACCGATGCTGCCGATGCGGCTCTTCGCCAATCCGGTCTTCACGGTCTGCTCGATCCTCAGCTTCATCGTGGGCTTCGCGATGCTGGGCGCGATGACGTTCCTGCCGACCTATCTGCAGTACGTCGACGGGGACTCGGCCACCATCTCGGGCGTGCGGACGCTGCCGATGGTGGTCGGGCTGCTCATCGCGTCCATCTTCAGCGGCAACGTCGTCAGCAAGACCGGCACGTACCGGATCTTCCCGATCGTCGGGGCGCTGGTGATGGCGCTCGGCCTGTATCTGCTGTCCCTGATGGGGAGCGGGACGAGCGCCTGGCTGGAGTCGCTGTACATGTTCGTGCTCGGCACCGGAATCGGGCTGTGCATGCAGGTCCTGACGATCGCCGTGCAGAACACCGTCGCGTATGCGGATCTGGGCACGGCGACATCGGGCGTCACCTTCTTCCGTACGCTCGGCAGCTCCTTCGGCACCGCCGTGTTCGGCACGATCTACGCCAACACGCTGTCCCCGAACCTCAGGGACGGGGTCGCCGAGGCCGCGCGGGCCGGGGGCGGCGACCCGGCCGTGGTCGCCAAGGCGGCGCAGAGCCCGGAGGGGCTGCACGAGCTGCCCGGGGCGGCCGCGGCGCCGATCGTGAAGGCGTACGCGGACAGCCTGCACACCGTCTTCCTGTGGACGGTCCCGGTCGCGCTCCTCGGGTTCCTGGTGGCGCTGTTCCTCAAGCAGGTGCAGCTGCGCGACAGCGCGCGCATGGGCGCCCCCGACATGGGCGAGGGCTTCGCGCAGCCGACCAGCGGCGACTCGGGGCACCTCCTGGAGCGCGGCGTCGCCAACATCATCCGCAACGTCGGCATGAACACCGCGCGCGGGATCATCCGGGACTCCGACACCCGGCTGGACATCGCGGGGGCCTGGGCGGTCATGCAGGTCGCCCTGTTCACCCGGATGGTCGGATACGCGAGCCTCGGGGTGATCGGGGCGCGGCGCAGGATTCCGCCGGAGGTCCTGGTGCCGGTCTTCGACCGCATGGTCGACGAGGGCTATCTGACGCGCACCGGCACGTACTTCTCGCACACGCCCGCCGGGGAGCGCGAGGCGGAGATCATCGCCGGGGCGTGGGCGGCGTGGCTGGGCGAGGAGATCGAGAAGGACCTGGGCAGGCCGCCGGACAAGGAGCTCACGGCGGCGGTGGACGCGATCGCCAAGCGGCTGCTCGCGGAGGACCTGGAGCAGGGGCTCTCGCCGGAGACGGCGGGCGCCGCGGTCGGTGGGCGCTGAAGCGTGTGTCGACGGGCGCTGAAGCGCGCGTCGGCGGGCTTCAGCGCAGGAGCAGCTGGAGCCCGCCGAGGACGGTGGCGCCGATCACGAGCTGCTCGAAGAGGCGCTGGTTGATCCGGTGGACGGCCGCCTTGCCGAGCAGCGCGCCCGGCACCACGAAGAGCACGAGTGCCGCGTCGAGCAGCAGAGAGTGCGCGTCGATCAGGCCGAGGCCCACGCTGAACGGCACCTTCGAGGTGTTCACGATGAGGAAGAACCACGCCGACGTGCCAAGGAATCCCAGCTTCCGGAAGCCCGCGGAGAGCAGGTACATCGACATGACCGGGCCGCCGGCGTTGGCGACCATGGTGGTGAAGCCGCCGAGCACGCCGTAGGAACCGGCCTTGAGGCGGCCGACGGCGGGGGTGTCCTCGGCCGCCCCTGAGCGGTCCGCGGTCCTGCGGCGGGCGATCGTGACCCCGGCCATGAGCAGCAGGATCGCCCCGATCGAGGTCCGTACGACCGCGTCGTCCGCCCACATCAGGAACACCGTGCCCACCACCACTCCCCCGGCGACGGCGGGGAACAGCCGCCAGAGAGTGGGCCAGTGGGCGTGTCTGCGGTAGGTGAGCACGGCGAGGACGTCGCCGGCGATCAGGATCGGGAGCAGGACGCCGGTCGAGCCGCGGGCCGGCAGGACGGCGGCGAAGACCGCGAGGCTGACGGTGTTGGCGCCGCTGACGGCGGTCTTGGAGAAGCCGACGAGCATCGCCGCCGCGGCGAGCGCGGCGAACTGGCCCGCCGAGAGGTCCCACAGAGATATGTCCATGCCGAAAACAAATGCTAGGCCCCATGCCCTGCGGACCGTGCGCCGACCGCACGGTCCACGGGCCGGGGATTCAGTCGCGCTCGACCAGGAGCGCGCTGCCCTGCCCCACGCCGACGCACATCGTGGCGAGTCCGCGGGTGGCTCCGGTGCGGCGCATGCGGTGCAGCAGAGTGGTGAGGATGCGGGCGCCGGAGCAGCCGAGCGGGTGACCGAGCGCGATGGCGCCGCCGGAGGGGTTGACCAGCTCGGGGTCGATGCCGAGCGCGTCGACGCAGGCCAGCGCCTGGGCGGCGAAGGCCTCGTTGAACTCCGCCTCCTGGAGGTCGGCCACGCTCCAGCCGGTCCGGCCGAGCGCCTTGCGGGTGGCGGGGACGGGCCCGATGCCCATGACGTCGGGGTGCACGCCCGCCGAGGCACCGGCCGCGTACCGACCGAGGGACTCCAGGCCGAGGTCGTTGAGGGCCTCCTCGCTGACGAGGAGCAGTCCGGCGGCGCCGTCGTTCATCGGTGAGGCGTTGCCCGCCGTGACCGTGCCGCCCTTGCGGAAGACCGGCCGCAGGCCGCTGAGCTTCTCGTACGAGGTGTCCTCGCGCACGCACTCGTCGGTGTCGACGACGACGCCGTCGGGCCGGGTGACGGGCAGCAGTTCGTCGTCGAAGTGGCCGTCCTTGCGGGCGGCGGCGGCCCGCTGGTGGCTGCGGAGCGCGAAGGCGTCCTGGCGCTCGCGCGAGACGCCGTGGCGCTCGGCGACCTCCTCTGCGGTCTCGCCCATGGCGAGGACGCCGTGCAGGTCCTTCATCCTCGGGTTGGTCAGACGCCAGCCGAGGCGGGTGTCGGCGGTCTCCATACGGTGCGGCAGGGCCTCGTCCGGGCGGGGCAGGACGAAGGGGGCGCGGCTCATCGACTCCGAGCCGCCCGCGAGGACGACGTCGGCCTCGCCCGCGGCGATGGTGCGCGCGGCGGTGGTGACGGCTTCGAGGCCGGAGGCGCACAGCCGGTTCACGGTGGCGCCGGGCACGGATTCCGGGAGGCCCGCGAGGAGTGCGGCCATGCGGGCGACGTTGCGGTTGTCCTCGCCCGTCTGGTTGGCGGCGCCCCAGTAGATGTCGTCGATCCGGGCGGGGTCCAGCTGCGGGATGTCGGCGAGGAGGCCGCCGACGACGGCCGCCGCGAGGTCGTCGGGGCGGACGGTGGAGAGGGCGCCGCGGAGCTTGCCGATGGGGGTGCGGCGGGCGGCGGCGAAGTGGACGGTGCGCACGATACGGCTCCGGATCGTTCTGCGGGGTCTCGCTGCTTCGGATCTTGCGGGGTGCTGCGGATCTTGCGGGTCGTGCGGGCTTCCGCGGACGGCTGGCTCCGCGGACGGCTGCCCACACGTAAATTAGCGCTGCTAGTTTTGGAGTCTATGCGGGAGGCGGGGACCAAGGGAAGGGGGACCTCCGCCGGCCCCGGAGCCCGCCCCGGAGCCCGCCCCGGAGCCCGCCCCGCGTGCCCGGTCCCTCAGGCCAGCTCGATCCGCACCGCGCCACCCGCGAGATCCACCCGTCCCGTCCATCCTCCGGACAGGCGGAACGGCCGGTTCGGGATCGCGGGGCGGAGCAGGCGTACGCGGTGCAGGGTCCTGCCGCCCTGCGTGATCACCAGCACCGGGCGCGGGACGAACGCGGTCGTCCGCAGGGTGAAGCCGTCGCCCGGCACGTCCGGGGTCAGCCGGTTCGGCGCGACCCAGGCGAGCGGCCCGGCGACCCGCAGCGGCACCGACGCCGCCGGCCAGTCGCCGTCGGCGAGGTGGCGCCACACGGCCATCGCCGCCAGCGCGCCCTCCCGCGCCACCGCGCGCGCCGGTTCGGCGCCGTGCAGCACGTTGCCCACCGCGAAGACCCCGCGCTCGGTCGTGCGGAAGGACCCGTCGACCGCGGGCCCCCGGGTGCCGGGGTCCAGCGCCAGGCCGCCGCGCCGGGCCAGTTCGTGGTCGGGGACGAAGTCGCCGGTGAAGACCACCGTGTCGCACGCGACGTGCGCCGTCCTGCCGTCCCGGTGGCGCAGCCGGACCCCCGACAGGCGCCCGCGGCCGAGCAGTTCCGTCACGGTGGCGTCCGTGAGCAGCGGGACGCCCTGCCGCAGCCGGGCGTCCAGGGCGCGCACCGCCGGGCCCTGGTGGCGCGGGTGCTCGGTGACCAGCGCGGCGACGGCGACCCCGGCCCGCCGCAGGGTGTCCAGGGCCGCGAAGGAGACCGGCGCGGCGCCGACCACGACGGCCCGGCCGCCGATCGGCTGCCGGTGCTGGTGGACGGCCCGCTGGAGCTCGCCCGTGGTGAAGACGCCGGCGGGCCGTGTGCCGGGCACCAGCCTGGCGGCACGCGACCGTTCGCGGGCGCCCGTGGCGAGGACCACGGCGCGGGCCGTGATGCTCTCCAGGCCCCGCGGGCTCGTGGTGTCCAGGGTGAGCGGTCCGGCCCAGCCGGTCACGGTGACGCCGGTCCGCAGCACCGCGCCGGTGCCCACGGCCGCCGCCACGCACCGCTCTGCGTACTGCGGCCCGGTCATGCCGAGGCGTCCGAAGCCGCCGTGGGCGCAGTGCCTCGGGACGCCGCCCGCCTGCGGCTCGCGGTCGACCACCTCGACCTCGCCGACGCCGGTCGCGGCGAGCAGCGCGGCGGCGGTGAGACCCGCGGGCCCCGCCCCGACGACCAGTACGTCGACGATGCGCTGCCGTCTCATCGCTCCCCCAACTCCCGTCCGCTCTCGAACAGTTCCCGTACGTCGGCGCCGCAGTAGAAGCCCTGGCAGCGCCCGCCCCGCGCCCGCGTGCGGCGCCGCAGGCCGTCCGGCGAGCCGGGCGGCACGGTGGACGCGAGGGCGTCGCGGATCTCGCCGCGGGTCACGCGCTCGCAGTGGCAGACGACCGTGCCGTAGGCGGGGTCTGCGGCGATGAGGTCGGCGCGCTGGTAGGGGCGCGGGAAGGCCTCGCCGATGTTCGGCATCCGCACGGGCTCCGGGTCCCGCGGCGTGGGCAGGTCGAGGCCCGTGGCGGCGAGGAGTTCGGTGACGTGGGCCGCGATGGCCAGGGACGCGGTGAGGCCGGTGGAGCGGATGCCGCCGACCGTGACGTAGCGCTGTTCCTTGTGGGCGCTGATGCGGTAGTCGTCGTGCGCGGTGGCGGCGCGCAGTCCGGCGTAGACCGCGGTGACCTCCTCGTCGAGCAGTTCGGGCAGGATCCGGCCGCCCTTCTCGCGCAGCGTGGCGATGCCCTCGGCGGTGGAGCCGGTGGCCGCCTTGTCGTCCAGGTCCTCGGCGGTGGGCCCGAGGAGCACGTTGCCGTACACCGTCGGGGCGACCAGGACGCCCTTGCCGAGCGCGGTGGGGACGGGCAGCAGGATGTGCCGGACCAGGCCGCGGGCGAACTTGTCGAAGACGAGGAGCTGGCCGCGGCGCGGGGTGACGGTGAAGTCGTCGTGGCCGAGCAGGCGGTCGATCGCGTCGGCGTGCAGCCCGGCCGCGTTGACGAGGTGGCGGGTGCGGAGCGTGCCGCGGCTCGTGGTCAGCGCGTGCAGGCCGTCGTCCGTCGGATCGACTCCGCGCACACGGCAGTTGAGGAGCAGGTCCACACCGGAGCGGACCGCCTGGGTGGCGTAGGCGAGGGTGGTGGTCCAGGGGCAGATGATGCTCTCGCCGGGGACGTCGAGCGCACCGAGGGCGCCGGGGCCCAGGTGCGGTTCACGGGCGCGGGCCTCGGCGGCGTCGATGATCCGCGCCTCCCGGTAGCCGTTGCGCTCCGCCTTCGCCAGCAGCCCCGGCAGCGCGTCCAGTTGCTCGGTGTCCCAGGCGACGAGCAGCGCGCCGACCGGCTCCACGGGGATCCCGGACTCGGCGGCGTACGCGGCGAGCAGCCGCTGTCCCTCGCGGACGAGGCGGGACTCCAGGGAGCCGGGCACGGCGTCGAAACCGGTGTGCAGGATGGCGGTGTTCGCCTTCGACGTGCCCTCGCCGACGTCGTCGGAGGCCTCCACCAGGGCGACGCGCAGGCCGCGGTGACGGGCGAGCTCGCGGGCGACGGCGCAGCCGACGACTCCGGCGCCGACGACGGTCACGTCGTAGGTCGCCTCGGGCGGCGCGCCGCGCCTGGTCACGGCCATCAGGAGGTACGTTCCGTCAGGGCCGCGACCGCGGCGCGGAAGCCCGCGAGGCGTTCGGCCGCCCGGTCGGCGTCGATCCGCGGTTCGTACACGGCGGCGGGCCGCCACTCGGGCACGGCGTCGGCGACGGTGAGCGCGGGGTCCAGGCCGATGCGGGCGACGGCGGCCGCGCCGAGGGCGGTGACGTCGGGCAACGCGGAGACCTCGACGGGCAGTTGCAGCAGGTCGGCCTGGGTCTGCATGAGCAGCGCCGAGCGGGTGAGGCCGCCGTCGACCCGCAGGCTCTTCAGGGGCTCCCCCAGGTCCTCGGCGACCGCGTCGGCGAGGGCGGCGACCTGCGCGGCGATGCCCTCGCACAGGGCGCGCACCAGATGGCCGGCGGTGGTGTCGAGGCCGAGCCCGGTCAGCGAGCCGCGCAGGTCGCCGCGCCACCAGGGTGCGGCGAGCCCGGCGAGGGCGGGCACGAAGGTGACGCCGCCGTTGTCGGGGACGGCCGAGCCGACGGGGTCGAGGTCCTCGGCGCCGCCGATCACGCCGAGGTCGGTGAGCCAGCGGACGGCGGACGCGACCGTGTAGACCTGCCCGTCGAGGCAGTAGCTGCTCTTTCCCCCGAGGCGCCAGGCGACACAGCTGACCAGGCCCGAGGTGCCGCGGCGGGGCTGTGCGCCGGTCTGCGCGAGCAGGAACGCCCCGGTGCCGTAGGTGCACTTGGCGCTGCCGGGCTCGGTCACGTCCTGGGCGAGCAGGGCCGCCTGCTGGTCGACGAGAAGTCCCGTGAGCGGCAGTTCGGGGCCGAACGCGGTGGTCGTGCCGACCGGCCCGGCGGCGTCGACGACCCGGGGCAGATGCTCGTCGGCGAGGCCGTAGAGGTCCAGGGCGCGCGGTGACCAGGTGGCGGTGTCGAGGTCCAGGAGCTGGGTGCGTCCGGCCGTGGCGGCGTCGGTGACGTAGGCACCGGTGAGGCGGTGGACGAGCCAGGCGTCGCTGGTCGTCACCACGCCGTGCCGGGTGAGGTTGCGGCGTATCCACGCCATCTTGGGCGCGGCGAAATACGGATCCAGGGGAAGGCCGGTGAGCGCCCGCAGTTCCTCGGCGTGGCCGGCGAGCCCGGCACAGACGGACTCGGCCCTGCGGTCCTGCCAGACGAGGGCGTCGGTGAGCGGTTCGCCGGACGCCGGGTCCCAGGCAAGGACCGTCTCGCCCTGATTGGCGAGGCCGACGGCGGCCACGGGTTCGCCCGCGTCGGCCAGCGCCGCGCGGCCCGCGTCGACGACGGAGGACAGCAGTGCGGCGGGGTCGACCTCCACGAGGCCGCCCGGCAGGAAGCGGGGGCGCACCGGCGCCGTGCCCGAGCCGATCACGCCGCGCTCCGGGCAGACGACGAGGGCCTTCGTCCCGGAGGTGCCCTGGTCGACGGCGAGCACGGGCCGCCGCGCCGCGGACCGGTCATAGGTGATCACCGCGGCAGCCTGCTACAGCGGGCGCGAGGGCGTCAAGAGTCCGAAGTGCGCCGCCCCGAGGGCGAAATGACAGCGATGTCACACCAAATGAACGTCCGGTGCGCCGTGTTGACAAAACCGGGTCGGAAAGAATCCACGAACCGCCGTGGAAACGGAAGAGCCGGATCTACACTGACCGCCGAGCAACATCATCAACGCCCGCCCGGAGGACGCCAGTTCGCCCACCACGCACCTGACACACCCCGCAGACCCCCGCCTTCGTCACCCCACAGAGGACACATGCCCATGCCGTTAGGCCGCCCCGTGTATCACCCGGCGGGCCACGACGAAGCGCTGCGCGCGGTGCTCCAGGACCTCAAGGCCGGCCGCTGGGTCTCCACCCGCAATCTGCTCACCGAGACACCCGACTGGGGCCTGTGGACCCAGCGCACACAGGTCCTGGCGGCCGCCGTCGCCGGTTCCGACGTGGTGCGGGCCTGGCGCGCCGAGGAGCCGCACAGCGCCTCGGCCGCCGTGCTGTACACCCGTGTCCTGGTGGAGCGGGCCCTGCGCGCCCACCGGGCCGGGCACCGGCAGACCAACGACCTGTGGCGCGAGGCCGTGGCGGAGTGCGGCGCCGTGTCCGCCATGTCTCCCGAGGACCCCGTGCCGTGGATCTGCCTGCTCTCGCTGGCGCAGCTCGACGAGGGGCAGCGGTGGGACGAGCACCGGATGGCGCCGCCCGAGCCCATGCTCTTCCCCGGCCCCTGGCAGCTGCTCGCCGAGGCCGACAAGCGCGATCCGGGCAATCGCGAGGCGTACCACCGGATGCTGCAGTTCGTGTACGCCCGCCGCCCGGGAGGCCCGCTCACCGAGGCGTACAACTTCGTGCAGTGGGCGTCGGCCGCGGCGCCCGCGGGCTCGCCGCTGCATCTGCTGCCGCTGTACGTCCGGGTCGAGCGCTACCGCAGGGAGTCCGGCCACGAACGCGCCCTCGACCTCCACTGGGTCTCCGAGGACGCCACGCGCGGCGCGCTGCGGGCCCTGCAGCTGTGGTTCGACCACTCGCTGCCCGCCGCGGCCTCGCTCCTCGACCTGAACCACCTGGCGCACGCGCTGTGGGGAGCGCACCAGTTCCACGACGCGGCCCGGGTGTTCCAGGCGCTCGACCCGTTCTTCGCGGTCGTGCCCTGGACGTACCGCACCTCCTCCCCCGGTGACGCCGACGCGGCCGCCGAGGTCTTCGTCCAGGCCCGCGCCCGCTGCTTCAACGCCGCCCGGGACAGCCGTCGTCCGGGGTAGGCCCCGCAGATCCCGCACCCGCACCGCACCCCCAACCCCCCGCTCCCTTCCCGGAGGTCCATCCGTGTCCCGCACCACCTGGTCGTCGACCAGCTCCGTCCCAGCGCCACGCCAGGACGAGGAGGAACGGCTCAGAGAGCTCGGCTACCAGCCCGTCCTGGCCCGCCGCATGGGCGGTTTCGGCAACTTCGCGATCAGCTTCTCCGTCATCTCCATCCTCTCCGGCTGCATGACGCTGTACGGCTTCGGCCTGACCACCGGCGGCCCGGCCGTGATGCTCTGGGGCTGGGCCGGCGTCGGTCTGTTCGTGCTCTGCGTGGGCCTCGCGCTCGCCGAGGTCACCAGCGCGTACCCGACGTCGGGCGCCCTGTACTACATGGCCGACCGGCTCGGCGGGCGGCGCTGGGGCTGGTACACCGGCTGGCTGAACCTGCTCGGGCTGCTCGGCGCCATCGCGGGCATCGACTACGGCGCGGCGCTGTTCACCGGCGCGTTCCTGAACCTCAAGTTCGGCTTCGAGCCGACCGCGGGGAAGACGTTCCTGATCTTCCTGTGCATCCTGCTGCTGCACGCCGTCCTGAACCTGTTCAACGTGCGTCTGGTGAGTCTGCTCAACTCCATCAGCGTGTGGTGGCACGTGGCCGGTGTGACCGTGATCGTCGGCGTCCTCGCGATCGTGCCGGACCACCACCAGTCGCCGTCGTTCGTCTTCGGAGAGTTCTTCAACGGCACCGGCTGGGAGAACCCGCTCTACGTCACCGCGATCGGCCTGCTCCTGGCCCAGTACACGTTCTCCGGGTACGACGCCTCCGCGCACCTGTCCGAGGAGACCTCCAACGCCTCGGTGACCGCCGCCCGCGGCATCGTGCGCGCCATCTGGGCGTCGTGGATAGCCGGCTTCGTGCTGCTCGCCGGTCTGACCTTCGCCATCCAGGACTACACGGGCACGTTGGAGACGGACACCGGTGTGCCGCCCGCCCAGATCATGATCGACGCGATCGGCGAGTCCGGGGCGACGGCGCTGCTGCTCATCGTGATCGTGGCCCAGCTGTTCTGCGGCAACGCGGAGACGGCCGCCGCGAGCCGCATGGTGTTCGCGTTCAGCCGCGACAACGCGCTGCCCGGCTCCGCCCTGTGGCGCAAGGTCAGCTCCCGCACCCAGGTGCCGGTGCCCGCGGTGTGGCTCTCGGTGGGCCTGGCCGCGGCGATCGCACTGCCGTCCCTGTACTCGTCGACCGCGTACACGGCCGTGACCGCGATCAACGTCATCGGCATCACCCCCGCGTACGCCATCCCGATCTTCCTGCGGCTGCGCGCGGGCGACCGCTTCCAGCAGGGGCCGTGGAACCTGGGCCGCTGGAGCAAGCCCATCGGCTGGATCGCCGTCGTCTGGGTGGCGTTCGTGACGGTGCTCTTCTGCCTGCCGCAGGCCTCGCCGGTGACGGTCCAGTCCATGAACTACGCGTCGATCGCGCTGGCCGTGGTGCTCGCCCTGGCGACCGTGTGGTGGTTCGTGGCGCGCCGCTCCTACAGCACGCCGCAGGCGTACGGCTCGGACCGCGAGCAGGCCGAGGTCGCGGAGAACATCGTCTGATCCGGGCGGTGAACCGCCCTACGCCGGGCGGTCGTTGAGGATCTTCTGGAAGAGCCGGTGGTCGCGCCAGGCACCGTTGATGTACAGGTAGCCCGGCGCGAGACCGTACTCCTCGAAGCCGCACTTGATGAGCACCCGCTGCGACGCGGTGTTGTGGAGCAGGGTGCCCGCCTCCACGCGGTGCAGGCCGAGCCGGGTGTCCGCCTGCGCGCAGGCGTACCGGGCGGCGGCGGACGCGAGGCCCTGGCCCTGCCGCCCGGCGTCGATCCAGTAGCCGAGGTTGGCGCTGCGGACCGGGCCGAGCACGACGTTCGACAGGGCGGTGTGACCGACGATCTCGCCGTCGCCGACGAGCACCCAGTGCGCGGACCGGCCCGCCCGGCCGTCCGCCAACTGCGCCCGGACCCGGTCGGCCTGGCCCTGCGTGGTGAAGAAGGCCTCGGGCCTGGCCGGGTCCCAGGGGTCCAGGTGCGCGCGGTTGCGCCGGTAGGCGCGCGCGAGCGCGGGGGCGTCGTCGAGCGTGACGGGCCGGATCACGACGTCCGGGGTGAGGGTGGCCGCTCCACTGATCATGCGCCCAGCGTACGAGGGGCCACCCCGGGGCGTCAGCGCCCGCCCGCGACCCTCAGCACCGTGCCCGTCGTGTACGAGGCGTCCTCCGACAGCAGCCAGGAAACGGCCGCCGCGATCTCCGACGGCAGGCCCGAGCGGCCCAGCGGAATGCCGGACGCGAGCTTCGCGGGACGCTCGGGGTCGGCGTGGAACTCGGTCCAGATCACGCCGGGGGCCACGGCGTTGACGCGGATGCCGTCGCCCGCGACCTCCTTGGACAGGCCGACGGTCAGCGTGTCGACGGCGCCCTTGGCGGCGGCGTAGTGGACGTACTCACCGGGCGAGCCGAGGGTGGCGGCGGCCGAGGAGATGTTCACGATCGCGCCGCCGCCGTTCGCCGTCAGGTCCCGCACCGCGCGCCGGGCGCAGAGCAGATAGCCGAGCACGTTCACTTCGAGCGCGCGGCGCATGCCCTCGGCGTCGGCGTCGGCGAGCGGGCCGACGGGGCCGCTCACCCCGGCGTTGTTGACCAAGCCGGTGACCGGGCCGAGTGCGGCGGCGGAGTCGAAGAGGCGGTCGACGTCCGCCTCGTCTGCGGTGTCGACCCGGACGGTGACGCAGCGGCGGCCGGCGGCGCGGACCGCCTCGGCGGCCTTCTCGGCCGCGGCCTCGTCCGAGCGGTAGCCGATGACGACGTCGTGGCCGTCCTCGGCGAGACGGGCGGCGACAGCGGCGCCGATGCCTCGGCTGCCGCCGGTGACGACGGTGACGGGGTGGTGCTGCACGGGAGACCTCCGGCTGTGGGTGGCTGACTGTCGCGCCCGCCCGGACGCGGGGATCACCCGCGTCCGGTGCGCCGCCATCCTACGAACCGGTGATCTTCGTCAGCGGCCGGGGGCGTGCGGGGCCACGCAGACCAGCGTGGTGGCCGCCCCGTCGCCGCGCAGCCGCAGCAGGTTCCAGCGGGGCTGCCACTGCGCCAGGCCCCGGTGCTCGCGCAGCAGGCGGCGCAGCCGCTCGGGGTCGTGGGTCCACAGGGCGGCGGGCACGCCGCGGGTCGGGCCGAGCACATGGAGGGTGATCCGGCCGTCGTCGGCCACGTCGTGCGAGGACAGCAGGACGTCGGTCACGGTGCCGGGGTCGGCCGCGCTCTTGCGGGCCTGGATCCAGTGGACCCGATGGCCGGGCTCGTAGGTGTCGCAGGTGTCGTGCGCGTGCGTCATGGAACGCCTCCGGAGTCGTGGACCCCGGGTGTCACCGACCCGGCGATCCGCCGTTCCCCGTGCGCGTCGCACGGGGCGGGTCGTCACCCGGGGCACCCGCGACGGAGCGGGGTGCCGTCCAGCGAGCCGGGGCTTGGCGCTGGAACTCGTGACCCGCCCCGACCGTAACACGGGGCTCCGGAGGGCGGCGCGGAGTTTCCGGCGGGCCCGCGCGGGCCCGCCGAGAACGGTCTCAGGCGGCTCTCAGTCGGCCTTCGCCGGCACGACCGCGTCCTCGGGAGCGGCCGCCTCCGCGGGCAGGCTGTCCATGAAGGAGCTGACCGAGAAGACCGCGTTGCCGGGTCCCGCGGGGCCGTAACCGGGCGGCGAGGAAAGGCCGTTGGACTCCATCGTCGCGCGGTAGGCCTCAAGGAGCCGCACGTGGTACTCCAGCGGCGCGCCCTGCGGATTTGCCTTGCCGAGCGGCGTCGTGGGCTCCGGGCACCAGGTGGTGAAGCGGGGCGTGATGCCGCGCGACATGAAGTACTCAAGACCTTCGACGGTGGAGTCGATGGCCTCGTCGACGGTCTTGAAGCCGAACGGCTCGGCCATCTCCACGCCCGCCACGAAGTTGGGGATCACGTTGCGCGGGCCGAACACCTCGGCGGAGTCCAGGATGCGGCGGTGCCACTCGTCACGGCCGACGTAGCGCTCCTTGCCGGGGCAGTAGCGCTCGAAGAGGTACGGGTCCCACACCTCGTAGTTGGGGTGGTAGATCCGCACGCCGTAGTCGTGGAAGCGCTGCACGTCCGCCTTGGGCAGGGCCTGCGCGACGACCTTGCCGATCCAGCGGCCGGGGAAGCGCTCCTCGATGGCCTTGGCGTACTGGCCGTAGAAGTCGGCCTCGTCCTTGCCGCCGACCTTCGAGGTGACGGCGCCGCCGGTCAGCGTGTACGCGGTGGAGGACTTGTTGGTGTCGTACTTGTCGATGATGGCGAGCGCCTCCAGGACCTCCTCCACCGGCTTCACTCCGGTGTAGGGGCGTCCCGCCGCCTTGTGCTGGCGCCAGTTGTGGTTGATGTCGCAGTACTGGCACTCCTCCTTGGCGCCGAAGTACTGGCAGACCCGGAAGACCGTCAGATAGATCAGGTAGCCCCACTGGATGGTGGGTGCCACCTCCATCACGGACTTGCCGTTCTCCAGCGTGTGCCGGTAGTAGTCCGGCATCGGCGGCAGGCCGACGTCGGAGATGCGCACGCCGTCCAGGTAGAGGCCGAGCACGCCGTTGTCGTCGGCGGCGACGCGGTAGGGCGAGGACGGGTTCACGCGGACGGAGACGACGGTGCGGCGCAGTTCGTAGGGGCCGCCGGTGAGGACGATCTCCTCCGGCGGGCGGCGCAGCGCGGCGGCGCCCAGCTCGGGCAGCGTGCCGTGGTCGAAGGAGAAGATGAAGTACGACTTCGGCTTGACGTCACCGTCTTCGTTGTCGCTGAGTGCCGACTCGTCGAAGGCGATGCCGCCGCGCAGCAGATCCTCCTTGATCACGGCTTCCCGCGGCACGTGCGGGAACCGCTCCATGAGTGACTCGATGAGCTGGGTACGGCTCTCGCTGCGGCTTGGCATGGGCCGGGCACCTCGGATCCTTGTCGTCGATCTGTCCCGTCCACGCTAATACCCGAGCGATCCGCCGCGGATCCGACTCCGGTCGCACGGCGCCTCCGCCCCGGGTCTATGCTGCGCGGCCCGTGTCCGTGCCGTGCGGCTCAGCGCCGCTTCAGGACGACGTCCTTGTCCTGCCAGGCGTACAGGACGCCGTCGACCCGGGCGCCCGACCACGTACCGCAGTTCGTGTCGGCCTTCGCGACCAGATCCGCGGGGAACCAGTCGGCCTTCAGCCGCGGCTCGCCCTGCGCCTCGCCCTTCACGCACTGCTCGGGGAACTCTCCGCCGGGCGTACGGAACGTGATGATCCGGTCATCGCCCGTGGTGGACATCACGTACTTGATGTCGCTCGCGTCGTCCGGCAGCCAGCGCGGCACGGAGTCGCGGGCGCTCTTGGCCGCGGCGCCCTCCCCGTAGGACGCCTTCTCCTCGTGGTCGTCGAAGGGGTTCATCGAGCCGCCGCAGGCGGTCAGGGCGAGGGCGAGGGCGGCCGTGCCGAGCGCGCAGAGGGCGGCGCGGGGGCGGAGGGGGGTCGTGCGGGGCATGGGGATCACTTTCTCGGAGGAGCAACAGGAGCCTACGTGGAGTCCGGACTCTCTCCACGGTCGCCGCCCGCCGGTCGCCGGCACCTCGGCCCTTCGGCGGATCCCCGACACCCCGATCAGGCTTTCGGCTGATCGGCCGGATGCGACCTCCTCCGTACATTCAGTACGTGGACGATCACCGCTCGCCGCCCGGCACCGCACGGGCCCGTATGCCGAGGGCCCTGCTGTTCGCCGTGCCCGCCGTGCTGCTCTGGCTCCTCGACCTGGTGTCGAGCCGGCCCGACGGCGCCTGGCCGCCGCTCGTTCTCGGCCCCCTGGCCGTCGCCGTGCTCTGCGTGCGGGGCGGGCCCGGCATCGAGGCGCGGGCCCTCGGGGCCGCCCTGGTCTCCGGGGCGCTGACCCTGGGCCTGGCCCTCGGTCCCCTCCGGGTGAGCAGCTGGGGGCTCCTGGAGTCCTTCGCGCTGCTGGCCCTGCTGACGGTCACCGCCCGCACGGCCCGGCTGCCCGCCGCGTACGTCCTGTGCGTGCTGCTCGCCGCGGCCGTCGTGGCCGCACCGGTGCGCGTCGGCGTGCACTCCGACACCGAGACCTTCGCCTTCATGCTCACCGTCGCGGCCGGCGGCGCCCTCGCGCTCGGCGGCTATCTGCGCTCCCTGGACACCCGGCGGGCCCTCGCCGTGACCGCCACCCAGGAGGAGGAGCGCCGCCGGATCGCCCGCGACCTGCACGACTTCGTCGCCCACCACGTGACCGGCATCGTCGTGCAGGCCCAGGCCGCCCGCGCCATCCGCGAGAGCGCCCCCGACCAGCTCGACCCGCTGCTCGCCGGGATCGAGCAGGCCGGCGGCGAGACCCTGGACTCGATGCGGCGTCTGGTGCACGTGCTGCGCGCGGAGCCGGGCGCCACCACCCGGCCCGCCGACCTGCTCACCGAGCTCGCCGCGCTGGTGGCCGCCTCGCCCGGCGACGCGGCCACCCTGGAGGTGTCCGCGCGGGCCCGCGCCGCCGCGCTCGCCCCCGAGGTGGAGACGTCCGTGCACCGCGTCGTGCAGGAGGCGCTCACGAACGTCACCCGGCACGCGCCCGGCGCGACGGACGTCCGGGTGCGGATCGGGACGGAGGCGGCGGGCCTCGTCGTCGAGGTCGCCAACGGCCCCGGCGCGCACGGCCGTGCCACGGACCGCACCCCGCCCGGAGGGCACGGCGGCCTCGGTCTGATCGGGCTCCGTGAGCGGGTCGCGGCGGTCGGCGGCAGCCTGGAGGCGGGGCCGCTGCCGGGCGGGGGCTGGCGGGTCCGCGCCGCGCTTCCCGTGCTGGGCCTGCCAGAATCGGGGTCATGAGCAGCGGTGTTGTGCGGGTCCTGATCGCGGACGACCAGGAGATGGTGCGGACCGGGTTCCGGCTGATCCTGTCCGCGCAGCCGGACATCGAGGTGATCGGTGAGGCCGCCGACGGTGCCGCGTGCGTGGAGCTCGCGCGGCGGCTGCGGCCCGACGTGTGTCTGGTCGACGTCCGGATGCCGAGGCTGAACGGCCTGGAGGTGACCCGGCACCTCGCCGGTCCTGGCGCGGCCGACCCGCTGCGCGTCGTGGTCGTCACCACCTTCGACCAGGACGACTACCTCGACGAGGCGCTGCGCGGCGGGGCCGTCGGCTTTCTGCTCAAGGACGCGGGGCCCGGCCTCCTCGTGGAGGCGGTGCGTGCCGCCGCCCGCGGCGACGCGCTGGTCTCCCCCGCCGTGACGCTGCGGCTCCTGGAGCGCCTCGCGGACCGGCACGGCCCCCAGTGCGGCGCCGCGGCCGCCGGCACCGCGCCGACGGGCCTGTCCGAGCGCGAGCTGGACGTGGTGCGGCTGGTCGCGCGCGGGCGCACCAACCAGGAGATCGCCGGGGAGCTGTTCATCTCCCTGGCGACGGTCAAGACCCATCTCGCGCACGTCCAGGCGAAGCTGGCCGTGCGCAACCGCGTGGAGATCGCCGCGTGGGCGTGGGAGGCGGGCCAGGTCCGGCCGCACTGACCCGCCGTGGGCCCTCAGTTTCCCGGTACTCCGCCTCGGCCCACCGCGACCGGGACGCCGCTGCGGGCCGAGGCGTAGGCGGCCTCGACGATCCGCAGGGTGCGCAGGCCGCCCTCCCCGTCGGCGACGTCCGTGCCGCCCTCCTGCGGGCCGTACAGGAACGCGCGCAGCATCAGCTCGTCCAGGTCGACGCCGAACGGCACCTCGACGCCGTGCCCCCGGCGCTCGCTGAAGCCGTGGACCTTCTGGTCGAAGGCGTCCATCTCCAGGGTGGCCCGCTCGCCGACGACGGTCATCTCCAGGCCGCCCCAGGAGTGGTGCGAGCGCGGGTGGGACCAGCTGCAGTCGATGGTGGCGACGGCGCCGTTGGCGTACGTCACGCTGACCAGGCCGCTGGTCTCCGCGGCGACCTCGTCGGCGTACAGGAGGTTGTTGGTCTGCGCGTACACCTCGACGGGTGCGGCGGCGCCGAAGAGGTCGTCGAGGAGGTCGGCGATGTGGACGGTGTGGTCCATCAGGGCGCCGCCGCCGGAGAGTTCGGGCTCGGCGAACCAGCGGCGGGCCCGGGTCGGCATGGCGCCGTTGTTGGCGCCGTTCACCGCGAGGACCCGGCCCGCGTCACCGGAGGCGACGGCGGCCTTCACGGCGGCGTAGGCGGGGCTGAAGCGGACCGGGAAGGCGACCGCGAGCCGTACGCCCGCGGCGCGGCAGGCGGCGACCATCGCCTCGCCGTCCGCGACCGAGGCGGCCAGCGGCTTCTCGCACAGGACGTCCACGCCGTGCGCGGCGGCCTGTTCGACGAGTGGGCGGTGGCGGGCGTTCTCGGAGCAGACGACGACCGCGTCGGGGCGCCAGGCGAAGGCTTCTTCGTACGTCGGCGCGTACGCGACGCCCAGGTCGTCGGCGAGCGCGCGGCCGCGCACCTCGCCGGGGGCCGCGTGCTCGGTGTCGGGGTCGCAGCCGAGGACCTCGATGCCGGGCAGCCGGGCGAGCAGCCGCAGGTAGGCCGTCGCGTGGACGTGGGCGAACGACAGGACGGCGACCTTCATCGCGCTGCCTCCTCGATCTCGACGACACGGCCGGTGCGGCTGGACTCCACGGCGGCCTCGGCGATGCGGACCGCCTCGACCCCGTCCCGTGCGGTGACCCGCGGCTCGGGGCCCCCGTCCTGCCACGAGGCGGCGAACTCGCGCAGTTCCGTCAGGTAGGGGCTCTCGTGCAGAGGGCTGGAGGGGATGCCTTCGTTCGCCGGGCGCACGCCCTGTGCCGTGATGCGGAAGCCGGGCACGGCCGCGGAGTCGTGGTGCAGCAGCCCGTCCGCGCCCGCGACCCGGAAGGTGGTGCGGAACATCTGGTCGGGCAGGCCCCACAGCCCGCTGATCCGGCTGACGGCGCCCGAGGCGTGGGTGAGGACGGCGGTGGCGGTGACGACCTCGCCCGGGGCGCCGGTGGCGAGCTCGACGCCGCGGGTGCGGGCGTGCACGCGGACCACGTCGCCCGCGAGCCAGCGGGCGATGTCGATGTCGTGCACCATCAGGTCCATGATCACGCCGCCGGACTGGGCCGGGTCGCCGAACCACGGCGCCCACTGGGGCCGCGCCCCGCCGCGTGTGAAGCGCAGCACGGCGGGCTCGCCGAGGTCGCCGCGGACGACGGCCTCGCGCAGGGCCGCGTACGCGGGGAAGTAGCGCACCACGTGGGCGGGGTGGAGGCGCACGCCCGCCGCGTCGGCGGCGGCCACGATCTCCTCGGCGTCGCGGGCGGTGAGGGCGAGCGGCTTCTCGCAGACGATGTGGCGGCCCACGGCGACGGCGGCGAGGGCGAGGTCCTTGTGGGTGGGGGTGGGGGTGCAGATGTCGACGGCGGTGACGGCCGTGAGGAGGGCGTCGAGGTCCTCGGCGACCCGTACGTCGTGGCCCCGCCCGGCGTGTTCGGCGGCGAGCTTCGCCGCGGAGCCGTCGACGGTGTACACGCTCACGCGGGCGCCGAGCGCGAGCCAGCCGGGCAGATGGGCGCGGGCGATGCCGCCGGCGCCGAGCAGTCCGATGTGAAGCGGTGGCATACGGAAGGGGTGCCTTTCCGGTGGGAGGGGGTCAGCTCTTCGAGCCGGACAGGGCGACGCTCTGGACGAAGTGCCGTTGCAGGAAGACGTACACGAGCAGCATGGGCAGGCTCGCGATGAGCGAACCGGCCATCATCACCGGGTAGTTGGTCTCGAACTGGCCCTCCAGCGAGGTGAGTCCGGCGCTGATCGGCATCTTGTGGGGGTCGGTGTTGACGATCAGTGGCCAGAGCAGGTCGTTCCAGGACCACATCGAGGTGATGACGGCGAGGGCGGCGAGCGCGGGCCGGATCAGCGGCAGCATGATCGACCAGAAGATGCGGAAGGAGCCGGCGCCGTCGATGCGGGCGGCCTCCTCCAGCTCCTTGGGCAGGCCGAGGAAGAACTGGCGCAGCATGAACGTGCCGAAGGCGCTGAACATGCCGGGCAGGAACAGCGCGGGCGCGGTGTTGAGCAGGCCGAGGCGCTGGATGATGTCGTACTGCGGCAGGACGAGCAGCGAGCTCGGCACCATGAGCACGGACAGGAACAGCGCGAACAGGACGTTGCGGCCACGGAATTGCAGGCGCGCGAACGCGTAGGCGGCCAGCGAGCAGAACACCAGCTGTCCGAGGGTGCGCCCGACGGTGTTGAGCACGCTGTTGGTGAGCATGTCGCCGAACGGCAGCGCGGTGAAGACCTCGGTGAAGCTCGCCCAGTTCCAGGTGTCGGGCAGGAACGTGGGCGGCACGCGCGAGGTCTCGGCGAGGGTCTTGAGGGCGGTCAGGAGCTGCCAAAGGAAGGGGAAGACCATCACGAGCGCGCCCAGCGAGAGCGCCGCGTGGGTGGCGAAGGACCCGGCGTCGAAGCGCCGCCTCGGGGCCGGTGCCCCGGCGGGTGTGCGGGCGGACTCAGGCATGGTGCACCCACTTCCTCTGGAGCCGGAACTGGAGGAACGTCAGGGCGGCGATGAGCAGCATGAGCAGGAACGCGAGCGCGGCGGCGGCGCCCTGGGCGTTCTCCATGAACGCCCACTTGTAGAAGAGGCCGACGACGGACTGCGTATCGCCGATCGCGGGGTTCTTCTCCGCCATCATGATGTAGATCAGGTCGAAGGTCTGCAGCGAGTTGATCATGCAGATGACGGAGGCGAAGAAGATGGTCGGGCTGAGCAGCGGCAGGGTGATGGTGAAGAACCGGCGCAGCACCCCGGCGCCGTCGAGCTCCGCGGCCTCGTAGTAGTCCTGGGGGATCCCCTTGATGCCCGCCATGAAGATGACGAGGTAGTAGCCGGTGGTCGACCAGACCATCACCGTGCCGATCGCGTAGACCGCGGTGGACGGGTCGGAGACCCAGTAGTGGCGCTCGACGCCGAGGTGGCCGAGGACTTCGTTGAGGAGGCCGAAGTCGCCGTTGTAGAGCCAGTTCCAGACGAGTCCGACGGCGACGGGCAGGGTCACGAACGGCACGAAGTACAGCGCGCGGTAGACGGCGACGCCGCGCAGTCCGCGCCGGTCGAGGAGGGCGGCGACGACGATCGCGACGGGCAGCGCGGTGAGCCCGATGAGGCTGTAGATCAGGGTGTTGCCGAGCGCCTGCCAGACGGTCACGTCCTTGAGGACGCGCGCGTAGTTGTCGGTGCCGATGAAGGTGTGGCCGCCGAACGCGCCGAACTCGGTGAAGCTGAAGTAGAAGGTCTGCAGCAGCGGCCAGAAGTAGAAGACGGCGAAGCCCAGTCCGAGCGGCGCGATGAACCAGTACGCGGCGCGCTGGTGGCCCTTGCGCGGCCGGGTGCCGGTCCCGGGCGCGGCGCGGCGCTCGGCCGACTTCGCGGCCGCGGTGGCGGGGAAGACACTCATGAGGCGCGTTCCTCCTTCAGGGCCCGGTCCATCTGCCGGCCCAGGGTGCGGGCGGCGTCCTCGATGCCGCCCTTGCCGCTGAACGCGGCGCCGAGCAGCGGGTATTGGAGGTTCTCCCAGACGGCGGTGTTCTTGGAGCTCGGGTAGGGGACGGCGTACTCCTGCATCTCGATGAAGTGCTTGAGGTCGAACTCCGGCATGGACGTGAGCCAGGCGTCCTGCGTTCCTTCGTACGAGGAGATGGTGACGCCCGCCTTCGCCTGGATCCCGGCGGCCTCGCGGCCCGCCATGAAGTGCACGAACTCCCAGGCGGCCGCCTTCTTGTCGCTCTTGGCCGAGATGGCGTTGGCGAGGCCGTGGATGACGGTGGCCCTGCGGCGCCCCTTGGGCAGGACGGCGATGCCGCCGTGGTCCCTGATCGCGGGCACGGCGTACATCTGGCCGGCCATCGCGGAGACGTCGTAGTTCATGGCGACCTTCTCGTTCCAGTAGCGGACGCGCCCGATGGACTCGACCATCGCGCTCTGCGGGGGCGACCAGCCGCGGTCGATCATGTCGGTGAGGAAGCGCAGGCCCTCGATGGACCGTTCGTCGCCGAAGCCGGAACGGCCGTCCTCCAGGACGTATCCGCCGGCCGCGCAGACGGACGGATAGATCTTGAACTGCCGGTCCATCTCGGCGGCGAAGCCGTGTACGCGCTCGCGCGGGTCGGTGAGTTCGGCCGCCGCGTCGCGCACGTCGTCCCAGGTCCAGCTCGCGTCGGGGTACGTGATGCCCGCCTTGTCGAACAGCCGCTTGTTGTACCAGAGGCCGATGGTGTCGAAGTCCTTGGGCAGGGCGTACTGCGTGCCGCGGTAGGAGTAGAGCTTCACCAGGGACGCGGGGTGGCGGTCCACCGGGGTGGCGTCGGCCTCGATGTGCCCGGAGAGCGGTTCGAGGACGCCGCTCGCCGCGTACAGCTGGAAGTTGACGGCGTTCATCCAGAACACGTCGGGGGCCGTGCCGCCGCGCATCGACGTCTTCAGGGTGGTCCAGTAACTCGCCCAGGGCGTCAGCGCGATCCGCACGGAGATGCGCGGATGCCGCTTCTCGAACGCGGCGATGACCTTCTCCATGCCCGGCACCTGCGCCGGGTCCCACATGCCGTACGAGAGCGTGGTCCTGCCCCCGCCGTCCGTGCCGCCGCCCCCGCCGGAGCAGGCGGCGAGCGCCGGGGCCGCCAGCGCCCCGCCGAGCAGAGTCCTTCTGCGCATCTGCGCCTTCGCCTCCCAGGAAGTCGTCGGGCGCCGTCGCGGCGCACCCCGGTCGCGGGGCGGGAGGGCCCCGGTGCGGGGTGGGTCGTCAGGGCGCCTGGTCCGCGAGCAGTTCCTCCTCCACCCGGTCGAGCGCCTTGCGGACGGCGCCGATGGCCACGCCCCGCTCGCCGAGCGTGCTCAGGGCGATGCGCGGGACGTGCAGGGTCATGGGGCGCAGCCGCTCTTCGAGCAGCGGCACCAGGTGCGGGCCGATGGGGGTGGCCCCGCCGGTGAGCACGATCAGTTCGGGGTCGACGGTGAGCGTGAGGGCCGCGATGCCGGGGGCGATGCGATCCGCGAAGTCCGCGACGGCGGCCAGCGCGCGGGGGTCGCGGGCGTCGGCGGCGCGGGCGAGGGCGGCCATCTCGGACTCGTCGGTGCGCCGCGGGCCCGTCCAGCGCAGGGCCTCGTGCGCGGTGTCCATGCCGAGCAGCGGGTGCGTGCCGAGTTCTCCCGCGCCGCCGCGCCTGCCCCGGTGCAGCCGGCCGCCGAGGGTGAGGCTGCACGAGATGCGGCGCCCGATGAGCACACAGGCGACGTCACCGGCGAGGGTGGCGGCGCCCTGCCAGCGCTCGGCGAGGACCGCGAGGTTCACGTCGTTCTCGACGAGGGTGTGGCCCACCGCGCCGTCGGAGAGGAGCCGTCCGAGGCCGACGCCCGACCACTCGGGCACCACCACCGAGACGCTGACCCCGCCCGCGTCCACCACACCGGGGACGCCCACGCAGCGGGCCAGGACGGCGGCGCGGCGCGGCACATGGGCGTCGAGCAGGGCGTCCATGCCGCGCCGCAGCACGTCGAGCCGCTCGGCGCCGCCGAGCCCGGGGTCGACGTCGCTGCGCCGGGCGGCGAGGACGGTGCCGCCGAGGTCGGCGAGGAGCAGCACCATCTTGTGCAGCCCTATGTCGGCGCCGAGGACGTAACCGGCCTCGGTGCGGAAGCGGAAGCGGCGCGCGGGCCGTCCGGGCGTGCGCTCACCGGCCTCCTCCGCGGCTGCGCCGACGAGGCCCCGCTCCACCAGTTCCTCGACGGCGGCCTCCACGGTGGGCCGGGACAGGCCGGTGGCCGCGGCGAGTTCGGCGAGGGTGCGGGGGCTGCCGCGGTGCAGGGCGCGCAGGACGACGGTGGTGTTGAGCCGCCGCAGCGCGATCAGGTCGTGCCCCCGCGCTTGGTTCCGCATCACTTCTGCACCTCGCATACGCACGGTGGCAGGCCTGTTGACGGGCCCGAACGTGCACTGGTCCCCGGAATTAGAGAGGAGGTTTGCATAACTTTCCGAGCCCCGGAACCCCTTGGGACGACTTGCTTGCGGCGGGGTGCCGGCCTCGCTCCGCGGCCCGGCGCGTTCCGGAGCACCGGAATTCTTTTTTGGTCGCCTTGACTATAAAGATGAACGCCCATACCGTCGGGGCGACGAGAAGAGAGGGGTTCCACCGTGCCCGACATCACCCGCCGGTTCGGACTGCACCACCTGCGCTCCGCACCCACCGCCCACGTCCGCCACCACCGGCGCGGCAAGCTCGTGCACGACGGCCCCGGGCTCAGCTTCTGGTTCCGCGCGCTCAGCGCCGCGCTCTCCGAAGTGCCGGTCGACGACCGGGAGTTGGCGGTCGGATTCCACGCCAGGACGGCCGACTTCCAGGACGTCTCCGTGCAGGCCACCGTCACGTACCGGATCAGCGACCCGGCGCTCGCCGCCGCCCGGCTCGACTTCTCCGTCGACCCGGACACCGGCGCCTGGCGCGGCGCCCCGCTGGAACAACTCGCCTCCCTGCTCACCGAGTCGGCGCAGCAGCACGCGCTGGCGGTGCTGGCCCGCACCGACCTCGCCACCGCGCTCTCCGACGGCGTCGCCACGGTCCGCGAGCGCATCGCCGAGGGGCTCGCCGACGAGCCGCGCCTGCCCGCCACCGGCATCGACGTGGTCGCGGTCCGCGTCGTCGCGATCCGCCCCGAGCCCGAGGTGGAGCGGGCCCTGCGCACCCCCGCCCGGGAGCGCATCCAGCAGGACGCGGACCGGGCGACGTACGAACGGCGCGCGGTGGCCGTCGAGCGGGAGCGCACCATCGCCGAGAACGAACTGGCCAGCCGCATCGAACTGGCCCGCAGGGAGGAGCAGTTGGTGGAGCAGCGCGGCACGAACGCGCGGCGCGAGGCGGAGGAGGACGCCGCCGCCGACGCCGTGCGCGCCGAGGCCGAGGCCGCCCGCACCGTGCGCCTGGCCCGCGCCGAGGCCGAGTCGGCGCGCACCGTCGGCGAGGCGCGCGCCCAGGCGCAGGCGGCCTGGCTGCGCGTGCACGCCGACGTGGACGCCACCACGCTGCACGCGCTGGCCGCGGGACGGCTCGCCGAGAACGTGCCGCGCATCGAGAGCCTCACCCTCTCCCCCGACGTCCTGACCGGGCTGCTCGCCAGGCTCGGCGCGGCGCGGGGGGACGAGCGGCCGTGACCCTCGCGCCGCGCGCCGTCCTGGTCCACCGCACCACCGAGTACGAGGAGTTGCTCGCCCGGCACGGCACGCACGGGCAGGCCGCGTTCTTCCTCTCCTCGCGCGGGCGGAGCATCGAGGAGGTCGCCGAGCGGCACCACCGGGCGCGGCGCGCGCTGGACGAGACCGCCGCCGCGGTGCCGCTCGCCTGGCGGCAGAGCCGGGTGGAGCGCGCCGACCTGGACCGCTTCCTCTTCGGTCCCGAGGACGTGGTGGTGGTCGTCGGGCAGGACGGCCTGGTCGCCAACGCCGCCAAGTACCTGTCGGGACAGCCCGTCGTCGGCATCGACGCGGACCCGGGGCGCAACCCCGGTGTGCTGGTACGCCATCGGGCGGCCGACGCCGTGACGTTGCTCCCGGCGGCCGTTCACCGGCGCACGTCCGTCGACGAGCTCACCATGGTCGAGGCGGCCACCGACGACGCCCAGCGCCTGCTCGCCCTGAACGAGATCTACGTGGGCCCGCCCGGACACCAGACGGCCCGCTATTCGCTGGGCGGCGACGGCGAGCGGACACCCGCCGAACCCCAGGCGTCCTCGGGCGTCCTGGTCGGCACCGGCACCGGCGCCACCGGCTGGCTGCGCTCGCTCTGGCAGCAGCGCGGCAGCGCCCTGCCGCTGCCCGGGGCCGTCGAGCCCCGGCTGGTCTGGTTCGTGCGGGAGGCCTGGCCCTCACCGGCCACCGGCACCTCGCGCGTGGAGGGCCTCCTTTCGGCCGGTGAACGGCTGCGCGTCACCGTCGAGTCGGACCGGCTCATCGCGTTCGGCGACGGCATGGAGGGCGACGCCCTGGACCTCGCCTGGGGGCAGACCGTGCGGCTCGGGGTGGCCGACACCGCGCTGCGGCTTGTCGGTTGACGGATCAGGCCAACCTGTGAAGATCCAGGCGGGGGTATGTGCGACCGTCGTGCACAGATGCGGCAGGATGGCTCAGCGCCGGACCGAGCCCTCGTCCCGGCGTGACCGCGTTCCCCGGAATCGAGCAGGTATCACAAGGTGACGACACATCACATACGCCGCGTACGGGCGTATTCGCCGCGCTTCCTCTCCCGTGCGGCGGGAGCGGGCCGATGACGCGCGCGCTCACCCCGCACGACTGGATCACGGCGGGCATCGCGGTGCTCGCGGGCGTCGCGGCGGGGGTGCTGCTGCGGATGCTCCTGCGGTGGCTCGGCGAACGGGCCAGCCGGACCCGCTGGAGCGGCGACGACGTCATCGTCGACGCGCTGCGCACCCTCGTCCCCTGCGCCGCCATCACCGCCGGACTCGCCGCCGCGGCGGGCGCGCTGCCGCTCACGCCGCGCACCGGGCGCAACGTCACCACGGCGCTCACCGCGCTGCTCATCCTGGCGGCCACGCTCACGGCGGCCCGGATCGTCACCGGTCTGGTCAAGGCCGTGGCCCAGTCCCGCTCCGGCGTGGCGGGGTCGGCGACCATCTTCGTGAACATCACGCGGGTCGTGGTGCTCGCGATGGGCTTCCTGGTCGTCCTGCAGACCCTCGGCATCTCCATCGCGCCGCTGCTCACCGCGCTGGGCGTCGGCGGTCTCGCGGTCGCCCTCGCGCTGCAGGACACCCTCGCGAACCTCTTCGCGGGCGTGCACATCCTCGCGGCGAAGACCGTGCAGCCGGGCGACTACATCCGGCTCAGCAGCGGCGAGGAGGGCTATGTCGTCGACATCAACTGGCGCAACACCACGGTGCGCCAGCTCTCCAACAACCTCGTGATCATCCCCAACGCCAAGCTCGCCGGCACCAATATGACCAACTACAGCCGCCCCGAGCAGGAGCTGTCGATCATGGTGCAGGTCGGAGTGAGCTACGACAGCGACCTCGACCAGGTCGAGAAGGTCACGATCGAGGTCGTGGACGACGTGATGACCGACATCACGGGCGCCGTCCCCGACCACGAGGCGGCCATCCGCTTCCACACCTTCGGCGACTCGCGGATCAGCTTCACGGTGATCCTCGGCGTCGGCGAGTTCAGCGATCAGTTCCGCATCAAGCACGAGTTCATCAAGCGCCTGCACCAGCGCTACCGCGCCGAGGGCATCCGGGTCCCCGCACCGGCCCGCACGGTCACCGTCCAGCAGGGCGAGCTGCCGCCCCCGCTGGGCATCCCGCACCAGCGCGACGCCGGCGCACCGCCCCGGGTGCACTGAGCCGACTGGCCGACCCTTCGGTGGCGGCCCCCGTGCCCGCGTGTTCCACTCGCGGGCATGGGGCACGACCACGGCCCGTCCGCGGCGGGCGGCACTCTCAGCGGGACGTACCGCAACCGCCTGCTGTGGACCATCGGCATCAGCGGCTCGATCACCGTCATCCAGGTGGTCGGCGCACTCCTGTCCGGCAGCCTCGCGCTGCTCGCCGACGCCGCGCACAGCCTGACCGACGCGGTCGGCGTCTCACTGGCGCTGGGGGCCATCACGCTCGCCCAGCGGGCGCCGACGCCGCGGCGCACCTTCGGGTTCTACCGGGTGGAGATCTTCTCCGCGGTCCTCAACGCCCTCCTCCTCGTCGCCATCTTCATCTGGGTCCTCTGGTCGGCGATCGGCCGGTTCAGCGAGCCGGTGGAGGTCAAGGGCGGCCTGATGTTCGTGGTCGCGGTGGGCGGCCTGCTCGCCAATCTGGTGGGCCTGTGGCTGCTGCGGGACGCCAAGGACAAGAGCCTCAACCTGCGCGGCGCCTATCTGGAGGTCCTCGGCGACGCGCTCGGCTCGGTCGCGGTCATCGTGGGCGGCCTGATCATCCTGCTCACGGGCTGGCAGGCCGCCGACCCGATCGCCTCGATCGTCATCGGGCTGCTGATCGTGCCGCGCGCGTACGGCCTGCTGCGGGACTCCGTGCACGTCCTCATGGAGGCCACCCCGCAGGACGTCGACCTGGAGGAGGTGCGCTCGCACCTCCTGGCGGAGCCGGGCGTCGTCGCCGTGCACGACCTGCACGGCTGGACGGTGACCTCGGGGATGCCGGTGCTCACCGCCCACGTGGTGGTGACGGAGGCGGCGCTCGCGGGCGGGTACGGCGAGCTGCTCGGCCGGCTCCAGCGGTGCGTGGGCGACCACTTCGACGTCACGCACTCGACGATCCAGCTGGAACCGGAGGGCCACGAGGAGGAGGACGGGGCCCTCCACAGCTAGGCGCCGCCCGCACTCCGCCGGGGATGCCCCCACCGGGGACACCCTCCTCCGATGGCCCCCTATTATTCGGACATGTTTGCCTATATCGGCGCCGCGCTGTTCTTCGTGCTCTTCGCCGTCGGCGTCCTGCGCGACCGCCGCCGCTTCAGCAACGCGGTCTTCCTCGGCATCGCCCTCGCCTTTCTGGGCATCAGCTTGATCTACGAGCTCAACAGGGCTCCCCTGGGCGTCGCGGAGGTGGTCACGGTGCTGATCCTGGTGGTGCCCGCGCTGGGCACCCTCGCCGTCGCCGTCTTCCTGGCGGTCAACGGCGTGAAGATGGTCCGCAAGGAGGGCCGGAGCCCCACCAACTTCCTCTCCCTCTTCGCCGGCCTCTCGATCTTCGGCGTCATCGCCCTGCTCATCGCCGCGTTCGGCAGCGATTCGCGCCCGCTGATCATCATCACCGGCACCACGTTCCTCCTCGTCTGCTACGTCTCCTTCCTCTTCCTGTGCTTCATCGCGTACGCGTTCCTCTACAGCCGCATGCGGGTGCGCGGCACCGTGGACTTCGTGATCGTCCTGGGCTCGGGGCTGATCGACGGCCATCGCGTGCCGCCGCTCCTCGCGAGCCGGCTGGACCGGGGGCGGGCGGTGTACGAGGCGCAGCGGGCGCGCGGCGCCGATCCGCTGCTGATCACCTCGGGCGGCCAGGGGCCCGACGAGCAGCTCCCCGAGTCCCACGCGATGGCCGACCACCTCGTCGAGGGCGGCTTCCCCGCGGACCGGATCCTGCGCGAGGACCGCTCCAGCACGACCGAGGAGAACCTCGCGTTCAGCAGGGTGCTGATGGAAGAGCGGCGGCCCGGCCACCGCTGCGTGATCGTCACGAACAACTACCACGCCTTCCGAGCGGCGCTCCTGGCCCGTCGCACGGGCGTGAACGGCCAGGTGGTGGGCGCCCCCACGGCCGCCTACTTCTGGCCGAGCGCCACCATCCGCGAGTTCGTGGCGGTCTTCCTCTCCCACAAGACGGTCAACTTCGGTGCCTGCCTGCTGCTCGGGGCGCTCGGCACGGCCGCCTGGTGGGACGTCTGACGCGCGCCGCTACCGCGCCTGCCGCCGCGCACCGAAGGCCCGCGCCACCGCGTCCCGCACCGCGGCCTCCCCGGGCGCGGCGACGTCCCGCTCGGCGGCCATCTCGGTGAGGGAGGTCATCGCCGCATCGGGCAGCCCGCACGCCGTGAAGCGCGTGAACTCGTCGAGGTCGGAGGCGATGTTGAGCGCGAAGCCGTGGCTCGTGACGCCGCCGCGGATCCGCATCCCGATCGAGGCCAGCTTGTCGTGACGCGGCGTCCAGACGCCGACCAGGCTCGGCGCGCCGGACGGGGTGTCGCGGCGCACGGCCTCGAAGCCGAGCTCCCCCACCGCGTCGATGAGGCCGTTCTCGACCCACCACACGATGTCGCCGGGCCCGCGTTCACGCAGGTCGAGGACGAGATAGCCGACGAGCTGACCCGGTCCGTGATACGTCGCCCGTCCGCCGCGGTCGACCTCGACCAGCGGGATCGGCGAGTCGGCGCGGGGCAGCTCGTCGGGCGGGGTGCGGGTGCCGTAGGTGATGACGGGCGGGTGAGTGAGCAGGACGAGCCGGTCGCCGATGGCCCCGGCGCGGCGCTGTTCGACCCAGCCGCGCATCGCCTCCATGGCCTCCGCATACGGCACCTCGCCCAGATCGACACGCTCCAGCTCCTGGGCACCCACCGCGCCGCCTCCTCGGGATCGCTCACTCGCTCCACGGTCCCCAACCGGCGGGGCGGCCCCCGAATTCCCTGGCCGAGCCCCTTGTGCGCCGGTGTTCCGCTCCGCACGCGCGAGTCGTTTCACGACGGTTTGTTCAGGCTTGCCTATGTTGAGCACGATCCCCACCCCGACCTGAACGGACGACACGTTGAAGCTGCACCTGACCCAGAACCGCGCGGCGTACGCCGCCCTCTCCTCGCTCGCCACCGCGGCCGTCCTCCTGGGCCCGGTGGCGGACCTGGCCGCCGCCGCTCCGCCGCCCGCCCCGGCCGCCCCCGCCGCCACGGCCGACGCTCCCGTTCCCACGCTCACCGCGCAGGCCTCGGTGGACACCGTGCGCGCCTCCCAGCAGTTCCGGATCCAGGGCAGCAGCCAGGGCCTGCCGCCCGGCACCCCCGTCACGCTCCAGCAGAAGCAGGGCAATCGCTGGGTCGCCCTGCCCGCGACGGTGAACACCACGGCGCAGGGCACGTACAGCCTGCGGGTCGTGCTCGACCTCACGGGACGCAACGAACTGCGCATGGCGGGCGGCGGCGCGGTCTCGCCCGTCGTGCACGTCACCGTCCTCCCCTAGGGGCGACTCCCCCGCATGCGGCACGGGGGCCGGCGGTCCGGCGCGGGGGCTAGCGCGACAGACAGGCGATCAGCTCTTCCCTGCCGGTCACCCCGGTCTTGCGGTAGACCGCCTTGAAGTGGTCGTTGACCGTGTGCGGCGAGAGGTCCAGGCGGCGGGCGATCTGCTTGACGGCCAGGCCCTGGAGGGCCTGTTCGACGACCGCCCGCTCCCTTCGGGAGATGCCGTACCACTGGGCTAGCGCGGGCAACAGCTCGGCGGCCGGGGCGGGTTGGAGCGTGACGACCACGTCGTCGGCCCGCGCCCCGTCGAGCGGCTGCGCCTGCAGCGAGAACCAGCCCAGCGGGGTGGGGGCGCGGGTGATCGCCGGTGCGGCCGTGCGCCGCGCGGTGTACGTGATGTGCCACAGGAAGCCGAACCGCTCCTGGCCCCCGGTGGGATAGACGCCGGGCAGCAGCCCGCTCAGGGCGTCGCGTCCCGCCGCGGTCGCCCCGGAGACCCGGTCGTCGCCGTCCACGATGAGGACACTGAGCGGAAAGTGCCGGCCGCGCGGGCTCAACGGCTTGCCGGTCACGTACCGCCGCACGGCGTCGGCGAGCGGCCCCGCGAGCTCCGCCGCGCGCGCCGCCTCGGTGGGCGAGAACGGCCGTGCGCCGCGCTCCCGCAGGAGCACCAGCACGGCCCGGGTGACACCGCGCGCGCTCAGCGCGACGCACAGCTCGCTGCCGTAGCTGTCGGCGGCCATGATGCGGTGCAGCCTGCGCGCCTGCGGGCTCTCGTCCCGCGCCCCGGCGCCGAGAACGGTCACCGGGCAGCCGCCGCCGACGAGTTCGGCGACGGGGCTGCGGGTCAGGCCGAGCGCGTCCGCGCGGTCCATGCGGCGGCGCGCCCGTGTGTCGTAGGTGTTCTCGCAGGCGAGGAAGCAGCGCGCCCCGGTGACGGGGTCGAAGCCGGTCAGCAGATATCCGTCGTGCGGGACGGCCCGGCTCAGGAGCCGGGAGAGCTCCCCGCCGAGCTCCCCCACGGTGCCGGCGCGGGCCGCGGCTTCCGGCGCGTCGCGGGCCACCGAGTCCACCGAATACGTCGAGCCCATCGGATCCACCCCCTGCGGCGTGAGACGATTCTGGCACGGTGACCAGCCCCAACTCCTGCGCATTTCAGGGTTGTTCACCCGTGAGGACTACGGAAGACGCCGTCGCGCCATCCCTGATTCTCGGGATGTCGGGGCGCTCCGGCCGCCTCGTATGTTCGGTGCGACGGTCCGGGGCGACCGGTCGGGGGAACCCGGTCACCCCGCCGTCCGCGCGAAGGAATGATGGGTCGCGCGGGGGAGTTCGGGCGGATCGCCGCCGCCGACGGCGGCGGTCCGCCCGACGACGTCGACGTGGATTGTCAGACCCTCCTGTCACGATGCGGACATGGGATTCTTCGACGACCTGGTGCTGCCGGAACAACCCGCCCGGCCGCGTGAGGAGTTGCTCAGGCAGGGCCCGCCCGGGGCGGACGCGGGCCGGGACCGGCCGCCCGTGGACTGGTTCGAGCCGGTGCTCGTGTCGCAGCTCGCGGTGGCCGGTGCGGGTCCCACCGCGAAGGTGGTGGTGCGGGGCTGGTCCGTGTGGCCGCGGTCGGTCACGCTGCATCTGTCGGTCCGCAGGCCGGTGTACGGCGGCGGTGACGAGGCGGGGCGGCAGTCCGGTCTGCGGGTGGGGCTCCTGCTGGCCGACGGGCGCCGGATGACGTCCCTCGACGCGTCGCGTGGCGGTTCCCTGGTCGGACCCGCGGCGATCCGAGCCGCGTGCGCCGGGCCGGAGGAGTCGTCCGGGCTGATCCCGCTGGACCCGGGCCTCGGCCATGTGCGGCGCTCGGTGTTCAAGACGGACGTCGACCTGTATCTGCCGGAGCTGCCGCCGCCCGGCGAGACGCGCCTGGTGGTGGAGTGGCCCGACGAGGGCATTCCGGAGACGAGCACCCCTGTCGACGCGGGCGCCCTGCGCGCCGCCGCGGCGCGGGCCCTCGAGGCCTGGCCGGACCTGCCGGTGCCGGATCCGGCGGCGCAGCCGGAGTCGCTGGCCATGATCCACATGAGCGGGCCGCCGCCCTTCCTCGCCCCTCCCCTGACCCGGCACCAGCGCGCGGAGCTGCGGCGGGAGGAGGAGGCACGGCAGCGCTATGTGCCCCGGGCCGACTGGAGCGGCATCGGGTACCGGGACTGGGGCGACGCGGAGCTGATCCGCGCCCGGCTCTCCGGTGGCGCACCGCCCGACGCCCTGGCCCACGGGGACGGCACACCGCTGCACCGTGCCGCCGAGTGCGGCGGCGCCGAGGCCGTGGCCGCGCTGCTCCCGCACGTCACGCGGGTCGACGCCGTCGACGGCCAGGGGCGTACGGCGCTGTGGCACGCCGTCTGCGCCACGGACGAGAGGAGCGTACGGCTGCTGATCGACGCCGGGGCCGACGTGTGGACGCCGCAGTGCGGCCCCTGGTCGCCGGGCCGGCTGCTCCTGACGACGCCGCTCGCGCCGCTGGTCGCGGGGCTGCCGGGCGCGGTGGCGCTGCCTTCGGACGAGGCGGCCGCCTTCCGCGCGGCGGACGACCTCATCGGGGCGTTCGACAAGGGGGACGTGTGGACCGAGGGCCTCGGCATCGCCTTCGTCCGCGACCTGGACGAGGACGAGGTGATCCGGCGGCTGGGCGGGGATCCGGCACGCTGCCCCCAAGTCGGCCCGGAGGAGACGCCGTTCGACGACGAGCACCGCGCGGGACGCGACGACGCGGACGACGACGTCGAGCTGACCTTCGTGCGGGTGACCGCCCTGCCGGGCTCCCCCGGCGGCTGCGTCGTCACCCAGCAGGCGTACATGCCCGCCGACGCCGACGTGCTGCGAGCGATCTCGGCGGGCACGGCCGCGTACGGGGTGTACTTCAACCCCAAGGGCGGCACGCACGGCACCCTGGCGCGGGACGGCGAGATCGTGCGGCACGAGGAGATCGGGCTCACGCCGGACGAGGCCGACGCGCCCGCGCACTGGCACTTCCGCTTCTGGCAGCACGGCGACCACGCGCCGTACGGGGCGCGGGATCTCGCCTACGCCTGCGGCGCGGCCGGACTGCACACGGGCGACGGCTCGGCGGCCCTCGACCACGACACCCCGCAGCGCTGGGTGGAGCTGGCGCCGGAGCTGCGCCGCTGAGCCGCCGCCCGCCCTGGGTCACCGCGTCGCCGGGTCGCGGGCCTGTTCCGGGGCCGGATCGCGGCCCCGCAGCACCCGGTTGACGCGCTCGGTGTCGAGGACGCCCTCCCAGCGGGCGACGACGAGGGTGGCGACGCTGTTGCCCGCGAGGTTGGTCAGGGCGCGGCACTCGGACATGAACTTGTCGATGCCGAAGATCAGCATGATGCCGGCCGCGGGGACCGTGCCCACGGTGGTGAGGGTGGCGGCCAGCGCGATGAAGCCCGCGCCGGTGATGCCGCCCGAGCCCTTGGAGGTCAGGATCATGACGGCGAGCAGGCCCAGTTGCTGGCCGATGCCGAGCGGGGTGTCGGTGGCCTGGGCGATGTAGACGGCGGCCAGGGAGAGGTAGAGGGAGCTGCCGTCGAGGTTGAAGGAGTAGCCGGTGGGCACGGTGAGGCCGACGATCTCCCGCCGTACGCCGAGCCCTTCGAGCTTGGCCATCAGCCGGGGCAGCACGCTCTCGGAGGACGACGTGCCCAGCACGATCAGGAACTCCTCGCGCAGGTGGTGCAACAGCCGCAGGATGTTGATCCGCAGCAGCGCGGTCACGGAGCCGAGGACGACCAGGACGAAGAAGAGCGAGGTGCCGTAGAAGAGCGCGATGAGCCGGCCGAGGCTGGTGAGCGTCGAGATGCCGTACTCGCCGATGGTGTACGCCATCGCGCCGAAGGCGCCGACGGGGGCGGCCAGCATGATGAAGTGCAGGATCTTGAAGACGACGGCGCTGAGCCGGTTGACCCCCTCGACGACGGGTTGCCCGACGGGGCCGACGGCCTTGAGGGCGACGCCGAAGAGCACCGAGAAGAAGATGACCTGGAGGATGTTGCCCTCGGCGAAGGCGCCGACGGCGCTGGAGGGCACGATGTCGGTGAGGAAGTGCCACCAGCTCTGGTCCCGGCCGTCCTCGACGTACTGCGCGGCGTCGCCCTCGAGGCGCAGGTCGCCGGGGTCGGCGTGCACCCCGGCGCCGGGCTGGAAGACGTTCACCGCGATCAGGCCCACGACGAGGGCCGCGAGCGTGCCGGCCTGGAAGTACACCAGGGACTTCAGCCCCACGCGCCCGACCCGGGCCAGGCTGTCCACGCCGCCGATGCCCGCCACGATCGTCAGGAAGACGATCGGGGTGATCAGCATCTTGATGGCGGACACGAAGGTGGTGCCGACCGGTTCCAGGGCGACGCCGGCCGAGGGCCACAGCCAGCCGGTCAGGATGCCGGCGGCGATGGCGGTGAGGACCCAGAAGTACAGCTGCCTGTACCAGGGCCGGGACGGCGGGCCGTCCGGGGGTGACACGGTGGGCGTGGACGCCGGTGCTGCCATGGCGTACCTCCTGTTACTCCTCGTCGAGGAACGGGGACGCGGGACGCTCAGAGCAGTTCGAGCACCTTGTCGGTGAACTCGGCGGTCGTCGCGGTGCCGCCCAGGTCCGGGGTGCGGACGTCGGTCTTGGCGAGGACCGCGGAGAGCGCGTCGGTGACGGTGGCGGCGGCGTCGGGGTGTCCGAGGTGGTCGAGCATCAGGGCGGCCGACCAGATGGCGCCCATCGGGTCGGCGATGCCGCGCCCCGCGATGTCGGGCGCGGAGCCGTGGACGGGCTCGAACATGGAGGGGAACTCCCGCTCCGGGTTGAGGTTGGCGGACGGGGCGATGCCGATGGCTCCGGCGACCGCGGCGGCCAGATCGCTGAGGATGTCGCCGAAGAGGTTGGAGCCGACGACCACGTCGAAGCGGGCGGGGTCGAGGACGAACTTGGCGGCCAGCGCGTCGATGTGCTCCTGATCCCACGTCACCCGCGGGTGCACGGCGCCCTGTTCGGCGACGAGTTCGTCCCAGAAGGGCAGCGTGTGCACGATGCCGTTCGACTTGGTCGCCGAGGTCAGCCGTCCCTGCCTGCGCCCCGCCAGCGCGAAGGCGTACTCCAGCACGCGCGTCACCCCGGCCCGGGTGAACACGGCTTCCTGGACGGCCATCTCCTCCGGGAACCCCCGGTTCAGGCGGCCGCCGATCTCGCTGTACTCGCCCTCGACGTTCTCGCGTACGACGACGAGGTCGACGTCGCCCGCGGCGGCGGACCGCAGCGGGCTCTCCAGGCCCTCGAAGACGCGGATCGGCCGCAGATTGACGTACTGCCGAAAGCCGCGGCGGATCGGTATGAGCAGGCCCCACAGGGAGACGTGGTCGGGGACGTCCGGGTGCCCGACGGCGCCGAGCAGGATCGCGTCCTTGTCCCGCAGCAGGTCGAGGCCGTCCTCGGGCATCATCGCGCCCTCGCGCAGATGGCGCTCGCAGGACCAGTCGTACTCGGTGAACGTGAGCGTGATGCCGTGGCGTTCGCCCACGGCCTCCAGGACCCGCCGGGCGGGCGGCAGCACCTCGGTCCCGATGCCGTCTCCGGGGATCAGTGCGATGTGGTGGTTCGTCATACGTCGATTCCAGCAACGGCGCCGCTCACGCGTCCAAGACGTGCTGGTGATGTGCCTGATAGGCGGGGCCTTTCACCCGTGCCGGAGTCCGGGGGCGTCGGCGAGAAAGGCCTCGGCGGCCGGTGAGAGCAGCCCGCGGCGGCTGACGAGCGCGATGCTCAGCCTGGTCTCCGGCTCGATGTCCAGGACCCGGGCGCCGACCCGCTCGGCCGTCGTGCGCCAGGAGTCCGTCACCACGGCCAGGCCCACCCCGGCGAGCACCAGCGGCAGGATCGCCACGCGGTGCTCGGTCTCGGCCGCGACCCTGAACGCGATGCCGCGCTCCAGGAGCCCGTCGACGTACGCCCGCATCCCGGTGCCGCGCTGGCCGACGATCAGGCGCCGGCCCGCCAGCTCCTCGCAGGAGACGGCTGTCCGGTCGGCGAACGGCCCGTCGGGCGGCACGACGAGCACGAAGCGCTGCTCGCCGACCGGATGGACGGCGACCTCCTTGTCCGGCAGCGGCTCCGACGCGGCGAGGAGCCCCAGCTCCGCGGCCCCCGTACGGACCATGTCCACGACGTCCCGCGCGGTGAAGGCCGCCTTGATGGCCACGGAGACGTCCGGGTGGCGGCCGTGGAAGGAACGGATCATCGTCGTCAGCGGCTCGACGGCCTGCGAGGGCATCGCGGCCACGTCGAGCCGCCCGGAGCGCAGTTCGCGCACGGCCGCCACGCTGGCCCGCGCCGTCTCCAGACCCCGCACGGCGGCCCGCGCGGGCTCGATCAGCGCCCGCCCGGCCTCGGTGAGCACGGCCCGCCGCCCGATGCGGTGGAACAGGTCGCTGCCCAGGTCGCGCTCCAGCGCCCGGACGGACTGGGACAGCGAGGGCTGCGACAGGTACAGGGCCGACGCCGCCCGGTTGAACCCGCCGTGATCCACGATCGCCAGGAAGTACTCAAGCTGCCGGACATCCATGCCCTGATTCTCACCCGGCCCGGCGCCCGGAGGTGCCGTGGAGCGGGCGGGGTTTGTTGGCTAGGGTGACTCGCCTGAGGGTGGGTGGGACACGACGGGGGGCTCGCGTGGGATCGCCTGACGGCGGACGAGACGGTCACCACGGCAGGTCGACCGGACCCGGTGAGCGGATGGCCGGACCCGGTGAGCCGGTGACCGGACCCGGTGGGCGGGCGACCGGGCGGCCGTCTCCCCCGGTGCTGCCGCCGCCGCTGCGCGCGTGGCTCGGACTGATCGCGGCGCTCGCCGCTCTGGTGGTGGTCGCGCTCGGCGTTCTGTACGCGGGCCACAGCGAGCCCGGCAGGGTGGACAGGTGGCTCGTCGACCCGACGGCGGACAGCGTGCGACCGCCCTGGCGGAGCGTCGCGCTGGCCACGGACTTCTGGGGAGAGCCCGCCGGAGCGGCGCTGCTGATCGTGGCAGCCGTGGCGGGCTGCCTGCTGCTGCGGCAGCCGCGCGCCGCGGTGCTCGTCGTCGCCGGGGTCGGCGCGACCGTGGGCACGGCGACGGTGCTCAAGTCCCTGGCGGGACGCACCATCCACGGCGACAACCTGTCCTATCCGAGCGGGCACACCGCCTTCCTCACCGCGCTCGGGCTCATGGTGGCGCTGCTCGCGGCCGGCCGCCTCGGCCTCGGCAGGGCGGCGGGCACCTCACTCGCGTGCGCGGCGGCACTGGCGGCCGGCGCCGCCATGGGCTGGGCCCAGGTCTCCCTGGGCGCCCACTACCCGACCGACGTCCTGGGGGGCTGGTGCACCGCGCTGGCGGTGGTTCCGGCGACCGCGTGGCTGGTCGACCGGGCCGCCGAGGGCATGGCCGGCCGCTCGGCCGACCGGACCGCCGGCCGCGAGGCCGACGCCGGTCGGCAAAACCCCAGCTGACGCCCCGTCACTGCACCACGTCACACCAGGCGCCGGAACACGGGCTTCACCGGTCGTCCCGCCAGCCAGGGTGTGGGGTCACCGGCGTCCAGTGCCTTGCGGTACACCGCGCACGCCTGGGCCACCACGTCGACGGTGTGCTCGATGTCGGCGTCGTCGAGCGCGCTGCTCACCACGAACGACGGGGCGAGCACCCCGCCCGCGAGGAGCCTGCGCAGGAACAGGGTGCGGTACTCCTGCGAGGGCTGCCCGTCCGCGTCGAGGGTGGCGAAGACCAGGTTGCTGGCCCGGCCCCGGACGACGACGTGGTCACCGACGCCCATACCGGCCGCGGCCTCGCGGACACCGGCGGCCAGCCGCTCGCCGAGGGCGTGCAGGCGCGCCGTGATGCCCTCCTCGACGTAGGTGGTCTGCACGGCCATCGCCGCGGCCAGCGCGTGCGTCTCCGCGCCATGCGTGGTGGACAGCAGGAACACCCGCTCGCCGGAGTGGCGCAGCCCGCCCCGCTCCATCAGTTCACGGCGCCCGGCCAGCGCGGAGACGGCACATCCGTTGCCCAGCGCCTTGCCGAACGTGGAGAGGTCGGGGACGACGCCGTACAGGCCCTGGGCGCCCGCCTCGGACCAGCGGAAGCCGGTGATCATCTCGTCGAAGACCAGGACGCAGCCGTGCCGGTCGGCCAGCTCGCGCAGGCCCGCGAGGTATCCGGGCGGGGGTTCGGTGTGGGCGGCGGGTTCGAGGATCAGACAGGCCACCTCGCCCTGGTACCGGGTCAGTACCTCCTCCGTGGCGGCCAGGTCCCCGTACGGGAACGCCACGGTCAGCTCGGTGGTCTCCGCCGGGATGCCGGCGGACATCGGCGTGGTGCCGATGAACCAGTCGTCGACGGAGAAGAACGGATGGTCGGCGCAGCGGGCCACCCGCGCGCGTCCTGTGGCGGCGCGGGCCAGGCGCACCGCGGCGGTGGTGGCGTCGGAGCCGTTCTTCGCGAACTTCACCATCTCGGCGGTCGGCACCGTGGCCAGGAAGCGTTCCGCGGCCTCGACCTCGACGTAGGACGGCCGGACGAAGTTGCTGCCGCGGTCGATCTCCCGCCGCACCGCCTCGTTCACGCGGGGGTGGGCGTGGCCGAGGCTGACCGACCGCAGTCCCGAGCCGTACTCGATGTAGCGGTTGCCGTCGACGTCCCACACGTGGGCGCCGCGGCCGTGGCTGATGACCGGGGCGAGGTCCTCGGGGTACTGGTCGTCGCCCTTGGCATAGGTGTGCGCGCCGCCGGGGATCATGGCGTGCAGGCGCGCGTTGGCCTCCCGCGACCGGGGCAGGCCGAACTCTTCGGTGTCCACGCTGACTTCAGCTCTCCTTCTGCTTCAGGACCTCGGCGAGGCTCGGCGCCTCCCGGTCCCGCCGGGACGTCGAGGTGACCGGCAGCGGCCAGGGGATCGCCAGCTCCGGGTCGTCGAAGGCGATCGTCACGTCCTCGGCGGGATCGTGCGGGCGGTCGATCCGGTACGAGGTGTCGGCGGTCGCGGTCAGCGCCTGGAAGCCGTGCGCGCATCCCGCCGGGACGTACAGGGTCGTCTGCGTCTCGCCGGACAGCTCGAAGGTGGCCACGTTGCGGTACGTGGGCGAGTCGGGCCGCAGGTCCACGACGACGTCGAAGATCGCTCCGTACGAGCACCGGACGAGTTTGGCCTCGCCGGCGCCGGAGCGCAGGTGCAGGCCGCGCAGCACGCCCTGGACCGAGCGGGAGACGCTGTCCTGGATGAAGGCGTGCGGGTCGAGGCCCACCGAGCGGACCACGTCGGCGTCGAAGGTGCGGCAGAAGAAGCCGCGTTCGTCGGCGTACGGCGTCGGCTCGAACAGGAACGCGCCCGCGATGGCCGGGACTTCGGTCGCTTTCATGGGGTCTCCCGCAGGGCGTGGGCGTGGCTGTGGTCGGTCGCGGGGAACAGGGCCGCGGTCAAGGCGGCGAACTGGTCCTGGAGTTGCCGGGTGGCGACCTCGTTCCGCTCGGCCAGGGTGCGCCGCAGCTCGGCCGATCGCCGTTCGAGGTCCCGGAACTGTTCGAGCAGGCGGTCGGCGTCGACCTCGCGGGCCGGGTGGCAGTACGCGCCGAGGCCCATCCGGTCCATGAGCGCGTCGCTCTTCGCCGCGTAGCTGAGCGCGAGCGTGGGCGTGCCGACCTTCAGCGCGCAGATCAGGTTGTGGTAGCGGGTCGCCACGACGGTGTCGGCGGCGGCCGTCTCCTTCATCAGGTCGGCGAGCGAGGCCGTCTCGGCGGCGGTGACCAGCGGCGAGTCCACCGCGTCGAGGATCGCGGCGACCACCGCCGCGTCGCAGTCGTCGCCGGTGAGCAGCCGGACCGGCCTGCCGTCCTCGACGAGCGCGCGGACGAAGCGGGTCGTCCCGTCGAGGTAGCGCCGGTGGATCTCGTCGGCGCGGGCGCGGTCGTCGTCGCCGCCGTGGAAGTCCATGACGCCGACACAGACCGGGCCCGGCGGGTCCGAGGGCCCGGTCGCCGGGAGCGTCGGCAGGGCGAACGCGAGGTCCGGGTAGACCTCGTCGCGCGTGGTGTCCACGCCCATCGCCCGCATGGCGTCACGGGACTGGGCGTCGCGGTAGGACCGGTACGTGGCGAGCCGTGCCGCCCGGCGCATCAGGGCCCGGGTCGGCCTGCTGCCGATCGCGGCGGCGCCGACGCTGACCAGCGCGACCCGCGTGCCGAACAGCCGGCCGCTCGCGCAGAGCAGGAACAGCGCGTACGGGAAGCCCCAGGGGCGCAGCGGCAGAGTGGCCTCCAGGACGCCCATGCCCGGCACGATCACCACGTCGTGGCGGCGCACCCAGGCGGCGGTGCGGACGGCGTCGACGATCTTGCCGAGGCCCTTGCCCGCGATCGCGCCCGCGCGTGACGCGGTCCGGTACTCGCCGCGGTACCAGTGCAGTCGCGTCGCGGGGATGCGGTAGCGGGTCGCGACGGCCTCGGGTCCGCCGCACATTGCGTCCACCGCGGCCTGTGGGTGCTCGGCGCCGAGGTAGCCGAGGACGGCCTCCAGCGATCCGTCGTTGCCGAGGTTGCCGGAGCCGAGCAGGCCGAACACCCCGACGCGCACCGGGGTTTCGTGCGGGGACGTCATGGCTGCCTCCCCTCGCGGCCGGCGACGAGGGCGTCGACGGAGACGGCGAGCCGGGCCGGGTCGACCGGGGCGCGGTCCTCGACCCGCTCGCCGGCGCCCGGCCGGGCCCGGCTGGTCATCCACGCGGCCAGGTGGCCGTAGCACGCGCGCCGGTCGGCCGAGGACAGCGGCGCCCGCCGGATCGCCGCGACGAAGCCGTGGACGTACTCGGCGAGCAGCCGGGGCGTCGGGTGCAGCGGGCCCGACCGGCGCGGGTCCAGGTTGACGCACCGGGAGCGCTTGGAGGGGTTCGCCCGCTCGGCGCGGGTGGGGTGGTCGCGGCGGAAGTACAGGAGCTCGGGCACCTGGTGGAAGGGCCCGTGCAGGACGATCTCGGCGACGAACGTGCGGTCCGCGTGGTGGTAGCTGTCGTGCGGCTTCACCCGGCGCAGCACGTCGGCCCGCATCACCCCGTAGAAGTCGTCGCCGCCGGGCTCGAACAGGAAGCTGCGGAAGCGCTCCGGCGCGCGGGGCGAGTCGGTGGCGATCCCGTACTCGTAGGGGACCTTCACCTGCCCCTCGCCGTCGATGACCGCCTGGCCGGAGTGGGCGAGGACCACGTCCGGCCGCTCGTCCAGCGCCTGGACGCAGCGCGCCAGCAGGTCCCGGGCGTACAGGTCGTCGTGCGAGGCCCACTTGAACAGCTCGCCGCGGCACTGGGTGAAGACGTAGTTGTGGTTCGGCGCGGCGCCGATGTTCTCGCGCAGCCGGATGTACCGGATGCGCGTGTCCCGCGCCGCGTACTTGTGGCAGATGTCCTGCGTCCCGTCGGTCGAGGCGTTGTCGGTGATGACCAGCTCGAAGTCCTCGTAGGTCTGGCCGAGGAGCGCCTCGAGCGACTCGGCGAGGTACTCCTCGCCGTTGTACACGGGCAGGCCGATGCTCAGCCTGGGCTGGGTGGTCATGGGGTCCTCACTTCAGGGATGTGGTTCTGGCGGCGCTCGCGCAGGGCGGACCGCAGGTGCAGCCACCACACGGCCGAGCCGCAGACGGTCGCGGCGGCGACGCCCCAGGCCGAGCCGAGGGTGCCGGCCACGGCCGCCCCGCCGAGACCGCCGCCGACATAGCAGGTGGAGGCGAAGAGCTGGCTGCGCAGGCTGCGCCGGGCCGCGCCGAGCGCGCGCAGCCCCGCCGCCGCGCCGGTGCCGAGGCCGGCGCCCGCGACGCCGAGCACGGCCGGCACGATGAGCCCCGAGGCGGAGTTCCAGACGTCGCCGAGCGCGAATTCACCGAGCCGGTCCGGCATCAGCAGCAGCGCCACGCCCCACAGCAGCGCGGCGACGGCCTGCACGCCGCCGAGCAGGAGGCAGAACAGGCCGAGGCGGTGCGGGGCCCGCCGCAGGACCCGTGCCGCCTC
The DNA here is from genome assembly GCF_040680155.1 of Streptomyces sp. NPDC052114. NCBI lineage: Bacteria > Bacillati > Actinomycetota > Actinomycetes > Kitasatosporales > Streptomycetaceae > Streptomyces > Streptomyces sp. NPDC052114. The sequence continues at coordinate 231,707 of NZ_JBFAWC010000002.1, read as the reverse complement.
CGCCACGGTGACCAGCGAAAGACCCATGAGAATGGCCATGAAGGGGCCGAGCAGGAGCTCGGCGCCCCGGACCACGCCCACCGCGCTGACCCCGACGATCACGCCGAGCCCGTACGCGCGCAGCTGGCCCGCGCCACTGGTGCAGACGTTCTCGACGAGGTATCGGTAGCCGAGGTCGCGGTGCGCGCGCAGCCACTCGCGCGCCCCGGTCGGCCGGGGCCGGATGCCGGACTGGAGGCAGCCGTACGCCCCGGCCACGGCGGCCGACACGCCCCAGGCGAGCACGAAGGCGGCCACGCTGCCCACGCGGGCCGCCACCACCATGGCGGGGACGAGCGCGACGCCCCACACCAGGTCGTTGACGAACGCCTTGCGCCCGGCGCCCGCCGCGAAGAACGCGTACCGCCAGGCGTCCTGGAGCAGCAGCCCCGGCAGGACGACGGCGAGGCAGGCGAACGCCGTCCCCACCAGCCCGCCGAGGGCGAGGCCGACCGCCAGGCACACCACGCCGATGGCGGCACCGACGCCGAGCGCGGTACCGGACGACCGGGCCACCGCCGCGCGCCAGGACGCCTCCGGCACCCCGCTGAAGCGCACCACGAGCGGGTCGGTGGCGAGCCCGCGCGAGACGCTGAGCACCACGCCGTAGGTCACCCAGGCCAGGCTGAACACGCCGAACGCGGCGAGGCCCAGCGAGCGTGCCACGTAGATGCCCACCACGAAGTTGGACAGGCTGGAGGCCGCCTGGTCGGCCAGTCCCCAGGACAGCCGGCCGACGATGGCCCGCTTGGCGGTCCGCCCGGCGTCCTCGGCCGGGGCCGCCGGTGTCGTCGTCTTCTCCTCCTCGGTGGGCATCGGTGTCATGCCTTGATCAGTCCGGCGCCGTGCAGGGCGTCGGCCGCGGTGGCGACGGTGTCGAACGGCAGCCCGGACCGCTCGGCGACCTCCAGCAGACCGTGCTCGCCGTCGGAGAGGCTGAGCACCCAGAGCATGGCCATCTCGGCCTGCTTGGTGTCGCTGCGCCCGCCGAGGGCGTCGTACAGCCCGCGCCGGCCCAGCTGGGGTTCGCCGTACGGGCTGAGGTTGACGTACCGCCGGTTGCGGTCGAGCAGGGCGAACGCCTCGCGGCAGACGGCGAGCGTGTCCGCCATCGCCTCCGGGGAGACGAAGTCGGGGTCGTCCGCCGAGGTGTGGTACTCGGGGTAGCCGGCGTAGGGGGTCCGGCTGAGCGAGCCCACCCCGAGGTCGAACCCGGGCGAGCAGTACTGCCGCTCGTCGTAGCCGTAGGGCGTGAACTCGTTGACGGTGTGCGGGCGTTCGGACGCGGCGAGCACGTGCCGCAGCACCTTGTCGATCTCCGCGTCGCCGCGCCTGCTCTGCTTGTACGTCAGTTGCCCCGCATCGCCCGCGCAGGCGAGCACGAGCCCGTGCTTCACGCGTTCCACGCGCTCCGCGTTGCGGGCCAGCCAGGTGATCGCCCCGATGGTGCCGGGCGCGTAGATGAACCGGTACGTGTAGTACGGCGTCTCCTGCGCCAGCGCGCGGGCCAGGAACGTCGCCACCGCGATGCCCGCGAGGTTGTCGTTGGCCAGCGACGGGTGGCAGACGTGGCAGGAGACGATCACCTCGTCGGGGACCTGCCCGGGGACCACGTGCTCGGCGTAGGTGAGGTGGCCGTCCTCGAGTGTCGAGTCGATCCGCACCTCGTAGTCGCCGTCCGGCAGGGCGTCCAGGGTCTCCTGGGCCAGACAGAACCCCCACTCCGGCTTGTAGTAACTGGTGCGGTACGGCACCCAGCTCGGGTGGTCCGGCAGGGTGTGCAGGTGCGCGCGGAGCTCCGCGAGCGGCATGGTCCGTGCCACCGGCACGCTGTAGCCGAGCACGTGCAGGCTGGACGCGGCGAAGTCGACGACCCGGTTGCCCGCGGAGTCGGCGACGTAGGCGTCCCTGATGTTCCACTCCTGCGGCACCGTCCAGTCGAGCACCTGCGTCCCGGTCGGCACCTCGTGCACCGTGAGCGGGACGTACTCGTCGACGATCCTCAGGGTGTCGCGCACACCGTCGCCGGTGATGCTCCGGCAGAGCGGGTACAGCCGCTCCACCAGCGCGTGCATCTCCTCGCCCGGCGTGCTCATCGACGCCACCGCAGGGTGTCGTCGACGGAGCCCGCCTCGGACGCCGCGCGCAGCACGGCCAGACGCGTGAAGCGCCGCTCGAAGTCCTCCCGCGTCAGCCCGTGCTCGCGGTAGGCGTCGGCGAGTTCGAGCGCGCCCTGCTTGACCGACCACTCGCACGCGAAGCCGGGCACCGCGGCGCGGAACCGGGCGAAGTCCACCCGGTAGGACCGCGGATCGGCGCCGGTCTCGCCGGTGATCACCACCTTCGAGCCGGCCACCGCCCCGGCGACCTCCTCGGCGATCTCGGCGACCGTGACGTTGTTGGTCTCGCTGCCGATGTTGAACGCCCGGTCGTGCACGGCTTCGCGCGGCGCGGTGAGCGCGGCCGTGAAGGCCCGTGCGATGTCGGCGGCGTGCACCAGCGGGCGCCACGGGGTGCCGTCGGAGAGCACGAGCACCTCGCCGGAGAGCAGGGCGTGCCCCACCAGGTTGTTCAGCACGATGTCGGCGCGCAGCCGCGGCGAGAACCCGAAGGCGGTGGCGTTGCGCATGTACACCGGCGTGAAGTCGTCGTCGGCCAGCGCGTGCAGGTCGTCCTCCACCCGCACCTTGGACTCCGCGTACGGCGTCACCGGGCGCAGGGGCGCGTCCTCGGCCACCAGGTCGTCACCGCCGGCGGCGCCGTAGACGGAGCAGGTCGACGCGTACAGGAAGCGCCGCACCCCGGCTTCGCGGGCGAGGCGGGCCAGGTGCACGGACGCGTGGTGGTTGATGTCGTAGGTGAGCTCCGGCGCCAGCGCTCCCAGCGGGTCGTTGGAGAGCGCGGCCAGGTGGATCACGGCGTCCACCCCGGCGACGTGTTCGGCCGTGACGTCGCGCAGGTCCACCCGGTGCCCCGGCGGGTCAGCGGGGGCCGGGCCGAGGACCGAGTCGGCGAACAGTCCGGCGTCGAGACCGACGACCTCGTGTCCGGCGGCCGTGAGGACAGGGGCCATGACGGTGCCCAGGTAGCCCTGGTGTCCGGTGAGCAGTACGCGCAAGGTTCAATCCCCCAGAATGGAAGTGCTCAGGTTCGAAGTGCCCAGGTCGAGCGTGAGTTTGGTGACGGCGAACGCCTCGGCGTAGCGCGCGTGGCACTCGATGCCGCGGATCCGCGCGAGGCCGAGGAAGGCCTCCCGGTCGTACCAGGGCCGGTGGCGCTGCGAGGGGTAGTGCTCCTGGAGCAGCGCCACCTTCAGTTCGGCGATCTCCGGCGACAGCGGCTGGTACGCGGCCGGACGGCCGAGATCGCCGTCCCACTTGACGATCTCGTAGCCGAGCACCAGGTGGTCGCGGAACGCCGTGGTCATCAGCCGCGCCAGGCCGCGGTGGTCCTGGTGCGCGTCGTCCGTGCGCGGGGCCAGCAGGAGGTCCGGCTCGGTCTGCGCGCGCAGCTCCTCGACCGCGGCCTTGGCCTCCTCCCAGTGCGCGGGCAGCCGGCCGTCCGGCAGCTTGTGCACGGTCAGCCGCAGGTCGGCGCCGGGGCAGAAGGCCGTGAGCGCGGCCCGCTCCTCCTGCTCGCGCTCGCCGCCACCGCCGGAGAGCACCAGCGCGTCGACGCGGATGCCCGGTCGCGCGAGGCACAGGGCGAGCAGCGTGCCGCCCGCGCCGATGGCGATGTCGTCGCAGTGCGCGCCCACCGCGACGATCCGGTCCAGGGGCCCGGCCCCGAGCCGGATCACGTGCGCGCTCCGGCGGCGTCCCGCTCCCACACGGCCCACGGGCGGTCGCCACGGGCGTAGGCGGCGTCGAGCGCGGCCCGCTCCTTCACGGTGTCGGTCGGCTTCCAGAAGCCGCGGTGCTGGTGGGCCACCAGGCGTCCCTGCTTGGCCAGTTGGGCGCAGCCGTCGGCGACCAGGTCACCGTTCTCCGGGATGTGGTCGAAGACCTCCTGGCGCAGCACGAAGTAGCCGCCGTTCTCCCACAGCGGCAGTTCGCTCACCGCGGTGATGCCGCCCACCAGGCCGTCCTCGCCCAGGTCGACGCAGTGGAACGAGGACTGCGGCGGGACCACCATCATCGACGCGCCGGCGTCACGCCCGGCGAAGGAGTCGATCATCTGGGGCAGCGGCGCGTCGGTGAGCACGTCGGCGTAGTTGGCGAGGAACATCTCGTCGCCGTCCAGGTGGTGGCGCACCCGGCGCAGCCGCTCCCCGATCGGCGACTCGACGCCGGTCTGCGCGAACGTGATCGTCCAGTCCGAGATGTCGGTGGAGAGGAGTTCGGTCTTCCCGCCGCGCAGCACGAAGTCGTTGGACGTCGTCTCCTCGTAGTTGAGGAAGAAGTTCTTGATGTGGTGGGCGCCGTACCCGAGGCAGAGGATGAACTCGGTGTGGCCGAAGTGCGCGTAGTAGCGCATGACGTGCCAGATCAGCGGCCTGGGGCCGACCATCGCCATCGGCTTGGGCACGTCGTCCGCGGCGCCGCTGCGCATCCGCATCCCGTAACCGCCGCAGAACAGGACGACCTTCATGCTGTGACCTCTTTCAAGGACGCGACCTCGACGATGCTCAGTTCCGGGATGGGAAAGACCAGGCGGCCGCCCCAGTCGTGCACGTACGACAGCTGCTCGACCAGCTCGGCCCGCAGGTTCCACGGGAGGACGAGGACGTAGTCGGGTTTGTCGGCGGCGATCTGCTCGGGCGGCAGGATCGGGATCCGGGTGCCCGGGGTGAACCTGCCGTGCTTGTAGGGGTTGCGGTCGACCGTGTACGCGAGCAGGTCGGGTCGGATGCCGCAGTGGTTGAGCAGGGTGTTGCCCTTGCCCGGGGCGCCGTAGCCGACGACCGTCTCGCCGCGCTCGGCCGCCTCGATCAGGAACTTCAGGAGGTCCCTGCGCACCTTGGCCACGCGGGCGGAGAACTCGGTGTACCCGGACAGCTCCTGGAGCCCGGCGGCCTTCTCGCGGTCGAGGACGTCGGTCACCCGCCGGCTCGGCTCGCCCGCCGCCTCGGCGGGCCTGGCCCACAGCCGGATGGAGCCGCCGTGGGTGGGCAGCAACTCGACGTCCACGAGGGCGAGTCCGCCGCTGGCGAGCGCCCGGATCGCGGAGGCGACGGTGTAGTACTGGAAGTGCTCGTGGTAGATCGTGTCGTACTGGTTCTCCTCGATGAGGGTCAGCAGGTGCTGCACCTCGATGGAGACCCAGCCGTCGTCGGCGACCAGGGCGCGCAGCCCCTCGGTGAATCCGACGACGTCGGGGATGTGCGCGTACACGTTGTTGGCCACGACCAGGTCCGCCGGGCCGTGTTCGGCGCGGACGGCCGAGCCGGTCTCCGGGCTCAGGAACTCCGTGAGCGTGGGCACGCCCGCGTCCCGCGCCGCGGCGCCGACGTTCACCGACGGCTCGATGCCGAGGCAGCGGATCCCCCGGTCCACCACGTGCTTGAGCAGATAGCCGTCGTTGCTCGCGACCTCGACCACGAAGGCGTCGGGGCCGAGCCCCACCCGCTCCGCCGCGTCGGCGACGAACGTGCGCGCGTGCTCCACCCAGGAGGTGGAGAAGGAGGAGAAGTAGGCGTACTCGCTGAACGTCTCCTCCGGCGTGATCAGCGGAGGAATCTGCGCGAGCCAGCAGTCGGTGCAGACCCGCAGGTGCAGCGGGTACGCAGGCTCCGGCTCGTCCAGTCGGTCCGCGGCGAGGAAGCTCTCGCACGGCGGGGTCGCCCCCAGGTCGACGACGCTCGCCAGCGTCGCCGAGCCGCAGAGTCGGCATCGTGTCATTTACTGCCCCTATCCCCCCTGCCCGCGCGGGTGCCCCGTCGCGGGCCGGTGTTTCCATTTCCTGACGGCGGCGGGCTGTCCCCGTCGCCGGACCGCACCGCGATCGCGGTGCGGTACCCCTCCTCCAGGCGCTCCAGGCCGACGGCCGGGCTGAAGCCCTGCTCGTAACGGCGCCGGGCCGCCTGGCCCATCTCCCGGTTGCGGCCCTGGTCGGCCGCGATCCGGCGTATGCGGGACGCGAGCGAACCGGCGTCGCCCGGCCGGTGCAGCAGCCCGGTCACCCCGTCCTCGACGAGTTCGACGAAGGCGCCGTGACCGGCGGCGACGGTCGGGACCCCGGCCGCCATCGCCTCCACGACCACCAGGCCGAACGCCTCCAGCCACGTCGAGGGCGCCACCACGGCGACCGACCCGGCGATGGCCTTGCGGCACTCCGCCGTGTCGCAGAGGCCGACGTAGCGGACGTCGTCCCGGCCCGCCGCCCAGGCGGTCACCTCCTGCTCCAGCGGCCCCGTGCCGGCGATCACGAGCGGCACGCCCACACCGCCGCTCGCCGCGAGCTCGTCCCACGCGGCCATGAGCAGGCGTACGCCCTTGGCCTCCGCGAGCCGGCCGAGATAGAGCAGATGCTCGCCGTCGCCGGTGCGGCGGTCGTCCGGGTCCGGCACGAAGTTGTGCTTCACCACGAGGCGTTCGGCGGGCATGCCGGCCCGCACCAGGACCTCGCGCTGCGCCCCGGAGATGCAGAAGAACCGCTCCACGCCGGACCACCACCGCCGCCGGTTGACCGACAGGCTGACCGCGAGCGGCACCGTCGCGAGGCGGGAGCCGCGGTAGCAGCCGTGCCGCACGGCGGGCAGCGGCACCGACGTGCCGACGCACTCCGTGCACGGCCTGCCGTCCCGCTGCAGCGTGCCGGGCGGGCAGATCTGGGTGTAGTTGTGCAGCGTGGCGACGGCGGGCACACCGGCGTCGGCGCAGGCGGCGAGCACGGCGGGCGACAGGAGCGGGAAGACGTTGTGGACGTGCACCACGTCCGGGCGTTCGGTGCGCAGCCGGGCGGCGAGCTCCGAGCGGACGGCCGGGTTCCACGGCACGACGAACGGCACGAGGGCCTTGGCCGGCAGGGACCGGGCGGCGATGTCGTCGCTGCGCCGTTCGAAGACCTCGACCCGGTGGCCGGCCGCGCGCAGCAGTGCCACTTCCTGGTCGACGACCTTGTTCTCCCCGCTCGGCTGTGCCGAGGCGTAGCGGTTGTGCACCACGAGGACGTGCATGCTCAGGTCACCTCCCGGTCCCGTGCCCAGCGCGGGACGTGTCGTCGAGGGGCCGCGGGCGCCGGGAGCGCCGTGGCCGGTGCGGGTGCGGGTGCCGCGAGCAGGGAGGCGGCCACGGCCAGATGCAGCAGGTACGGCGAGGCGTCGCCGAGGCCGGCCTCGGTGTACGACGCGATCGCGCAGTAGGTGATCAGGAAGATCGCGCAGGCCCGCGCGAGCGACGGCGGCCGCAGCAGCGCGACGCCGCCCAGCACGACGAAGATCGCCGACACCAGGGTGACGCCGATCAGCCCCTGTTCCTGGTAGACGGCGAGCCAGCTGTTGTCGATCGGCAGCCCGCCGAACGACTTGTCGCCGAGGCCCGCGCCGAACAGCTGCTCCGCGGCCGACCGGGGGGCCGCCAGCAGGGCGTCCCAGACCTTGGCCCGGCCGGTGAGGTTGGACAGGTTCTCCTGGGTCTGCCCGCGCAGGAACCACACCTGGAGCGCGGAGCTGAACCCCACCACGGCCACCACGACGCACACCACCGTCCAGGCGAAGAACCGGCGGGCGGCGGCGCTGGTCAGGACGAGCGAGCCGATCGCCACCGCGAGGCCGACGAGCAGCCCGAGCGTGGCCGTCCGCGTGTGGGTCAGCGCGAGCAGCACGAACGACGGCACGATGACCACCGCCGCGCTGACCCTGTCGGTCCTGCGGCCCAGGAGGAGCAGCACGGTGAGCCCGATGATCACCGCGGCGTACTGTCCGATCTGCGGCGGCGTGAGCGGCCACAGCGCGCCGACGAGGCGTCCGCCGTAGAGCTCGGGCATGGCCGCCCCCGGGGAGACGACCAGGCCCGCGGCCACCGAACCGAGCACCGCGAAATACATTCGGATGTGGTGCCGGACGAATGTCTCGCTGCCGTCCCACCAGCGGCTGACCAGCCAGAGCGTGCCGATGAAGAGAGCGAGCCGGGCGCAGCGGAACAGCGCGCCGAAGCCGGACTCCAGGTCGGCGCTGGAGAGCACGCTCGGCACCAGCAGCAGGGTGAGCAGGAGCAGGAAGGCGCCGGCCCGGATGCGCAGGCGGAGATTGACGGCGAGCGCCAGCGTGAACGCGGCGACCAGCGCGCCCATGGTGACCATCTGGATGAGGGAGCGGGGCAGCGGGATGACGGTCTTCGCCCCCGCGGAGCCGAGCGTGTTGAGGACCAGCAGTCCCCAGACGGTCCCGACGATCTTCGGTGTGCGGTCGGCGCCCATCTCAGCCACCGCCCCGTGCGCGCAGGGTGCTGCCCTTGTCCTGCTGGTACGGCTCGTTCTGCCACTGCCCGAAGTCGAGCACCCGGCTCGGGTCGTGGGTCACGAACTTCCAGGTTCCGCGGTAGACGTTGTCGTGCCAGCGGTTGTGCTGCTTGCGGGTGATCGCGTCGGCCACCCGCTCGCCCTTGTAGGGCGACCAGTTCGGATAGGTGCCGTAGTTGGCGAGGAGGCCCATGCGGTCGCACTTCGCCGTGCAGTCGACGACGGACTTGTCCAGCACGAAGCGGTTGTCGTGGATGTCGACCCGCTGGGTCTTCCAGCGGCAGTCGTCGTAGAGGGGCGAGGTGGTGATCGCGGGCCGCGCGCACCGGTCGGTGTCCTTCACCAGCAGCGTGCAGTCACCGCCCGAGGTGTTGGCCGGGCTGTTGCAGAACCGGTCGGCGTTCTCCCACAGGGTGATGCCCGACCAGTTGTTCTCCAGCACGTTCCGGTAGATCTCGATCTTCTTGGTGCGGGCCCGGACACGTGGTTCACCGCCGGACTCGGACACGTAGACGGTCGCGAAGGGGAAGTTGTCGCCGCGCTCGGCGAACCTGCGGCCCTCGACCCAGTTGTTCTTCCGGATCATGTTCTTCCGGATGACCGCGTTGTAGCTGGTCTCGTAGATCAGCGCGGCGCCGTCGTTCTTCTCCAGCACGTTGTTCTCGATGCGGAAGTCGTTGTTGTTGGTGTCCGCCCACAGGCCGGTGCCGCGGTTGTCGTGCACCCAGTTGCCGCGCACGTCGGCGCCGTCGACCGCCCAGAACTTGACGCCCCCCGTGCAGCCGCAGCCCTTGCGCCGCCGCTCCCAGTCGTGGGTGTTGTTGCCGACGATCTCGTTGCCCTCGACCACCAGGCCGGTGATGCCGCCCTTGGGCTTGTACGCGTTCAGGCCGTACTGACCGTTCTCGCGCAGACAGTTGTCCCGGACCTGCTGGCGGGCACCGGCCATCATCCCGGCGCCGGAGTTGTGCTGGATCGTCGAGTCCTCGATCACCCATCCGTCGGCCGAGTCGTGGTTGACCACGCCCTGGTCCTGGGGTGCCACGAAACGCTGCACGGTCAGATGGCCGATGGTGACGTCGGGGGCGCTGCCGCCGAACGCGTACTGGTTCTTCTTGCGTCCGTCGAGCACCGCGCCCGGCGCCCCGAGGTAGCGATTGCCCTTCTTGGGGATGACCTGGGCGTAGCGGTCCGGGTCGAGCCTGTGCGTGCCGGGGCGGAGCCAGAACGTGGTGTTCGCGGGGTTGCTCCGGGTCTTCGCGGCCAGGTCACCGACCTTCGCGGGGTCGACCGTCACCGCTCCCTCGGGCGCCTTCGCGGGACCGGCCGCGGGCTTGGCGCACACCCGGGCCACGGGTGTGGCCGTCGCGGCCTTCGGCTCCGCCGCCGGGGTGTCCGAGGTGCCGTTCACACAACCGGTCGCCGCCAGCAGCACCAGCGCCGCCGGCCAGGCTCGGTTCCGCCACATGATCCTCCCCACGCGCCCTCCCTAGTCCTGGAACCTGAGTACGGTGGTGAACCCCTCGGCGCCGTCGGCGAATCCGGTGCCGACCAGCGTGGTGGCGGGTTCCTTGCGCCCGAATCCCGCGGAGTACCAGCCCAGCGGCGGGTCGCTCTCACCGCGGTGCGCCCGCCAGCTCAGCTGTCCGGGCAGGTCGAGCACCGCGGAGCGGTCCTCGCCGTCCCGGGTCCAGGTGAGCACGGCCCGGTTCCCCACCAGGTCCGCGGTGACCGCGGGGCCGAGGTGGAACGCCAGACGCGCCGCCCTGCGCGGTCCGCGCACCTCGTCGACCACCCTCAACTCCTGTGTCTGCGACGTCAGTTCGACCCGGCGGCGGTGCACGGAGCACGGGTAGCCGTCGTGCTCGGCACTCCAGCGCGCCACGTCGTCCCCGGGGGCCGGCGCGGCCAGCACACGGCTGCGGGCGTGCCGGGTCCACAGGAACGGGCCGCCGGAGACAGATTGGTCGCCGTCGTCCAGTTGCAGGGTGTTGTGCCCGAGGGTCGACCGGAAGTACTGCCGCCACAGGGGCTGCCCGTGGTAGCAGTACGTCCCCGGGTCGGCGAGCACGTCGACCCCGTCGTGCCGGACCTCCACGGACAGCGCGTCCGCGTGGGCGTGCGCGGCGATCGAGAGGAAGCCGTGCGGGCCCCCGTCGCAGCGGCACCAGATCCCCCCGGGACCGCGCAGGACGCTCATGCCCGCGTCGGCGAAGTGGGCCGGCCGGCTCGCCGGGCGGGAGACGGCCGGTGCGGTCCCGGTCTTCGCGTACGGCCGGACGAGCGCGGCGAGCAGCGGGGTGCGCACGTCGGTGCCGGTCACCTTCGGCCACCAGTCGAGCCGCCCGAACACCGCGTCCCCGGTGGCGAGGAGCGAGGCCCAGCGGTCGGTGCCCGCGCCGTCGACGACCAGACCGTGCCCGTCGTCCGCGTCCCCCTGGCGGGGCGGCCGCAGCCGGTCGTCGACCACGGCCGCGAGCGCGTCGGTCATCCGCAGCAGCACCAGCCGGACCGTCCGGGGCACCGGCACGTCCGCGGCGTCCGCCTCGGCCACCGCGGCCAGGCCGAGTTCCAGGACGAGTCCGTGGTACTCGGTGGCCAGCTCGCGGTTGAGCCCGGAGCCGAAGGTGTTGCCGCGCAGCTGCCGCTCCAGGGACGCGAGTGCGCCGCCCCGCCACCGCGCCGAGGAGGGGAACCAGTCGAACGCGCAGGCGGCGGCGAGCTGCCCGGCGGCCTCGGCGATGACGTGGTTGTTCGCCGAGGACCCCCGGCTGGGGAAGGCGGCCAGCCAGCGCTGGTGGTGCCAGATCTGGTTCACCGCCACCGGGTTGTCCTCGAACAGACCGCTCGCGCCCGGCCAGTCGGCGAGCAGCCGGCGGATCCAGACCCAGGACAGCAGCCGGATCCCCAGCTCGATGCCGCTGATCCAGTGCACCCCGCGCAGCGGCGCGTTCGCCGCCCACCACGACCGCAGGTGCTCGGCCACGCGCTCGGCGTACCGCTCGTGTCCGGTGAGCGCGTAGGCGGCGGCGAGCACGGTGAGGTACTGGTGCCGGGACGGCTCCCAGATCTGCTTGATGTCGCCGACCACGTCCTCGTCGCGGTACGGCACGTCGAAGGCGTAGCCCCAGGGGGCCCGGCGCCCGGTCTTGGGGTCGAACCACCAGTCCGGGTCGACCAGGTCGTCGCGGACCACCCCGAAGTACTCGACGTGCCCGGCCATCAGCCGGTCCGCCTCGGCGATGAGACGCTTCGCGGCGTCCGGCGGCACCGCGGCGAGCGTCCCTGCGGGCAGCACCGAGGTGAACCGGGCACCGGTCACGGTCGGGCAGTCCGGCCGCGCCGACCGCCACCGCCGCCTGCGCACCGCGTCGGCCGCCCGGCCGCCCATCTCCCGCGGCCCCATCCGGGAGAGCCGCCGCAGGTACCAGCCCGCGCTCATCGTCATCACGGCCTCGCCAGCGTCACCGGCGCGCCGGCGGCCAGACCGGCCTGCACCGCGAGAGTGGCCGCGGTGGTGGCGACCAGCGACTCCAGCGGCACCGGCATCGGGCCGCCGGTCCGCACCGCCCGTACGAACGCGGCCAGTTCGGCCTCCTGGCCCTTGTCCCTGGCCTTGGGCAGCCGCGAACTGACCCACCGCTTGCGGCCGTACACCGAGGCGCGGACGAAGTCGTCGAGCCGCAGCACCTTGCCGTCCGCGACGAGGTCCAGCGTCTCCTTGGGGAAGCCGGGCGCTCCGGTCGTGACGTAGCTGATGGTGGCGGTGGACCCGTCCGGGTAGCGCAGCACGACCTGGAGGTCCTCGTTGCCGGACGCGGCGACCGCGTACACCGAGACCGGGTCGGCCCCGAGCAGCCAGCTCGCCGTGTCGATGAAGTGCCCGCCCTCGCCCGCGAACCGCGAGCCCTCGGTGCCCTGCTGGAGGTACCAGCTGCCGTGCCCCAGCTGCCCCGCGTTGACCAGGTAGCGCAGGCTCGCCGGACCGGTCCGGGCGCCGAACCGCTTCCTCGCCTCGGTCAGCAGCGGCGCGAAGCGGCGGTTGAAGCCCACCTGGAGGCGGTCGTTGCCGGACTCCTCGACCGCCGCGAGCACGCTCGCCAGCTCGTCCTCGGTGAGAGCCAGGGGCTTCTCCACGAACACCGACTTGCCGGCCAGGAGCGCCTTGCGGGTCAGCGCGGCGTGCGAGCTGTGCCGGGTGACCACGAACACCGCGTCGATCGACGTGTCGCCGAGCACGGCGTCGAGATCGGTGGTCGCCTCGGCGAAGCCGAACTTCCGCTTGGCGTTGGCCGCGGACAGCGCCGTGGTGGTGACGACGGTCGACAGCTCGACGCCCTCGCGCTGTGCCAGGTGGGGCAGCAGCATCGACGTCGCGTAGTTGCCCGCGCCGACGAACGCCAGGCGCACCGGTGACGTGGCGGACCGGGCCGGGGCGGACGCCGGGCCGGCGGGGCGCTTCACCGCGGGCACGGCCACCGCCGGGGCCTCGGCCTCCCCCGCTTCCACCGGGTGTCCGGGGTAGCGGAAGAGCACGGCCACGGCCTTCAGGTCGCCGTCCTTCAGGCTCTGGTACGTCTCGACGGCGTCGTCGAAGTCGGCGATGTGGGAGACCAGGGGCTCCACGTCGACGCTGCCGCGGGCGAGGAGGTCGAGGAAGCACGCCAGGTTGCGGCGCTCGGTCCAGCGCACGTAGCCGATCGGGTAGTCGCGCCCCTCCAGTTCGTACTCCGGGTCGTAGCGCCCGGGGCCGTAACTGCGGGAGAAGCGGACGTCGAGCTCCTTCTCGTAGTACGCGTTCCACGGCAGGTCCAGGCGGCACTTGCCGATGTCGACGACCCGGCCGCGGTCCCGGCAGAGCCGGGCGGCCAGCTCCACGGGCTGGTTGCTGCCGCCGCCGGCGGCCAGGTACACCTGGTCCACGCCGTGGCCGTCGGTGAGTTCGGCGACGTGGCTCTCCACCGCCGCCGACGCGGGGTCGCCGCAGGCCGCCGCGCCCAGGCCCTCGGCCAGCTCGCAGCGCGCCGGGTCGGGGTCGACCCCCACGACCCGCACTCCCGAGGCGGCCAGGAGCTGGACCACCAGCTGCCCGATCAGGCCGAGGCCGATGACGAGGGCCACCTCGCCGAGCCGGGGCTCCCCCTGGCGGACGCCCTGCATCGCGATCGACCCGACGGTGCCGAAGGCCGCGTGCCGCGGCGCGAGGCCGTCCGGAACCGGGGTGTAGAGGTTCTTCGGCACCCAGTTCAGTTCGGCGTGCAGCGCGTGCTCGTTGCCCGCGCAGGCCACGAGGTCGCCGACCTTCACGTCGTCGATCCCGGCGCCGACCTGCTCGACCACCCCGCACAGCGAGTAGCCGAGGGGGGTGTACGAGTCCAGCTTGCCCATCACCTTGCGATAGGTGGCGGGCACGCCGTTGGTGGCCACGCTCTGCATGACCTTGGCCACCTGGTCGGGGCGGGAACGGGCCTTGCCCAGCATCGACATGCCGGCCTCGGACACCTTCATCATCTCGGTGCCGGTGGAGATCAGCGAGTACGCGCTGCGGACCAGCACACCGCCCGCCTTGCACCCCGGCACCGGCACGTCGAGCACCGCCAGCTCGCCGCTCTTGTAGTTCTGCACAACCTGCTTCACCCGAACTCCTCTGATTCCTAAGCCGTCAAACGAGTGCTCTGGCCGGACCCAGAGGTCGCGCCGCGATACCAGTACTCGAGGGTCAGCACATGCCACAGATGCTTGGAGTAGTCCCGCTGCCCGGCGGCGTCCTCGGCGACCATGCGCGCCAGCGCCTCGCGGCGCAGCAGCCCGGAACTCACGAGCACCCCGTCGTTCACCACCTCGCGCACCAGCGGTGCCAGGTCCCGGCTCATCCAGGCGCGCAGCGGGGCGCTGAACAGGCCCTTGGGCCGGTAGACGATCTCCTTGGGCAGGATGGTGGTGGCCGCCTCCTTGAGGACGGCCTTGCCCTGCCGTCCGGAGATCTTGCGGTCACCGGGCACGGCGAACGCCGCCTTGACCACCTCGACGTCCACGTACGGCACGCGCACCTCGGTCGACGCGGCCATGCTGGAGCGGTCCGTGTACGTGAGGTTCAGGCCCGGCAGGAACATCCTCGCGTCGCCCAGGCACATGCGGTTGACGAAGTCGTCGAGGTCGTTGTCCCGGTAGACGTCCGCGTGCTCGGTCAGCACGTCCTCGACCGTCCCGGCCAGGTCCGGATCGACAAGGGCGAGCAGTTCGTCCTGGTCGTACATGGTGTAGCTGCGCCGGAAGGCGGTCTCCTCCGGCAGATCGGCGAAGGAGAGGAACCGCTTGGCGAAGCGCACCGACCGGTACCCCCGCCGGGCCGTGGCGACCGGCAGCCGGTCCACGGCCGCGGACACCCCGCGCCGCAGGGGCCGCGGGACGCGCTGGTAGCGCAGTGCGATCAGGTTGGCCAGGTGCTTGCGGTACCCGGCGAACAGCTCGTCGGCGCCCATCCCCGAGAGCATCACCTTGACCCCGGCCTCCCGGGCGGCCGTACAGATCAGGAACGTGTTGATCGCGGCGGGGTCGCCGATCGGCTCGTCCAGGCTGTACGTCATCTGCGGCAGCAGGTCCAGGACGTTGGGCGCGATCTCGATCTCGTGCAGGTCGACGCCGAACCGCTCGGCCACCCGCCGGGCGTAGCGC
The DNA here is from genome assembly GCF_040680155.1 of Streptomyces sp. NPDC052114. NCBI lineage: Bacteria > Bacillati > Actinomycetota > Actinomycetes > Kitasatosporales > Streptomycetaceae > Streptomyces > Streptomyces sp. NPDC052114. The sequence goes on along the minus strand of NZ_JBFAWC010000002.1, from coordinate 216,593 downwards.
AGGTCGTCCGGCATCGCCTCGAACTTGGCGTCCTCGGCGCGGAATCCGATGGTGTAGGCGGAGATCCCGGGCCGGTGACGGGCCGCGAGGGCGGTCAGATAGCTGGAGTCGAGGCCGCCGGAGAGGAAGGTCGCCACGGGGACGTCGGACAGCAGGTGCTGCCGGGTCGACTCCTCGACGATGGCGGCCAGGTCCGGCAGTTCGCCGCTGCGGGCCCGCTCCTGGCCCTCGGCGGCGACGTCCTTCAGGTTCCAGTACCGGCCGCGCTCCACCCGGCCGTCGGGCCGGATCCGCAGCCAGCTCCCCGGCGGCAGCTTCTCCGCCTCGCGGAACGCGCAGCGCGAGTCCGGCACCCAGTAGTAGAGGAGCGAGGCCACCAGCGCCCCGTGGTCCACCTCCAGTGATCCGCCGGTCACGGCGGCGAGCGCCTTGAGCTCGGAGGCGAACACCAGCCCCCCGCCGCGGCGCAGCAGGAACAGCGGCTTGATGCCCAACTGGTCGCGGGCGAGCACCAGTTCACCGGTGCGCTCGTCGAAGATGCCGAACGCGAACATGCCGCGCAGCCGGGGCAGGCAGTCCGTGCCCCAGCGCCGCCAGGCCTCAAGCACCACCTCGGTGTCGGAGGTGCCCCGGAAGCGCGCCCCGGCCGCGGCCAGCTCGGCGCGCAGCTCGGGCGCGTTGTACAGCTCGCCGTTGTACGTCAGGGCGAGACCGCCCGAGACCATCGGCTGGGCGCCGGTCTCGGACAGGTCGATGATGGCCAGCCGGCGGTGCCCGAGGTGCACGTCGCCGTCACCGGTGGGGTGGCTGTACCGGCCCGCCCCGTCCGGACCACGGTGGGCGAGCGTATCGGTGAGCCGGTCGGTCACGACCTTCCCGTCCGGCCACCGGTACGTGCCTGCGATGCCACACATGTCTTACCGCGCCTCCTGATCGCTTTCCGGAACTCGTACGGCCGGCCTCGGCCGCAGCTCCGCACTCGGCCCGCCCGTCTCGTTCTGCCGGGCCAGCCGCTCGAAGTGGCCGCGCAGCGCGGTGTGCTGCCCGTCCCACAGGGTGCCGTCGGTCCGGTCGCGCGGATCGGGGTCGATCAGCACCACACCGATCACCGGGATGCGCTGGTCCGCGAGCTGCCGCGCCACGGTGTGCAGCCATGCGGCGCTGCCGTGCCCGGCGCGTACGACGAGCACGGTCTGCCCGCCGAGGTACTGGAGGTCGGTCCACGCCGTGCCGGGCGAGACCGAGCCGACGCCGAGCCTGCGCACCTGCCGCGGCTCGGCCGCGGCGCGCTCGCCGCTGAGCACGGCCGGATCTCCCGGCTCCCGGCGGCTCTTGGCGAGCTGCGGTCCCGGCAGGCCGTCGACGACGACCACGGGCCCCTCCGTCGCCAGCGCCCTGGCGACGTCCAGCGCGATCGCGCTCGTGGCGCGCGCACAGCCCAGTTCCAGCAGCGACACCGCTTCCGCGGAGCCGCGCACGGTGCGGGTGAGGGTCGTGGTGAGCTGCTCGCGTGCCCTGCCGATGCGTCGGCGCCGCCACGGCCCGACGGACCAGAGGGACCCGCGGCGCAGCTCCGCGACGACCGAGGCGCCCAGGTGCGCGGCGATCTCCCGGCGCAGCACGGGGCGGTCCGCCACCACCGAGCCGACCGCGGCCACCACGAGTCCGAGGACGAGCCCGAGGAGGCACCCGATCCCCGCGTGGGTGGCAGCGCTGCCGGCCAGGGAGTGCCGCACCGCGCGCGGGGCGTCCACGACCTGCGTGCCGGCGATGATCCGGGGCGTGCCGACGCGCGCCTCCTCGGCGCGCTGGCCGAAGTCGGCGATCCGCGAGTTGAGCTCGGCCCGGCGGGCGAAGAGCGACTCGATGCTCGCCGACTCCTTCGGGTCGCTGCTCTCCGGCGGCCGGTCGCCGATCGTCCTGTTGACCTCGGCCAGTTCCTTCCGCATGCGGTCGCGCTGGTCGCGCAGGGCCTTGGCCTCGGCCGTGGCGGCCGCCCGCATGCGCCGCACGTGGTCCGCGACGAACGCGTCGGCCAGCGCCTTGGCGCGGGCCACCGCGTCCGCGTCGCTGTCACCCGTCACATCGATCTGCAGCAGGTTGTTGGTCACGCCGGTGCCCCGGTACTCCTTCATGAAGTCCTCGGGATTTTCCGTGGAGTTGAGGGACTCCAGGGCCTGGCCGGCGATCCGGGTGGTGCCGAGCAGCTCGACGTCGGTGCGGATCAGCGTTCCGGTGTCGTTGGGCTGGTCCTCCTGATGCGCGACGAGGACCTTGGTCACCGCGGTCGGCGGTGGCGGCATCAGGACCGCCATGGCCGCGCCGGCCAGCAGTCCGAGGAGTGCCAGGGAGGCCCAGAGGCGGCGACGTCTGCGTACCGCCACCACCAGCGCCTGCAGGTCGAGCAGCGGAGCGGCGGCCGACGGCTCCGTGTTCTTGCCGGTCGTCACCCTGAACCTCCCTTCGTTTCGTCTCCGATCGCGGCCGCCCGGACGGGGCGCCGCGGAGAGTGGTCGGCTGTGCGTGCCGGAGTGGTCAGGACCGTGCCGGCGACGACGACGCCGACGACCTCGTGTCCGGCGTCCGCGCACGCCTCGGCGATGCCGGTGAGCTCCGCCGCGGTCCGGCTGCCCGCGCTGAGCACGACCAGGGCGCCGGACTCGGTCTCGCGGTCCGGCACCAGTGCCCGGGACACCGATACGTCCACCGTTCTCAGGAGCGGGTCGCCCCCGGCCTCGGCGGCCAGCTGGGTGGCGGCACGGCGGGCGGTCTCGTCGCCGTCCGGTACGACCACCAGCAGCCGACGGGGGGCCGGCAGCCGGTTGCGGAGGCGGGCGCACACCCGCCGGTAGCGGATCCGTCTGCCGGACTCGTCGCCGGACGTCTGCGGGGCCGGCACGTCCCACCGGGTGTCGAGGCCGAGCAGCCAGCGCAGCAGGGCCCGCGGCCCGCCGCCCTTCGGCCGGGACGCGGCCCCTTCGTCGGGCACGTCGACGGTGCCGAGGAGCGCCGAGCCCAGCGCCGCGGCGATCTCTGCCTCGGTGCGCAGCCGACGGCTCGCGCGGGCGGCGGTGAGATGGCCGATGACCGCGAGCAGGAAGGCCAGCAGCGCCCCGGCGAGGATGAACTGCATCCTCGTCGGCGGTGCCTCGCCGGTCGGCCGGGCCGCGGGCCCCATCACGACCATGTTGGTCTTGTTGGTCGCCGGGTCGGCCTCGTCCAGCTTCTTCATGGCCTCCTGGAGCGTGGTGCGCAGCTTCTCCAGCTCGGTGCGGGCCTGCACGCTCTCCACGGTCCGGCCGGGGTCGGCGGCCTTCGCCAGGTCGCTGATGCGGCGGTTGGTCCGCGCGACCTTCTCGCGCAGCGTCTCGGGCCCGTCGGCCGTGTCGGAGTCGGAGTCGTCGCCCGCGATCCGTGAGGCGAAGGCGACGAACTGCTGGGCCACCTGGTCGGAGAGCTTCTGCGCGCGCTCCGGCGTGTCCGCCGTACCCGAGATCTTGATGATGTTGCCGTCGGCGGCCTTGGCGGTCACCTGGTCGCGCAGCTCGCCGCTGCTGACACCTCGCCAGTCGAGGGTGTCGGCCGCGCGGTCGACCACCGCCGAGCTGGCCGCGATCTCCGCCTGGGTCAGCAGCTCGCGCTCCTCCCACTGCCCCGCGAGCAGGACCGACGTCGACGTCGTGTAGTTGGGCGGGAACAGCAGGGAGACGCCGTACCCGACGAGAGCGCCCACCACGGCGGCGATGACGAGGAGCCGCCAGCGTCGCCGGAAGATCCGCCCGATCGTGACCAGGCGTATTGCTTCGTCACTCAACTGCGCTGCCTCTTCCCAGAGCGGACCGGGGTGCCCGTGGACACCTGAGCGTGGTCACGGCAGGCGGATCTGTAGGCGGCCAGCAGGGCTTCCTGGGAGTTGCGCCAGGACAGCTGTCCGCTGATGCGCTCGCGGCCGATCTCGCCCATCCGGGTCCGCTGTTGCGGATCGTCGAGCAGCAGTGCGATGAGCTTGGCGAACTCGGCCTCGTCGTTGGCGGGTGCGTAGACGGCGGCTTCACCGGCGGAGACTCTCGCCTCCCTGAGGTCGAACGAGACGATCGGCCGGCCCATGACCATGTACTCCAGGACCTTGTTCATGGTCGAGACGTCGTTGAGCGGGTTGCGCGGGTCGGGCGAGAGGCACACGTCCGCGCTGGAGAGGTAGCGCACCAGGTCGGCGTCCGGGATGCGCCCGGTGAACTGCACCTGGTCCGAGAGCCCGAGCCGCCGGGACAGCTCCACCATCGCGTCGAAGGCGTCGCCGGCACCGACGAACACCGCGTGCCAGTCGGTCCGCCCGACCTCGTCGCGCAGCTTCGCGAGGGCCCGCAGGGCGTAGTCGACGCCGTCCTGCGGTCCCATGACGCCGAGGTAGCACAGCAGATGGGGCTTGCCGCGCTTCAACTCCGGCTCGGGCGGCACCGGGTGGAACCGCTCGATGTCGGGTGCGCTGCGCACCACGAAGACGTCTTCCGGGCGCTTGCCGCCACGGCGCACCGCGACGTCCCGGTAGCTCTCGTTCGTGGCGAGCACGATGTCCGCGGCCCGGTAGGTCCGCCGTTCCAGCGCGCACACGGCGCGGTAGAGCAGGTCCTTGCCGCGGTCGAACCGCGACAGGTACAGCTCGGGCACCAGGTCGTGCTGGTCGAAGACGAACCGCGCGCCGCGCCGCTTCATCCACAGCGCCGGCAGGAACAGCAGGTCCGGCGGATTGCAGGCGTGGACCACGTCGACCGGCCCGACCTCGCGGGCGAGGCGGAGCGTGTGCCACAGGGCCGATCCGTACTCGCGCAGGTAGCCGGCCGGACCTCCGGTGGCCGCGCGCAACGGGTAGCGGTGGATCCGCACCCCGTCGATCACGGCCTCCGGCTCCGTGTCTCTCTTCTCCCCGCGGGGGCAGATGACGTGCACCGTCCAGCCCGCGTCGCGCAGTGTCGTGCACTCCTGCCACACCCGCCGGTCGAACGGCACCGACAGGTTCTCCACCAGGATCAGTGCGCTCCGGCCCGGCCGGTCGCCCCTGGTCGTGTCACCAAGCAAGGCCCATGTACCCCGGTTCGGCCCGACGCGCCTCGGCGTCGGGAAGGCGGATGAGGTCGACGATCACCGGGCCGTCACCGTGGGGCAGTGCCGACAGTACGGCCGGGTCCTTGGTGCCGACGAGACACACCTCGGCGTGCTCCAGCACCTCCTCGACGGAGTCCGCGAGCAGCTGCGCGAGGTGCGGCAGCCGGGTCTCGATGTACTCGCGGTTGGCGCCGATCAGCCGGGAGAGGCTGACGTTGGCGTCGTGGATGCGCAGGTCGTAGCCCTTGCCGAAGAGTCTTTCCGCCAGCTCGACGAGCGGGCTCTCGCGGAGGTCGTCGGTACCGGGCTTGAAGGAGAGGCCGAAGAGGCCCACCCGGCGCTTGCCGGTGCGCTCGACCAGCTCCACCGCGCGCTGCAGGTGGTCGGCGTTGGAGGGCAGCACGTGGGAGAGGATGGGCACCGAGATGTCGGCCCGCCGGGCCGCGTGGACCAGGCTGCGCAGGTCCTTGGGCAGGCAGGAGCCGCCGAAGGCGAAGCCGGGCCGCAGGTAGGCGGGGCTGATGTTCAGCTTGCGGTCGGCGAGGAACACGTCCATCACCTGGTGCGAGTCCACCCCGAGCGCCTGGCACACCGCGCCGAACTCGTTCGCGAAGCCGATCTTGAGGCCGTGGAACGCGTTGTCCGCGTACTTGATCGCCTCGGCCGCCGGGACCGGCACCCGGAACACCTCGCCGGGCAGCCCGTCGTACAGCGCCGCCACCACGTCGCCGCTCTCGCGGTCGAGCTCGCCGATGACGGTCTTGGGCGGGTCGAAGAAGTCCCGCACGCTGGTGCCCTCGCGCAGGAATTCGGGGTTGACCGCGACCCCGAAGTCCACCCCGGCCGTGCCGCCCGCGTACTTCTCCAGGATGGGCACCAGCAGGTTCAGGCAGGTGCCCGGGAGCATGGTGCTGCGGAACACGACGGTCTGCCGCCCGCCCCGCTCGGCCACCGCGGCACCGATCTCCTCGGTGACCCGCTCCAGATATGTGGTGCACAGGCTGCCGTTGGGCTCCGACGGCGTACCCACGCAGATCAGCGACACCTCGCTGTTCATGATCGCCTCGCGGACGTCGACCGTGGCGCGCAGCGCCCCGGTCCGCACGACCTCGGCGGTGAGCTCGCCGATCCGCTCCTCGACCACCGGGGCCTTGCCGGCGTTGACCAGGTCGACCTTCACCTGGTTCACGTCCACACCGATGACTTCGTGCCCCATGCTCGCCAGGCACGCGGCCGACACGCAGCCCACGTAACCCAGCCCTAAGACGCTGACCCTCATGATCCGTCCCTCCCCCAGGCAGGCCCTTGCCGCCTGCCTTCCGTGCGTTGATCGATTGACGCCACTCGCGCTTCAGTAGGCGCCCTGTCCCTGGAGCACCGCGCGCAGGGTCTTCCACAAGATCACCGTGTCCAGGGCGAGCGACCAGTCCTCCACGTACCGCAGGTCGAGGCGGACCGCCTCCTCCCACGGCAGGTCGCTGCGCCCGCTGATCTGCCAGAGGCCGGTGAGCCCCGGCTTGACGAGCAGCCGCCGTCTGATGTCCGGGCCGTAGGCGGCGGACTCCTCCGGCAGCGGCGGCCGGGGACCGACGAGCGACATCGATCCGGTGAGTACGTTGAACAGCTGCGGGAGTTCGTCGATCGAGTACCGGCGCAGCACCGCTCCCACCCGGGTCACCCGCGGGTCCCGGCGGAGCTTGAACAACAGGCCGGCGCCCTCGTTGAGTTCGGCCAGCGCGGCTCGTGCCCGGTCGGCCCCCACGACCATGGTGCGGAACTTGTAGATGGTGAACTCCTGGCCGTCCTTGCCGACCCTGCGCTGGCGGTAGAAGGCCCCGCCCCGGCTGTCCACCAGCACGAGCAGCCCGACGACCAGCATCAGCGGCGCGAACAGGAGCAGCAGGATCGCCGCGCCCAGCCGGTCCACGATGCCTTTGACGGCCCGGCGGCCCCCCGTGAAGGTCGGCATGCTGACCCTCAGCAGCGGGATCCCGAGCACCGCGTCGACGTGCAGGCGCGGGCCCGCCACCTCCATGAGCACGGGGGCCACGACCATCTCGGCGTCGCTTCCCTCGAGGTTCCAGGCCAGCCGCTGGAGCCGGTCCGGGGACCAGTGCGGGTCCGGTGTGACCGCGACGACGCGGTAGCCGTCGCGGCGCACATGGCCCGCGACGTCGGTCAGTTGGCCCACGACCGGCACGCCGTCCAGTTGGTCGCCGTCGAGGCCGAGGCCGTCCGCCGTGCACACCGCCTCCACCCGCCAGCCCAGGTGCGGGAACTTGCGGGCCCGGGTGATCAGGTCGCGCACGGTGGCCGGGCTGCCGGCCGCCAGTACTGGTCTCAGGCAGCGCCCTTCCTTGCGCTGTTTGTGGAGCCAGAGGCGCAGTACGTACCGCGCGGTCATGGTGACGATCGCGATCGCCGGGATCGCGACGAAGATCCAGAGTTTGATGTTGCGCGAGGTGAGGGCGATGCCGCCGAGCGCCAGGACGACGGCCGCCGTGAAGAGCGAGCGTCCGAGCCGACGGAACTCCTCGGCCCCCTGACCGAGCACGGCCGGAGCCCAGGCCCGGCTCAGCGCGAGCGCCCCGAGCACCAGCAGTTCGGTGCCGAACGCCAAGAACGCCCAGTTCTCATGCCAGTTGGCAGCGTCCCGTACCCCGAAGAAGCCGCCGATCGCCGCCACCACGAAGGCGGTGGCCGCGGTGTCGCTGGTGATCACGGTACGCCGGTACCGCTGTTCCCAGTCCGTCGCGGGCTGGTTGATCGCCCCGTTCACCGGACGCCCGCGCCCCGGTAGGAACGGGCTGACTAATTCCCCCTGCTGCACTGACCCCCTCAGGTCGCCAGTGGGCTCGACGTGTTCGCTCCACACGGTTCCTCCCCCCGGGAGGCCCTCGCCCCCCGCACTGTCCTCCCCTCGGGAGGCCCCCGCCTCCCGCGCCGCGCCGTTCCTCCCCCCGAGGAGGCCCCCGCCCCCCACGCGTGACGTTCCGCTGTTCCAGCGCTACGTGAACACCCCACTCGGGCGGCTGCGGACACACGTGTCCCGCCGAACTCCCGAGATGTGCCGGAACCCGCCGTGATCCTGGGTACTCCCCGTACCCGGGACCCCCTCCGGGGCTCCAGAAATCGATCACCCCCACGCCTGACACCAGGGACGAAAATGCTGGCTGTCCACGACGTCAGACCCATAGATCATCTTTTGTCGCCTCGTGTCCACCTGTGAAGCACGGTCAACATAGACCATCGGGGCCAGCCTGCAGAGAGGATGTGTGCAATTTGTGCTCAAGCTTTGAAGCGGGCTCCACTGATCATTTACTGCCCTTGGACATCTCGCCGACGAGGTCGTGCCCTGTGACCTGCAGTGACGGACACACTCCGGACGGTTGGCGTCCACATCCACAGGTGTGCCGGCGCCGCCAACTGGGCCGCGATTATGGCCACTTAAAGCCGGTCGGGCGGATCCGCACTTGACGAGGGCCCGGCGACCCGCCGTCGATCAAGGCCCCGAGGGGGGCCATCGGCTCTCCGAAAACGACCAAGGGCCGCATCGGATTTCTCCGATGCGGCCCTTGCCGACGACTCTCACGAGTCGGGACGACAGGATTTGAACCTGCGACCCCTTGACCCCCAGTCAAGTGCGCTACCAAGCTGCGCCACGTCCCGTTGCCCGTGTGACCTGGGGTTTCCCCCTCGGCCGAACGCGCACCGAAACCATACCGCACTCGGGCCGGTGATCGCTCACCCCTTTCCCGGGGCCGGGTCGCTGTTGACCTCAAGTGGGGTTTAAGTTGCACGCTCGCGGCATGACGACCACCACGGAACGTGCATACGAATACTCCGACCTGCCCCGGCTCATGGGCCGCATGACCGGGGCCGAGAAGCACGGCCCGGCCGCGACGTCGACCCTGGACGCCCTCTGGGTGCTCTACGACCGCGTGCTCGGCGTCACACCGGAGCGGGCGGACGACCCGGCGCGCGACCGGTTCCTGCTGTCCAAGGGGCACGGGCCCATGGCCTACTACGCCGTCCTCGCCGCCAAGGGGTTCCTGCCCGTCGACTGGCTGGAGGGCTTCGGGTCGTACGACTCGCCGCTCGGGCACCACCCCGACCGGGTGCTCGTGCCGGGGGCCGAGATCGGCAGCGGGTCGCTGGGGCACGGGCTGCCGCTCGCCGTGGGCACGGTGCTCGGCCTCAGGGCACGCGGGCTCACCGGGCCCCGCGTGTGGGTGCTCGTCGGGGACGCCGAGATGGACGAGGGCAGCAACCACGAGGCCGTCGCCTACGCCGGGCCCGCGGGGCTCGAACAGCTGCACGCGCTCGTGATCGACAACGCCTCGGCGAGCTACGCGAGGCCCGGCGGGACCGCCGCCCGGTTCGAGGCCGCGGGCTGGTCGGCCACGACCGTCGACGGGCGCGACCACGACGCGCTGTACGCGGCGTTCACGGCGCCGCACCCGGGACGGCCGCACGTGGTCGTCGCCCGCGTCGAGCCCAAGGAGTCCCTGCGCGAGCCGAAGCTCGCGTAGGACACCCCCGGCACCTCACCCCACCCGTACCCGCACCCCCGGAAGGACCCCACCACCATGGACACCATGCGTGACCGCTTCGCCCCCGTCGTCTCGCGGCTGCTCGACGAGGATCCCCGCGTCGCCGTCGTCCTCGCCGAGATCGGCAAGGACGGGTTCGAGGAGGCGATGCGCACACACCCGGACCGGGTGATCAACGTCGGCATCCGGGAGCAGCTCCTCGTGGGCGCGGGCGCCGGGCTCGCGCTCGCCGGGATGCGCCCCGTCGTGCACACCTTCGCGAGCTTCCTCGTGGAGCGGCCCTTCGAGCAGATCAAGCTGGACTTCGGGCACCAGGGCGTGGGCGGGGTGCTGGTCAGCGCCGCGGCGTCCTACGACTGGCCCGCGGGCGGCTTCACCCACATGTCGCCGGGCGACGTGGCGCTGCTCGACACGCTCGACGGCTGGACCGTGCACGTGCCGGGCCACCCCGACGAGGCGGAGACGCTGCTGCGGCACGCGGTCGCGGCGGGCGACGACAAGGTCTACGCACGGCTGTCGGTGCAGGCGAACACGCGGGCGCTGCCCGTGGACGGCAAGCGGTTCCTCACCGTGCGCGAGGGCGGCCCCGGCGCCGGCGCGGTGATCGCCGTCGGGCCCATGCTCGACGCGGTCCTCGACGCGACGGAGGGGCTCGACGCGACCGTGCTGTACGCGACGACCGTGCGGCCCTTCGACGAGCGGGCGCTGCGCGGGGCCGTCGGGGCCGGGGCGAGCGCCGACGTGGTGGTCGTCGAGCCGTATCTCGCGGGGACCTCGACGGCCGCCGCGAACGACGCGCTCGCCGATCTCCCGCACCGGGTCCTCGGCCTGGGCGTGGGCCGCCGTGAGCTGCGCCGCTACGGGCAGATCGAGGAACACGTGGCCGCGCACGGTCTCGACGCGGCGTCGCTGCGCGGGCGGATCAGCGCCTTCCTCGGCGCGCGGCGGACTGCCGCGCCCGCTTCGTGACGGCGGTCCCCCGAGGGCTTCCCGCGGTCGTCCGCGAGGCCGCGTCGACCCGCACGAGGCCGCGGATCGCGGGCACCGCGAACAGGCACGCGCACACCACGATCGTCATCGCGCCGCCCGCGATCAGGACGTTCTCCGCGCCGAAAGCGCTCGCTGCGGGGCCCGCGAGCGCCTGGCCCACGGGGAGCATGGCGAGCGACCCCGCGACGTCGTAGGCGTGGATGCGGTTGAGGACGTCGGGCGGGACCTGTGTCTGGACGCTCGTCGCCCACATCACGCTCCAGAAGGAGAGCCCGGCGCCCGCGACGGCCGCGCCCGCCGCCATCAGCGGGACGCCGAGCTGGAGGCCGACCGCCGTCGGGAAGGCGCCGTAGCCGATCAGGGCGAAGGTGCCCGCGCGGAGCATGCGGCGGGGGCGCAGGCGCAGGGCGACGAGGCCGCCGACGACGGTGCCCGCGCCGAGGGCGGAGTTCACCAGGCCGTACGTGCCCGAGCCGTGCTCCTGGACGACGAGGGTCGCCACCAGCGGCACGCTCGGGCCCGTGGTCATGATCATCAGCAGGCCGTAGACGGCGATGACGCCCCACAGCCAGGTGCGGGCCCTGAACTCCCGCCAGCCCTGGACCAGGTCGGCCCGGAAGCCGTCGCTGTGCGGCCGTGATCCGGGGTGGGCGGGCGGCAGGCGGAGCAGGAGGAGGCACAGGGCGCTCAGCGCGTACGTCGCCGCGTGCGCGGCGAACACCGCTCCGGGTGAGGCGAGGCCGACGAGGACACCGGCGACGGCGGGGCCCGCGAGGGACGCGGTCGACTCGGCGACGCGGATCGCGCCGTTGGCCTTCTGGACGTCGGCGGCCAGGCGCGGCACCGTGCTGGCGACGCCCGGCTGGAAGACGGCGGCCGCCGCGCCGTTGACCGCGCCGATCGCGCAGATCTGCCAGAGCACGACGTGCCCGGTGAAGAAGAAGACCGCCGCGAGCGACTGCGTGGCGAGCCGGACGAGATCGGCGCCGATCATCAGCAGCCGGGTGCTGAACCGGTCGGCGAAGACCCCGCCGAAGATCACGAGGCCGGCGAAGCACACGGTCGTGGCGGCCATCGCGAGGCCGACGGCCCCCGCCCCGTGCCCGTACCGCAGCAAACCCGCGGCGAGCGCCACCGGCAGCATGGTGTCGCCGAGCTTGGCCACGGCACGGGCCGCGAAGAACAGCCCGAAGTCCCGCGACCAGATGCTCCGGTCGCCCTCCCGTCGCGTCCCCGTCCCTGACGGCACGCTGTCACCCCTCCCCTGCGGCACGGTGGGATCATGCCACGGGTTCCAGACAGCGCTCTCTATATATTCACTCCGTGGACGGCACGCCCAACTCCGGGTGCTCCTCGAGGAGTCGGGGCGGTGCGGCCTGGCGCCAGGAGTCGGCCAGGATGTCGGCGAGCTCCTGCTCGTCCAGCGCGGCGAGCCGCACCCGCACCCACGCGGAGGCCGCCTCGTGGGCGGCCACCCAGAACTTCTCCGGCTCGGCGAGGACCAGTTCGTCGCGCTCGGCCTTCGGGCAGCGCACGGCGAAGGAGGTCTCGTCGTCCGGCACCGTCACGAACATCTTTCCGGCCACGCGGAACGTGGGCATGCTCCACGCGATCTTCTCCACCGTGTCCGGCAGGGCGAGGGCGATGCGGCGCACGTCGTCGGAGGTGACGCGGGCCCGTGATCTGGACTTCGACATGCGAAGAACCGTAACCAACCCCACTGACAATCACCCGCCCAAAGACCCGCCCCGGACCTCCCGGCTCACAGCACGCGCTTGTCCAGCCACGCCGTCAGGTCCTCGTGGACCTCCTCCCGGTTGGTCTCGTTGAGGATCTCGTGACGCGTGTCCGGATAGCCCTTCCACGTGAGGTCCTCGACACCCGCGTACCGGAAGTCCTCCAGGAGTTCGTGGACCAGCGTCATGCCCTGGTTGCAGGGATCCAGTTCGCCGACGGCGACGTGGATCGGCAGATCGGCCGGCACGCGGGCGAGGTTGCGCGGGTCGTTGATCTTCCGGATGCCGCGCACCCAGTCCAGCGAGAGCCCCGCGGAGAAGGCGAACCCGCAGCGCTCGTCGGCGGCGTACGCGTCGACCTCGGCCTCGTCGCGCGAGAGCCACTCGAAGCCGGTGCGGTGGGCGTAGGGGTCGTTGAACGAGGCGAAGAGGTCGGGGACGTAGGAGGAGAGCGCGGCGCGGCCGTGCTCGGCGATCTCGCGCTCCAGCCGGGCGATGTCGCCCTCGGTCTCGGCGCCGGGCAGCGAGCGGAACGTGCCCGAGAGGATCACGCCCGCGAGCTCGTCGGCGTACTCCTGGACGTAGTCCCGCGCGAGCATCGAGCCGAGGCTGTGCCCCAGGAGGAAGTACGGGACGCCCGGGTACAGGGCGCGCGCCTGGTCGCCGATGGTCCTGAGGTCGTCGACGATCGCCCGCCAGCTGTCGGCGTCCTCCGCCCCCGGCCCCCCGGTGGTCACGCCGTAGCCGCCCGTGGCCTGCGCGGTGGCGCCGTGGCCGCGGTGGTCGGAGGCGAGCACGCCGTAGCCGTGCGCCGTGAGGTGGCGCGCGAACCGGTCGTAGCGCTGGGCGTGTTCGGCGGCGCCGTGCGCGATCTGGACGAGGGCGCGGGGCCTGCCGTCGGCCGGCAGCCAGGTGTACGTGGCGACGGGCACGCCGTCGGCCGTGGTGCACAGCCCGGCGGTGTACGCGGCGGGGGTGGTGGTGTCGTCGGCTCGGTCGGGCATCGCTGGGACTCCCCTGGGACGCGGCTGGTTTCCTCGGGGCAGCCTCCCCCGCGCGCGGGACGTCATGCGGGGCGAAAGGGGGTGGAGCGGTCCGGGTGAAGGGGGCGCGGGCCGACAGGGCGCGCCGCGAGGCCTCGTGCGACCCATTGACCCCCGTGGAAGCGGAACCTACCCTGAGTCCCGCGCGCTGAAAGCGCTTTCTATCACACCACACGGCACAGCGCCACCTCCCGCTCACGCGCGAGCGCGGACGCGACTCACCGCACACCCGGCGACCGGCAGCCGGCCACCAGCCCAGCCAGCCCAGGGAGCGCCATGAGTTCCATGAGTTCCGCGGCACCGAAGGCCACGCCCAAGAGACCACCGAGCGGCACACCGGGGAGCACGCCGAGAGGCGGACCGAGGCCCTTGCTCGTCCTCGTCGCCCTCCTCGCCCTCGTCGTGGGTCTCGGTCTCGCCGCCCCGCCCGGCGCGGCGGCCGCGCCGGCCTTCCGTGTCCTCGTCTTCTCCAAGGTCACGAACTACGCCCACGACTCGATCCCGGCGGGCGTCGAGGCGATCGAGAAGCTCGGCGCCGAGCACGGCTTCGAGGTGGAGGCCACCGACGACGCCTCGGCGTTCACCGACGCCAACCTCGCCCGCTTCCAGGCGATCGTCTTCAACAACACCAACTCCACGCCGGAGAAGGGCGATCTGCTCGACGCCGCGCAGCGCGCGGCCTTCCAGAAGTACGTCCGGGCGGGCGGCGGCTGGGTCGGGCTGCACGCGGCGTCGGCGAGCGAGCGCGACTGGGACTGGTACGAGGGCCTGGTCGGCGCGATCTTCGACAAGCACCCGGAGGTGCAGACGGGGCGGATCAAGGTCCTGGACCGCGCGCATCCGTCCACGAAGGGACTGCCCGAGCTCTGGGAGCGCACGGAGGAGTGGTACAACTGGCGCACCAATCCCACGGGGAAGGTGCACACCCTCGCGGAGATCAAGGTGCGGGACGGTGTGTCGGGGCTCGACGAGGGCGTCGACCACCCGTGGTCCTGGTGCCAGAACTACGACGGCGGCCGCTCCTGGTACACCGCGGGCGGACACGCCAAGTCGGCCTTCCAGGAGGAGGGGTTCCTTCGGCACGTCCTCGGCGGCATCCAGTGGGCCGCCGGTGACAAGCCGGGCGACTGCACCGCGACGAAGACGGGCGCCTTCCAGCGCACGCCGCTCGCGACCGCCGACCTGGCCGACCCCTTCGAACTGGCCGTCGCGCCCGACCGCCGGGTCTTCTTCGTCCAGCGCACCGGGAAGCTGAAGATCATCGACCAGGAGACGCTGAAGGTCTCCACGGCGCTGGACCTCGCGTACACGCCGGAGATGACGAGCCAGTCGGACGGGCTGCTCGGGCTCGCGCTCGACCCGAAGTTCGAGGAGAACCACCGGCTCTATCTCCTGCACTCCGACAAGACGGAGAAACGCATCAATCTGTCCCGCTTCACCGAGGCGGGCGGGAAGGTCGATCCGGCGTCCGAGAAGCGCCTGTTGACCATTCCGACCCTGCGCGGCGAGGGCCGGGCGAATTCGCACATGGCGGGCTCCATCGCCTTCGACAAGAAGGGCGATCTGTACGTCGCGACGGGCGACAACACCGATCCGTTCGCCTCGGACGGTTTCGCCCCGATCGACGAGCGCGAGGGGCGCCGCGCGTGGGACGCTCAGGGCACCGCGGGAAACACCAATGACCTGCGCGGAAAGATCCTGCGGATCACGCCGAAGGACGACGGGACGTACACCGTGCCCGAGGGAAATCTCTTCCCCGCGGGGACGGACAGGACGCGCGCCGAGATCTACGCGATGGGGCTGCGCAATCCCTTCCGGATCACGACGGACCCGATCAGCGGGGCGCTGCTGGTCGCCGACTACGGCCCCGACGCGCGCAAGGCCGTGCCCGACCGGGGCCCCGAGGGGACGGTCGAGTACGACCGGATCACCGAGGCGGGCAATTTCGGCTGGCCCTACTGCATCGGTGACAACACCCCCTTCAACGACTACGACTTCGCGACGAAGACGTCGAAGGAGAAGTTCGACTGCGCGAAGCTCGTCAACGACTCGCCGAACAACACGGGCCTGCGCGACCTTCCGCCCGCGCAGCCCGCGGACGTCTGGTACGCCTACTCGGCCTCCGAGGAGTTCCCCGAACTCGGCACGGGCGGCGGCGGTCCGATGAGCGGTCCCGTCTACGACTACGACGCGGACAACCCGTACAAGACGAAGTTCCCCGAGTACTTCGAGGGGAAGTGGCTCACCTACGAGCTGACCCGGCAGTGGTTCAAGACGTTCTCGATCCAGGAGAAGGACCAGACGTTCACCGATCCGCGGTTCCCGCCGGCGAAGGCGGGCGATCTCCAGTCCATCGACTCCGTCTTCGGGGACATGAAGTGGAACCAGCCCTTCGACGCGGACTTCGGCCCTGACGGGGCGCTGTACGTCATCGACTTCGGGCTCGGCAGCGGCACGGGACGCGGCGGCAGCAACGAGGGCTCGGGCATCTACCGCATCGACTACGTCGCCGACGGCCGCCTCCCGGACGCCCGCGTCACGGCGTCCCCCGACAACGGCGGCGCCCCGCTGACCGTGAAGTTCTCCAGCGAGGGCTCCGGGCTCCCGGGCGGCAAGCCGGTCACCTACGCGTGGGACTTCGACGGCGACGGCACGACCGACTCGACCGAGGCGAACCCGACGCACACCTACACCGAGAAGGGGCGGTTCAGCGCCCGCCTGAAGGTGACGGGTCCGGGCGACCTCAGCGGGCTCGCCGTACGGGAGGTCACGGTCGGCAACACGCGCCCGACGGTGACGATCCAACAGCCGCCCGACGGCGGGACGTTCAGCTTCGGCGACACCGTGCCCTTCACCGTGAAGGTGACCGACAAGGAGGACGGCCGGATCGACTGCGGGCGCGTCGTCGTCCAGTCCCAGCTGGGGCACGACTCCCATCTGCATCCGCTGGACAACTACACCGGGTGCGCGGGCGAGATCGTGACGGACGCCGGGGACAGCCACGGGCCCGGCCAGAACCTGTACTACGGCATCACCGCCCAGTACGAGGACAAGGGTGCCGGTGACGTGCCCGCGCTGACCGGGTCGGCCTCGCTGACGCTGCGGACGTCGTTCCGGGAGGCCGAGCACCGCACGGCCACAGGCGGCGCGCACGGCGGGGTCGAGACCGGGGACCGTGCGGACGCCTCCGGCGGCAAGCGCCTCATCGAGATCGAGGACAAGGACTGGGTCGCCTTCGACCCGGTGCACCTCAAGGGCGTGGACTCCGTGACGGTGGGCGCCGCCTCGGGCGGGCTCGGCGGCGACGTCGAGTTCCGGGCAGGCTCGCCCACGGGCAAGCTGCTCGGCAAGGTGAGCGTGCCGAACACCGGCGGCTGGGACAAGCTCGTCTCGCCGACCACCGCGCTGGCGAAGCACGACGGCACGACGAAGCTGTACGCGGTCTTCACCAACCCCCAGTGGTCGGCCGACAAGCCCGATCTGCTCTCGCTCGACTGGCTGCGCTTCAACGGGCCCGGCGTGGAGAAGCGCGCGGGCGCGAACGTCTCGCTCTCCGCGGCCCCGGACAGCGGCGCGCCTCCCCTGGCGGTGACGTTCACGGGCAAGGTGCGGCTCCCGGCCGGGCGCACCGCCGCGTCGTACCACTGGGACTTCGGCGACAACTCCAAGCCGTCCGGCGGCACTGAGGGCCCGACGGCCGAGCACGCCTACCCGCGCGCGGGTGCGTACACGGCGCATCTGACCGTGACGGACGACAAGGGCGACACGACGACCGGCGCGGTCCGGATCACGGTGAAGTGAGGAGACGGCGATGAGCGCAGAGAGCAGAGGAATCCGTTCCGAGGGCCCCGGGCGTGCCGTCGGCTCCCGGCGTGCCTTTCTCGGCGCGTCCCTTGGTACGTCGCTGGGGCTCGCGGCGGTGCTCGGCGGGGCCCTTCCCGCGCGGGCCGCACAGGAGCGGACCCCTCGGCGGCGCATCCCGCGCGGCGGCATCGGCATGCATCTGTACACGATGCGCGACGCCCTGGCGCGGGACTTCCCCGGCACCCTGGAGCGACTGGCCGGGATCGGATACGCGACGGTGGGCGTGAGCGGACGCCACGGGTACGGCGCCGCCGACATCCGGCGGATGCTGGACGCGGTGGGGCTGCGCGCGGTCCTGGAGCACGTCGCGTACACCACGCTGACGGGCGAGGGACTGCCGCGGGCGCTCGACGACCTGCACATCCTGGGCGCCCGGTGGCCCGTGGTCCCGAGCCTGCCCGGCGCAATGCACACGCCGGACGGGTTCCGGGAGGCGGCGCGGCAGTTCAACCGGATCGGGCGCGCCTCGCGCGAGGCGGGGCTCGGGCCGGTGCTCTTCCACAACCACGGCACGGACCACGTGGTGGTGGACGGCACGAACCTGTACGACGTCCTCGTCCGCGAGACCGATCCGGATCTCGTCGCCTTCGAACTGGACGTGTACTGGGCGGTGAAGGGCGGCGCCGATCCGGCGACGTACTTCCGGCGTCATCCGCGCCGCTTCCCCGCGCTGCACGTCAAGGACATGGCGGCGGACGGCGGCTTCGCCGACGTCGGTTCGGGGACGCTCGACTTCGCCGGGATGTTCGCCCACGCGCGCGCGGGCGGTGTCCGGCAGTGGCTGGTCGAGCACGACAGTCCGGCGGATCCGTTCGCGACGGCGCGGGGCAGTTACGCGTATCTGGCGGCGCTGCGCTACTGACCCGCCGGTCCGGCCGGCCCGGTGTCGCCGCGTGCGGCGCCGGGCCGGCGGTAGAACACGGTGGTCGGGTGGAGGTTGCCCGCCGGGTCGGTCGCGTAGTCGGGGATCGTGCCCGAACGGGTCCAGCCCGCCCGCTCGTAGAGGGACTCGGCGGGGCTGCCGGTCTCGGTGTCCAGGACGAGCAGGGTCACGCCCGCGCGTGCCGCCGCGTCCTCGGCGGCGGCCAGGAGTGTCCGGGCGAGGCCCTGTCCGCGGGCCCGGGGGTGCACCATCAGCTTGGCGATCTCGGCGCGGTGGCGGCCGTTGGGCTTGTCGACGAAGGCGAGCGAGACCGTGCCGGTGACGCCGTCGGCGTCACGGGCCGTCCAGACGGCGAGGTGCCCGGCGGCGACCGCCGTCCCGAGGCCGCGCCACCAGGCGGCCGCACCGGCGTGGTCCAGGTCCGCGAGGAAACCGAGCGAGTTGCCGCCGCGCACGGTGTCGACGAGCAGGTCGGCCAGGGCGTCGGCCGACGCGTCCAGCGCGGCGGCGTCGAGCCGGGCGACGGCGGCCGTCGGCGGCGCGGTCACGGCTGCACCACCACGAGCGCGTACCGCACGGCCTCGTCGCCTCGGCAGCGGAACCGCGAGGCGCCCCAGAGGCGGTAGCGCAGGCAGTCGCCGGTGCGCAGCGTGTGGGCCTCGCCGTGCACGGTGACCTCCAGGGCCCCTTCGAGCACCCAGATGTGCTGTTCGAGGCCGGGCACGGCCGGCCGGTCGTACGCGATGTCGGCGCCCGGCTGCAATCGGCCCTCGACGAGTTCGCCGCGCATCCCGATGTGCGGCGGCGAGACCTGCCAGCGCATGAAGCCCGCGTCGTCGTCCGCCCAGACCGCCTGGTCGACGGCGCGCACCAGCTGGGCGGGCTCGGCCTCCACCTCGCTCAGGAGCTGGGACATGGTGCGTTCGTAGACGGCGCACAGGCGGTTCAGGAGGGCCGCCGTGGGGCTGATCTCCGCGCGCTCGGCGCGGGACAGGGTGGAGCGGCTGATCCCGCTCAGTTCGGCCAGCTCGCCCAGGGACCAGCCGCGTTCGGCGCGCAGCTCCGACAGCCGGGCGGCGAGCCGCGCGTCGACTCCTTCGTGTTCCAT
The DNA here is from genome assembly GCF_040680155.1 of Streptomyces sp. NPDC052114. Taxonomy (NCBI): domain Bacteria; kingdom Bacillati; phylum Actinomycetota; class Actinomycetes; order Kitasatosporales; family Streptomycetaceae; genus Streptomyces; species Streptomyces sp. NPDC052114. The sequence continues at coordinate 197,313 of NZ_JBFAWC010000002.1, read as the reverse complement.
ATCCGGCACGCTATCCCGGATGCGGGACGCCAACAATGTGGGGTGCCTCTCAGCCGGGCACCGGCTCCCCCGGCCGTCAGTCGTGCGCCGACACGGCCCCCAGCAGCTCCCTGATCCGCGCCGTCGCCGCCCGGAACCCGGCCGAGGCCAGGGTGTCCGCGTAGTCCCGCTCCGGCGGCAGACCGACGTCGACGACCTCCGTCACCGTGCCGGGCCGCGGACTCATCACCACGACGCGGTCCGCCAGGTACGCGGCCTCGGCGATCGAGTGCGTCACCAGCAGGACGGTGGTGCCGGTCTCGCGCCAGATGCGGTTCAGCTCGACGTTCATCTGCTCCCGGGTGAGCGCGTCGAGCGCGCCGAACGGCTCGTCCATGAGCAGGACGGGCGGCTCGTGCAGCAGCGCCCGGCACAGCGCGACGCGCTGCTGCATGCCGCCGGACAGCTCGTGCGGATACGCGTCCTCGAAGCCGCCGAGCCCGGTCATGCGGATCAGCTCGTCGGTACGCGCGCGTGCCGACGCCACGGGCATCTTCCGCATCTCCGCCTGGAGCAGGATGTTGCGGCGCGCCGAGCGCCAGTCGAGCAGGGCGGCGCGCTGGAAGACATAGCCGATGTCGGGCCGCGGCCCCCGGACCCGCTCGCCGCCCAGGAGCACCTCGCCGGACGACGGCGCGAGCAGCCCCGCGACCAGCTTGAGCAGCGTGGACTTCCCGCACCCCGAGGGGCCGACGATCGCCACGAACTCACCGGCGCCGATGGTGAGCGAGACGTCGCGCAACGCCGTGACGTCCTTCTTCTTCGTACGGAAGCGGACGGCGACGTCGTCGAGCCGCACGGCGGGCGCGGCCCCGGCACGACCCTCGCCCCGCCCCGCCGCGGAGGCCGTCCGCTTCTCCGTCCTCGCGTCGTCGAGCATGCTCACCCCTTGATCCCCTTGGCCGAGTCCCAGTACTCCGTCACGGACTTGGGGCTCTTGACCATGCCGGCCTTCGCGAAGACGTCGATGGTCTGCTTCCAGTCCGCCTCCGTGTTGACGCCCGGCGCCTTTCCCTTGGTGGCGTCGGTGTGCAGCAGCGTCAGCGTGGTCCTGAACTGCTCGGACAGCACGTCCTTGGGCGGGAGTTGCTCGGAGGCGCCGTCCATCGCGGCGACGGCGGGACCCGGCTCCTTCTCGGCCGCCGCCCACGCGTCACTGACCGCCGCGGTCATCCGCTTCGCCAGATCACCCCTGCCCTGAAGGGTCTTGGTGCCCGCGATGAGCCCGTTGGAGTAGAAGTTCAGGCCGTGCTCGGAGAAGCGGAGGTAGGAGACGTCCTTCTTCGCCTTGTTCCGCATGGTCGGGCCCTGGTCGCTCGCGTAGCCGAGCAGCGCGTCCGTCCGGCCCGAGATCACCGCGGCGATCTTGCCCGCCGGGTCGGTGTTCTGGACGCTGACGTCGGAGGCGTCCATGCCGTTCTTCCGCAGGAAGATCGGGAACGTCTTGGTGAGCGCGTCGCCCGCCGTGCCCGCGACGGTCTTGCCCTTGAGGTCGTCGGGCGAGGCGACGCCCTCGGCCGCGAAGGACTGCACGGAGGCGGGCGTGGTCTGGAGGAACACCCCGAGGCTCTTCACCTGGACGCCCTGGTCGACGCCGGCGAGCAGGGCCGGGGTGTCGGCCCAGCCGAAGTCGGTCTGCCCCGCCCCGGTGGCCTGCACGGTCTTCTGCGACCCCTGGCCCGCCCTGATCTCCAGGTCGATGCCGTGCTCCTCGAAGATCTTCTGCTTCTTGCCGTAGTAGAACGGCGCGTGCTCGCCGTAGGGATACCAGTTGAGCGTCAGGGTCACCTTGTCGAGCTTCTTGCCGGAGTCGCTGACGCTCGTCTTCGCGTCGTCGCCGCAGGCCGTCGCGGTCGCCGCGACGAGCGCCAGGGGGACGAGGGCGGTGGGGAGTCTGCGCGCGTGCATGGGTCGGCCCTTCTCGCGTACGGAGGACATGGCGGGGGACGTGACGGGGGCTGGGGGTGGCCGGGTAGGGCGAAGGGGGTGGGGCGTGCGTCAGTACGAGGTGGTGGCGGCCGTGTCCCTGCGGCTGGCGTGCCACGGCAGCAGCAGCTTCTCGGCGATCTCGACGAGCACGAACAGGACGACGCCGATCAGCGACATGACGAGCAGCCCCGCGAAGAGCATCGGGGTGTCGAGGTTGCCGTTGGCCTGGAGGATCACATAGCCGAGGCCCTCGTTCGCGCCGACGAACTCGCCGACGACGGCGCCGGTGACGGCGAGCGTGACGGCCACCTTCAGCCCCGAGAACAGGTGCGGGAGCGAGGCCGGGAACCGGATCTTGAGGAAGGTCTGCCAGGGCCGCGCGCCCATCGTGGCGGAGAGCTGCAGCATCTCGGGGTCCACGGCCTTGAGGCCCGTCACCATCGAGATGACGACGGGGAAGAAGGCGATGAGGACGGCGATGAGGACCTTGGGGCCGATGCCGAAGCCGAGCCAGACGACGAACAGCGGGGCGATCGCGATCTTCGGGACGACCTGGGCGAACAGGAGGACGGGGTAGAGGGTCTTCTCGACGGTCGTCGAGGCGACCATCAGGACGGCGGATGCGATGCCGACGGCCACCGCGATGGCGAAGCCGAGCAGGGTCTCGTACGTGGTCACCCAGCTGTGCTGCCAGAGGTAGTCGGGCTTGTCGAGGACGACGTCGAGGGTCGCGCCGGGCGAGGGCAGCAGATAGGCCTCGACCAGCTCCGTCGCGGCGACCGCCCACCAGGCGCCGAAGCAGACGACCAGCAGGGCGAGCGGACGCCAGCTCTTCTCGGCCGCCGCTGCGGCGCGCCGCCCGAGGCCCGGGCGTCGCCGTTCGGCGACTCCCGCCGTCTTCACGGGAGTTGAGGACAGTGCGCTCTGGCTCACGAGGAACTCCCTGACATTCGGCGGGGTGCGGCGAAGTACGGGGGCAAGTGGGTGGAGATGCGCTGCGGCAGGTGCGGGGTCCGGTGGAGACGAGGGGTGCGAGAAACCGCTTTCAGAAAGCGCTTTCTGATACAGTGTCCGCCACGCTAATGACTGGCTGACCGCAGGGTCAAGAGGTCGGACCCGAGTTTCGCGGCGCGCCACGGCCCGGGGGGGGTGCGGTGAGGGAAGCCGAGCGAGGACTGCACGTGACGCTGGACGCGGTCGCCAGGACCGCCGGGGTCTCCCCCGCCACCGCCTCCCGCGCGCTCAACGGCACGGCCAGGGTCCGCGACGACCTGCGCGGCCGCGTCCTCGCCGCGGCGGACCGCCTCGGCTACATCCCCAACGCCCACGCCCAGGCGCTCGCCAGCGCCTCGAACAACACCGTCGGGGTCGTCTGCCACGACGTGGGAGACCCGTACTTCGCGGCGATCGCGAGCGGTGTGACGGCCGCGGCGGCCGAGCGCGGCCTGCTCGTCATGCTGGCCGGCACGTTCCGCGAACCGGGGCGCGAGATCGCGTACGTCTCGATGCTGCGCGCCCAGCGGGCCCGCGCCATCCTCCTCATCGGCTCCGGCTTCCAGGACCCCTCCTGGGAACGGCAGCTGGACGCCGAGCTGGGCCCCTACGCGCGCGCCGGGGGCCGCGTCGCCGTCGTCAGCAGGCACCGGAGCCTGCGGGTGGACACGGTGCTGCCGGAGAACCGCGAGGGCGCCGCCGCGCTGGCCCGCGCGCTCCTCGGGCTCGGCCACCGGGACTTCGGCGTCCTCACCGGCCCCGAGCGCCTGACGACGGTCGCCGACCGGCTCGGCGGGTTCCGTGCCGCGCTGGCCGAGGCGGGCGTGGCACTGCCGCGGGAGCGGGTGGTGGAGGGGGCGTTCACGCGGGACGGCGGCCACGCGGCCGCGGCGGAGCTGCTGCGCCGGGGCCGCCCGCCGACATGCGTCTTCGCGGTGACGGACGTGATGGCGGTGGGCGCGCTCGCCGCGCTGCGGGAGCGGAGCGTGCGGGTGCCGGACGACGTGTCGCTCGCGGGCTTCGACGACATCCCTCTCGTACGGGAGCTGACGCCGCCGTTGACGACGGTGGCGCTGCCACTGGCGCGGATGGGCCGCGACGTCCTGGAGCTGGCCCTGCGGGAGCCGCGCGGCCGGCGGTCGCGGGTGCAGCGGATCCGGGGCGAGGTGGTGCTGCGGGGGAGCACGGGGCGGCACCCCTCACCGTAGCGGCCCCTCGCGGCCCCCGGTCGCCTTTGTCAGGCGCCGCGCACTCCCGCCTCTCCCCCGCCGAGGCCGCGCAGCAGGGTGTCGACCACGAGCGTCGCCAACGCGTCGACGTCCTCGGTGCCACCGTCGGCTCCGTCCCCGCGGTTGTGGGCGGCCTCGTGGATGAGGGCGTAGTAGACGCGGCGGGCCCACTCCAGATCGGTGTCGGGGCGCAGCACGCCGGTGTCGCGCGCCCGCCGGAAGAGGCGGTCGCACTGGTCGAGGACGTCGGCGTGTGCCCGCGCCACCTCCGGGTCCCGCGACACGGTCCCGCTCATCGCGAAGCCCCAACTGATCTTCACCCGGAGGACGTTGGCGGTCGCCTGGTAGAGAGCGATCAGGGGTGGGGCGGTGTCGGGGCGGGCGCTGGTCACCGCCTCGTGGAACTGGCGGGCGGCCCAGGCCGCGAGCGCGTCCACCAGGGCGTCGCGGCTGGTGAAGCGGCGGTGCACGGTGGTCCGCGCGACGCCCGCGGCCGCCGCGATCTGCTCCATCGTGGCGGCGGGATTCACGCTCAGGACGCGTTCGGCGGCCGCCAGGATGGTGTGCACGGTCCGCTCGGCGTCCGCCCGCAGCGGTCGTGGGCGCGCGCCTTCCCTGCTCCGCTGGTCCTGCTCCACGTGGCTTCCTTCCGCCGATCCGCGCACACCGGTCCCGCGCACGTCGATCCCGCACACGTCGATCCCGCACACGTCGATCGCGCACGCATCTGCCTCGTACACGTCGATCCCGCCGAGATGTTACGTCACGGATACCCATCCCAAGCTACTTGCAACATCAATGTTGCAAGTCCTATGGTTCACGCATCGTTCGAGACACACCTACGGAACGATCCACCCAGGAAGCAGGGGAGCTCTCCATGGATCTGCAGCTGACCGGCAAGACCGCCGTCGTGACGGGCGCGAGCCGGGGCATCGGCCTGGCCACCGTCTCCGCGCTGATGGACGAGGGGATGCGCGTGGTCGCCGCGGCCCGCACGATCACGCCGGAGCTCAAGGCCACCGGCGCGACCGGCATCTCCGTCGACCTGTCCGCGGCCGACGCCCCCGCCCGCCTCATCGCCCAGGCCGAAGAGGCGCTCGGCGGGCTGGACCTCCTGGTCAACAACGTCGGCGGCGGCGACACAGGCGAGGGCTGGGCGGGCGGCTTCCTCACCTTCACCGACGAGCAGTGGCACGAGACCTTCGAGCTGAACTTCCTCGCCTCGGTCCGCACCACGCGCGCCGCGCTGCCCCACCTCACGCGCGGCGGCGGCGCGATCGTCAACGTCTCCTCCACCAGCGCGCTGACCCCGCACGCGGGACCGATCCCGTACAGCACCGCCAAGGCCGCGCTGACCGCCTTCGGCAAGGGGATCGCCGAGGAGTTCGGACCGCAGGGCGTGCGCGTCAACACCGTCTCGCCGGGGCCCGTCCGCACGGACATGTGGGAGAGCCCCGACGGCTACGGGGCGGAGGTCGCCAAGGCCATGGACATGTCCCAGGAAGAGCTGCTCGCGCATCTCCCGGCCACGGCGGGCATGGTCACCGGGCGGTTCGTGAGCCCGGCCGAAGTGGCCGCGCTCATCGCCTACTTGGGCTCGCCGCTGGCCGCCAGCACCACCGGGGCCGACCACGTCATCGACGGCAACTCGGTCAAGACGGTCTGAGGACCCCTCCCGGGGCGGCGCCTCAGCCCGCCGCCTCCCCCAGCGCGTCGAGCACCGGGCGGATCAGCGGGTGCTCCTCCGCGCCGCACCGCACCGCGGCGAACACCCGGCGCGTGGGAGCCGCGCCCTCCACCGGGCGCACCACGGCCCCCGACACGTCCATGCCGCGCAGCGCGGAGCGCGGCACGAGGGCGACGCCGACCCCGGCCGCGGCGAGCGCGACCACGGCCCTGAAGTCGTCCGACCAGTGCTCCAGCATCGGCTGGAACCCGGCCTGTTCGCAGGCGAGGACGACCACGTCGTGGCACGGGTTGCCCGCGAAGGGCCCGATCCAGGCGTCCTTGGCCAGCTCGCCGAGCGGCACCCGCCCGGCGTCCGCGAGCCGGTGGCCGAGCGGGAGCACCGCGTCGAAGGGCTCGGCGTAGAGCGGTACGCGGGTCAGCCGGGGGTCGTCCACGCCCGGCGCTCCCCGGTACTCGACGGCGACGGCCACGTCCACCTGCCGGTCGAGGACCATCGGCAGGCTCGCGTCGCCCTCGGCGTCCTGGACGCGCACCCGGATCCCGGGCGCGGTGGCGGCGAGGCGTACCAGGGCGGGGCCGACGACCAGGCCGATGCCGGTGGCGAAGGACGCGACGGTCACCGTGCCCGCCGCGCCGGAGCTGTACGCGGCGAGCTCGGCCTCGGCGCGCTCCAGCTGGGCCAGGACCGCGTTGGTGTGCGTCAGGAGGATCTCGCCGGCGGCGGTGAGGCGCACCCCGCGCGCCGAGCGCTCGACCAGGCGGTGGCCCGTCTCCTGCTCCAGGGCGGTGAGCTGCTGGGAGACCGCCGACGGGGTGAGGTAGAGCGCGGCGGCAGCGGCCGTGACCGTGCGGTGGTCGGCCACCGCACGGAGGATGTGCAGCCGCCGTGCTTCGATCATGCGGCAATTCTCCCCCACGGGGTGCTCCTCCGTACCACTGGGCCGTGGCGTGCCCCCGTGACGGAACACGACGGCCGGAGCGCCTGCGGGCCGGTGGGGGCTCGGCGCGCGGTTCCCCGCGCCCCGGCGGGGCACGGACCGGAGCCGGTCTCGGGGGTACCGACGGCCCAACTCTCCTGGCCCGAAGCGAGGTTCACGGACCTCCCGCCCCGCCACGCCGCATACCGCCTCACATTTTCCGGTCATATGCAGCTACAGTTTCTTGCCCCCACTGCGCACCACCCGCATCACGCACCGCACAGCTCCGACTCCCCCCACGACTGCATCCCGAGTTCACGTACGCCCGTACGTGGTTCCACCGGAAAGGGAACGCCAGCCGTGTCTCCACACCCTCGTCTCCGACCGACGGTCGTCGCCTCCGCGGCCGCCGTCGTCGTCCTCGCCCTCGGGTTCACCGGCACCGCCCAGGCCGCCGTGCCCACCGCGGCCCCCAGCTCCGCCGGCCGCACCGGCGACGACCCGGACCAGCCCGACAATCCCCTGTACGACGCTCCCGAGGGCTTCCAGGTCACCTCCGGGCGCGAGGCCGTCTCCCTCTACTGGAGCACCCTCTCCGCGGCCACCTCCTACGAGGTGTACCGCGCCGAGGCCGAGGGCACCGGCCCGGACGAGGTCGGCCCCTACGAGCGGCTCGCCACGGTGTCCAAGGGCGAGTACGTCGACAGCTCCGCCGACCCCGACGTCGTGTACGCCTACAAGGTGCGGGCGCTGGACGGCGCCGGTCACGTCTCGCCCTACACCGAACCCCAGCGGGGCACCATCGACACCGTCGCGCCCTTCGCGCCCCGCGACCTCACCCGCGTCCGCGAGGACGAGCGCGGCGTGACGCTGACGTGGCGCACCGGCGACTCGGACGCGGTGAAGTACGTGGTGTACCGCGCCGAGTCCCCCAACGGCACCCGGACCAAGGTCGGTTCGACGACGTCCCTGACCCTCCGCGACACGAAGGGCGAGGCGGGTCTCCCGTACACCTACGAGGTGCGCGGCGTCGACGCCGTCGGGAACGAGTCCGGGGCGTCGAACCTCGTGACCGGGACCAGGACCGTCACCGCCGCCACCGCGCCCAAGGCGCCGAACCTCTCCAACGCCTCCCTCGTGGGCACGCGGCTCACCCTGACGTGGTCGCAGAGCCCGTACGTGCCGGTCTCCTCGTACACCGTGTACCGCTCCAAGACGTCCCCGGTCGACATCACCGACCCGGCCAACCGCGTCGGCACCACGACGAAGACCGAGTACACCTCGACGGTGGGCGCGGGCGAGGACGAGCGGGACTACTACTACGCCGTCGTCGCCACGACCCAGCACTCCGTCTCCTCGCCCGCCTCCGCGTCGGTGAAGCCGACGTACAAGGAGGCGCAGCGGCCGCCCGCCACGGAGTTCTACGACGTCAAGGCTGGCGCGGGCTCGGTGCGGCTCGCCTGGTACGCGGTCGGGTACGGCAGCGGCGACTCGCCCGTGACCGGCTACCGCGTCTACCGCTCCACCAAGCCCCGCGTCACCAAGGAGAACGCGGAGTTCAGCGACGTGACGAGCGGCGCGGAGTACGTGGACAGGGGCCTGACGGGCGGCACGACGTACTACTACGCCGTCGCCACCCTCAACGCGGACGGCCAGGAGTCCGTCCTCTCCCCCGAGACGTCGGCCACGCCGTCCGCCTGACGGACGAAGGGCCGGGAGGCAGCCCGCCTCCCGGCCCCCACCGACGGATCGTCCTAGGCCGCCAGCTCCGCCCGCGCCGCGACGAACGCGTCCACCGCGCGGTGCACGTCCTCCGTGGAGTGCGCGGCCGAGAGCTGCACGCGGATGCGGGCCTGGCCCTGCGGCACGACGGGGTAGGAGAAGCCGATCACGTACACGCCGCGCTCCAGGAGCAGCTCGGCCATCCGGCCCGCCACGGCCGCGTCGCCGATCATGACCGGGGCGATGGCGTGGTCGCCGGGCAGCACGTCGAAGCCCTCCTCGGTCATCCGCGAGCGGAACAGCGCGGTGTTCGCGGCGAGCTGTTCGCGCAGGTCACCGGCGGACTCCAGGAGGTCGATGACCTTCAGCGAGGCGGCCGCGATCACCGGGGCGAGCGTGTTCGAGAAGAGGTACGGGCGCGAGCGCTGACGCAGCATCGCGACGATCTCCGCGCGGGCCGCGACGTAACCGCCGGAGGCGCCGCCGAGCGCCTTGCCCAGCGTGCCCGTGATGATGTCGACGCGGTCCATGACGCCGTGCAGCTCGGGGGTGCCGCGCCCGCCGGGGCCGACGAAGCCGACGGCGTGCGAGTCGTCGACCATGACCATGGCGTCGTAGCGCTCGGCGAGGTCGCAGATGTCGGCGAGCGGCGCGACGTAGCCGTCCATGGAGAAGACGCCGTCGGTGACGATCAGCTTGCGCCGGGCGCCGCCCTCGGTGGCCTCCTTGAGCTGCTTCTCCAGGTCGGCCATGTCGCGGTTGGCGTAGCGGAAGCGGCGCGCCTTGGACAGGCGGATGCCGTCGATGATCGAGGCGTGGTTGAGGGCGTCGGAGATCACCGCGTCCTCGGCGCCGAGCAGCGTCTCGAAGACACCGCCGTTGGCGTCGAAGCAGGAGGAATAGAGGATCGTGTCCTCCTGGCCGAGGAAGGCCGACAGGCGCGCCTCCAGCTCCTTGTGCACCTCCTGCGTGCCGCAGATGAATCGGACGGAGGCCATGCCGTAGCCCCAGCGGTCGAGCGCCTCGTGCGCGGCGGCGACGACCTCGGGGTGGTCGGCGAGGCCGAGGTAGTTGTTCGCGCAGAAGTTGAGGACCTCGCCGGGGCGTCCGCCCGCGGTGACGTTGACCGTCGCGGACTGCGGGGTGCCGATGACGCGCTCGGGCTTGTGCAGACCCGCGGCCTCGATCTCGTCGAGGGTGGCCTGGAGGTCCTCGCGTACGTTGTCGAACATGCTGCTTCCTTAAGGGAGTTCAGAAGGCGGGGAAGGCGATGGGGGCGGGGCGGGCGGCGGGGCCGCCGCGGCGCGGACCGGAGGTCAGGAGGTCCAGTCCAGGATGACCTTGCCGCCGCGGCCGCTCGCCGCGTCGTCGAAGGCCGCCTCGAAGTCGCGGTGGTCGTACCGGCCGGTGATCACGGGCGCGAGGTCGAGGCCGCCTTCGAGCAGGACCGACATCGCGTACCAGGTCTCGAACATCTCGCGGCCGTAGATGCCCTTGATCGTGATCATCGAGGTGACGATCCGGGCCCAGTCGACGGCGAACTCCTCGGCCGGCAGGCCGAGCATGGCGATCCTGCCGCCGTGGGTCATGTTGGCGACCATGTCGCGCATCGCGCGCGGGTTGCCGGACATCTCCAGGCCGACGTCGAAGCCCTCGCGCAGGCCGAGCCTGCGCTGCCCGTCGGCGATCGAGGTCTCGCCCACGTTCAGTGCGAGGCTGACGCCGATCTTGCGGGCCAGTTCCAGGCGCTCCTCGCTGACGTCGGTGATCACGACGTTGCGGGCGCCCGCGTGGCGGGCGACGGCCGCCGCCATCAGGCCGATCGGGCCCGCCCCGGTGATCAGCACGTCCTCGCCGACCAGCGGGAAGGACAGGGCCGTGTGGACGGCGTTGCCGAAGGGGTCGAAGACCGCGGCCACGTCGAGGTCCACGGGGACGCGGTGCACCCAGACGTTCGACGCCGGGAGCGCGACGTACTCCGCGAAGGCGCCGTCCCGTCCGACGCCGAGCCCGACGGTGGCGCGGCACAGGTGGCGCCGCCCGGCGAGACAGTTGCGGCACTTGCCGCACACCAGGTGGCCCTCGCCGCTGACCCGGTCGCCTATCGCGATGTCGGCGACGTCCCGGCCGGTCTGCACGACCTCGCCGACGAACTCGTGCCCGACCACCAGCGGCGCCGCGATGGTCTGCTGCGCCCAGCCGTCCCAGGCCCGGATGTGCAGGTCGGTGCCGCAGATCCCGGTGCGGAGCACCTTGATCAGGACGTCCCCGTGGCCGATCACCGGCTCCGGTACGTCCATGAGCCGCAGACCCGGCTCCGCCTTCTCCTTGACCAGCGCCTTCAACGCAACGGCTCCCGTCGTACGTCGCTCATTCATCCGACGTCACAGGAATCTTCCCTACGGCGGCGCCCCGGTCCATCGAGGATTTCTTAAGCGCCGCCGCAGCTTTCCTTCAGACCTCGCGGGTCAGCGGGTCTGACCGCGTTCGAAGTAGGCGATCAGCTCGGGGTCGAGGTCGGGCACCTCGCGCGGCGTCCCGCCGTCCCGCAGCGACTCGGTCGCCCGTACGCCCGCCGCGACCGCCATCCGCGCCGCGGCCGGCGAGGTGTCGGTGCGCCCGCCCTCGCGTACGAAGCGGACGAACTCGTCCACGAGCAGCGGGTCCGCGCCGCCGTGCCCGCCGTCGTCCTGGGCGTCCGGCACCGGGTACACGGCGTCGGCCTCATCGCGGTACCCGGACCTGCGGGAGTTCCACACCTTGACGACTCCCCCGGGCCCGTCGCCGAAGTTCTCCAGGCGGCCGGCGTCACCGATGACGGTGTAGTTGCGCCAGTAGTCGGGGGTGAAGTGACACTGCTGGTAGGCGGCCAGCACGCCGTTGTCCAGGCGCATGTTGACCAGGGAGACGTCCTCGACGTCGATCACGGGGTTGAGGTCGCGCTGGGTGTGCGGCGGCCAGTGGCCGTCCTTGGCGTACCAGTCGTCCGTCTTCGGCTCGCCCGGCGCGCGGCGGTGCGGATTGTCGCCGTAGACCATGAGGTCGCCGAGGGCCTGGACGTGCCGGGCGTAGCCGTTCGCGAGCCAGTGCAGCACGTCGATGTCGTGGGCGGCCTTCTGGAGCAACAGGCCGTTGGTGTACCGCCGTTCGGCGTGCCAGTCCTTGAAGTACCAGTCGCCGCCGTAGCCGACGAAGTGGCGCACCCAGACGGTCTTGACCGCGCCGATCTCGCCGCGCTCGATGATGTCGCGCATCAGGCGGACCACGGGCATGTGGCGCATGTTGTGCCCGACGTACAGGCGCGTGCCGGTCTCGTGGGCGGTCCGCAGGATCGCGTCGCAGGCCTCGACGCTCGTCTCCAGGGGCTTCTCCACGAAGACGGGCTTGCCCTCGCGCAGTGCCTCGCGGGCCAGCTCCGCGTGGGTGTGGTCGGGGGTGAGGACGACGATCGCGTCGACGTCGGGGTCCTCGACGACCTTGCGGTGGTCGCCGGATATCAGCGCGTCGGGAAAGGCCGCGGCCGCCTCGGCGCGGGCGGTCGGGTCGTGGTCGGCCAGCGCGGTGACGCGCGAGCCCGCTCCGGGCCGGTGTGCGGTGCGGGCGAGCGAGCCGCGCAGTCCGTAGCCGAGAACGCCGAGACGGAGGTCGGTCATGGAACTTCCTTCGCTTGTGCCGGTGTTGCGGGTGCTGACCAGGGGCGTGCGGGTGCGGTGATCGAGCTTGATCCTTATCTATCCGGCCACGGCCTCCGGTGTCGAGGCATGTGCGCCACCGAACCGCACGGGGCGGGCGGGAGCCGGACCTGTGCGGTGCGGTGGCGCGGGCGTACGGGGGCCGGTGCCGGCTACGGGTGGACGAGGACGTGCGCGAGTCCCACCCGTCCGGTGCCGGTGAGCCGGATCCTCACGAACCCGGCCTCCTGGCCCCGGCCGAACTCCAGGAGCGTGGGCCGCAGCGCCTTCCCGGACACGTGCCGCGTCCGGGCGCCGGCGAAGTCGGCGGTCCTCGACAGCTGTACGTCGAAGTCCTCGGTCGTCATCGCGGCGTCGTTCCACACCTCGACCTGGCGCACGCGCCGGACGCCGCCGAGGTCGACCTGCCACCAGGCGCCCGGCTCGGCGAGCGTGCGGGTGTCGGTGGTGGTGTCGCCGTCGACGGCGTGCGCGGCCGGCGCGGTGCCGTCCGTCGAGGACTGGGAGGCGGTGCCCGCGTGCGCCAGGTCCGTGCGCAGCTGTTCGGCCCGCTGGGGCACGGCGCCCGCGCGTTCCGCCACGGCCAGCGCCTCGGCGGGCAGCCGGTCGAGTCCGGTGCGGTTGTCCGTCATGGTCGAGCCGGTCCCGGCGAGGGCGGGCGCGTCGGTGTCGGTCCAGTTGCCGGTGGCGTGGTTCTGGATGCCGTAGTCCGCCCAGTTGGACACCCACTTGTAGCCGAGGCGGGTCAGGACGTTGCCCTCGACGCGGATGTACGAGGACTGCTCGTCCAGGTAGATGCCGTTGCCGTCACGCTCGGTGTTCCCGTAGGCCGAGCGGTTGATGTAGTTCCCGGCGATCACCGTGCCGGGCTGGGCGCCCTGGGTGTAGAGGGCGCCGCCGTCGTGCTGGTCGTGCTCGACCCGCATGACGTCGGTGACGCGGTTTGCGGTGATGCGGTTGTCCCGAAGGACGGACGCGCGCGCCTCGGGCTGGTTCCAGCCCCAGCCGACGGAGATGGCCGAGTAGGGCAGGTCGTCCAGGGTGTTGTGGTCGACGCCGAGTTCCGCCTCGTACCCGGCCCAGATGCCCACCGCGTCCGTGTACTCGACTCCGGCGCGCCGGATCGTGTTGTACGCGACGCTGTTCCGCTCCCCGGCCAGGGCGGGGTCCGGCTTCGGCTCGGTGTCGCCGACGTAGACGGCGCCCGAGGAGAGGTCGGTGAAGTGCGAGCGGCGGACCGCGGAGTCCTTGGTGCCCGCCTCCAGGACGACGCCCGCGCCGCCCAGCCGGGTGAACTCGGCTCGTTCGACGCTCACTCGGCGTCCGCCGCGCACCGTGAGCGCCGCGGCCGGCTTGGTGTAGAAGCGGCCCGCGTGGTCGACGGGCCCGGTGGCGCCGGTGAGGGTGAGGCCCGCCTGGGTCCCCGCGTAGCCCTCGTCGGTGTCGGGCTGCCGGTAGGCGGCGTGGGCGAAGGTGAGGCCGTCGACGCGGATGTCGTGGGTGCCGTCGAGGACCATGAGGCGCTCGGTGACCGGGGTGACGATGCGTGCGTGGCGCGGGTGCTCGTCGGCGCGGGGCAGGTAGGTGACGGTGCGGTCCTCGGCGTCCCACACGAACTCGCCCTGTTCGTCGAGGAGTTCGCGGGCGTTCTCGAAGAAGGCGACGCCCCGGTAGCGGGCGGAGTCGACGGTGGTGGAGTCCCAGGCGGGGCCCGTGCGGTTCGTGCCGCTCGCGGAGTTGGTCCAGCAGGGCTGCGCGAAGGTGAGGTGGTCGCCGCGCACCGCGGTGATCCGGCAGCGATAGGTGCGCCAGCGGACCTTGATGACGGCCTCGGCGCCGGTGGGCCTGCGCCACCGCGCGATCCCGGTGGCCTCGGCGCCCGTCATGCCGGCCTTCGTGGCGTCGCAGGTGGCGGCGGGGCAGGCGGCGCCCCGCGCGCGGACGGCGCGGCGGCCGTCGACGAAGAGCTGGCGCGGGGTGATCCCGTCGGGGACGGCGGCCGTCCAGGTGCCGTCCGGGTTCTTCGCCCAGCCCTGGATCGCGCGGCCGCCGGAGAGCACGGGGGCGGCGCCGGGTGCGGCACTCCAGGTGACGGTGTGGCCGTCGCGGCCGGAGTCGGCGGCGCCCAGCTTCAGCGGTTCCCTCAGTTCATAGGTGCCGTCGGCGAGTTCGACGCGGACGTCGCGGCCGGTGACGGTGCGGGCGGCGTCCCGGGCGCCGGTCGGCGAGCAGGGCCGCGTCACGCTGCACACGTCGCCGCTGCCGTGCGGTGCGGCGTGCAGGACGCGCGGTCCGGGTGCGGCGGCGACCGGCGGTGCGGCCGACGCGCCGAGTGCCAGTACGGAGACGACGGCGGCCGCGAGGAGCGGCGGGCGCCGCCTCATCGCGCGACACCCCAGTCCGGGTGGCCGGGCATGGGCGGGTTGTCGAGGTCGAAGAGCCAGTGGCGCAGGAAGGTGCCGACGGACGCGTCGCCGGTCACCTGCACCGCGTTGTCGACGAAGTCCTCGGTGGAGGCGTTGCCGTGCCGGTGCTTCGTCAGCCATGCCTTCATGACCGCGTCGAAGTCGTCCGGCCCGATCTGCTGTTCGAGGGCGTAGAGGGAGACGGCCGCGCCGTCGTAGATGTTGAAGCCGCCGAGTCCGGTGGGCCTGCCGGGCGGGCCGTCCGCCTTGCGGACCGCGTCGAGCTTCTCGTACGCGGTCCGCATCTTCTCCTCGATGGGCTGGAAGCCCTTCTGGTCCGCCCACACGGCGGCGTAGTACACGGCGGGCCCCTCGTTCAGCCAGGCGTCCTGCCAGGTGGCGGGGGTGACGGAGTCGCCGAACCACTGGTGGGTCAGCTCATGGACCATCGTCGTGGAGTAGGTGGGGCGGTCGAACCAGCCGGGGCCGAAGAGGGAGAGGGTCTGGTTCTCCAGCGCGTCGCCGTAGCCGTCGCGCACGATCTGCACGCCGTACGTGTCGAAGGGGTAGCGCACCCCGAGGGTCTTCTCCAGCCAGGCGAGCTGCCCGCCGGTCTCCGCCACGATGGGGCGGTACTTGGCCGTCTGGTCCTCCGGGACGAGGTGCCGGAGCTTCAGACCGTGCGGGCCGCGCCCGTACACGTAACGCTGCTTGCCGACCGAGATTCCCAACAGCTCCGGCGCCATGGGCGACTTGAGGGAGAAGTCCCAGGTCTCCTTGGCGCCGGGGGCGGCGCGGCGGCCGGTGAGGTTGCCGTTGGCGGCGGGGGTCCAGCCCTTCGGCGCGGTCAGGTGGAAGGTCCAGGTGGCCTTGTCGGAGGGGTGGTCGTTGACCGGCGCGAAGGTGTCGGCGCGGGAGGCCTGGGCGGCCGAGGCGAAGCCGCCGTCGGACATGTACCGCCAGCCCGGGAGCCCGGCCGGCTTCGTCCTGCCGTTGCCGTGGTACGTCACCTCGACGTCGAAGGCGCGGCGGTCGCGCAGCGGGCGGGCCGGGGTGACGGTGAGTTCCTGGCCGGTCTTTCCGGGGCTGGTCGTCCAGGTGGCGGGCGCGCCGTTCACGATGACGCGGTCGACGGCCAGCGAGTCGACGTCGAGGTTGAAGGACGACAGGTCCTGGGTCGCCCCGGCCCGGATCCTCATGGTGGCGGCGAAGTCGTACGTCACGGGCGTGAAGTCGAAGGAGAGGTCGTAGTGGCGGACGTCGTAGCCGCCGTTGCCGAGCGTCGGGTAGAGCGGGTCGCCCACGCCGTCCGCGCCGGGCGTGGGGGCGAAGGGGTCCGCCTGGGCGGGAGCGGCGAGCGCGAGGGTGGCGGCCGCGACCGCCGTCGCGAGGGCGGCACGCGCGGTTCGGGTCCTTTTCTCAGCCATGGGGCGGCAACGTAGTAATCGCTTACTGGCGCGGTCAACACCCAAAGGGCTCCGTCTCCTTGGACTTTCCTCGGCAACCTCGCCGACTGCGGCGTGGTTCTGTGCGGTCCGGCACAGAAAGAAGCAAGAAACGTTCCGGCCCCTCTTGCGCGCCATAGCAACCGCTTACATGCTGTCGCGGGATCGCCTCACGTGCCTCCGACACCTCTGGGAGTTCGCATGCCCACGCCTGTCTCCGACTCCTTCGGGCCCCGCCGTCGCGTCCTCCTCGCGGCCGGGGCGGCCTCCGTCGTCGTGCCGTCGGCGGCGGGCGGCACGGCCCGGGCCGCCGCCGCTCGCGAGGGCACCGCGGCCGAGGGCGGCGCGGACGCCACCGACGACGCGTACGACACGCTCCTCGCCCGCGCCGCGGACCAGCTCACCGGTGGCGCCTTCGACGCCGACGACCCCGACTTCGCCGCCGCGCTGAAGACCCTGGACACCCAGGCGTCCACGTGGTGGCGCCAGTTGGACCGCTCGGCGGACCGGACCGCGCTGTGGTCCGACCTCTCCCCCGCCACGGACCCCGGCAACTTCGGCCAGAGCTACACCCGGCTGCGCACCCTCGCCGTCGCGTGGGCCACGCCCGGCACCTCCCTCAGCGACAGCGCCGAGGCCGCGGACGCCCTGCTGGCGGCGCTGCGCCTCCTGCACTCCACCGCCTACCACCCGGGCCGCCCCGAAACCGGCAACTGGTGGTTCTGGGAGATCGGCGCGCCCCGCGCGCTCATGGACACCTGCGTGCTGCTGCGGGCGCTCCTGCCCGCAGAGGACCTGGCCGGCTACACCGCGACGGTCGCGAGGTTCTGCCCCGATCCCGACCGCCGCACCAGCACGCCCTCGCTCGCCGAGACCGGCGCCAACCGCGCCGACAAGGCCGTCGTCGTCGCCCTGCGCGGACTGCTCGCCCGGGACACGGCGACGGTCGCGCTGGCCCGCGACGGCCTGTCCGACGTGCGCGACGGCGGCCGGAACAGCCTCTTCACGTACGTCACCTCGGGCGACGGCTTCTACGAGGACGGGTCGTTCGTGCAGCACGGCTCCGTCGCGTACACGGGCACGTACGGAAGTGTCCTGCTCGGCGCCGCGGGCCAGCTCATCGCGCTGCTCGCGGACTCCCCGTGGGCGGTCGCCGACCCGAGGACGTCCGTGCTGTACGAGGCGGTGGACCGGACGTTCGCGCCGGTGGTCCTCGACGGGCTGATGATGGACGCGGTGCGCGGCCGGGCCGTATCGCGCGAGAGGGCGCGCGACCACAACGACGGCGCGGCGACCCTCTCGCACATCCTGCAGCTGGCGTCCGGCGCCCCGGAGGCGTACGCCCGTCGCTGGCGCTCGCTCGCCAAGGGCTGGATCCGCCGCAACAGGACCACCCCCTACCCGGGCCTGGTCGGCATTCCCGCGCTGGCCCGCGCCAAGGCCGTCCTGGACGACGCGTCGGTGCCGGCGGCCGAACGGCTCACCGGGCACTTCGCGTTCGCCGACATGGACCGCGTGGTGCACCGGCGCCCGGGCTGGGCGCTGGCCCTGTCGCTCTCCTCGAAGCGCATCGCCGCCTACGAGGCGGGCAACGGCGAGAACCTGCACGGCTGGTACACGGGCGACGGCATGGCCTACCTCTACGACGGCGACGACCTCGGGCAGTTCGGGGACGGCTTCTGGGCGACCGTGGATCCGTACCGGCTGCCGGGCACGACCGTGGACACGCGGGCGCGGGCCGACATCGGCACGGGCGGCGGCACGGGGACGTACCGCCCGAAGAACGCCGTGGCGGGCGGTGCGGTCCTGGAGGGCCGCCACGGCGTCGCCGCCATGGAACTGCTCGCCGACGGCAGCACCCTGCGGGCCCGCAAGACGTGGTTCTGCCTCGACAACGCCGTCGTCGCGCTCGGCGCGGACATCACCGCGAGCGACGGCCGCGCCGTCGAGACGGTCGTGGAGAACCGGAATCTGTACGCCGGCGGACCCGCGCGCCGGCTGACCGTGGACGGCCGCCAACAGCCGGGCCACGCGGGCTGGTCCGCGCGGCTGGGCGAGGCCGGCTGGGCGCACCTGGACGGCACCGGCGGCTACGTCTTCCCCGACTTCCCCGGGCGCGCCGACGACCTCGGGCTGCGCGCGCTGCGCGAGGACCGCACGGGCCTGTGGCGGGACATCAACACCGGCGCCGACACCGGGGGCAGCACCACTCCGGTCACACGGCGCTATCTGACCCTCTGGTTCGACCACGGCACCTCCCCCGCCGGGGCGTCGTACGCGTACGTCCTGCTGCCCGGCGCGAGCGCGTCCGCGACCGCGGCCTGGGCGCGCGCCCGGCCCGTGCGGATCCTCGCCAACGACGCGACCGTCCAGGCCGTCGAGGCCCGGCGCGACGGGCTGCTGGCCGCGCACTTCTGGCGGCCCGGCAGGGCCGGGGGGCTCTCCTCGTCCGGGGCGGGCACGGTGCTCGTGCGGCGCGGGCTCCGAGGGGTGTCGGTGGCCGTCGCCGATCCCGGCCGCACGGAGACGACCCTGGAGGTCGAACTGCCCTTCCCCGTACGGAAGGTGGTCCGCGCCGACGACACGGTGTCGGTCGCGGTGGGGCGGCGGCCCGTCGTGACCGTCCGGGTCGGGGGATCCCGTGGGCACACGCACGCGGTCGAGCTCGCCTGAGAGGTCGCAGACCGCCCCGTCCGGGTATGCGTCCGGGCGCTCCCGCGCGTCCGTGCGGCATCGTGCGGATCCGGCGTGGCCTGCCGCGCAGTTCCCCGCGCCCCTTACGGGGCCCGGACAGCATCACCTACCGAGGAGGCACCCGTCCCATGCCCGCACCGCACCTGCCCCTGCCGCCCACCGACCGCGTGCTGTCCCCGCTCACCGGCTGGACCAGGGCGCACTGGGAGGCGCTCGCCGACCGGCAGCTGGAGGCTCTCGTCCCCTACGCGACGCCGGGCCTCGCGCAGTACCGCCTGCCCGGACGCAACAGCTGGTCGGGGGTCGTCTCCGACGGCCTGGAGGGATACGCGCGCTCCTTCCTGCTGGCCTCCTTCCGGATCGCCGGGGCGGGCGGCGAGGTGGATCCCCGCCTCACCGAACGCTACGCGCGCGGTCTGACGACGGGCACCGACCGCACGAGCGGCGAGGCCTGGCCCGAACTCACCGACTGTTCCCAGCAGATGGTCGAGGCCGCGTCGATCGCCATCGGTCTGCACGAGACCCGCCCCTGGATCTGGGACAGGCTCGACACGCGGGTCCAGGAGCGGGTGGTCGACTGGTTCTCCGGCTTCGTCGGCCGGAAGACCTGGGACAACAACTGGCGCCTCTTCCAGGTGGTGTCCGAGCAGTTCCTCGCCTCCGTCGGCGCCCCGCACAGCCAGGCCGACATCGACGGCGGCCTCGACCGCATCGAGGACTGGTACCGCGGCGACGGCTGGTACAGCGACGGCGACGGCCGCAACTTCGACTACTACATCGGCTGGGCGATGCACCTGTACCCGCTGCTGTGGGCCCGGATGGCCGGGGACGGGGACGGCGGGCGCGCCACGGTGTACCGCGAGCGGCTGGCCCGGTTCCTCGCCGACTACCCGCACTTCTTCGGCGGCGACGGCGCGCCCGTGCACCAGGGCCGCTCCCTGACCTACCGGTTCGCGGCGGCCGCCCCCGTGTGGCTGGGCGCGCTCGCCGACTGCACCCCGCTGGCCCCCGGACTGACCCGGCGCCTCGCCTCCGGCACCGCGCGGCACTTCGTGGAGCGCGGGGTGCCCGACGAGCGCGGGCTGCTCCCGCTCGGCTGGTACGGGACGTTCCTGCCCGCGACGCAGGCGTACTCGGGCCCCGCTTCGCCGTACTGGGCGAGCAAGGGCTTCCTGGGGCTGCTGCTGCCCGCCGACCACCCGGTGTGGACGGAGCGCGAAGTCCCGCTGCCCGTCGAGGAGTCCGACCGGTACACGGCCCTGCCGCAGCCCGGCTGGCTCCTGCACGGCACCCGACACGACGGCATCGTCCGCCTGGTCAACCACGGCAGCGACCACAACCCGCTCGAAGGCCCGGCCCAGGACGACCCGCACTACGCCAAGTTCGGCTACTCCACGGCGACGGCCCCCGAGACCGCCCCGCGCGCGTGGGAGCGCGCCGTCGACGGCCACCTGGCGCTGCTCGCCCCGGACGGCACCGCCTCACGCCGTTCCCGCATCCACCCGCTGAGCTGCGAGGGCCGCGTGGCCTCCTCCCGGCACGACGCCCGGCTGCCGGGCCGGGACGACGCGTTCCCCGTGGAGTCGACGAGCGCGCTGCACGGCCCCTGGGAGATCCGGGTGCACCGCGTCCAGGCACCGGACGACCTGTCCGTGCGCGAGGGGGGCCACACGGTGGCGGACGAGAGCCGGCCGCACGCCGAGCGGGGGCCCGGCTGGGCGCTCGTCCGTACGGAGTCGGGGCTGACCAGCGCGGTGGTCGCGCTGCACGGCTGGGACGAGGAGACGGGCATCGCGCGCGAAGTCGCGGCCAACGCGTTCGGGCCGCACTCCGCGACGCCGTACCTCGCGCGCGCCGCGCGCGCGGGCACCGACGGCGTGCACGTCACGCTCGTCGCGCTGTCCCGCGACACCGTCCGGCCAGAGGCGCTGCGGGAGTCCGTCGCCTGTGCCGTGGACGACGGCGGCGTCCGTGTCCGCTTCCCCGACGGCACCGAACTCCGGCTCTGAGACGGTCAGGGACCGCCGTCCTCCCGCCGGTGGATCAGCTCCACCAGCTCCGCGGCCATGGACTTGATCGTGTCGAGCCCCGCCCTGCCCCACCGGCGCGGCTCGACGTCCACGACACACACCGTCCCGAGCACGATGTCCGTGCGGTCGATGAGGGGCGCGCCCAGATAGGAGCGGATGCCGATCTCGTCCACTACAGGGTTGCCCGCGAACCGCGGATAGTCGCGGACGTCCTCCAGGACGAGGGCCTTGCGGCGCACCACGACGTGCGGGCAGTACCCGTGGTCGCGGGCCAGGTACCGGCACGCCCCGCCGTCCGGGGTGTGCTGGCCCGCGAAGAACTGCCGTTCCTCGTCGATGAAGTTGACCATCGAGTACGGCGCGCCGGTCAGCTCGGCGAGCCGGTCGGCGAAGGCGTCGAAGGCCGGTTCGGGGCGCTGTCCGATGCCGAGCCCGCGCAGCCGTCTCACCCGGGCGGGCGCCTCCTTGTCCACCGGCGTGAGCAGCAGGTGCCCGGTCGGGTCGTACGTCACGTGTGGGCTCCGTAGCTCGGCGCCGGGGCATGGTTGAGGAGGTGCTTGACGAGGGTGAGGAGCGTCTGGATGCCGGAGCTGGAGATCCGCGCGTCGCAGCGCACGACGGGCACTTCGGGGTCGAGGTCGATCGCGGACCGCACCTCCTCGGGCTCGTAGCGGTAGGCACCGTCGAATTCGTTGATCGCCACGATGAAGCCCATGCCGCGCTGCTCGAAGAAGTCCACGGCGGCGAAGCAGTCCTCCAGGCGCCGGGTGTCGGCGAGGACCACCGCGCCGAGCGCGCCCTCGGAGAGCTCGTCCCACATGAACCAGAACCGCTCCTGCCCCGGCGTGCCGAAGAGGTACAGCACGTGTTCCGGGTCGAGCGTGATCCGCCCGAAGTCCATGGCGACGGTCGTCGTGGTCTTGTTCTCCACACCCGACAGGTCGTCGGTGCCCTCGCTGACCGTGGTGAGCAACTCCTCGGTGCTCAGCGGCGCGATCTCGCTGACCGCGCCCACAAAGGTCGTCTTCCCGACCCCGAAGCCACCCGCGACCAGGATCTTCAGCGCGGTGGGGAAGGGGTCAGAGCTGTCGTCGTAATCCATCGAGCACTGCCTCCAACAGGGACCGGTCAGTGGGGTTGTGGTGGAAGTCCGGGGCCTTCGTGGTGAGGGCCCCGCAGTCGAGGAGATCGGAGAGGATCACTTTGGTGACGACCGCGGGCAGCTTGAGCTGGGCCGCGATCTCGGCGACGGACGTGGGGGCCTCGCACAGGCCGATGGCCTCGTTGTGCTCGGGGCCGAGGTAGCCGAGGGGCGGGGAGCCGGTCGCCATCACCTGCGAGAGCAGGTCGAGTCGGCTGCTCGGTCTGGTCCGTCCGTTGCTCACGGTGTAGGGCCGGACGAGCCGGCCCGCCGCGTCGTCGAGCCAGGGCCCGTCGTGCGGGGCCGCCATACTCAGCGCCTCATCGGCGCGGGTTCGCCGGCGGGCTGCCGGGGCGCGGTGATCAGGTACGGCCGTACGCTCTTGACCAGCATCGCCATTTCGTAGCCGAGGACGGCCGCGTCCGCCTCGCGTCCGGCGAGGACCGCCAGACAGGTCCCCGAACCCGCCGTGGAGACGAACAGGAGCGTGGAGTCCAGCTCCACGACGACCTGCCGGACGTCCCCGCCGTCACCGAAGCGGACACCCGCGCTGCGGCCGAGCGAGTAGAGCCCCGAGGCGAGGGCCGCCATGTGGTCGGCGCTGTCCGGGTCGAGTCCGTGCACCGACTTCACGAGTCCGTCGGAGGAGAGCAGGACGGCGCTGTGGGTGTGCGGCACGCGCTGCACGAGGCCGCTCATCAGCCAGTCGAGATCGGATACATGGCCGGTCGGCGCATCGCTCGCCATGGTGGATCGACTCCTTGAGGATACGAACGTACGGGGGTCTGCCGAGGCAGCGGTGGTGGGGGGTGATCGGCGTGGAGGTCTGGTCAGCCGCCTTGCTCGCTCCCGTCGTGGGAGACCCCGGCCTCGCGCTCCCGGGTCAGTGGATCGCGTGGTTCCTGCGCCTGGGCGAGGCCGATGCCGCGCTGGAACGCGGCCATCAGGCCCGGATCGTGGCCGACGAGCCGGTCGCCATCGGGGCGCGGCGCCGGGGAGTCCCGCAGCTGGGGCGCGAGGTGCTCCTGGGCGCGCCGCTTGGGGAGCTGGGGCCTGCCGACGCGGCCCCGCACGGCGCCGTTGCGCGGGGTGGGCGGTGCCCCGGCGTGCTCGGCGGCGGCCTCCCGGTCCTCGGGCCGGATGCCGGGCACGGCGTCGGCGGGCGTCGGCCGGATCTGGCGGGCGCCGCGCACGGGCAGCGGGGCGGGCGCGGTGCCGTTCGCGGGGCGGGGCCGGGGCGCGGCGGGGACCGGTTCCTGGCGGGGGGCCGGGCGGGTGGGCGGCTCCGGGCGGGACTGCGGCCGGGGAGCCGTGCGGGTGTCCGGCTGCGGCGCGGTGCGCTGCCGCTCCGCCGCTTCGTCGCGCGTGTCCGGCGTCTCCCGTACGTCCCCACCGGAGCCGAGCAGGTCCTGGGGCAGGATCAGCACGGCCTGGACCCCGCCGTAGATGTTGCTCTGCAAGCGGACGTCGACGCCGTGCCTGCGGGCCAGCGCGGAGACCACGAAGAGCCCGATGCGGCCGTCCTGCAGCAGACTGGCGACGTTGACCTGGTCGGGGTCGGCGAGCAGCCGGTTCATCTTGTTCTGCTCGGTGAGGGGCATGCCGAGGCCACGGTCCTCGACCTCGACGGCGAGCCCCGCGGTGACGAGGTTGGCGCGCAGCAGGACCTGGGTGTGCGGCGCGGAGAACACCGTGGCGTTCTCGACGAGTTCGGCGAGCAGGTGGATGACGTCGGCGACGGCGTGCCCGCGCAGGGTGCCGTCGATCGGCGGCACGAGCTTGACCCGCGAGTACTGCTCCACCTCCGCGATGGCGGAGCGCATCACCTCGGTCATGGAGACGGGCTTGCTCCACTGGCGGCGCGAGACGGCGCCGCCGAGGACGGCGAGGTTCTCCGCGTGCCTGCGGATGCGGGTCGCGAGGTGGTCGACGTGGAAGAGGCCCTTGAGGAGTTCGGGGTCCTCGACCTCGTTCTCCAGCTCGTCCAGCAGCGAGATCTCGCGGTGCACGAGGGACTGGAGGCGCCGGGCGAGGTTCACGAAGACCTCGACCTTCTGCTCGCTGCCCGCGTGGCTGGAGAGCTGGGAGGCCTGGACGACGGCGCCGAGTGCGACGTCGTGGGCGCGGGTCAGCTCGTCGGCGAGCTGGTCGAACTCGTCGCCGCCCGGCCGCGTCCGCTCCGGCTTGCGGCGGGCGGGCGGCTGGTCGCCGCGGCGCAACTGCTCGACGACGCCGCGCAGTTCGGACTGGCCGCGCGCGGTAACGCGGCGCAGCCCGATCACCCGGTCGCGCACGGACTTGGCGGCGCGCTCGGCGGCCACGGCGGCGATCACGATGCCGGCGAGACCGACGAGGCCCGCCGCGGTGAGGACGGCGATCAGGACGGGTCCCGGCCGGGCCTGGGTCGAGCGCAGGGTGAAGAGCACGGCCGCGCAGGCGCTCAGGCCCACGGCGAGCGCGGGAAGCACCGCGATGCGCAGGAGTTGGGAGCGTATGTGCGTCTCGGGCAGTGCGGCGGTGCGGCTGCCGGGCCTGCCGTGCCGGCCGCCTTCTCGACGGTCGGCACGGGCGGCCGGTGCGCGTAGGTGAGACATCAGCGTCCTCGGTGTTCTGCGACGAGGGTCCAGCGGTCGGCCGACTCCTCTTGCGGCATGGTTGCGGCAGCGCCGTGCCGGCCGGCAGGTCTCGGTGTCAGCCCTGAACGGTGATCCCTGCGTCGCCCGACGGCCACTCACGGTAGTCGGCAACGCATCATGTGCGATGGGCAGTTGACAAAGTCTGCGGGGCAGCGTCCCGCTCTGGTATGACACCTCGCACGGGGGTCCGATTCACCTCGTACGCAGGTCCGATTCAACCGTCGGACATCAGTTCGCCGGCGGCGGCGGGGGCCGTCACTCCGATCGGCGCCGGACCGCCCTGTTCGCCGTGAGCCCGCGCCCGGGCCCGCCACCGCGACCGTACGCGCGTGCGTGCGCCCACGGCCCGCGGCGACCGCACAGGGACGGCCCGCCCCCGAGCGTTCGGGGGCGGGCCGTCACCGCACATCACCTCTCGTGAAGGGCACTCCGTCTCCTGAAGAACACTCCACCGCCCGGACCGGGCTATCCGACCGGCGCCGCCTCCGGCTGCTCTCCGCCGGCGGCCGCCGCGTGCTCGGTCCAGCCGCCCTCCGGCACGACCGCGACGCCGCGCCACCACGGCGCGTCCGGGACGTTCTCCGCCGCGGGCTCGAAGGGCTCACCCGGGCAGGGCAGCGCGATCCCGGCACCCGCGCGGCGGGCCGCGGCGAGCGTGCCCTCGCCGGGCGCCGGCCAGGCGTGCGGGGCGAGGTTGAACGTCCCCCAGTGGATCGGCAGCATCACGCCCCGCGGCCGACCGCCCTGGAGGTCCAGATGGGCCCGCATGCCTTCCTCGGGCGTCATGTGGATGTCCGGCCAGAAGTCGGAGTACGCGCCGATCTGGATCATCGTCGCGTCGAACGGGCCGTGCTCGGCTCCGATCTCGGCGAAGCCGGGGAAGTAGCCGGTGTCCCCGCTGTGGTAGACGCGGTGCTCGGGTCCCGCCACCACCCAGGAGGCCCACAGCGTGTGCTGCTGGTTGCGCACGCCCCGGCCGCAGAAGTGGCGTGCGGGCGTCGCCGTCAGGGTCAGCCCCGCCACCTGCGCCGACTCGTGCCAGTCCAGCTCGCGCAGGCGGTCTGCCGGGACGCCCCACCGCTCCAGATGGGCCCCGACGCCGAGCGGCACCGCGAAGACCGTGTCGGTGCCCGCCAGGGCCTTGATGGTGGGCAGGTCCAGGTGGTCGTAGTGGTCGTGGGAGATCACCACGGCGTCGACCGGACCGAGCGCCTCCAGCGGCACCGGCACCGGGTGCAGCCGCTTGGGCCCGGCGAAGGCGAACGGCGAGCACCGCTCACCCCACACCGGGTCGAAGAGCACGCGCCGCCCGTCGATCTCCGCGAGGACGCTGGAGTGCCCCATCCAGGTGATCCTGAGGCCGCTGGCCGGCGGCTTGGCGAGATCGGCGAGGGTCGTGGCGTGCACCGGGACCGTACCGGTCGGGCCGCGGCGGACGCGCTCCTCCTTGCGGAAGTAGATCCTGGCGAACTCCATCGTGGAGCCGGAGGGCCTGGTCCGCGCCCCCACGGGGTTCCGGAAGGAGCCCTCGGCCACGGAGAAATTCGGCGACCTGCGGATCCGCGCCAGCCGCGCACCCGCCGGATCCGCTCCGAAGGCGGCGGGCCGCAGGGAGCGGAGCCCGGGGATCAGGGACCGGGACACGGGACCTCCTGAAGGGGGGGTGGATAGGCCTCCCCATTATGTCCACGGCCCCCGACGCCACATCGCGGAGCCCCGATGTCACCTTCGCGGAGCCCCGAAACCACTTCCCCGGAGCCCGATGTCACATTCCGGGAGCCCCGATCCGTCGCACGAGTGATCCGGTGACCGCCGCCGGAGAACGAGCCCACCACCCGCGGGTGCTCTGGTCCTGCCTCCGCCTGGAGCAGGGCGTGGCGAAGTGGCGCACGCTGGACGACGGCCTCAAGGAGCTGGCCGTGATGGCGTCGGCCGCCTCGGTCGGCTGCTCGTGGTGCATGGACTTCGGCTACTGGGAGTCCCACCGGCGCCGCGTGGACCCGCGGAAGCCGCGCGACGTGCCCGCCTGGCGCGCCAGCGACGCGTACTCCCCGCTGGAGCGGGACGTCATGGCGTACGCGGAAGCGGTGACCGCGACACCGCCGGCCGTGGACGACGACCTCGCCGAGCGGCTGCGCGGGCGGCTCGGCGAGCCCGCCCTCGTCGAGCTGACCACGATGATCGCCGTGGAGAACCTCCGCTCCCGCTTCGACTCGGCCATGGGACTGACCAGTCAGGGCTTCAAGGACTCCTGCGACCTGCGCGACGCGGGGCGCCCGGCCGCGCGGTGAGCCACCGTGCGGCCGCCCGGTGAACCGTGGCGCGTGCCGCCCGGTGCCGGGCGGCACGCGCCCGTGGCCTCACCGCAGTGCGTAGACCGCCGTCACCGAGACCTCGTCCTGGATCTCCCCGGGCGCCAGCGGCACGTCCTCCTTCGCGGCGGCCACCGGCATCGCCACCGGCCGCGGGCGCCCGCCGTCGCTCTCGTCCAGGGAGACGAGGCGGCCGAGCCTGCGCCCTGCCAGCTTCGCGTACTGCGCGGCCTTGCCCCGGGCGTCGGCGTACGCCGCGTCGCGCGCCCTGGCCCGCAGCGCCCCGGGGTCGGCCAGGTCGAAGGCCACCGCGTGGATCCGGCCCGCGTCGCCCGCCGCGTCCATGACCGCCTGGATCACGGCCCCGGTCCTGCCGATGGCCCGGACCTTGAGCGTGAACACCTGCGAGGCCTGGTAGCCGGTCACCTTCGACGTGTCGTCCTCGTCGCGGTACACGGCGGACAGCGCGAGGTTCTCCGTCCTGATGTCCCGCTCGGCGACGCCCGCCCCGCGCGCGGCGGCGAGGAGCGCCTTGGCCGCGGTGTTCTGCGCGGCGAGCGCCTTCTCCGCCGTCGGCCGGGTGACCTCGACGCCCGCGGTGAGCACGGCGAGGTCGGGGACGGCGGACGCGCTGCCCACCCCGGTCACGGTGACGGTCGTCGGCGCGGGGGCGGGCGCCGGGGCGGCGGCCGGGACGGCGGGGGCGGGCGCGGCGGCGAGGGCGGGCGCGGCGGGCAGTCCGAGCGCGGCGAGCGCCACGACGACCGCGCCGACGGCACGTACCGGACCGACCGCACCGGCGCGGACTGGGCGAGCTGGACGAACTGGGCGCATACGACGGGATCCCTTCGGCTGTCCGTCCCTCCGGGGACGGCTCGCCGACATCCCAGCACCGGCGCGGGCGCCCGCGTCCGCGCCACTCCCGCGCTGTCACCTCACCGGTCCAGGCCTCCCCGCCCGGGCCCGCGCCCAGGGCTACAGCGGCATGAGGTCCGGCCGCTTCGCCTCCACGTGGTCCCCCGAGCTCTCGCCGCGGATACGCCGGCCGATCCACGGGACCAGGTACTCGCGGGCCCAGTGGATGTCGTCGCGCCGCACTTCCAGCGTGCCGCGCGGCGGCAGCGGGGGCCACGCCTGGTCGGGGTCCGCGGGCACCTCGAGACCGAGCACCTGACCGGCGCGCAGGGCCACACGGGTGTGCCCCTCGGCGGACAGGTGCAGCCGGTCGCCGTCCCAGGCGCGCCGGTCCTGGACGGTCTTGAGGGACCACAGGTCGAGCACGGGGCAGCCGTACCGGTCGGCGATCGCGCGGACGTGCATGTTGTACGTGGCGATCTTGCCGCGCAGGTGCTTGAGCAGGGCGACGCCGCGGGTGTCGAAGCCGGTGGTCACCATGACCGTGCCGACCGCCGAGGCGAGGTCGGCGACGGCCCGCTCGAAGCGTTCGGCGACCTCGTCGGGGTCGGTGCCGGGGCGGATGATGTCGTTGCCGCCCGCACAGAACGTCACCAGGTCGGGGGCGAGCTCCTTGGCGCGCGGGATCTGGTCCTCGACGATCTGGTCGAGCAGCTTGCCGCGGACGGCGAGGTTGGCATACCGGAAGGTGTGCTCGGGCACCCGGTCGTCCAGCAGGACGGCGAGGCGGTCGGCCCACCCGACGAACGCGCCGTCGGGCCCCGGGTCCCCCACGCCTTCGGTGAAGCTGTCGCCGACCGCTGCGTAGGAGTTGAATACGCCGTTGTTGATGGGGTGATTGATGAAGGATGTCGACTCTGCGCTCACGAAGTCACATCTTTCACCTCCCTAAGTGACCTACGCCACCGTAGGGAGGGGTTGACGGAGCGTGAGATAAGCCACCGGTCAAGATTCACCCAAGACGGAATAAGCCTCGGCATATGCCCCGGAGGGTCCGAAGCCCGGCTCGGGGGGCGGTGATTCGGCCGTCCGGAGGGGTGTCCGCGCGTCTGTCATGAGGGTGGATGTGCGCCTGTCACAGGGGTGAACGAAGGGGCGTCGCGGGGGTGATTGCCCAAGGAACCCATGTCGTATCGTCGAGGGCGCAACCACCGGCGAGTCGCGCCGGCCGCAGAGCTTGAGGAGAGCCCGTGACGCAGCAGGTCCCGTCGACAGAGCCCGAGCTTGCCGGAGTGCGCAACTTCCGTGACGTGGGCGGCCTGCCGACGGTGGACGGCCGCCGGGTCCGCGCGGGCCGGCTGTTCCGCAGCGGTCACCTCGCGCACGCCACCGAGGCCGACGCCGCGTTCCTCTCCTCGCTGGGCCTGCACACGGTCTTCGACTTCCGCAACGCCGCCGACCAGCGCCTGGAGGGCCCCGACGTCGCGCTGCCCGGCGTGCGCAACGTGAACCTGCCGCTGACCGACCCGGCCGACGGCGCCGAGTTCTGGAAGATGGTCCGCGACGGCGACCTGGACCAGCTGCGCGCGCTCCTGTCCGACGGCAAGGCCGCCGGACGGATGTCGTCCTCGTACCGCTCGATCATCAAGGAGCGCACCGCCGAGCACAGCCGGGTGCTGCACGCCATGGCGGAGGACAGCGTGCCCGCCCTGATGCACTGCGCGGCCGGCAAGGACCGCGCGGGCCTGTCGATAGCGGTCACCCTGCTCGCCGTGGGTGTCGAGCGCGACGCCATCGAGGCGGACTACCTGGAGTCGAACGCGGCGCACCGCCGCTACAAGGTGCAGCGCTCCGACGACTCCCCGAACGCGATGTCGCCCGAGGTCATGGAGCTGCTCAACCCGCTCTTCGACGCCCGCGCCGAGTACCTCGCGGCGGCCTTCGAGACGATCGAGCAGACCTGGGGCGGCGTGGACACCTACCTCTCCGAGGGTCTGGAGCTGAGCGACGCGACCCGCGAGCGGCTGCGCGAGCGCCTCCTCGACTGAGGCGGCGCCGCAAAGGGGGCGCCGCCTACTGGTTCTGCGCCCCCAGCTCGAACAGCAGATAGATGAAGGCCGCGAAGATGTGCCCCACCGCCACATAGATGATCAGGCGGACCCACAGGGCCCGGGGGAACTTCTCCTCCATGGACGTGCGGGCGGGCCGCCGCTCCTGGCCGGGTCCCTGCGGTTCGGGTTCCGTCATGTCGGGTCTCCCTGGGTGGGGCCACCGAGGCACAGCGCGGTGGCGGGGCTCTGCAGCAACGTGTGGACGAAGAGAAGGTCGGCGCCGCCCTGGTCGGCGGCGGCGATCCGGTGCGGGGTCAGCGAGTCGAAGTGCGCGCTGTCCCCGGGGCCGAGCGTGTGCGCGGTGTCCCCGAGGCGCAGCCGCAGCCGCCCCTTGAGGACGTACAGCCACTCCTCGCCCGGGTGGACGCGCACGATGTCCCCCTGGGCGCCGTGCGGCACGTGGACGCGCAGGGACTGCATGCCGCGGCCCGGCGCGCCCGCCTGCCAGTAGGTCCAGCCGCCGGCCCGGGTCGGCTCCATGTCGGCGGCGCGCACGACGGAGTCCCGGTCGGCGACCGTCTCGCCGAGCAGCTCCGAGACCGTCGTACCGTAGATCCGTGCGAGCGCGAGCAGCATGGGCAGCGACGGCTGGCGCTGTCCCGTCTCCAGGCGGGACAGATGGGCGGGCGAGAGCCCGGCGGTGCGGGCCGCGGCCTCCAGCGTGAGGCTCGCGCGACGGCGCAGTTCGCGCAGTTGGGGCGCGACGGCGGGCAGCGCTTCGGCCGCCTCCGGCGGCTCGGCGGGCTCGGCAGGGCTCATGCTTCGATTGAGCCAGAGCCTTGCCTCCCGGGCAAATTTCTTGCCCGGGAGGCAAATCCACACGTCACGGCGTCAGAGACGCACTCTCACGTCACTGCGTCACCGGTGGGCGACGGCCTGCTTCACCAGCGTCCTGCCGAAGTCCCACATCAGCCCGCCGCCGCTGTGCGCGTCGTCCATCACGGCGGTGAAGGCGGCCACGAAGCGGTCCACCTCCTGCTCCCCCACCGTCAGCGGCGGGATCAGCTTGATGACCTCCAGGTGGTCGCCGGAGACCTGGGTGAGGATGCGGTGCTTCTGCAGCAGCGGCACGACGACCATCTGCGCGAAGAGCCCCTTGCGGGCGGCCTGGAGCATCGTCCAGCGCCCGCGCAGCTTCAGCGACGTGGGCCGCCCGAACTCGATGCCGACCATCAGGCCCCGGCCGCGCACCTCGGCGAGCAGCTCATAGCGGTCGACGAGCGCGGCGAGCCGGGTCCTGAGCAGTTCCCCGGTCACGCGCGCGTTCTCGACGATCTTCTCGTCGTCCATCACGGCCAGGACGGCGAGCCCCGCCGCCATCGCCTGCGCGTTGGAGCCGAAGCTCGCCGAGTGCACGAGCACCCGGTCCA
The DNA here is from genome assembly GCF_040680155.1 of Streptomyces sp. NPDC052114. Taxonomy (NCBI): domain Bacteria; kingdom Bacillati; phylum Actinomycetota; class Actinomycetes; order Kitasatosporales; family Streptomycetaceae; genus Streptomyces; species Streptomyces sp. NPDC052114. The sequence continues at coordinate 166,104 of NZ_JBFAWC010000002.1, read as the reverse complement.
TCGACGAGTAGACCTTCTTGAAGATCCAGTCCTTGCCGAGCGTCGCCCCGACCGGCACGTAGCCGCCCGACAGGGCCTTGGCCACGCAGACGAGATCGGGCTCGACCCCCTCCTCGTGCTGGTAGGCGTAGAAGTCGCCGGTCCTGCCGAGGCCGGTCTGCACCTCGTCGGCGATCAGCAGCGCCTTGTGCCGGTGCAGCAGCTCCTGGGCGGCGCGCAGATAGCCGGGGGGCGTCTCGTGCACGCCCTTGCCCTGGATGGGCTCGACGATCAGAGCGGCGACGTCGCCCTTCTTCAGCTCCCGGCGCAGGGCGTCCAGATCGCCGAGCGGGATCGCGGTGTCGGGCAGCAGCGGCGCGAAACCGTCGCGGAAGCCGCTCTCGCCGTTGACGGAGAGCGATCCGGTGGTCAGCCCGTGGAAGGCGTGCGCGCAGTAGAGCACGCGCGGCCGCCCCGTCGCGTAGCGCGCGAACTTCAGGGCGGTCTCCACGGCCTCGGTGCCGCTGTTGCCGAAGAAGACCCGGTCCAGGTGCGGGCTGTGGGTGAGCAGCCGCTCGGCGAGCAGTCCGGGCAGCGGCTGGCAGTCGAACCGCGTGAGGTCGGCGAGCGAGGCGTCCAGGACGTCGTGCAGCGCCTTGCGGACGACGGGGTGGTGCCTGCCGAGGCCCATCACGCCGAAGCCCGCGAGCATGTCGAGGTAGTCGTTGCCCTCCGCGTCCCAGAAGTACGCGCCCTCGGCCCGCTCGTAGACCTTGTCGAAGCCGATGGTGTGCAGCATGCGCGGCAGCTGGTGGTTGAGGTGGCGCGCGTGCAGTTCGTAGCGCTCGGCGCCCCGCTCCGCGAGCAGTCCGCCGAGGTCGAACTCCTTGGTCATGAGCTGTGCTCCTTGCCTGGACCGGGCTCCCCCGCGCCCTCCTTGGCCGCCAGTGTGGCGCTGATCCGCCCCGCGATCTCGACGGGCGTGAGCCCGATGTCGGCGAGGACCTCGCCCCGCTTGGCGTGCGCGAGGAACTGCTCGGGGATCCCGAACCTCCGCACGGGTACGTCCACTTCGGCCTCGCCGAGCGCCAGCGCGACGGCCGCGCCGACACCGGCGGACCGGCTGTTGTCCTCGACGACGGCCACGACGCGGTGGCGGGCGGCGAGCGCGGGCAGCTCCGCGTCGACCGGCTTGACCCAGCGCGGGTCGACGACGGTGCAGCGCAGGCCGCGCTCGCGCAGCAGCTCGGCGGCCCGCAGACAGACCGGCGCCATCACGCCGACCGCGACGAACAGCACGTCCGCGTCCGGCGCGTCCGGCTCCCGCAGCAGTACGTCCATGCCGCCGAGCCGGTCGACGGCCGGGATCGCGGGGCCCACCGACTCCTTGGGGAAGCGGATGAGCGTCGGCGCGTCGTCGACCGCGACGGCCTCGCGCAGCTGCGCCCGCAATTGGTCGGCGTCGCGGGGCGCGGCGATCCTGAGGCCGGGCACCACCTGGAGGACGGAGAGGTCCCACATGCCGTTGTGGGACGCGCCGTCCACGCCGGTGACGCCCGCCCGGTCGAGCACGAACGTCACCCCGCACCGGTGCAGCGCGACGTCCATGAGGAGCTGGTCGAAGGCGCGGTTGAGGAAGGTGGCGTACACGGCGACGACCGGGTGGAGCCCGCCCGTCGCGAGTCCCGCGGCCGACACCGCGGCGTGCTGCTCGGCGATGCCGACGTCCCACACCCGGTCGGGGTAGGCCTCGGCGAACTTCGTCAGGCCGACCGGGCCGAGCATGGCCGCGGTGATGGCGACGACGTCCTCGCGCTCGGCGCCGATGCGGACGATCTCGTCCCCGAACACCGAGGTCCAGGAAGGGCCGTTGGAGGGAGCGAGCGGTTCGCAGGTGAGCGGGTCCATCACGCCGACGGTGTGGAAGCGGTCGGCCTCGTCGGCGAGCGCGGGTTCGTAGCCGCGCCCCTTCTCCGTCAGGCAGTGGACGAGGACGGGGCCGTGGAAGCGTTTCGCGCGGCGCAGCGCCGACTCGACGGCGCCCGTGTCGTGCCCGTCGATCGGTCCGACGTACTTGAGGCCGAGGTCCTCGAACATGCCTTGGGGCGCGAAGGCGTCCTTGAAGCCCTTCTTGGCGCCGTGCAGCGACTCGTAGAGCGTGCGCCCGACCACGGGCGTGCGCTGGAGTATGTCCTTGCCCCAGGCGAGGACCCGCTCGTAGCTGTCCGTCGTGCGCAGCGTGGCGAGGTGGTTGGCGAGGCCGCCGATGGTCGGGGCGTAGGAGCGTTCGTTGTCGTTGACGACGATGATCAGCGGCCGGTCCTTCGCGGCCGCGATGTTGTTGAGCGCCTCCCAGGCCATGCCGCCGGTGAGCGCGCCGTCACCGATGACGGCGACGACGTGGCCGCGCTCGCCGAGCACCTGGCGCGCCTTGGCCAGGCCGTCGGCCCAGCCGAGCGCGGTCGAGGCGTGGCTGTTCTCGACGATGTCGTGCTCGGACTCCTCGCGCGAGGGGTAGCCGGAGAGGCCGCCCTTGCCGCGCAGCTTCGAGAAGTCCTGACGTCCCGTCAGAAGCTTGTGCACGTAGCTCTGGTGGCCGGTGTCCCAGACGATGCGGTCGACCGGCGACTCGAAGACCCGGTGGAGGGCGATGGAGAGCTCCACCACCCCCAGATTGGGGCCGAGGTGACCGCCTGTCCTGGCGACCGCGTGCACCAGGAACTCCCGGATCTCCTCGGCCAGTTCACCGAGTTGCGCCTCGGTCAGCGACTTGAGGTCGCGCGGCCCCCGAATGGTGTCGAGAATGGTCATGCTCGGGCCCCCTTGCTGGTTGCACTCAGTTCACGGTGACGGCGGGCGCCCCTGACGGGGTCCCGTCGCGCTCCATCCGTGCGGCGATCTTCATCGCCTCTTCGATGAGGGTCTCCACGATCCTGGACTCGGGGACGGTCTTGACGACCTCGCCCTTGACGAAGATCTGCCCCTTGCCGTTGCCGGACGCGACGCCGAGGTCGGCCTCGCGGGCCTCGCCGGGGCCGTTGACGACACACCCCATGACGGCGACGCGCAGCGGCACCTCCATGCCGTCGAGCCCGGCCGTGACCTCGTCGGCCAGCCGGTACACGTCGACCTGGGCGCGCCCGCAGGACGGGCAGGAGACGATCTCCAGGCGGCGCCGGCGCAGGCCCAGCGACTCCAGGATCTGGATGCCGACCTTGACCTCCTCGGCGGGCGGCGCGGACAGCGAGACGCGGATGGTGTCCCCGATGCCCTCGCTCAGCAGCGCGCCGAAGGCGACGGCCGACTTGATCGTGCCCTGGAAGGCGGGGCCGGCCTCGGTGACGCCGAGGTGGAGCGGGTAGTCGCAGGCCTCGGCGAGCTGCCGGTAGGCGTTGACCATGACCACCGGGTCGTTGTGCTTGACCGAGATCTTGATGTCCCGGAAGCCGTGCTCCTCGAACAGCGACGCCTCCCACAGCGCCGACTCGACGAGGGCCTCGGGGGTGGCCCTGCCGTACTTCAGGAGCAGACGGCGGTCCAGGGATCCGGCGTTGACCCCGATGCGGATCGGCGTGCCCGCGTCCTTGGCCGCGCGCGCGATGTCGCGCACCCGGTCGTCGAACTGCTTGATGTTGCCGGGGTTCACACGGACCGCCGCGCACCCCGCGTCGATCGCCGCGAAGACGTACTTCGGCTGGAAGTGGATGTCCGCGATCACCGGGATCTGGGACTTCCGCGCGATCGTGGCGAGCGCGTCCGCGTCGTCCTGCGTCGGGCAGGCCACCCGCACGATCTGGCAGCCGGACGCGGTCAGCTCCGCGATCTGCTGCAGCGTCGCCCCGATGTCGGACGTACGCGTGGTGGTCATCGACTGCACCGAGACCGGCGCACCGCCCCCCACGGCCACCGGCCCGACCTCGATGCGCCGCGAGAGGCGGCGCTCGGCGATCGGCCGGACCGGCAGCTCCGGGAGGCCCAGAGAAACGGGCTCTCCAGGGGTCATGACGTCACCCGCGGTTTCCGGAGACCGTCTCGCGGGCCGCGCGGATGGACTCCTTGAGGGAGCCCATGGTGGCGAGGACGGCGGTGGGTTCGTAGCCGCAGTGCGCCATGCAGTTGGCGCAGCGCGGGTCCTTGCCGCGGCCGTACTTGCTCCAGTCGGTCTCCTCGATGAGCTGGCGGTACGTGGGGACGTAGCCGTCGCTCATCAGGTAGCAGGGGCGCTGCCAGCCGAACAGCGAGTAGTTGGGGATCGCCCACGCGGTGCACGGGAAGTCGGCCTTGCCCTCCAGGAAGTCCAGGAAGAGCGGCGAGTGATTGAGCCGCCAGCGGCGCCGGTTGCCGCCCGCGAAGGCCTTCTTGAACAGTTCCCTGGTCTGGTCGACGCCCAGGAAGTGCTCCTGGTCGGGCGCCTTCTCGTACGCGTAGGCGGGCGAGAGCATCATCTCGTCGACCTGCAGGTCGTCATTGAGGAAATTCAGGACCTCGATGATGGTCTGCGGGGTGTCCGTGTTGAAGAAGGTCGAATTGGTGGTGACCCGGAAGCCGCGCCGCTTGGCCTCCTTGATGGCCGCCACCGCCTCGTCGAACACCCCCTCCTTCGCGACGGACTCGTCGTGCCGCTCCCGCATGCCGTCGATGTGCACGGCGAACGCGAAATACGGCGAGGGCTTGAACTTGTCCATCTTCTTGCGCAGCAGCATGGCGTTGGTGCACAGGAAGATGTACTTCTTCTTGGCCACCAGCTGCCGCACGATCTCGTCGATCTGAGGGTGCATCAGCGGCTCTCCGCCGGCGATGGACACCATCGGCGCACCCGACTCGAGCACGGCGCCCACGGCCTGGGCCACCGGCATGCGCTGCTTGAGCACACCGGCCGGGTGCTGGATCTTCCCGCATCCCTCGCACTTCAGATTGCAGGCGAAGAGCGGCTCCAATTCGACGATCAGCGGGAACTTTTCCCGCTTGCGGAGCTTCTGTTCAAAAAGATACGTAGCGACCTTGACGGACTGACGCAGCGGCATGGCCATCTGGCTCACCTCCGGGGGAGCAAAGAAGAACGGTGCCATTCAAAGAAAGCGGGAAGCACGGCACGAAGAACGCGGAAAGCCGATATTCCACCGCGTACCGTGCCGATGCGGACGAGTTCGTGCTGTGGGGCGTCCACGACCACCCGGACGGCCGCAACGGGCCGCCGTCCCGCGCGCACGGCGCTGTGCAGGGTCGCGGCGGACTCCATGTCCACGGCGATCGCGCCCGTGGCCAGGAGGTCGCCGCGCTCGTGGCCGCGCACGACGTGGTCGGAACCGGTGAGCGGTCCGGTGTGCACGGTGCGTCCGGGCACGGCCCGCACCAGCTCCTCGACCAGCAGGGCGGTCCCCGTGCAGGGGGTGCTGCCACGGGCGTCCCGGGTCTCCTCGGCGACGACGAGGTCGCCGGGGTGCATCCCGGGGGCGAGTCCGGCGCAGAAGCCGGTCGCCAGGACGGCCGCGTCCCGCAGGGGGTCCTTGCCGAGCGCCCCGCTGACGGCGCGCTCGGCGTTCTTGGGTCCCATGCCCGTGCGCAGCACGGTCAGGGGTCCGGGCGCGCCGCTGCGGTCGCCGGTGCGCAGGGCGAGGTGCTCGATGCCGAGCGCGCAGGCGATCAGCAGCGGTGCGGGGCCCGGCCGGGGGGCCGGGGTCCGGTCCATCAGCTCCCCTTGCCGGAGCGTTCGGAACCGTTCGCGAAGGGATCTCCGTTGACGTACCTGCCGAGCGCGGTCAGCGGGAAGACCTGCCGGTACAGGTGGTAGTTGATGGAGAAGTCCCACGGGAAGCCCGTGCCGGTGAAGTACGGCTCGTCCCAGGAGCCGTCCTCGCGCTGCGTCTCGGCCAGCCAGTCGATCGCGCGCTCCACGGCCTTGGACTCGCGCTCGCCCGCCGAGAGCAGCGCGAGGAGCGCCCAGGCGGTCTGCGAGGCCGTCGACGTGCCGTGGCCCGCCCAGCCGCGCTCGCGGTAGGAGCGCAGGTCCTCGCCCCAGCCGCCGTCGTCGTTCTGCACGGACTCCAGCCAGGCCACCGCGCGACGGATGGCGGGGTGCGAGCCCGGCAGTCCCGCCGCGACGAGCGCGGGCACCACGGACCCCGTGCCGTAGACGTAGTTGACGCCCCAGCGTCCGAACCAGGCGCCCTCGGGCTCCTGTTCGGCCAGCAGCCAGGCGATACCGCGGCGGGTGCGCGGGTCGTGGGACCTGCCCTCGACGGCGAGCATCTCCACGACGTGGCCCGTCACGTCGGCGGACGGCGGGTCGATGACCTCGCCGAAGTCGCAGAACGGCAGGCGGTTGGGGAAGGCGCTCGTGTTGTCGACGTCGAAGGCACCCCAGGCGCCGTTCTTCGACTGCATGCCGAGGTTCCAGCGCACCCCGCGCTCGATGGCGTTCTCCACGCGCGCCTTGTCCGGGTGCTTGACCCGGCGCAGCGCGAGGGCGACCTCGGCGGTGTCGTCGATGTCGGGGTAGTTGTCGTTGTGGAACTCGAACGCCCAGCCGCCCGGCGTCAGTCGGGGTCTGCGGACCGACCAGTCCCCCGGCCGCACGATCTGCTCGCCGAGCATCCAGTCCGCCGCCTTGACCAACTGCGGGTGGTCGGCGGGCAGTCCGGCGTCCGCGAGCGCGATGGTGGCCAGACAGGTGTCCCACACGGGCGACTGACAGGCCTCGATCATCCGCGCGCCGTCCTCGCGCCACACGGCGAACCGGTCGAGGGACTCCAGACCGGCCCGCAGGACGGGGTGGTCGAGGTCGTAGCCGAGCAGGTGCAGCGCGATGACGGAGTAGACGGCGGGCGGCTGGATCCCGCCCCAGCAGCCGTCGTTCTCCTGGCGCTCGATGATCCAGCGCGCGGCGCTGTTCATCGCGGTCCTGCGCAGCCGGCGCGGCGCGACCTTGCGGTAGAGGTGCAGCGCCTTGTCGAGCCGCTGGAAGATCCCGTCCCAACTCGCCACGGGAGCAAGGGGCTTGGCCGGGCGCGGCCGGCGCGCGTCGGTGTGCAGCTCGTCGAGCGCGAAGGGCGCGGGGCGCACCGGCCGCTTGGCGGAGACGATGGTGAGCGGCACGATCGTCTGCCGGGCCCAGCAGCCGAAGTCGTAGATGTTGAGGGGGAACCACTTGGGGAAGTAGATGAGCTCCGGCGGGAGTTCGGGCAGGTCGTCCCACTTCCACCAGCCGAACAGGGCGAGCCAGATGCGGGTGAAGACGCGGCTCGCGGCGATGCCGCCCTGGTCGCGGACCCACGCGGAGGCCTTGGCCATGTGCGGGGCGTCGGGCGCGTCGCCGGCCAGGCGCAGGGCGACGTACGCCTCGATGGTGGTGGAGAGTTCGCCGGGCCCGCCGAAGAAGGTGGCCCAGGTGCCGTCGTCGCGCTGCTCGCCGCGGATGAAGAGCGCGGCGGCGTGCGTGGTCCGCTCGTCCCGGATCCCGAGGAACTGCCGCAGCAGGAGGTCCTCGGCGTCCATGGTGACGTTGGTCTCCAGGTCGCCCTTCCACCAGCCCTGGGCGTCCTGCCGGGAGAGCAGGAACTGTGTGGAGCGTTGTATGGCGCGCGCGGCGGCTTCCTGCGTGCCCGCCGCCGCGGCGGACGTGTCGGTGGTTTCGCTGGCCGAGGCTGCGCGGGGCGTGGCCGCTCCGGTGCTTCCGTCGGTCGTCGCTGTCATGGCTTCCCCTTCGTGCAGTGCGATGGCTACGTCTGCTGTGGGTCCGCCGTCGGCCGACGCGAAGCGTCGGCCGGCGACTGCGAGTCATATGCGGCCGATAGTGATCATCTCTCTCGTACGACGACGAAGTCCGCGAGCGCGACGAGCTGCGCCCGCACCCGGTCCGGCATCTCGATGGTGTCCAGCGCCTCGACGGCGACGGTGTGCTGGCGCCGGGCCTCCTCGGCGGTCCACGCACGGCCGCCCGCCTCTTCGATCAGGGCGGCGCGTGCGGCGAACTCCTCCTCGGAGAAGCTGTCGAAGTCATTGCTCTTGGCGTCGGCGGCGAGCAGCTCGCCGAGCCGCTCGGACGCGGGGCCGCCCGCGGCGAGCGCGGCCACCACCGGCAGGGACTTCTTGCGCTGGCGCAGGTCGCTCCACGTCTGCTTGCCGGTGGCCTCCGGGTCGCCCCAGATGCCGAGCAGGTCGTCCACGGCCTGGAAGGCGAGGCCGAGGTGGTAGCCGTACTTCTCCAGCGTGTCGGCGGTGCGGTCGTCGGCCCCGCCGAGGACGGCACCGATGGAGACGGCGCAGGCGAGCAGGGCGCCGGTCTTGTTGCCCTCCATCTCCAGGCACTCCTCGACGGTGACCCGCTCGCGGTGCTCGTAGCTGATGTCCTGCGCCTGGCCGTCGATCAGCGCGCGGGTGGCGGTGGTGAGGCGGCGCGTGGCGCGGCCGGCCTCGACGGTGCCGAGTTCCAGGAGGATCTCGTTGGCGAGCGCGAAGAGGGCGTCGCCCACGAGGATGGCCTGCGCGGGGCCGTGCACCTTCCACACCGTGTCGCGGTGGCGGCGCTGCTCGTCGCCGTCCATGAGGTCGTCGTGCAGCAGCGAGAAGTTGTGCACGAGCTCGACGGCGACCGCGCCGGGCACGCCGACCTCGGGCGCCGCGCCCGCGGCCTCGGCGGAGAGCAGGGCGAGCGCGGGGCGCACGGCCTTGCCGCCGTCGCCGTCGGACGGGTTGCCCGCCGCGTCGATCCAGCCAAAGTGGTACGCGGCGACGGTGTCCATGGGAGGCGCGAGGCGGTCCACCGCGGCCCGCAGCACCGGGGTGGCCAGCGTCCTGCCACGCTCGAGCAGTGAGGTCACGTCCACCGTGTCGGCAGCCGCCTTTTCGGCCGGGGGCACAGTCGGCACAGTTTCTCCTCTTGTTCCGGTGCGGGGTTTCTGGGGACCTGACCCCAGAAGATCGAGCTTCACGCCGCCGCCTCCTCGAATGCGAAGAGGTGATCGCGGGGGCGATCGAGGGTGGAGAGGGCGGCTTCGGCCGCGGTGATGCCGCTGCGCACGGCGCCCTCCATGGTCGCGGGCCACCCGGTGGCGGTCCACGCGCCCGCGAGGTAGAGGCCGCGGGCCTTGGTGCGGGCCCCGGGCCGGAGCCTGCCGACGCCGGGGGTGGGCGCGAAGGTGGCGGTGCGCTCGCGGGTGACGAAGAAGTCGCGGACCTCGGCGCCGTGCGCGGCGGGCAGCAGCCGCTCCAGTTCGGGCAGATAGCGCTCTCGCAGCGCGGCGACGGGCGCGTCGATCTCGTCCTGGGCGGCGGACTGCGACAGCGCGAGGTACTGGCCGTCGGTCAGGCCGGCGGCCTCGGTGCGGTCGAAGACCCACTGGACCGGGCTGCCGAGCGCGGCGAAGAAGGGCCGCTTGAGCACCTTGCGGCCGTACACGACGTGGATGTTGAGGATCGGCGCGGTGTCGATGTCCAGCAGCCGGTCGGGCCGCTCCAGGGCGCCGTCCGGGAGCAGGTCGTGCGCCTCGTGCTGCGGCACGGCGAGCACGACGGTGTCGGCCTCCAGCGTCTCGCCGGGAACCTCCACGCGCCAACCGCCGTTGTCCGTACGGGAGATGGAGGTGACTCGTGTCTTCAGTTCCGTACGGACTCCCGCGGCGTCGAGCGCCTTGCGGGCCAGCTCGTCGTGCAGATCACCCAGGGGCACCCGGGACCAGCCGATGTCGGCGGCGCCCGGGTCGGAGAGCAGTCCCGTCTTGAACACCATCGCGGCGAGCCCCAGCGAGGCGTCGCCCGCGACGGCGTTCAGCGTGGCGACGCCCACGAGGTCCCAGAGGGCCTCGATGGCGCGCTGCGACTGCCCGTGCCGCGCGAGCCAGCTGCCGAAGTCCTGGCCGTCGAGCGCGGGGTCGGCCGGGTCGAGTCCCTTGAGGGCGAGCGCCGCGCGCCCCACCTTGGCGCGCTCGGCGACCGACAGATGCGGATAGGTGGCGAGGCTCGCCGCCAGGTGCAGCGGCACGGGAAGCGCGGTGCGCCGCAGCCGCCCGAGCCGATTGCGGTCGGCGTCGAGCACCGGCACGTCGAGACGTTCCTGCAAGGGGGCGAGGTGTGTGCCCTCGACACGGTCGAGGAACCAGCGGTAGGCGGTGCAGCAGCGCAGGTAGACGTGCTGGCCGTTGTCGACGGTCAGGTCGCCGCGCCGGAAGGAGAAGGCGAGCCCGCCGAGCCGCGGCCGCCCTTCGAGCAGCGTCACACGCAGCCCCGCGTCGGCGAGCGAGAGCGCGGCGGTGACACCGGCGAGTCCACCGCCGACCACTACGGCGGCCGCCCCACCGGGGCGGCCTTCGGCATCCGCGCTCAGCCCATCGGGCCGCATGTCGTCGCTCTTCATGCACCCTCCCCTTCGACCGTTGCAGTCTTGGACGCGACCTTCGAGCGGAGGGTTGCCCGCCGCTTCGCGCAGGTCGCCCCAGCCGCCCCACGATCACCCCGGATACCCGTCACGCGCGCCTCCTGACGGTCTGGCGTGACACGTTCCGCGCGTCCAGACCGGACAGACCGCGCACGGCGACGTACGCCTTCTCGCGGCCCGGCAGCGAGACACGGCCCCGCAGGACCGCTTCCGGTTCGCGCTCGATGCGGTCGAGCAGGCGGCGGTAGATGCCGGCCATGGCCGCCACACAGGCACCACTGCGCCGGTCCAGCATCGGCAGCAGGCGGTAGCCCTCGGCGAACAGCGCCCGCGCGCGGCGCACCTCGAAGTGGACGAGGCCCGCGAAGTCCGATCCGGCGGGCGGCTCGGAGCCCGAGAATCCCGCGGAGCAGCCGAACTTGGCGAGGTCGTCGGCGGGCAGATAGGTCCGTCCGCCCTCCGCGTCCTCGCGAACGTCCCTGAGAATGTTGGTCAGTTGGAGCGCGAGGCCGAGCGTGTCGGCATACTCCGGCGCGCGCTCGGCGTGGAGCGCCCCCCGCTCGGTGCCGAACACGCCGAGCGAGAGCCGCCCGATCGCCCCGGCCACACAGCGGCAGTAGACCTTCAGGTCCTCCCAGGTCTCGTACGTCTCGCCGCGTACGTCCATCAGGACGCCGTCGATCAGCTCGTCGAGGCCGCCCATCGGGATGGGGAAGTGCTCGGCGGCGTGCGCGAGGGCGACGGCCACCGGGTCGGTGTCGTCCTCCTCGACCTCGCCCGCGCGGATCCGGGCGAGCAGCGCCCGGGTGTCGTCGAGGCGGTCGGCCTTGACGTCCGGCGCGAGCGCGCCGTCCCCGATGTCGTCCACGCGCCGCGAGAGCGCGTAGAGCGCGGACATGGCACGCCGCTTGGGCGTCGGCAGCAGCCTGATGCCGTAGGCGAAGTTGCGCGCCTGCTGTCCGGTGATGGCCTCGCAGTAGCTGTACGCGGCGAGCACCGGCGCGGACACATGCGGATCCGACTCCACGGTCCGGCTCACCCCTCTCCTCGCAGAACCGCCCCTGCTTCGCGCAGCAATCGGGGCGTGGTGGGCTTGGGTGGTCCAGGAAGCACGTCGTAACCGGCGGCGACGATCGCCCGGACCGCCGCCCTTCCCCCTGCCACGAACCCCGCCAGCAGCAGCTTCAGCCTGCCGTGGACGCTACCCACCAGGGGGGTGCCTTCATTCAGGAGGTCACGGGCGCGTTCCGTCTCGAAGGCGACCAGAGCACGCACCGACGCGCCGGCCGTCGGCCGAGCCAGATCGGCCTCGCTCACGTGGAACCGCTTCAGGTCCTCGGCGGGCAGGTAGATGCGGTCGCGGCGCAGGTCCTCGGCGACGTCCTGGATGTGCTCGACGATCTGGAGCGCGGTGCACACGGCGTCCGACCTGCGGATACGTTCGGGGGTCGCGGTGCCGGTGAGGGCGAGGACGAGACGGCCGATGGGGTTCGCGGAGAGCGCGCAGTAGGCGACGAGGTCGTCGTACGTCTCGTAGCGCGTCACGAGCTGGTCCTGGCGGTTGGCGGCGATCAGCGCGAGGAAGGGCTCGGCCGTCACGCGCCCGCGCTCGGCGACCGGCCGCAGCGCCCGCAGCAACGGGTGGCCGGACCGGCCGTCGCCGAAGACCCTGCCGAGGTCGGCCTCGACCGCGTCGAGCAGCTTCAGCGGATCCCGGGCGTCGGCCTCCGACACCCCCAGGCACCGGGCGTGGGCGGACCCGGGCGGGAGGTCGCCGTCGCCGATGTCGTCGATGAGGCGGACCACGCCGTACACGGCCATGAGGTCCTCGCGCCACGCCCTGGGCAGGAAGAAGGGCGCCACGGGGAAGTTCTCGTCCGCGGCCTTGTCGAGGACGGCGGATGCATCGCGGAGCTGGAGATCATCCGTAGCCATTGCCGTCACATCTCCCGTTCTACACTGCCGACCCAATACATCCTATTTCGGACACGCCGCCCGGTCCTTCGCGAGGTACGCCGTGCTCTGAGCCGGAGCGCCGCGCCATATCGCCCCACTTGCCGCGAATCAGCACCGGTACAGCTTACGTTGTACAACCCAGCACGCATCGTCGGGGTGTTCGGCACATCACAACAACACACCAATTGGCGTCAATCTTCCCTGCGCGCCGGTGAGTTGAGGGATTCACGAGGCTCCGTGAACCCTATGACACGACAGGGCCCCGCCGGATCGTTCCCGGCGGGGCCCTGCTGCCGAACGGGTGCTTGCCCGATGGCTCGATCGGGCTACTTGCCCGTGAACTTCTCGTACTCCTTGATGACCTCGTCGGTCGGCCCGTCCATGCGCAGCTCGCCGCGCTCCAGCCAGAGCACCCGGTCACAGGTGTCACGGATGGATTTGTTGTTGTGGCTGACCAGGAAGACCGTGCCGGCCTCCTTGCGGAGCTCGCGGATGCGGGCCTCGGAGCGCTTTTGGAACTTGCGGTCGCCGGTGGCCAGCGCCTCGTCGATCATGAGGACGTCGTGGTCCTTGGCCGCCGCGATGGAGAAACGCAGGCGCGCCGCCATGCCGGAGGAGTAGGTGCGCATCGGAAGGGTGATGAAGTCGCCCTTCTCGTTGATCCCGGAGAAGTCGACGATCTCCTGGTAGCGCTCCTTGATCTGCTCCCGGGACATGCCCATGGCCAGACCGCCGAGGATGACGTTGCGCTCGCCCGTCAGGTCGTTCATCAGGGCCGCGTTCACCCCGAGCAGCGAGGGCTGGCCGTCGGTGTAGACCTTGCCCTTCTCGGCGGGGAGCAGGCCGGCGATGGCGCGCAGCAGGGTGGACTTGCCGGAGCCGTTCGAACCGATCAGGCCGATGGCCTCACCGCGGTAGGCGGTGAAGCTGACGCCCCGCACGGCGTGCACCTTGCGCACCCCGCGCTCCTCGCCGCGCCTGAGGATGCGGCTCAAGGCGGAGGTGGCGCTGCCCTTGCCCGTCTTGGCGCCGTTGACGCGGTAGACGATGTGCAGCTCGTCGGCGATGACGGTGGGGATGTGGCCCTTGCCGGCGTTCGCGTCCGCCTTGTCGGTGTTGCCGGTGTTGCCGGTGTTGTCGTCAGCCACGGCCGTACCGCTCCTCAGCCTTCCAGAAGTACACGAACCCGAGCACGCCGAGCAGCACGGCCCAGCCCACGGCGAAGGCCCACACGTGCGGCGGCAGGTACGTCGAGCCGTAGTCGTCGATCATGGCGTACCGGATCAGGTCCATGTAGATCGAGGCCGGGTTCCACTGGAGCACGTCCCCGACCCAGCCGGGCACGCTCTCCTTGTCGGCGAGCATCGCGGGAATGCTGAACATGACGCCCGAGGCGTACATCCAGGTGCGCATCACGAACGGCATCAGCTGCGCCAGGTCGGGCGTCTTGCTGCCCATCCGGGCGAAGATCAGCGCGAGCCCGGTGTTGAAGACGAACTGCAGGAGCAGCGCGGGCACCACCAGGAGCCAGGACAGGGCCGGGAAGATCCCGAACGCCAGCATGATCACGACGAGCACGATCATCGAGAAGAGCAGCTGCTGGAGCTGCTGGAGCGCGAAGGAGATCGGCAGCGAGGCCCGGGGGAAGTGCAGGGCCCTGACCAGCCCGAGGTTGCCGGAGATCGCCCGCACGCCCGCCATGACCGAGCTCTGCGTGAAGGTGAACACGAAGACGCCGGTCACCAGGAAGGGCACGTAGATCTCGTGCGGGATGCCCTTCCTCGCGCCCAGCAGCAGGCCGAAGATGAAGAAGTAGACCGCCGCGTTCAGGAGCGGTGTGGCCACCTGCCACAGCTGGCCGAGCTTGGCCTGGCTGTACTGGGCGGTCAGCTTCGCCTGCGAGAAGGCGAGGATGAAGTGGCGCCGTCCCCAGAGCTGGCGGACGTACTCGAAAAGTCCGGGCCGGGCGCCGCTGACGGTCAGACCGTACTTGGCGGCGAGGTCGGCCCGGGAGAGCCCGTCATCGGGCGACGGAGTCGACAGGGATGCTGTCACGGCGACCCCGCCGTCATGCGTTGTCTCACTCACGAGTGGAAACTTTCGTCTTCAGATGCGCAGCCGGTCGGGCGTAGGCGTGGGCCAGGGACCGGGGTATGGCCCAGATGCTCTCAGACCCGAGCTTGTCAGATGACAGGAGGTCGGCCCAGTCGGGTCAGCCGCCACACCGTACGCCACTTCATGGGCCTGCGCGGTCCGCAGGGCGTGGTCCAGCCCTCCTTGAAGCCGCCGAACCAGGCCTTCAGGGCCGGGCCCGAGGGGCGCCGGGCGAGGGTGAGGAGCAGCCAGACGCCGAGGTAGACCGGGACCAGGAGCGCGGGGAGGTTGCGGCGGGCCAGCCAGACGCGGTTGCGGGCGACCATGCGGTGGTAGACCGCGTGCCGCGAGGGGGCCGTCGTCGGGTGGAAGAGGACCATGTCGGAGCGGTAGTCGATCATCCAGCCGGCGTTCAGCGCGCGCCAGGCGAGGTCGGTCTCCTCGTGCGCGTAGAAGAACTCGTCCGGCAGCCCGCCGACCTCGGCGATGACCTTCGTGCGCACCGCGTTGGCGCCGCCCAGGAAGGTGGTCACGCGCGAGGAGCGCATCGGGTCGGCGGCGCGCAGGCGCGGCACGTGGCGGCGCTGGGTCTCCCCCGTCTCCGGGTCCGCGATGCGGAAGCTGATGATGCCGAGCTCCGGGTCGGCGGCGAAGGCCTCGCGGCACAGCTGGGCCGTGTCCATGTTCGCGAGCAGGCCGTCGTCGTCCAGGAAGAGCAGGATGTCGACGTCGGTGCCGCCAGGGCCGAAGGCCTCGATGCCGACGTTGCGGCCGCCGGGGATGCCGAGGTTCTCGGGCAGCTCGACGGTGCGCACACCGGCGGGGACGTCCGGCACGGGGGCGCCGTTGCCGACCACGACCACCTCGACCGGGTCGCCGTCCTGCTTGGCGACCGAGTCGAGGAGGGCGCGCAGCTCCTGCGGCCGGTTGCCCATCGTGATGATGACGGCGCCGACCTTCATCGTCTTGCCCCCTGCCGTACTCACTTGAGCCTGCTCGAAGCCAGGATGGACACGAGGTGCAGCAACGTCTGCAGGAGCGCGATCCCGGCCAGCACGGCGACGCCGAGCCGCGAGAAGAACAGGTCGCCCCGGACCTGGTCCACGATCGCCAGGACCAGGATGAGCAGGGACGCCTCGATGCCCAGGATCAGACGGTGGAACTTCAGCGCGGCGGCGGCCTTGCGGGCCAGGGCCATGCCGGAGCCGCGCATCTCGGACGCGGCCTCCTTCACCTGCTCCTTGCCGTTCTGCGCACGGGCCACGGCGACCAGGTCCGTCTCGGCCTTGATCAGGATGGCGCCGAGCGCGGCGAGCGTACCGAGGAACGCCCACAGCCAGTCGATCCGGCCCGAGCCCCACAGGTCGGCGGCGCGCAGGCCGAAACCGACGAGGACGGCCGCGTCGGTGAGGTAGGCGCCGACGCGGTCCATCCAGACACCGGCGAGCGAGTACTGCTTGCGCCACCGGGCGATCTCGCCGTCGACGCAGTCGAGCAGGAGGTACAGCTGAACCGCGACGACACCGAGAACCGCGCCCCAGATGCCCGGCACCAGCAGGGCAGGGGCCGCGAGGACGCCGCAGACGGTCATCAGGTAGGTCAGCTGGTTGGGCGTGACCTTGGTGTTCACCAGGTGACGGTCGATGCGCAGCGAGATCTCGCGCATGTAGAGGCGTCCGCCCCAGTGCTCGCCGCTCCGCCGGTCCTTGACCCCCGGGGGGTGAACAACCGGGCGGAGCTCAGCTACCGATGGCTTTTGCATAGTCGGCGTATGCGTCCCTGATCTGGTCGGTGGACAGGTCGAGGTGTTCGAGGATCGTGTAGCGGCCCGGACGGGTCTGCGGAGCGAACTCCACGACCTTCACGAACTCCTCCACGGTGAAGCCGATCTCCTCCGGCAGCACGGGCAGGCCGTGGCGGCGCAGGACCTGGGCCATGAAGCCCGACTCCTCGCGGGCGCCGCGCAGGTGCATCGCGAAGGCCGCGCCCAGGCCGCACTGCTCGCCGTGGCTGGCCGCGCGCTTGGGGTAAAGGAGGTCGAAGGCGTGGTTGATCTCGTGGCAGGCGCCGGACGCGGGGCGGGAGTCGCCCGAGACCGACATCGCGATACCGGTGAGGACCAGGCCTTCGGCGAGGACCTGGAGGAACCCGTCGTCGCCGACACCGCCGGGGTGGCGCAGGACGGCCTCGCCGGCCTGGCGGGCCATGGCGGCCGCGAGCCCGTCGATGTCCTCGCCCCGCTCGCGGGCGGCCAGCTCCCAGTCCGCGATCGCGGAGATGTTGGAGAGGGCGTCGCCGATGCCGGAGCGGACGAAGCGGACCGGCGCCTCGCGGATCACGTCGAGGTCGATGACGACCGCGATGGGGTTCGGAACGCCGTACGAACCGCGGCCCGCGTCGTTGTCGAGGGTCGCGACCGGCGAGCAGAGGCCGTCGTGCGACAGGTTCGTCGCGACGGCGACCAGCGGCAGGCCCACGCGCGCCGCGGCGAACTTGGCGCAGTCGATGATCTTGCCGCCGCCGAGGCCCACGATCGCGTCGTAGCGGCCCGACTTCTTGATGGCGTCGGCGAGCTTGATGGCGTCGTCCAGCGTGCCGCCACCGACCTCGAACCACTCCGCGCCGCCCAGCGAGGGCGCGAGCCGCTCACGCAGCACCGCGCCCGAGCCGCCGCTGATGGCGATGGCGAGCTTGCCGGTCGACGAGCAGATCCGCTGGTCGGCGAGGACATCGGCCAGGTCGTTGAGCGCCCCCGGCCGAATGTCGACGACGACCGGCGAGGGGATGAGCCTCGTCAGTACTGGCACGCGATCTCCCGGCCCTTGGCGAGGTCCTCGTGGTTGTCGATCTCGACCCACTTGACATCGCCGATCGGCGCCACGTCGATCTTGAAGCCGCGGTTGACGAGCTCCTGGTAGCCGTCCTCGTAGTAGAGGTCGGGGTCGCGCTCGAAGGTGGTCTTCAGCGCGTCGGCGAGCTCCTCGGCCGCCTCGCCCTCGATGAGGGTGACGCCGATGTACTCACCGGTGGCCGTGGCCGGGTCCATGAGCTTGGTGATCTTCTGGACGCCCTTCTCGGGGTCCACGATGACCTTCATCTCCTCGTCGGCGAGGCTCTTCACCGTGTCGAGGGCGAGGATGATCTTCTTGCCGTCGCCGCGGGCGGCGAGCAGCGTCTTCTCGACGGAGACCGGGTGCACGGTGTCGCCGTTGGCGAGGATCACCGAGTGCTTGATCGCGTCACGGCCGCACCACAGGGAGTAGGCGTTGTTCCACTCCTCGGCCTTGTCGTTGTCGATCAGCGTCAGCTTGAGGTTGTACTTGGCCTCGAGCGCCGCCTTGCGGTCGTAGACCGCCTCCTTGCGGTACCCGACGATGATCGCGACGTCGGTCAGACCGATCTCGGCGAAGTTCTTCAGGGTGAGGTCGAGGACGGCCAGCTCGTTCTCGGTTCCCTCGCCCACGACGGGCACCAGCGCCTTGGGGAGCGTTTCGGTGTAGGGGCGCAGACGCCGGCCGGCGCCGGCGGCCAGGACGAGGCCGATCATGCGGGTTCTCCTTCATCGTGTACGGCGGGTGCTCCGGAGGACACCCAGAAGCGGATGCTCTCGACGAGCACCACGAGTGCCACGGCCACGGCGAGTGCCGTGAGCGCGACGGTGAAATCTGAGGTGGGCAACAGGGCCGCGGCCAGCGCGACCACGAGGGTCCTGCCCTCCTGGCCGCCGATCGCCCGCACCAGCCAGCGCGGGGGTGCGCCGGTGCCGCCCTTGATGCGGTACACCGTGTCGTAGTGATGGTAGGCGACCGCGGCCACGAGCCCGAAAGCCGCGGGAAGCGCTCCGTTCACATCGGCTTTGGCCGCCAGTACCAGGACCGTGCCGTACTCGGCGGCGCGGAAGAACGGCGGGACCAGCCAGTCGAGGGGGGCCTTGAGGGGGGTGCCCAGGGCGAAGCCCGACAGGGCGACGTAGACCACCGCGGCCACCACGACCACGGGGCTGCCGTAGGAGTTGGCCACCGCGGTGCCGACGAGCGCGGCACCGCCGGCGAAGGCGATGACCGGCGCGGGGCGCAGCCAGGGCCGGTGGCCGAGGGCGGCGAAGGCGGAGGCGAGCGGGCCGTTGTCGGCCAGGTCGCGCAGGGCGAGCGCGGCGCGGTCGGTGCGGGTCGCCTTGCGGGTCAGCGAGCGCAGGACGCGTCCGGCCGTGGTGTAGCAGGCGGCGAGCGCGCAGCCGATGATCAGGACGACGAGGGTGATGCGCGGGGTGGTGACCGCGGTGAGCACGGCGATCATCGCCCAGCGCTCGCCGATGGGCAGCACTATCATCCGGCGCACCCACACCGTCCAGCCGACGCTGTCGAGCTTGTCGGACAGGGCCGCCGTGGGGCTGGTGTTGGCGGTCGCGTCGTGGTTCGCCTCGTTGAAGGAGAAGTCGACGACGTGGCGGCAGGTCTGCAGGACCATCGCGCCGAGCGCGAGCGCCCATACGTCGTCACCGCCGCGGGCGGCGCCGAGCGCGAGGCCCGCGTAGTACGCGTACTCCTTGGCGCGGTCGAACGTCGCGTCCAGCCAGGCGCCGAGCGTCGAGTACTGGAGGGAGTAGCGGGCGAGCTGCCCGTCCGTGCAGTCCAGGACGAAGGAGAGGAGCAGCAGCAGGCCCGCCGCGACGAAGCCGCCGCGGGTACCGGTGGCCGCGCAGCCCGCCGCGATCAGCGCGGTGAGCAGGGAGGCGGTGGTGACCTGGTTCGGGGTCAGGCCCCGGCGGGCGCACCAGCGGGCGATGTAGCGGGAGTACGGGGAGATGCAGTACGTCGTGAAGAAGCCGTCCCGCGACTTGACCGCGGTGCGCAGGCGCACGGCTTCGTCGTCGACGGCGGCGACGGCCTGCCGTGCCTCGTTGCGCGCCTGCGGGTCGGTTGGCACGGTGGCGACGAGGGTGCCGAGCTCGGGGCGGTGCACGTCCGTTTCGGCGGACTCCATCGCGGCGGCGATGTCGTCCGGCAGGGCGTCGAGCGTCACGACGGCGCCCGTGGTGCCGGCCGTGGCGCGCAGGGCGCGCGTCAGGTCCTTGCGGGCCTCGGGCTGCGCGGTGACGGCGCCGGTCACGGCGGACGCGGGGAAGCGGGGGTCGGTGAGACCGAGACGCAGGGCGTGGACGTGCCCGACGAAGCGCGCGTCGACGACCGCGACCCGCTGGCCACCCGGTACGGCGGCGAGCAGCGTCTCGACGTCCGCCGCGTCGGAGGCGACCCGCACGTCGAAGCCGAGGGACCGCAGATCGCCTTCGAGCGGCGACCCGGGGACCGGCTGGCCGGTGAGGATGGCGGTCGACAGACGAACTCACTCCTTGAGTCCCGGCGCGGCTCGCGCCGGGCACATGCGTAAGGGGGGCGCCCCTGGCCACAGCGGCCGGGCGGCACGTCGGCAGAGGCTATCGGATGATGGGAAGCGGGCGTTCATCACCCGTTCACGCCCCGATAAGGGCGGCCTGCGAGGGCCTGGGCCTTGGCGATCATCATGGTGGAAGAGGGGCCGCGCCCACAAACCGCGCCCGCACGGCGCCCGGCTTGCCCGCATAGCGCCCACCTGGTGCCCGGCGCCGGTCGGAGGGGCTCCCGGCGGCCTGACGGATCACCCTGATCGGTGAGGTTCACGGGGACGCTGTCGGGGAGTCGGCCTCCACGGCGCCGCCAGGACGCCCCGCGCCACCCCGGAGCTGATCGTTCCGGCGCTCTGACCTGCGCCCCTCGCCGTGCCGCCGCCTTGCCGGTAATCGTTGCCATTTTCGCAGGTCAGAGCATATGACAACGGTGTTCAGTGCCGCGTTGCCAGATACCCCCCACCCGTAGTTCACTGTGCACCGCGACCAGCGGACAGCAGACCGATGACCGACGCGGGAGGGCGGCTCCATGGGGGCTGGGCACGATCACGGACACACGCACGGGGCACCGACGACGGGGACGGCGGCCAACGCCTACAAGGGGCGGCTGCGGACAGCGCTCGGCATCACGATCACCGTCATGCTGGCCCAGATAGTGGGCGGCGTCATGGCCGACTCACTCGCGCTCATCGCGGACGCGGCACACATGGCGACGGACGCCGTGGGCCTCGGCATGGCCCTCCTCGCGATCCACTTCGCGAACCGCCCGCCGACCCAGAACCGCACCTTCGGCTACGCACGCGCCGAGATCCTCGCCGCGCTCGCCAACTGTCTGCTGCTGCTCGGCGTCGGCGGCTACGTCCTGTACGAGGCGGTCGAGCGCTTCTTCACGCCGGCCGAGACCCAGGGCGGGCTCGCCGTCTTCTTCGGCGTCTTCGGCCTCGTCGCGAACATGATCTCGCTCTCGCTCCTGATGCGCGGCCAGAAGGAGAGCCTCAATGTGCGCGGCGCCTTCCTGGAGGTCGTGGCGGACACCCTCGGGTCGGTCACGGTCATCGTCTCGGCGACCGTGATCCTGCTCACCGGGTGGCAGGCGGCCGACCCGATCGCCTCGCTCGTCATCGGCTTCATGATCGTCCCGCGGACGGTGAAGCTCCTCAAGGAGACCCTGAACGTGCTCCTGGAGTCGGCGCCCAAGGACGTCGACATGGCCGAGGTGCGGGCCCACATCCTCGCCCTGCCGGGTGTCGAGGAGGTGCACGACCTGCACGCCTGGACGATCACGTCGGGCCTGCCCGTGCTCTCCGCCCATGTGGTGGTCGGCTCCGACACCCTCGACGCGATCGGCCACGAGAAGATGCTGCACGAGCTCCAGACCTGCCTCGGCGACCACTTCGACGTCGAGCACTGCACCTTCCAGCTGGAGCCGAGCGGTCACGCCCAGCACGAGGCGAAGGTCTGCCACTGAGGCACGGCCGCGCCATCACGTTGCGTGCTATCGTGGCCAAGGATCTTTGAGCGCCGAGCAATGAAGGAGGTGGGTTGATGACTGTCGCGCCGAGCGCTGCTCTCGTACTGCGCAGCGACACGTGCATCCCCACTTCCCGGGCTCACGGCTGACTTCTCGTACGTTTCGTACGTCCTCTTCGTACCGCCTTCACGCGTACACCTTCGTACCCGTCGCGGGCGCGTGCGTACGGCACGTCTGCCGAGCCCCTCACTCAAGGGTTTCCCCACGTTGACTGACAACGCTTCCACCACCGACGCCTTCTTCGCCCTGCACCACGGGCTTCCCCGGCAGGGACCCGGCTCCGACGCCACCACCCGGCGGCTGCTCTCCTTCGCGGGGCCGCTGCCCGAGCGGCCGCGCGTGCTCGACCTCGGCTGCGGCCCCGGCCGGGTCGCGCTGCTGCTCGCCGCCGAGGCCGGCGCCGAGGTGACCGCCGTCGATCTGCACGAGCCGTTCCTCGACGAGCTCCGCGCGTCCGCACGGGCCCGCGGGCTCGACGGATCCATCACGGCCGTCAACGCCGACATGACCGAACTCCCCCATCCGGATGGTTCGTTCGATCTCGTCTGGGCCGAGAGCTCGGTCTACAACGTCGGCTTCGACACCGCGCTGACCGCCTGGCGACGCCTGCTCGCCCCCGGCGGCACGCTCGTCGTCACCGAGTGCGAATGGACGGCCGCCGAGCCGTCCGAGGCCGCCCGCGCCTTCTGGGCGCAGCACTACGCGCTGCGTACCGGAGAGGACAACATTCGAGCCACCGCGCGCGCCGGGTACTCCGTGCTCGGCGTGTACCGGCAGCCCGAGTCCGACTGGGACGAGTACTACGGCCCGCTGGCCGCTCGCGCGGACGCGGCGGACCCCGGCGCCCCCGGCATGGCCGAGGCGCTCGCCGCCACCCGCGCGGAGATCGCGATGCGGCGCGAGCACGGGACGGAGTTCGGTTACACGGGCTACGTCCTGCGGCCCGCGGACTCCTGGCCGACCCGGCCGGAGACCCCGGCCGACGTCGCCGCGGTGCACGCCGTGAACACCGCGGCCTTCGAGACGGAGGCGGAGGCCGACCTGGTCGACGCGCTGCGCGCGGACGCCGACGCCTGGCTGCCGGGTCTGTCCTACGTCGCCGAGGCGCCGGACGGCTCGGTGGCGGCGCACGCGCTGATCACCCGCTGCCGGGTGGACGGCGCGCCCGCGCTGGCACTCGCGCCGTGCGCCGTCCTGCCGGAGTACCAGCGGACGGGGGCCGGCTCGGCCGTCATCCGTGCCGTGCTCGATGCGGCACGCGCGCGGGGCGAGCGGCTCGTGCTCGTCCTCGGGCACCCCGAGTACTACCCGCGGTTCGGATTCCGGCCCGCTTCCGGCTATGGAATCCGGCCAGGGTTCGAGGTGCCGGACGAGGCGATGATGGCCCTCGTCCTGAACGAGGACGACGGTTCCGTGCCGCTCCCGCAGGGCACGATCAGGTATCCGGCCGCTTTCGGGGTCTGAGGCCTTCCGGGGGCGTCTCCTCGGGAGGCGCCCCCGCATGTCCCGCCGTGCCGTCCACGGCGGGACATGCGGGTCCCCGGAGTGTCGGGAGTGTCCGGAACGTACGGCAGACTTGGGGCTCGAAGACCGAAGCGAAGGATGGGTATGCCGATCACACCTGCCACCGCGACGAACAGCTCGTCGAACGGCACCGGAGAAGCGATCTTGCTGGAACTCGTCGACGAGGACGGCAGGACGATCGGCACGGCGGAGAAACTCTCCGCGCATCAGGCCCCCGGGCAGCTGCACCGGGCTTTCTCCGTCTTCCTCTTCGACGAGCAGGGCCGTCTGCTGCTCCAGCAGCGCGCCCTCGGCAAGTACCACTCCCCCGGCGTCTGGTCGAACACGTGCTGCGGCCACCCCTACCCGGGCGAGGCGCCGTTCGCCGCGGCCGCCCGGCGTACGTACGAGGAGCTGGGGGTCTCGCCGTCGCTGCTCGCCGAGGCGGGCACCGTGCGCTACAACCACCCGGACCCGGACTCGGGGCTGGTGGAGCAGGAATTCAACCACCTGTTCGTGGGCATGGTGCAGTCGCCGCTGCGGCCCGACCCCGCCGAGATCGGCGACACCGCCTTCGTCACCGCGGACGAGCTGGCCGAGCGGCACGCCAAGGGGCCGTTCTCCGCGTGGTTCATGACCGTGCTCGACGCGGCGCGTCCCGCGATCAAGGAGCTGACCGGCCCGTCCGCCGGCTGGTGACCGCGCGGCGGGCCGGTGCGCGCTAGTCGCAGCCGGGCTTGAGGGGCAGGGCCGCCCAGATGACCTTGCCCCCGGTCGCGGTGTGCTCGACGTCGCAGGCGCCGCCCGCCTCCTGGGTGATCTCGCGGACGAGGAGCAGCCCCCGGCCGCCCGTCTGCCCGTGGTCCGCCACGAGGGCCGTCGGGCGGTAGGGGTGGTTGTCCTCGACGGACACCCGCACCCACTCGGCGCCGACGGCGACCTCCACCGCCAGCATCGGCGAGAGCAGGGCCGCGTGGCGCACCGCGTTGGTGACCAGCTCGGAGACGATGAGCAGCAGGCCCTGGATGAGGTCGTCCGAGGCGGGGACGCCCTGCCGGGCCAGCAGGTCCCGCACCGCGTGCCGTGCCTGGGGAACGGAGGCGTCGACGGCGGGGGCGGTGAAGCGCCATACGCCCTCGTACGGCACCGGTCCGTCACCCCTGGGGAGCGGGCCGGGCCCCCTCCCGTCGTTCTCCATCGTCCGGTCGCCGCCCTTGCGCTCGATTGTCACCACACATCGAGTGTTGGGAATGCGCTGGTCCGGACCGCGCTACTGACCAGAAGTCAGCGACTATCGACGGGATTTGATCGGTGGCGCATGACCGCGTCACTTGTCTGACCGGTCCTGCTCTCCTTGTGCCGCCTTGGCGCGTTCTTCAGGTTGTACGAGGCTGACGATGCGGCGCCCGCCGATGCCGGTGGCGATCAGACCGAGGCCGTCGAAGAGCAGGGCCAGGGAGAAGAAGCAGCCGATGACGTACTGGCTGCTGCTCGGCCACCCGGCGAGCACCAGGATGCCGATGAGCAGGCCGAAGGCGCCCTGCAACAGCGTCAGGGCGAACTGTGGGCCACGCACCACCAGGCTGCCGACCAGGCGGAACACACCGCCCGTGAGGAAGAGCAGGGCCGCGAACATGGTCAGCGCCTCCGCCGCCACGTCGGGCCTGCGGATGATGACGACGCCCGCCGCGAGGTTCAGCGCGGCGACCACGACGCCCAGCCAGAAGAAGCTGCTGCCCCGCGACTGCACGGCGTGCAGCAGGCCGACGAAGCCGCCCACGAGCAGGAGCCAGCCGAACAGCAGCATCGAGGTCAGCGTGGCGACGCCGGTGTAGACGAGCCCGACGAGCCCCGCCACCGCGAGGATCACGCCCAGCAGCGCGAGCCAGCCGAAGCTGCGGCTGAGCCGGGCTCCCGGGTCGCCCGCACCCCTGTTCGCGGGCTTGCCGGGTCCGGCATCGGTGGGGTTGGTGGGATCCGTGGGATCGGCGTCCTCACGTCCGGCCATCGGCGTCTCCGTCCCGCTCGGCAGAGCTTTGTGCGCCCTATGTTCCCTATATGCCTTTCGTCCCACCCCTTCTTGATCGTACGTTCGAGGGGTACGGATAGCATCCGGCGCATGGAGCCGCAGCTGAGGCACACCGTCACGGACGGCGTCGCCACCGTCGTCATCGACCATCCGGCCAAGCGCAACGCCATGACGGCGGACATGTGGCGCCAGGTGCCGCCGCTGTTCGCGGGGCTCGCCGCCGACCCGGCCGTGCGGGCCGTCGTGCTCACCGGCGCGGGCGACACCTTCTGCGCGGGCGCCGACATCTCCTCGCTGCGCAAGTCGGCGACGGCGCCGCAGGACCTCGCTGTGCGGGCCGAGGAGGCCCTGGCCGCCTTCCCCAAGCCGACGGTGGCCGCCGTGCGGGGCTACTGCGTGGGCGGCGGCTGTCAGCTGGCGGGCGCGTGCGACCTGCGGTTCGCGGACGAGGGCGCCTCCTTCGGGATCACCCCGGCCAAGCTGGGCATCGTCTACTCGGCGGCGTCCACCCGGCGCCTGGTCTCCCTCGTGGGGCCCGCCACCGCCAAGTACCTGCTCTTCTCCGGCGAGTTGATCGGCGCCGAGCGGGCGCTGCGCACCGGCCTGGTGGACGAGGTGCTGCCCTCCGGCGAACTGGACAAGCGGGTCGCGGAGTTCACCCACGTGCTCGCGACGCGTTCGCAGCTGACGCAGGCGGCGGCCAAGGAGTTCGCGGCGGGACGCACGGACCGGGACGCGTACTGGGCCGGGCAGGCGCGCGGCAGCGGCGACACCGCCGAGGGGGTCGCCGCCTTCCTGGAGCGCAGGCAGCCGCGCTTCACCTGGACCGTTCAGGGCGACTGAGCCGTCAGCGGCCCGACTGGTCCGCCAGTTCCTCGAAGCGGCTCCCGTCACGGAACGAGGCCACGATGTGCGCGGGCGCCTTCTCCGGGGACCCGGCGTCGTAGGGCGGCTGGGGGTCGTACTCGGTCAGGAGCTGCACGGTCTGCGCGACCTCGTCGCCCGCGATCCGGCCGGCCAGGGCGAGCCCCATGTCGATGCCCGCGGAGACACCGGCCCCCGTCACGTACTTGCCGTCGAAGACGACCCGCTCCCCCGTCGACTCCACGCCCATCCTGTCGAGTTCGCCGAGGGCGAGCCAGTGCGAGGTGGCGCGGCGGCCCTTGAGGAGTCCGGCGGCGGCGAGGGCGAGCGAGCCCGTGCACACCGACGTCGTCCAGGTGGTCGTGGCGTCGACCGCGCGGAGCCAGTCCAGGAGCGGCCCGTTCTCCGTCTGGTCGCTCTGGCCGGGGCCGCCGGGGACGACCACGATGTCGGGGCGCCGCACCTCGTCGAAGGAGGCGCCGGCGACGAGCGTGAGGCTGCCGCTGTCGTCGCCCACCGGGCCGGTCCGTTCGGCCACGAAGACCGTCTCGGCGCCGGGGAGGCCGCTGAGCATCTGGTACGGGCCTATGGCGTCCAGGGCGGTGAAGCGCTCGTACAGGGCAATGGCGATCTGCATGGTGTCCCTATCGTTCGGAGTGGACGGTTCGGAGTGGACGGGTGCGGTCATTGCGGGTGGGCGGGTACGGGACGGAAGCGGCGGCGGTACTCGGCCGGTGCCGTCCCGAGGGCCTTCAGGAAGGCGCGGCGCATGGCCTCGGGAGTGCCGTAGCCACACGCGCGTGACACCTCCTCCACGCCGTCGGAGGTGTCCTCCAGGAGCCTGCGGGCGTGTTCGACTCGGACGCGCTCGACGTACTTGCCCGGTGTCAGCCCCGTCTCGGCCTGGAAGGCGCGGGCGAAGTGGCGGGGCGAGAGCCGGGCGCGCGCGGCCAGCGCGTCGACCGAGAGGTCCTCGGCCGGGTGCTCGGTGATCCACTGCTGGACCTCGCGCAGCGGTTCGCGCCGGGCGGTCTGCGTGGCCAGCTGCACGCTGAACTGCGCCTGGTTTCCCGGGCGGCGGAGGAAGACCACCAGGTAGCGGGCGACGGTGAGGGCCACCTCCCGGCCCAGGTCCTCCTCCACGAGCGCGAGCGCGAGGTCGATGCCGGCGGTGACACCGGCGGACGTCGCGACCGGACCGTCGCGCACGAAGATGGGGTCCGGGTCGACCTCGACGCCCGGGTGGTCCTTGGCGAGCTTGTCGCAGTACGCCCAGTGCGTCGTCGCCCGGCGGCCCTCCAGGAGCCCGGCCTCGGCGAGCCGGAGCGCGCCGGTGCAGACGGACACCAGGCGCTCGGCGCGCGGGCCGTTCGCGCGCAGCCAGGCGGTCAGCTCCGGGTCCGGCGGGCGGGTGCCCTCACCGCCCGGGACGAGCAGCGTGTGCGGCACCGGGGCGTCGGCCAGCGCGACGTCGGGAACCAGGGTCAGGCCGCTGGTGGCGCGTACGGGAGAGCCGTCCAGGGAGGCCGTGCGCACGAGGTAGCCGGCCCCCGGGTCGTCCAGGCAGTTGCTCGCGCCGGCGAACACCTCCGCGGGACCCGTGACATCAAGGCTCTGGACGCCCTCGAAGAGGACGACCAGGACGGTTCGCTGCTCCATGCCCTCGATTCTTGGCCCGCCGCACGGTGACCGCAATGACGAGTACCCCACCTTTCCTGCCATCCGTGACCGGGGCACGCACTCCATACCGACCAGTAGGTAGCGTGGGCCCATGACCTCTTCGACGACCTCCGCCCCGGACGCCGCGCCGCAGCCGCGCGCCGGACGCCGCTGTCACAACGTCCTCAACTCGCTGCACTCCACGCACTACTTCTCGCCCGACGTGGCGCGGGAGCTGGCCGGGCTCGGGATCACCCACCGCAGCGCCGTCAACTTCGCCGTGCGCGCGGCGGCCATGGGGCCCGTCGGCGCCGGGACCGTGACCGCGGCCTTCTACAACTACAAGCACGCGCTCGTGGCGGCGCACGTGCCCGAGGTGTGGCGGACCGCCTCGCCCGAGGACGTGCTCGCGGCACGGCTGCGCGCCGTCGACACGACGCTGCGCCGGCTCCTCGGCGAGGAGCTCGTCGCCTCGAAGGAGATGGCGGAGGCCGCCGGGCTCGCGCTGCGCGCCGCCGAGGCCTGCACCCGCAGCGCGCGTCCGCTGTACTCGGCCCACGCCGACCTGCCCGTCCCCGAGGAGCCGCACCTGGCGTACTGGCACGCGGCCACGCTGCTGCGCGAGCACCGCGGCGACGGGCACCTCACGGTCCTGCTCGGCGCCGAACTCGACGGCATCGAGGCCCTGGTGAGCCACACCGCCACCGGCAAGGGCATGACGCCCAAGTGGGTCTTCACCACCCGGGGCTGGGAGCAGGCCGAGTGGGACGCCGCCGTGGAGCGGCTGCGCGGGCGTGGGCTGCTGGACGGCGAGGGCGAGTTGACGGAGGACGGCGTGGCGCTGCGCCGCGACGTCGAGGCGGAGACGGACCGGCTGGACCGGGCCCCCTACGCGCACCTGGGCACAGCGGGCGTCGAGCGTCTGACGGAGCTCGGCACGCTGTTCATCGGCACGGCGCTGCAGGCCGGGGCGTTCCCGGCGGACCTGCTCGGCAAGAGCTGAGCCGCGCGCCCGCACGGCATGGGGCATGCCCCGGGGCATGCGCGGTACCCGTTCCTCTCCCGGCACCACCGCTCCTGGTGGCACCGGGAGACGAAAGGGGAGAATTCATGTTCCGTGCCCTCGCGGATGTCCTGCGGCAGATCGGTGCCGCCATCGCCACCGTCGTCACCCTGCCGTTCCGCGCACTTGCCCGGCTGTTCGGCGGAGCGTCACGTTCCACCGGCCGGGGCGGGCGTGGTGCCGCCCGTGGGGGTGGCCGAACCGGCCGGGCCAGCCGGGTCTGATCGTCCCTAGTCGGCGCCACCTGCCACAATTGCCCGGCAACCTCAGTGAGAAGGCGGTACCGGAACGTGGCAGCTTCGAAGACGTCCACCCCCACTCCCTCGTCGGTCGAGGCCAGGATCGCCGAAGAACTCGGCGTACGGGAGCGGCAGGTGAAGGCCGCCGTCGAGCTGCTCGACGGCGGCTCCACGGTGCCCTTCATCGCGCGCTACCGCAAGGAAGCGACCGAGATGCTCGACGACGCGCAGCTGCGCACGCTCGAGGAGCGGCTGCGCTATCTGCGCGAGCTGGAGGAGCGGCGCGCCGCGATCCTCGACTCGGTCCGTGAGCAGGGCAAGCTGACCGACGAGCTGGAGGCGCGGATCCGCGAGGCGGACACCAAGGCGCGGCTCGAGGACATCTATCTGCCCTTCAAGCCGAAGCGGCGCACCAAGGCGCAGATCGCCCGCGAGGCCGGTCTCGAACCGCTGGCCGACGGTCTGCTCGCCGACCCTGGCGTGGAGCCGCAGGCCGCCGCGGCCGCGTTCGTGGACGCCGACAAGGGCGTCGCGGACCCGCAGGCCGCCCTGGACGGGGCCCGCGCGATCCTCGCCGAGCGCTTCTCGGAGGACGCCGACCTCATCGGTGAGCTGCGCGAGCGCATGTGGGTGCGCGGCCGCCTCGCCGCGAAGGTGCGCGACGGCAAGGAGGAGGCGGGCGCCAAGTTCGCCGACTACTTCGACTTCGCCGAGCCGTTCACCGAGCTGCCCTCGCACCGCATCCTGGCCATGCTGCGCGGCGAGAAGGAGGAGATGCTCGACCTCGTCCTGGAGCCGGAGGAGACCGACGCCGACGCCGCACCGGGCACCCCGTCCTCGTACGAGGGCATCGTCGCCCACCGCTTCGGCGTCGCCGACCGCGGCCGGCCCGCCGACAAGTGGCTCCAGGACACGGTGCGCTGGTCCTGGCGGACCCGGATCCTCGTGCACCTCGGCATCGACCTGCGGCTGCGGCTGCGGACGGCCGCCGAGGACGAGGCGGTGCGGGTCTTCGCGTCGAACCTGCGCGACCTGCTGCTCGCCGCCCCCGCGGGCACGCGCGCGACGCTGGGCCTCGACCCCGGTTTCCGTACGGGGGTGAAGGTCGCCGTCGTCGACGCCACCGGCAAGGTCGTCGCCACGGACGTGATCCACCCGCACGTCCCCGCGAACAAGTGGGACGAGGCCCTCGCCAAGCTCGCCCGGCTCGCCGCCGAGCACGCGGTCGACCTGATCGCGATCGGCAACGGCACGGCCTCGCGCGAGACGGACAAGCTCGCCGGTGAACTGATCACCAAGCACCCGGAGTTGAAGCTCACGAAGGTGATGGTGTCCGAGGCGGGCGCCTCGGTGTACTCCGCCTCGGCCTTCGCCTCGCAGGAGCTGCCGGACATGGACGTGTCGCTGCGCGGCGCGGTGTCCATCGCGCGTCGCCTCCAGGACCCGCTGGCCGAGCTCGTGAAGATCGACCCGAAGTCGATCGGCGTCGGCCAGTACCAGCACGACCTGTCGGAGGTGAAGCTGTCCCGCTCGCTCGACGCGGTCGTCGAGGACTGTGTGAACGGCGTCGGCGTGGACGTGAACACCGCCTCCGCCCCGCTGCTCGCCCGGGTCTCCGGCATCGGCGCGGGCCTCGCGGAGAACATCGTGGCGCACCGCGACGCGAACGGCCCGTTCAAGAACCGCAAGGGTCTCAAGGACGTGGCGCGGCTCGGTCCGAAGGCGTACGAGCAGTGCGCGGGCTTCCTGCGCATCCGCGGCGGCGACGACCCGCTGGACGGCTCCAGCGTGCACCCCGAGGCGTACCCCGTGGTGCGCAGGATGGTGAAGGCGACGGGCGGCGAGGTCGCCTCGCTGATCGGCAACACGGGGACGCTGCGCTCGCTGCGGGCGGACGAGTTCGTGGACGACGTCTTCGGTCTGCCCACGGTCACGGACATCATCAAGGAGCTGGAGAAGCCCGGACGCGACCCGCGTCCCGCCTTCAAGACGGCGACCTTCAAGGACGGCGTGGAGAAGATCGGCGACCTCGCCTCCGGGATGGTCCTCGAAGGCGTCGTCACGAACGTGGCCGCGTTCGGGGCCTTCGTGGACGTCGGCGTCCACCAGGACGGCCTGGTCCATGTGTCCGCCATGTCCAAGACCTTCGTCAAGGACCCGCGCGATGTCGTCAAGCCCGGTGACATCGTCAAGGTGAAGGTCATGGACGTCGACATCCCGCGCAAGCGGATCTCGCTGACGCTGCGCCTGGACGACGAGGCGAACGCCTCCGACGGGGAGCAGCCGAAGCGGGGCGGAAGGCCGCCCCAGCAGCGGCAGCAGGGCGGACAGGGTGGTCAGGGCCGCCGTCAGGGTGGCCAGGGCGGTCAGGGCGGCCAGGGGCAGCGCGGTGGTGGGCGCGGCGGGCAGCGCGGTCAGCGCCCGCAGCGGCAGGCTCCGCCGCCGGCCAACGACGCGATGGCCGAGGCGCTGCGGCGGGCCGGTCTGGTCGACCCCGGGCGGCGCTGACGCCGACGTGCCGGGCGCCCCGGGTCGGGGCGCCCTGGTGCGGGGTGCCCCGGTTCGGGTGTGGGGCTGAGGTCAGAGGGGCCGTTCGGTCACGGTTCCCTCCGCCACCTCCAGGCGGCGCGTCACGTGGACCGCGTCGAGCATCCTGCGGTCGTGGGTGACCAGGAGCAGCGTTCCCTCGTACGCGTCCAGGGCCGACTCCAGCTGTTCGATCGCCGGCAGGTCGAGGTGGTTCGTCGGCTCGTCCAGGACCAGGAGGTTCACCCCGCGGCCCTGGAGCAGGGCGAGGGCCGCGCGGGTCCGCTCGCCGGGCGACAGCGTCGCGGCGGAGCGCAGTACGTGGTCCGCCTTCAGGCCGAACTTGGCCAGCAGCGTGCGGACTTCGGCGGGCTCGGTGTCCGGTACGGCCGCGCAGAACGCGTCCAGCAGGGACTCCTTGCCGTGGAACAGCGCGCGGGCCTGGTCGACCTCGCCGACCAGGACGCCCGAGCCGAGGGCCGCGTGGCCCTCGTCCAGCGGGACGCGCCCCAGGAGCGCGCCGAGCAGTGTCGACTTCCCCGAGCCGTTCGCGCCCGTGATCGCCACGCGGTCCGCCCAGTCGATCTGCAGGGTGACCGGGCCGAGCGTGAACGCGCCCCGGCGCACCCGGGCGTCGCGCAGGCTCGCCACGACCGCGCCGGAGCGCGGTGCCGCCGCGATCTCCATGCGCAGCTCCCACTCCTTGCGGGGCTCCTCGACGACGTCGAGACGCTCGATCATGCGCTGCGTCTGGCGGGCCTTCGCCGCCTGCTTCTCGCTGGCGTCGCTGCGGAAGTTGCGGCCGATCTTGTCGTTGTCGCCGCCGCCCGACTTGGCCTTGCGGCGGGCGTTCTTGACGCCCTTGTCCGCCCAGGAGCGCTGCATCTGGGCGCGGCCCTGGAGCGCCGCCTTCTTGTCGGCGTACTCCTCGTAGTCGTCGCGGGCGTGCCGGCGGGCCGTCTCCCGCTCCTCCAGGTACGCGTCGTAGCCGCCGCCGTAGAGGTTGATCTGCTGCTGGGCCAGGTCGAGTTCGAGGACCTTGGTGACGGTGCGGGTGAGGAACTCGCGGTCGTGGCTGACGACGACCGTGCCGGCGCGCAGGCCGCGCACGAAGCTCTCCAGGCGTTCCAGGCCCGCGAGGTCGAGGTCGTTGGTCGGCTCGTCCAGGAGGAAGACGTCGTAGCGGGACAGGAGGAGGGAGGCGAGACCGGCGCGGGCCGCCTGTCCTCCGGAGAGCGAGGTCATCGGCTGGTCCAGGCTCACGGCGAGGCCCAGGGAGGCGGTGACCTCCTCGGAGCGCTCGTCGAGGTCGGCGCCGCCGAGCGCCAGCCAGCGCTCCAGACTGGTGGCGTAGGCGTCGTCGGCGCCGGGGGCGCCGTCGACCAGGGCCTGGGTGGCGTCGTCCATCACGCGCTGGGCCTCCGCGACGCCGGTGCGGCGGGCCAGGAAGGCGCGGATCGTCTCGCCGGGGCGGCGGTCCGGTTCCTGGGGGAGGTGGCCTACGGAGGCGGTCGGCGGGGACAGCCTCAGCTCACCCCCTTCGGGGGCGTCCACCCCCGCGAGCAGGCGCAGCAGCGTGGACTTTCCGGCTCCGTTCGCCCCGACGAGCCCGATGACGTCGCCGGGGGCGACGACCAATTCCAGGTCCGAGAAGAGGGTACGGTCGCCGTGGCCGGCGGCGAGATTCTTGGCGACGAGGGTTGCGGTCATCAGGCGGCGATTGTACTGGCGGGGCGCCTCGGACTGCGCTGCGCCCCGGGTCCGCCGGGGGGCGGGTGACGTTGGCGTCTGACGGGTCACCTGGGCTGGTGCGCCTTTGCCCGCCTCGGGGGGCGGGTGCGTGGGCGTCTGCGCCTTGCCGGGTCTGCGCCTGTTGTCCGTCGGTGGGGCGGGGCCGCGGGGGTATGTGCGTACTCGCCATCCCTGCGCCGCGCCCCAAGTCCAAAGACGCCAACGTGCGCTCGGTGCTCCGTTCGCACATACCCCCACGTCCCCTCAGGAGCGCGTGCGACCGCGGCCCGGTGGGGGCCGTTCACTCCGTGCTGCGCCCGGTGGGCCGGTAGCCGCTCCTGCTGTGGGCAGGCGTTCCGCAAGGCGGAACGGGTGGGCACAGCCCACGGCGCCGGGCAGCGGGAAGTGTGGCTCCAGCCCCGGCGCAGCCGGGATACGCCGGTGCAGGCCTGCGCGGCCGGGCGGCGTACGCGAGGTCACCCCGAAGTCGGTGCGACCAGCACACTCGTGGAGGTCCGAGCCACCACGTACGCATCCCCCTTCGTCGCCTTCGCCGCCAGCGCCACCCGATGCTCCCCCGGTTCGAGGACCTCGTCGAAGACCTCGTGCACGTGCGTGCGCGACAGCCGGTCCATCCGGTACGCCGTCAGCTGCACCCGGCACGCCGAGGTGACCTCCACCCGGGCCGACCGGGGATCCGCCGCGAGAGCGGTGAGCCGGCGCTGTTCCCGGGGACTGCGGTCCAGCGCGTACTCGATCTGCGCGACCAGCAGCGGAATGATCGGCGCGAGCCCGTCGACGCAGGCGATCCGGACACCGGCCCCCTCGAAGGCCGCGCGGACGGAGCGGCGGGTCTCCTCGGGGACGGCGCGGCCGAAGGCCACCGCCCCGTAGGTGCGCAGTTCGTCCGGCGGCACGCCCGCCGCGTCCGCCGCGATCTCCGCCCCGATCCCGATCGTGCGGAGCGCCGCGGCCAGCTTGGCGAGGACCGCGACACGGGCGCCGATCAGCAGGACGCGGCGCCGGGCCTGCGGCTCGCCCCCGGTGAGCAACTGCCCGAGCGCCTCGCGGTATTCGGCGCCCCGGAAGCGGAAGGGCCCTATGCCGTGGTAGCCGTTGAGCTCCAGGTCGGCGGGCTCGGCCGTCTGCCAGGCGAAGTCGCGCCAGACGAAGTCGTCGGCGCCGTCGGTGGACTTCTCGATGACGGCGGTGACCGCGCCGCAGTCCAGGCCCTCGCACTCGGGACAGCCGTATATGACGTAGCGGCCGTCGTGCAGCGGCGCCTCCGCCTCCAGGAGCAGCCTGCGGACGTGTGCGGTGAAGATCGCCGGCGGAATGTCGGCGGCCAGCGGCGAGACGGCGTCGAGGTCGGAGAGCTGGAAGAGGAGGGGGCGCCCGTTCACGATGAAGTCGACGAAATCACGGTGCACTTGATAGCCACCGTCGGCCAGGACTCCACCGGCACGTATGGCCGGTGCCAGAGCGAAAGTCGCGTACTCGGCAGACATGCTGTGAGTATCCCCACCTGATGTGTGATGTGAGCACGGCATCGCACATTCCGCTACGTTCCCGGGAGCCCCGTCCGCCCGCGCGGCCGGGCCGGTCCCGTCAATTCCCCGTCGTACGGCGGGTGTTGGCGGTCGCGGGCGCCTCCTCGGCGTACGCGTGGTCGAGGGTGTATGCGCCGGGCCCCGGCTGGACGCCCTGGCACGGGCGAGGTGAGGGGTGTCTGGTGATGCGCCCGGGAGGCGGCGCCGGTGGCCGACGCCGCCTCCCGGAACGGGGCGGGTCCGGTCAGGTGCTCTTGACCGGGTCGTTGTCCGACTCCAGGCCCCCGTCGTCGTCCTGCGCGGGGCCGATCCGGATCTCGAAGTCGCCGTCGTACTGCTCGTGACCGGCGATCACGGCCTTCTCGACGGCTTCCGTGCCGTGCTCGCCGCGCACGATCAGCGGGTCGTGGCGCAGGTCCCGCATCAGGGCCACACACATGCCGATCATCACGATCGTGAAGGGTGCCGCGACGAGGATCGTGAGGTTGCGCAGGCCCGTGAGCGCGTCGTCGGAGCCGTCGCCGATCAGCAGCATGATCGCGCCCACGGCGCCGGTCACCATGCCCCAGAAGATCACGACCATCCGGCCCGGTTCGAGCGCGCCCTTCTGCGAGAGCGTGCCCATCACGATGGAGGCCGCGTCGGCGCCGGACACGAAGAAGATGCCGACGAGGATCATCACGAGCAGGCTGGTGACCGTGGCGATCGGGTACTCGTGCAGCAGGCCGAAGAGCTGCGCCTCAGGGGTGCTCTCGTCCTTGAGGCCGCCCCGGTTCGCGACGGTCATGGCGCTGCCGCCGAAGACGGCGAACCAGATGAGGCTGACCGTGCTCGGCACCAGGATGACGCCGCCGACGAACTGGCGAATCGTTCGTCCCCGGCTGATGCGCGCGATGAACATGCCGACGAAGGGCGTCCACGAGATCCACCAGGCCCAGTAGAAGACCGTCCAGCTGCTCAGCCAGTCCGCGACGCCCTTGCCGCTGGAGGCCTCGGTGCGGCCGATCAGCTGCGGCAGGTCGTCGAGGTAGGCGCCGATGGACGTCGGCAGCATGTCGAGGATGATGACGGTCGGGCCCGCGATGAAGACGAACACGACGAGCAGCAGCGCCAGCACCATGTTGATGTTGGACAGCCACTGGACGCCCTTCTCCACACCGGAGACGGCGGACGCCACGAAGGCCAGGGTGAGTACCGCGATGATCACGACGAGCAGTCCGGTGCCCGCGTTGTCCATCCAGTCGAGGACCTCGATGCCGCTGCCGATCTGGAGGGCGCCGAGGCCCAGCGAGGCGGCGGAGCCGAAGAGCGTGGCGAAGATGGCGATGATGTCGATGACCCGGCCCCAGCCGCCGCGCGCGTGCTTCTCGCCGATGAGCGGCTCGAAGACGGCGCTGATGGTCTGCCGGCGGCGGCGCCGGAAGGTGCTGTAGGCGATGGCGAGGCCCACGACCGCGTAGATCGCCCACGGGTGGAGCGTCCAGTGGAAGAGGGTGGTGGCCAGCGCGGTCTCCATCCCCGCGGCGTCGTCCGCGGGGTCGGTGCCCGGCGGGGGCGTGGTGAAGTGGGCGAGCGGCTCGCTCACGCCGTAGAACATCAGACCGATGCCCATGCCGGCGCTGAACATCATGGCGACCCAGGAGACGGTCTTGAACTCCGGCTCCTCGCCCTCTTGACCGAGGGTGATCTTCCCGTACCGGCTGATCGCGAGCCAGAGCGCGAAGACGACGAAGCCGGTGGCGGTCAGCATGAAGAACCAACCGCCGTTGTGCATCAGACCGTTGAGCATGTCCGTGGAGACATTCTCGAGCGAGTCCGTCGCCACCCCGCCCCAGACCACGAAGGCCAGGGTGAGGACGGCGGTGACGCCGAACACCACCTTGTCCGTCTGTGGGGACCGGCCGCCGGGGGCGGGCGCCGCGCTGTCGGGCGCCCCTCCCCCGTCGTCCGCTTTCTGCTGATCCTGCGTCACAGGTGACACCTTTCAAGGGGTCGATTACGTCGAGACTTTGTTCTCCGTTACCCCCTACCACATGTGACGCACATCTCTCTTGCTCAACAGCTCATGTCGGGCCGACCCGTGACGAGGTGATACGGCGCGCGCTCGTCGAGCAGCAGCGGCACGAGGGCCCGCGCGGACTGCCGCAGCGGGACGTAGGCGCCGGACTTCTGGCGCTTCACGGTGACGCCGTGCAGCGCCAGTTCGTCCCTGATGTCCCCGTACTGCGCGGCGTCCAGGCGGTAGCCGCAGGGCGGGTCCTGGATGATCTCGGACGGCTCGGCGGGGTCGTTGTCGGCGCCGCCGATGTAGACCGGACCGCGGTCGCGGAAGCCCTCGGCCCGCGCCGCCGTGGTGGCCGCCTCAAGGCTCTTGCGGCGCTCGTCGGTGTAGTCGAACAGACCTCCGAGCGCGGAGAGTTGCGAGGTGACGCGGCGGCGGTTGTTGAGCGCCTCGTCCTTCTTCTCGGCCTCCGTGAGGGGGTCGACACGGCTCTCGATGAGCAGGCCGGCGGCGTGCTTGATGCCGGAGACGTTGCGCAGGATGCGCTCCTGCCCGTCGCCCGCCGTCTGCTTGATCGGCTCGCCCGTGACGGGGTCGGTCCAGATGCCGTACGTGCCCGTCGAGTGCCCGTCGGCCTCGGCGGCCGGCCGCACGTACGCCTTCGACAGGGTCTGCGCCTCGTCGTGCACGGCCTCGTCGGTGTTGAGGTTGCGCGGCCAGAGGTCGAAGAGGTCCTTGTCATAGTACTTGGGGGTCGCGCCGTACTCGTGCAGGTCGTAGATGACGTCCGGCGCGCGGTCGCGGATCACGGCGGCCATGGCGCGGGCCTCCGCGGTCGCCAGGGAGATGTGGTCGCGGTTGATGTCGACGCCGTCGGAGTTGCCGCGGGTGTCGGCGGCGCGCCCGTCGGGGTTGGCGGTGGGCACGACCAGGAGCGTGGTGCGGCTCAAGAAGCGCTTGGTCCGCTTGTCCTTCGCGTACGCGAGGTCGCGGATCGTCGACAGGCAGGCCTCGCGGCCGGACGGCTCGTCGCCGTGCTGGCTGCAGATCAGCAACACCGTGTTCTTGGCGGGGCGTTCACCGATGCGGACCAGCTGGAGCGGGCGGTTCTGCTTGGTGGCGCCGATGCGGGAGACGGACACCCGCTCGCTCGCCCTGTCGACGGTGGACAGGAGCTGCTGCTCCTCGGGCTGGGTGGTCCAGCGGGCGCCGTTCGTCTCCTCGAATCCGGTGCGCGGTGGGATCGGCGTCGCCTGCGCGGGCGCCGTCACCAGCGGTGCGGCGAGGGCCGCTGCGGCGCAGGCGAGCGCCAGGGTACGGATGCGCGGTGTCATGAAGTGCTGCCTCCCGGGCGGGGGTTGAGCGGACGCGGCGGGGCCACGCCGTCGAGACGGGTTTCGCGGGGGGTGACGGATGAGGAGGTGGTGAACGCGCCCGCGCCGCCGACCAGCGGCAGCTTCGCCGAGGTCCGGGCGAGGTCGACGGTGAGCGTCGGGGTGTCGGCGGGCGGGTCGATGAGGTTCTTGTCGGTGCCCGCGACGATCAGGGCGAGGCGGTGCCCCTTGGGTACGACGTGGTCGCTCGCGGCGAGGTCGAGGGTGATCGTGTACTTCTTGCCCGGGGTCAACGGGCGGCCCCGGTGCTCGTCGGCCCAGTTGCCGAGGTCGGCCCAGCCGCGGCTGAAGATCGTGTAGTCGACGTCCGCGGTCTTGGCGCGCGTCTCCTTGAAGCAGGAGCTGTCGCCCGGGGTGCTCGCGCCCCAGCACGTGCGCTCGGGGAGGGTGGTGATGCCCTCGGCGTCGTCGGCGTAGTCCCGGATGGTGGCGGGTCCGAGGTCGACGAGGACCGCGGACAGGTGCGCGGTGGGGGTCGTCGGGGTCACCGTGACGGTCACCTTCGAGGAGCCGGAGACGCGCAGGTCACGGGCGAGGGGGCGGCTGGCGAAGCCCGCCTTGGCGGAGGTCGGCGTGTCGATGCGCTCGGCCCAGTCCGTCTCGCTCAGCCGCCGGTCGTCGGTGAACGTCTCGGCGCCCTTGCCGGGGCGCGTGCCGAGGGTGCCGACGCCCGGTGCCGTGCCCTTGGCGGGGCGCAGCGCGACGGTGTGCGTGGCGCGGGGCGGCCAGACGCGGTCGGTGGTCCAGTGGTCCGGGGTGCGCTCGATGTCGGCCATGGGCTCGCGGTCGACGCCGTTGTCGTAGCCGAGGAGTTCGTGGTCGAACCAGCGGTGCAGGGTGCGCACCCAGTCGGCGCGGCGGAAGTCGAACGGGTCGACGTGGCCGGCCTGGCTCAGCCAGAGCTTGCGCTCGACGCCGTGCTCGGCGAGGGCGTCCCACCACTGGCCGAAGTGCTTGGTGCGGACGTTGAGGTCCTGCATCCCGTGCACGGCGAAGACGCTGGCGCGCACCTTGCCCGCGTCCGGCACGTGGTCGCGCTCGGTCCACAGGGGGGTCCAGTCGCCGGTGCGGGGCGCGCCGTCGATCAGGCGCTGCTTCACCGCGCCGCAGCGGGCACGGGCCTCGGGGCTCTCCACGCCGTACGCGAGGCGGTCGGGGCCGCTGTTGTAGAGGGGGGCGCCCTTGGCGAAGTAGTAGTCGTACCAGGAGGAGATCGCGCCGATCGGCACGATGGTCTTGAGACCGCGCACTCCGGTGGCGGCCACGCCCTGCGCGACGGTTCCGTCGTAGCTCTTGCCGATCATTCCGGTGGCGCCGTTGGTCCAGGGGGCCGTGGCGCGGTCGTCGCCGGTGCGGCTGGTGTAGCCGCGGGCGCGGCCGTTCAGCCAGTCGACGACGGCCTTGGCGGACTGGACGTCGGAGCGGCCGCCGACGTCGACGCAGCCGTCGGAGCGGTTGGTGCCGGCGAGGTCCACGGCGACGTAGCCGTATCCGCGGGGGACGAAGTAGTTGTCGTAGTACAGGGGGAACTGGACGGGTCGGCCGTCCGCGTCGTAGGTCTTCTTCTGGCTCTCGTTGCCCCGCCCACAGCAGGAGTAGTACGGGCTCGCGTCCATGATCACGGGTATCCGGCGGCCCGCGCGGTCCGGTTCGCGGGGCCTGACGATGTCGACGGCGACGCGGTCGGTCCTGCCGTCCGCGTCGCCGTCGATTCCGATGTCGACCCATACGGATTCGCGTATCGCGTCCTCGTACGAGTACACGGGTCTGCTCTCGCCCGGCCTGCCCTTGCCCGAGCTCGCGCCCGGTGCGTCCAGGGGCGTGCGCGGGGACGCGGTGGCCCCCTGCGCGGCGCCCGGGGACAGCAGGGTGGCGAGCAGCGCGGCCAGGGCCGCGGCGAGCAGCGATCTCCACAACAGGCGGGTGCGTCGCGCACGTATCGGCATGGCGCGGAAGGTACACCGGTGAACTCCCGTGCGACAGAGGGCCGCATGCGGCGGCGACAGGAGTGTGGGACATCCAGGCACATGTCGGCCGAATGGCGATCGTGTGACGTCTGAGGCCATGGACATGACGTGCGTGGGAAGGGCTGAATAGGGTC
The DNA here is from genome assembly GCF_040680155.1 of Streptomyces sp. NPDC052114. Taxonomy (NCBI): domain Bacteria; kingdom Bacillati; phylum Actinomycetota; class Actinomycetes; order Kitasatosporales; family Streptomycetaceae; genus Streptomyces; species Streptomyces sp. NPDC052114. Next base: position 126,128 of record NZ_JBFAWC010000002.1, on the reverse strand, counting down.
GGCGACCAAGAACAACCGATCTTGTGCCCCTACGACTTGGAGCTCTCGTGCACCGCAGACTCATCGCCCCGGGCGCGCTCGCGGCCTCCCTCCTGCTGGCGATCCCGGCATCGGCGGCGGACTTCTCCCCCGGGGCCCCGGGCCTCGGCGACTCCTACTACCCGGCGAGCGGCAACGGCGGATACGACGTCTCGCACTACGATCTGCGGCTGAAGTACCAGCCCGCGACCGACCTGCTCGAAGGCACGGCGACGATCAACGCCCGCACCACGCAGAACCTCTCGCGCTTCAACCTGGACCTCGGCCTCAAGGTCTCCGAGGTGCGGGTGAACGGCAAGAAGGCGAAGTTCGCGCAGACCGGCGGCCAGGAGCTGGAGATCACTCCGGCCGCGGGGCTGGCCAAGGGCACGCCGATCACCGTGGTCGTGCGCTACTCCGGCAAGCCGTCCGAGGTGAAGATCAACGGCTACACGGCCTGGCACCGCACGCCCGACGGCGGCGTCGCGGCACAGGAGCCGGAGTCGGCCGTGTGGTGGTTCCCGTCCAACGACCACCCGCTGGACAAGGCGACGTACGACGTGTCGGTGGCCGTGCCGGACGGCACCCAGGCGATCTCCAACGGCGTGCTGCAGTCGCAGAGCTCCAAGCTGGGCTGGACCCGCTACAACTGGCGTTCGAACAAGCCGCAGGCCAGCTACCTGGCCACGCTCGCGGTCGGCAAGTTCGACATCACGACCGACAAGACGGAGTCCGGCCTTCCGGTCCTCAACGCCTACAGCAAGGACCTCGGCGACAACGCCGGCTCGGCCCGCGCCAGCATCGAGCGGACCACCGAGATCGCCGAGTGGCTGGAGACGATCTACGGGAAGTACCCGTTCAACGCGCTCGGCGGCTACGTCCCGAACGTGAAGAGCAGCTACGCCCTGGAGACCCAGACGCGGCCCTTCTACAGCCCGTCCGCGTTCTCGAACGGCTCCAACGCCTCGATCGTCGTGCATGAGCTGGCCCACCAGTGGAACGGCGACAACGTCTCCGTGGACAACTGGAAGGACATCTGGGTCAGCGAGGGCTTCGCCCGCTACAGCCAGTGGCTGTGGTCGGAGAAGGAGGGCGAGGGCACGGCCCAGGAGCTGGCGGACTACGCGTACGCCCAGCGGCCCGCCGACGACCCGTTCTGGCAGGTCAAGCCGGGCGACCCGGGTCCGGACAACCAGTTCCACATCGCGGTCTACGACCGGGGCGCGCTCGCCCTTCAGGCGCTGCGCAACGAGGTCGGCGACGACACGTTCTTCGAGATCCTCAAGGGCTGGCAGACGTCGCGCGCCTACGGCAACGCCAAGGTCGGCGACTTCGTCAAGTACGCCGAGAAGGTCTCCGGCAAGCCGCTCGCGGAGCTCTTCGACACCTGGCTGTACCAGCCCTCGCGCCCGGAGGCGCCCGCCGCGCGCGAGGCCGGCATCGCCCGTGCCGCTTCCGCGCCGGCCAAGCCGAAGTCGTGGCAGAAGATCGCCGCCACGAACGACGTGCACGAGCACGGGGACGACGAGAAGCACGGTCACTGAGAACCGGCCGCACCACGGTCGAACACGCCGCGCCGTCCGGGCTCACCGCCCGGCGGCGCGGTGCCGTGCCCGGGCCTCACGGGCGATCGGCAGATAGCGCAGCCGCTCCGGCAGGAGCGGCACCACCGTGCGGACCACCCTGCCGAAGCGGCGGAGTCTGCGCTCCTGCGCGGCCGTCCACGGCAGACCGATCGCCGCACGGGCGTCCGGCGGCATCAGGCCGATCGTGACGAAGCGGCGGAAGCGGGCCAGCGGCGGCAGGAGCACCGGCCACAGCGCGCGCAGCAGCAGCCGCAGCGGGTACGGGCCGCGGTCCGGCGGCGGCACCGGACGGTCCGTGGCGGTCAGCTCCTCGGCGACGGCCGTGAGCTCCACCTCGTCGGCCAGCACCTCGCGGTAGCGCGGCCAGAACTCCTGGAGCGTCTGCGGCATGTCCCGGTCGTGGATGCCGAGGATCCGTCCGACCTGGAGCCACTCCGCGTACAGCTGCCGCTCCTCGGCGGCGGTGAAGGGACGGCCCAGGTACTTCTGCGCATGCCGGTAGACGGGGAAACCGGTGGCGTGGACCCAGGCGTAGTACGCGGGCATCAGCGCGTGGTAGCGGCGGCCGTGCGCGTCGGTGCCCTGGATGGCGCGGTGCAGCACGCGGAGCCTGCGGCCCTCTTCGGCGGCCGCCTCCCCGCCGTACACCCAGAGCAGGACCGACCGCACCGAACGCTCGCCCCGGCCCCAGGGATCGGTACGGAACACCGAGTGCTCGTCGACGCCGGCCCCGACGGCCGGGTGGGCCACCTGCATGGTCAGCGCGGGCGGCAGCATGAGGAGCATGCGGATGTCGCCCGCGATGCTCCAGAGGATGCCGCCGGGCGGAGGCGGGAGGGGGTCGGGCTCCATGCGGCGTGCTCCTCGGCCGTGCTCGGGGGCGGAGGGCGGGACCGGACAGGTCCGGAGCGCCCGGCGGGCGACCGACCCGCCTGTGGGTCCGTCCCCGGTTCGTACGTGATCCAGTATGCGACGGCGAGCGCGCGGGACGCCGCCGGGCCGCGACAGCGCTCCCGGGGAGGGCAGCTCGGGATCCCGCGCATCCTTCGCCCCTCGGTGGGCAGGATCGCCCTCGCACTGCCCGGCGAACCACCGCGTGCGGTCCGGGGCCGTCCGGCGGTCCTGCGGGCTGCCGCCCGCGCGGCCGCACCGGTCGCCCGCGCTGCCCCGCACCAGGCGCACAGCCGTCCGGTGCGGCCGCTGCCCGCCGAAGTACCCCAGGAGCCCTGACTGATGCCGACCTTCTCCGTACGTTCCCCCGCAACCGGTGACGTCATCGGCGAGCACCCGGTGCACGGCCCCGACGAGGTCGCCGACGCCGTCGTGCGCGGCCGGGGCGCGGCCGCCGGCTGGGCGGCCCTCGGCTGGGCCGGCCGGCGGACCCGGCTGCTCGCGTGGAAGCGGTCGCTGGCCCGGCGCATGGACGAGCTCGCGGACGTCGTCGTGGCCGAGACCGGCAAGCCCGCGCACGACGCGCGGGCCGAAGTCATGCTCACGCTGGTCCACTTGGACTGGGCCGCCCGCAACGCGCGGCGCGTGCTGCGGGTGCGCCGGGTGCCGTCGGGACTGCTCTCCGCCCATCAGCGCTCCTTCCTCGGCCACCGTCCGTTCGGCGTCGTCGGCGTGATCGGGCCGTGGAACTACCCCGTCTTCACCCCCATGGGCTCGATCGGATACGCGCTCGCCGCCGGGAACGCCGTCGTCTTCAAGCCGTCCGAACTGACGTCGGGCACGGGCGCGTTCCTCGCGGCCTCCTTCGACGACGCGGTGCCGGACTGCGCGGGGCTGCTGCGCACGGTGACCGGTCCCGGCGCGACGGGGCAGGCGCTCGCGGAGGCCGGTGTGGACAAGCTGGCGTTCACCGGGTCGCCCGGGACCGCGCGCAAGGTGGCCGAGGTCTGCGCGCGTTCGCTCACGCCGCTGCTCGCGGAGTGCGGCGGCAAGGACGCCGTCCTCGTGGGCGCGGACGCCGACCTGGAGGAGGCGGCCGAGGCGATCGTGTGGGGCGCCATGGCCAACGCGGGGCAGACCTGCGCGGGCGTCGAGCGCGTCTACGCGGTGGCGTCGGTGCACGAGCGGCTCTGCGGGCTGATCACCGCACGGGCCCGGTCCCTGACCGCCGGGGAGCACTACGGCCCGATGACGCTCGCGACCCAACTCGGTGTCGTGGAGCGCCATATGAAGGAGGCGCTGTCCGCCGGCGGGCGGGCGCCGCTCGGCGGGCCCGAGTCGGTCGCGGCACCGTTCGTGCAGCCCGTGGTCCTGGTCGACGTCCCCGAGAACTCGCCCGCGATGACGGAGGAGACCTTCGGGCCCGTCGTCGCGGTCAACCGTGTGCGGGACCTGAACGAGGCGGTGGAGCGGGCCAACGCGTCGCCGTACGCGCTGGGCGCGGCGGTCTTCACCGGGTCGCGGGCCACCGGGCGCGCGGTGGCCGGGCGGCTGAACTCCGGGATGGTGGCGGTCAATTCGGTGCTGGGGTTCGCGGCCGTGCCCGCGCTGCCGTTCGGCGGCACGGGCGAGTCGGGGTTCGGGCGGATCCATGGCGAGGAGGGGCTGCGGGCGTTCGCGGTGCCGCGCTCGGTGACGGTGAAGCGGTTCGCGCCGTACGCCGATCTGACGTCGTTCGCGACCGCGCCGGAGAAGGCGGCGCGCGCCGTTGAGCTGGGGCGCAGGCTCCATGCGCGCTTCTGACGGACGCCGTTCCCCTCTGCTGGACCACTGACCGCCGGCCCCCTGGGCGGTCGGGTCCCCTCAGCGCGCGGCGGCGTACGCGTCCAGGACGGCCTCGACCACCGCGTCCGGTTCCCGCACCGTCGGGAAGTGGTCGCTGTGGGCGAGGCGGACCAGACGGCAGCCGGGGATGCGCTCCGCCATGACCTCGTTGACGCGGACGACCTCGGGCTGGTCCTGTTCACCGAGGACGAGCACGCACGGCACGTCCAGTTCGCCGAGCCGGTCGAAGACGGGCGGGTCCGGCACGTGATGGGGGTGGACAGCGAGCCATGCCGGGACCACCGCCCGCAGGAGCTCGGTCACCTCGGTGTCGTCCCCGGTGCCCACGGCGGCGGAGGTGCGCCGCATGAGCGTCACGATGCCCTCCACGTCACCCGCCTCGGCGAGCCTGCCGACCTCGGCCATCAGCTCCGGCGGCAGCGGGTCGTCGGCGCCGGTGACGCTCGGGACGACCAGGGCGAGGCCCGCCACCCGGGCCGGGTCGCGGAGCGCGAGGCTGAGGGCCGTCGCGCCGCCCATGCTGGACCCGACCAGGACGGCGCGGGCCACCCCGAAGTGGTCGAGGACCGCGATCAGGTCCTCGACCAGCGAGAACGCGGCGGTCGGGGCGGGGGACCTGCCGTACGCCCGCGCGTCGTAGCGGATCACCCGGTGCCGCTTCGTGAGGCGCGGCAGGATGCCGTCCCAGATCCGGGAGTCACCGACTCCCGGATGCAGCAGGACCAGGGGGAGCCCCTCGCCACCCGCGCCGCTCGGCGCACCCGTGCCGCTCGGCGCACCCGAGTCCTGCGCCCACAGTTCGCCGTCCTTGACCGAGACCATGACATCCATGCGTCGAGTCTCCGGGGGCGGCGGACCGGCCGCCAGGGGTGACGGGGGACGAGGCCCCGAATGCGTAGGGCTAGCGGCCGGAACCCGTCGAGTCGGTGCGGGGCGCGGCGTCCTCGGCGTCGGTGCCCGGCCCGGTGCCGGAATCGGAGCCGGGCCCGGTGCCACGGTCCGCCCGCGTGCCCGGCGCCACGACGCTCCCCGTGCCGTTCGCCCCGCCCGGTGCGGCTATCGGTTCGCCCACGATCCGACTGGCCAGTTCGGACGCCAGCTCCGAGACGCGGCCGCGCAGTTCGGCCTCGGCCGCCGCGCGCTCGGCCTCCACCCGGGCCTGCCCGGTGACGACGACCTCATCGCGCTCCCGCCGGCCGTCCGCGCAGGCCTCGGCGATCAAGGCCGTGCCCTCCTCCCGCGCGTCCTGGCGCGTGCGGGCGGCGTCGCGCCGGGCCTCGGCGAGCAGCCCTTCAGTCAGGGCCGCCAGTTGCTCGGCCTCCCTCCTGAAGAGGGCGGGCCTCCCGCCCTGTATGTCGTCGAAGATCATCTCGCGCGCGTGGAGCACGCGCTCGACACGGGGCAGCGTGCGCCCGACGAAGAAGAGGACTCCTCCGAACACGACGACGCCGAAGACCAGTTGCGCGACGTCCGGGTTCAGGGGACCGATGTTCGCGGGGATGAGCAGCATGTCAGAGCCATACCCGCTCATCCGTGCACAACAACGCCCATCTGTAGGGGAGTTGAGTGACGGCCGTCACTCCCCCGCCCCGCGCACCCCCCAGCGGAACGCGGGCCACACCGGCACGACGCCCGCGGCGAATGGCCTCAGTCCCCGAAGTCGTACACCGTCACCGATATCCCGCGCGCCACCAGCCGCTCGGCTATCAGCGACTCCACGCGCGACCACGTGCCGCCCGCGAGCCCGCAGCCGATGCGCGGCATGTGCACGGAGGCGCCGAGCTCGACGGCCTTGTCGGCGAGGGCGGTCAGGGCGGTGTCGATCGCCTCGTACCGGACGGGGACGCCCTTGCTGCCCGTGCGCATCCCCCGCTGCCCCACCATGTTGGCGACCCACAGGCCGCGGCCCACGTCGACGAACTGGACGGCACCGAGGCCGAAGTCGTTCTTCGCGCGCTCGCGGTGCCACCGCCGGTACGCCTTCTCCGGCTCCGGCCAGCGGCGCGAGACCGCGAGCACGAAGCCCTTCCCCCAGCCCCCGAGGTCGTTGCAGACGTGGGCGATCAGCTTGACGCCCTGGCCCAACGGCGCGGTGGTGTCACCTCGGACATAAATGATCTCCGACATGACGCCACCGTAGGGGCTACCACTGACAACGGCCGTCGAGCGGCCGTCGCCCGGGCTGTCACCGGTCCTGCGGCTCCCGCGGGACGGTGAGGCCCTGCGCCTCGCGCGCCACCCGGCGACGGACGCCGAACCAGCCCGCGACCAGGGCGGCGCCCACGATCGGGATGAGGAACAGCGTCTTGCGGCCGACCTCGGCGTCCTTCCACATCAGGCACAGGACGGCGAGCAGGAACGCGATCGTCACGTACTCGGTGACTCCGCTGCCGGGCAGGCGGAACTTCGGCCGGGTGATCTCCCCGCGCTTCGCGCTGCGCACGAAGGCCAGGTGACACACCATGATCGTGATCCAGGTGCCGATGATGCCGAGCGAGGCCACGTTCAGGACGATCTCGAAGGCCTGGTCCGGGACGATGCGGTTCAGGCCGACGCCGAGCACGCCGATCGAGGCGGTGAGCAGGATGCCGCCGTAGGGCACCTGGCTGCGGTTCATCCGCGCGGTGAACTTGGGGGCCGAGCCCGACATGGCCATCGAGCGCAGGATGCGGCCGGTGGAGTACAGGCCGGAGTTGAGCGAGGACATGGCCGCGGTGAGGACCACGAAGTTCATCACGTCGCCGGCGGCCGGGACGCCGATCTTGGACAGGACCGTCACGAACGGGCTCTGGTCGGCCGAGTACAGCGAGCCGGGCAGCAGCAGCGCGAGCAGGACCACGGAGCCGACGTAGAACAGGCCCACGCGCCACATGATGGAGTTCACCGCGCGCGGGACGACCTTCTGCGGGTCCTTCGTCTCGCCCGCCGCGACGCCGACCAGCTCCAGGGACGCGTACGCGAAGACGACGCCCTGCATCACGATCACGACCGGCATGATGCCGTTCGGCAGGAAGCCGCCGTGGTCGGTGATCATGTTCAGGCCCGGCGTCTCGCCGCCCACCTTGTGCTGGCTGGCCAGCAGCCAGATACCGATGATCATGAAGGCGGAGAGCGCGGCGACCTTGATGATCGCGAACCAGAACTCCATCTCGCCGAAGTACTTCACCGAGATGAGGTTCACGGAGAGCACCACCGCGAGGGCGATCAGCGCGAGCACCCACTGCGGTATGTCGGTGAAGAAGCTCCAGTAGTGCGTGTACAGGGCGATCGCCGTGATGTCGGCGATGCACGTGGTCGACCAGTTGAGGAAGTACATCCAACCGGCGAAGAACGCGCCCTTCTCCCCGAGGAACTCACGCGCGTACGAGACGAACGAACCCGAGGACGGCCGGTACAGGACCATCTCGCCGAGCGCCCTGACGACGAAGAACGCGAAGATGCCGCACACGAGGTACGCGACGGCGAGCGCGGGCCCCGCCGAGTTGAGGCGTCCGCCGGCCCCGAGGAAGAGGCCGGTGCCGATCGCGCCACCGATCGCGATCATGTTGACGTGGCGGGCCTTGAGGTCCTTGCTGTATCCGGCGTCGCCGGCGTCCGCGGGGGCCTGGGAGGCGTCGTTGCGGGACTCCTCCACGGCGGCCGTGTCTACGGCTTCCTTGCTCACGTGCGACTTCTACTCTCTGGTGCCCGGAAGAGCTCCGGGGTCCGGAATGTGCTCCGGCCCGCGACACCCCTGACGTGCCCGGACCGACGGGACACCTTCCCCCAGAGATCACCCCCCACGCGGTGGCGCACGTCACATAGCGGGACTTCTCACATGCTGGTCAGGGGGTGTACAGCTCCTCGACGACCTGCTCGTACCGCTCACGGATCACCCGGCGGCGCAGCTTCAGGGACGGCGTCAGCTCGCCCGTCTGCGGACCCCACTCCTCGGCGAGCAGGCGGTAGCGCTTGACCTGTTCGGTGCGGTTCAGGCGCGCGTTGGCGGCCTCGACGGCGCGGGCCACCTCCGCCCGCACGGCCGGGTGGGCCACCAGGTCCTCCCCGGGCCCGATGCCCTGGGCGGCGGCCCAGGCGGGCGCCAGATCCGGGTCGAGGACCAGCAGCGCCACCAGATAGGAGCGGCCGTCGCCGTGCACGAGGGCCTGGCCGATCAGCGGGTGCTCCTTGAGCGCGTTCTCGACGAGGGCGGGCGAGACGTTCTTGCCCGTCGACGTCACGATCATTTCCTTCTTGCGGTCGGTGATCCAGAGGAATCCGTCCGCGTCGATCCGCCCGATGTCGCCGGTGGCGAACCAGCCGTCCGCGTCGCAGGCGCTGTCGACACCGCCGTCGGGCCGCAGATAGCCGTCGAAGACCGTCGCGCCGCGCACGAGGATCTCGCCGTCGTCGGCGGTGCGGATCTCCAGGCCGTCCAGGGGGCGGCCCACCGACCCCATGCGGAACGCGTCGGGTCCGTTCGTCGTGACGACGCCGGTGGTCTCGGTCAGCCCCCACGCGTCCATGATCACCAGCCCGAAGCCGGCCCAGAAGCGGGCGACGTCCAGCGGCATCGGCGCCGAGGCGCTCGCGGTCCACACCAGCCGGTCGAACCCGGCGAGCGCGAGCAGCGGGTCGAGGACCTTCTCCTTGGCCTCCTCGTACGCGGCCAGCAGCTCGGCGGAGGGTTCCTCGCCGCGCTCCAGGCAGTCGACACGCGCGCGTGCCGTCTCGTTCGCCGCCGCCACGGCCCGGCGCCGCTCCTCGGGCAGCCCGGCGAGCGCGGCCCGCACGGAGGCGGCGAGCTTCTCCCACACGCGCGGGACACCGAAGAACTGGACGGGATGCAGCTCGCGCGCGGTGGCGGCGACCTGGGCCGGGTCGGCGCAGAGGTAGACGTGCGCGGCGCGCAGCACCGGCAGATAGATGCCGAGCAGGCGCTCCGCGATGTGCGCGAAGGGCAGGTAGCAGATGTGCCCGACGTGTTCGGGGAAGTCGACGACGGAATCCAGGGCGATGCCGTTGAGGACGACGTTGCGGTGGGTGAGCCGCACGCCCTTGGGGTCGCCGGTGGTGCCGGAGGTGTAGACGACGGTGAGCGCGTCGGTGGCGCGGTTCTCCTGCCAGGCCTTCTCGAAGGCGTCCGGATGGAACAGCCGGCCGCCCGATGCGTGCAGGGAGCCGTAGGTGCGGTGGGTGCCCGCGTCGGCGGCCTCCACGACGACGAGGCGCTCCAGCGGGGCGCTCTCGTCGGCGAGCAGGGGCTCCCAGCGCGGGAGTTCGCGGGCGCCCTCGACGATCGCGAAGCGGGCGCCGCTGTGCCGGACGATGTGCGCGATCTGCTCGGGGGCCGCGGTGCCGTACACGGTGACGGGGACGGCACCGAGGTGGACGAGGGCGAGGTCGCTCAGCCAGTGCTCGGGGCGGTTGCCCATCATCATCAGGACGTGCTCGCCGCGCCGCACGCCGAGCGCGGCGTACCCGGCGGCGAGCACGGCGACCTTGCGCCGCGCCTCGCGCCAGGTGAGCGTCGTCCACTCCTCGCCCGTGCGCCAGGAGAGCGCGGGAAGATCTCCGTGGTCCTCGGCATTGCGGAGCAGCAGGGCGGGGAGCGTGATGTCGGCGGGGTCCCCGGGGAGTCGCAGGATCGTGGTCATGACCGCCTCCTGGAGCCATCGGCTGTGCGTGTGCGGACGCGTGACTGGGTGCCTGGCCGGCCGTGCGAGGGAGCGAGTGACTGGCCCGGAGGGTTTCACAACACTGGTGTGCCAGCAATACTGTTGCACCGGATTGATGCACAGGAGGGCGCTGCCATGACGACGGACACCGAGGAGCCGACACTCACCGTCGACGAACTGGCCGCGCGCGCGGGCGTCACGGTCCGCACGATCCGCTTCTACGGCACCAAGGGACTGCTGCCGCCGCCGGTCATCGGCCCGCGCCGCGTCGGCCACTACGGCCAGGCCCACCTCTCCCGGCTCGCGCTCATCGAGGAGCTCCAGCACCAGGGCATGACGCTCGCCGCGATCGAGCGGTACCTGGAACAGCTGCCGGCGGACCTGAGCGCGCACGATCTCGCCATCCACCGTGCGGTGGTGGCCTCGTGGGCGCCCGACTCCGCGGAGGACGTGCCGCTCGCCGAGCTGGAGCGCAGGGCGGGCCGCGCGCTGGGCGAGCAGGACCTGGACCGGCTCGCGGCGATGGGCGTGACCGCCCGGACCCAGACGCCGGGGACGTACCGCGTGGACCTGGGGCTGCTGCGGCTCGGGGTGCAGCTCCTGGACGTACCCATCGAGCACGAGACGATCCTCGCGGCGCGCACGGTCCTGATGGAGCACACCCGCTCGGCCGCGCACGAGCTGTCGCGGCTCTTCCGCGACGAGGTGTGGGGGCCCTACCGCGAGCGCGAGTCGGACCCCGAGCACGTGGCCGCGATGCGGTCGCTGTCGGCCCATATGCAGCCGATGGTGGTGCAGGCGCTGGTGACCGCGTTCCAGCGCTCGCTCAAGGAGGAGCTGCGGGAGTGGCTCAAGGAGGGGTGAGCCACTCCCCCGGCTTGCCTACGCCACGGTGACGTCGGCCGCGCTCGCGGTCGGCGTCTCGTCCTGCGCGGCCTGCCGCAGACGCGCGGCGTAGACCTCGGAGAGCTTCTTCAGGTCGCTTCCCGCGGCGGCGGCGCCCGCGGTGTCACGGACCTCCAGCGTGCCGATGCAGTCGCCCTGGAAGATCACGATCTCCTGGGTGTTCTTCTTCGCGGCCGTCTTGTAGGCGTACGTGATGCTCCCGCCGCCCTGCGACGGGCCGTCGACGACCTTGAGCTGGCGCGTGTTGTTGCGCGCGAAGCTCTCCCAGGCGGTGAAGGCGCGCTGGGCGGCGTGCGCGTTGCGGTACACGATCACGTCGTAGCCGACGCCCTCGGCGCGGTCGCCGGTGCGGTAGCCGACCCGGCCGTTCGCGATGGCGCCCTTGCACTTGCCGCCCGGGTCCTTGCACACGGACGGCGCCTTGGCGCGGCTGTGCAGCTCCGTGGTGACGGTGCGCAGGGCGGCCGGCATGGTGCCGGCGGGCGGCAGGATCGCCTCGGCCCGCCGGGCGCCGCTCAGGGAGCCCGCACCCTTGGCCTTCCCCGCGGAACCGCCCGTCGCGCCGCCGACGGTGCGGCTGTGCGAGGACGACGAGCCGTGCTTGTGCTTCTTCTTGCTCTTCTTGCCCCCGCAGCCCGTCAGGGCCAGTGAGAGGACCAGCACTCCGACGCCGACTGCCCGCGTCGTTCCCCCAGTCGTGAACCGCACTGCGGCCACCTTCCACTTGTCGTGATCATGCCTACGGCAGGATACGACGCGGGGGCAGCGCCTCCGGTTCCGCCTCTGACCAGGCGAAACCGAAGGCGCGGCCGACGCCAGGTGACTCAGGCGTCGCTGAACTTCTCGCCGTTCTCGGCCTTTTCGACCAGCAGCGCCGGCGGCGTGAACCTCTCTCCGTAGCGCTCGGCGAGCTCACGCGCGCGTGCCACGAATCCGGGCAGGCCGCCCTCATAGCCGTTGATGTACTGCAGCACGCCGCCCGTCCAGCCCGGGAAGCCGATGCCGAAGATGGAGCCGATGTTGGCGTCGGCGACCGACGTCAGGACGCCCTCCTCGATCAGGCGCACGGTGTCGAGCGCCTCGGAGAAGAGCATGCGCTCCTGCATGTCCTTGAACGGGATCTCGTGTCCGGGCTTGGTGAAGTGCTCGCGCAGGCCCGGCCAGAGCTTGCCGCGCTTGCCGTCCACGTAGTCGTAGAAGCCCGCTCCCCCGCTCCTGCCGGGGCGCTCGAACTCGTCGACCATGCGGTCGATGACGGCGTCGGAGGGGTGGCCCGCCCAGGTGCCGCCCGCCTCCTCGACCGCACGCCTGGTCTCGTTGCGGATCTTGCGGGGCAGCGTGAGGGTCAGCTCGTCCATGAGCGAGAGGACCTTCGCCGGGTAACCGGCCTGCGCCGCGGCCTGTTCGACGGAGGCGGGCTCGATGCCCTCGCCCACCATCGCGACGCCTTCGTTGATGAAGTGCCCGATGACGCGCGAGGTGAAGAAGCCGCGCGAGTCGTTGACGACGATCGGCGTCTTGTTGATCTGGCGCACCAGGTCGAAGGCGCGCGCCAGCGCCTCGTCACCGGTCCGCTCGCCCTTGATGATCTCGACGAGCGGCATCTTGTCGACCGGCGAGAAGAAGTGCAGACCGATGAAGTCGACGGGCCGGGCGACGCCCTCCGCGAGCAGCGTGATCGGCAGGGTGGACGTGTTCGAGCAGAGCAGCGCGTCCGGCTCGATGACGTCCTGGATCTCCTGGAAGACCTTGTGCTTGAGCGAGGTGTCCTCGAAGACCGCCTCGATCACGGCGTCGCAGCCCGCGAGGGCCTGCGGGTCCGCGGTGGGCGTGATGCGGGCGAGCAGCGCGTCCGCCTTCTCCTGGCTGGTGCGTCCCCGCTGGACCGCCTTGGCGCAGAGCTTCTCGGAGTAGCCCTTGCCCTTGGCGGCGGCCTCCGCGGAGACGTCCTTGAGGACGACCTCGATGCCCGCGCGGGCGCACGAGTACGCGATGCCCGCGCCCATCATCCCGGCGCCGAGCACGGCGACCTTGCGGACCTGGCGCGGCTCGACGCCCTGGGGGCGGTTGGCGCCGGAGTTGACGGCCTGGAGATCGAAGAAGAACGCCTGGATCATGTTCTTGGCGACCTGGCCGGTGACCAGCTCGGTGAAGTACCGGGCCTCGATGGTCAGCGCGGTCTCGAAGTCGACCTGGGAGCCCTCGACGGCCGCCGCGAGGATGTTGCGCGGGGCCGGGTAGTTGGCGCCCGCCGTCTGCTTCTTGAGGTTGGCGGGGAACGCCGGCAGGTTCGCGGCGAACTTGGGGTTGGCCGGGGTGCCGCCCGGGATGCGGTAGCCCGGCTTGTCCCAGGGCTGCTGCGACTCCGGGTTGGCGTCGACGAAGGCGCGGGCCTTCTCGATCATCTCCTCCGGGGTGGCGGCCAGTTCGTGGACGAGGCCGTTCTCCAGGGCGCGCTTCGGGTTGTACTGGGTGCCCTGGAGCAGCACCTTCAGGAGCGCGTCGGCGATGCCCATGAGGCGTACGGTGCGGGTGACGCCGCCGCCCGCAGGGAGCAGGCCGAGGGTGACCTCGGGCAGGCCGATCTTGGAGCCGGGGGCGTCGAGGGCGACGCGGTGGTGCGAGGCGAGGGCGATCTCGTAACCGCCGCCGAGCGCGGCGCCGTTGATGGCGGCGACGACGGGCTTGCCGAGGGTCTCGATGCGGCGCAGCGAGTTCTTGATGGCGGTGCCCGTCTCGAACGCCTGCTGGGCGTTCTCGGGACCGACCTTGATCATGTCCTTCAGGTCGCCGCCCGCGAAGAAGGTCTTCTTCGCGGAGGTGTAGATGATGCCGCGGATCGAGTCCTTCTCGGCCTCGGCGCGGTCGGCGATCGCCGCGATGGAGTCCTTGAACGCCTGGTTCATGGTGTTCGCGGACTGGTTGGGGTCGTCGAGGACGAGGGTGACGACACCGGTGTCGTCCTGTTCCCAGCGGATGGTCGTGCTTTCGGTCATGACTGTGTCTCCGTGAAGTCTCAGATGGGGAGAGGCGGTGGGAGGGGAGGGCGCGGCGGAGCCGCAGGCCTCGGGGGCGCGGGGAACCGCGCGAGCGACCACGGCGCATCCGCGGTCGGCGACGCGCCCCGGGCCTCTGCGGCGCGAGGCCCTACAGCCGCTCGACGATCGTGGCGATGCCCATGCCCCCGCCCACGCACAGCGTGGCCAGCCCGTACCGGAGGTCCCGCCGTTCCAGTTCGTCCACCAGCGTGCCGAGGATCATCGCGCCGGTGGCGCCCAGCGGGTGACCGAGCGCGATCGCGCCACCGTTGACGTTGACCTTGTCCAGGGACAGCCCCATGTCCTTCACGAAACGCAGCACGACCGCGGCGAACGCCTCGTTGATCTCGACGAGGTCGATGTCGTCGATGGTGAGTCCGGCCTTGGCGAGCGCCTTGCGCGTGGCGGGCGCGGGCCCGGTGAGCATGATCAGCGGTTCGGAGCCGGAGACGGCCACGGAGACGATCCGCGCGCGCGGGGTGAGGCCGTAGCGCTCGCCGACCTCCTTGTTGCCGACGGCGACCAGCGAGGCGCCGTCGACGATGCCGGAGGAGTTGCCCGCGTGGTGGACGTGGTCGATCTCCTCGATCCAGTGGTACTTCTGGAGCGCGACCGCGTCGAAGCCGCCGAGGTCGCCGATGTCCTTGAAGGACGGCTTGAGCCCGGCGAGGGAGTCGGCGGTGGTGCCGGGCCGCAGGTGCTCGTCGTGGTCGAGGACGACCAGGCCGTTGCGGTCCTTGACGGGCACGACGGACCGGCCGAAGCGGCCGTCCTTCCAGGCCGCGGCGGCGCGCTCCTGGGAGAGGGCCGCGTACTCGTCGACGTCGCGCCGCGTGAAGCCCTCGACCGTGGCGATCAGGTCGGCGCCGATGCCCTGCGGCGCGAAGTTGGTCTCGAAGTTGGTCATCGGGTCGGCGAACCAGGCACCGCCGTCGGAGGCCATCGGCACCCGCGACATCGACTCCACGCCACCCGCGAGGACCAGGTCCTCCCAGCCCGAGCGGACCTTCATCGCGGCGAGGTTGACCGCTTCCAGGCCCGAGGCGCAGAAGCGGTTCTCCTGGACGCCGGCGACCGTGTCGGGGAGCCCCGCGGCGATGGCCGCGATCCGCGCGATGTCGGAGCCCTGGTCGCCGACGGGACCCACCACACCGAGCACGATGTCGTCGATCGCGGCCGGGTCGAGGTCCGGGAAGCGGGCCTGGATCTCGTGGATCAGGCCGACGACGAGGTCGATCGGCTTGGTGCCGTGCAGGGCGCCATTGGCCTTGCCGCGTCCGCGCGGGGTGCGGATCGCGTCGTATACGTACGCTTCGGTGGTCACGCGAGTGCCTTTCGGGGGTGCTTGAGGGTGAGGGGTCGGCCGGTGGGGCTCAGCCGAGGAGGGAACGCCCGATGATCTCCTTCATGATCTCGGTCGTGCCGCCGTAGATGGTCTGGATGCGTCCGTCCGTGAAGGCCTTGGCGACGCGGTACTCCGTCATATAGCCGTAGCCGCCGTGCAGTTGCAGACAGCGGTCCGCGACCCGCTTCTGCAGCTCGGTGGCCCACCACTTCGCCATCGACGCGTGCACGGCGTCGAGTTCCCCGTTCGAGTGATCGACGATGCACCGGTCGAGGAACGTGCGGGTGACGGCGCACTCCGTGGCCATCTCCGCGATCTCGAAGCGGATGTGCTGGAGCTTGGCGAGCGGCCGCCCGAAGGCCTCGCGCTCCTTCACGTACGTCGTGGTGATCTCCAGGAGGTGCTCGGCGGCGGCGATCCCCGCGACGGCGATGCCCATGCGCTCCTGGGCGAGGTTCGTCATCAGGTGGACGAAGGCGCCGTTCAGCTCGCCGAGGAGGTTCTCCTTGGGGACGCGTACGTCGTTGAAGAACAGCTCGGCGGTGTCCTGCGCCTTCTGCCCGATCTTGTCGAGGTTGCGGCCCCGCTCGAAGCCCTCCATGCCGCGCTCGACGACGAGCAGGGACAGGCCGTGCGCGCCGCCCTCGGGCGTCGTCTTCGCGACGACGATCACCAGGTCGGCGAGGATGCCGTTGGATATGAACGTCTTGGAGCCGTTGAGCACCCAGTGGTCGCCGTGGTCCTCGGCGCTGGTGCGGATGCCCTGGAGGTCGGATCCCGCGCCCGGCTCGGTCATCGCGATGGCCGTGATGGTCTCGCCGCTGCAGAAGCCCGGCAGCCAGCGCCGCTTCTGCTCGTCGGTGGCGAGCGAGGTCAGGTACGGGCCGATGATGTCGTTGTGCAGGCCGACGGCGAGTCCGGCCGCGCCGGCGCGCGTGAACTCCTCTGCGAGTACGGCGGAGTAGCGGAAGTCGTCGTTGCCGCCGCCCCCGTACTCCTCGGGGACGGCGAGGCCCAGCAGCCCCTGCTTGCCGGCCGCGAGCCAGGCCTCGCGGGAGACGACGCCGTCCTTCTCCCACTGCTCGTAGTGCGGCAGCACCTCCTTGGCGAGGAAGGTGCGCACCGTCTCGCGGAACGCGTCGTGCTCGGCGGTGAAGATCTGCCGTTTCATCTGTACGTGGCCTCCTGGAGCCCTTCTAGAACCAGCGAGCCCTCTTAGAGCCAGCCCTTGACGGTTTCGATCGACCTGGCCGGCTCGGGGCCGACGGGGGTGACGTTGAGCATGGTGACGCCTGCGGCCCGGAAGGCCTCGACGCGCTCGCGCACGTAGCCCTCGGGCCCGCACAGCGACATCAGTTCGCACAGCTCGTCCGGGACGGCGGCCTCGGCCTCCCGCTTCTTCCCGGCGAGGTAGAGCTCCTGGATGCGGGCGGCCGCCTCCTCGTAGCCGTAGGCCACCGCGAGGTCGTTGTAGAAGTTCTTCCCCTTGGCGCCCATGCCGCCTACGTAGAGGGCGATCTGCGGGCGCGCGAGGTCGCGCGCGGACGCCGCGTCGTCGCCGATGGCGAGCAGTCCCCCGGCGACGGTCTGCAAGGGCCCGAGCGCCGGATCCCGCTTCTTGGCGCCCTCGGCGAGCGCGGCGCCCCACACCTCGTGGGCCTTCTCCGGGATGAAGAGGGTGGGCAGCCAGCCGTCGGCGATCTCGGCGGTCATCGTCACGTTGGCGGGGCCCAGGGAGGCGACGTACAGCGGGACTTCGGGGCGCACCGGCCTGGTGAGGATCTTCAGGGGCTTGCCGAGCCTGCCGCCCTTCTCCGGAGGCAGCGGCATGTCCGTGATGCCGTGGTGGTCGATGACCTCGCGGCGCAGGATGCGGCGGATGAGCTCGACGGTCTCGCGGGTGCGGCCGAGCGGCCTGTCGTACGTCTTGCCGTGCCAGCCCTCGACGACCTGCGGGCCCGAGGCGCCGAGCCCGATGATCGCGCGCCCCTGGGAGATCGCGTCGAGTCCGGCGGCGGTCTGGGCGATCAGGGCCGGGGTGCGGGAGTACACGTTGATGACGGCCGCGCCGATCTTCATGCGTTCCGTGCGCGCGGCCAGGTAGCCCATGATCGTGGGCGAGTCGAAGCCGTAGGCCTCCGCGACCCACACGGCGTCGAGCCCCGCGGACTCCAGGGCGGCGACGCCGTCGGCGGCCTCGCGCGGGTCGCCCGCGTAGGCGAGCGTGGCGGAGATCTCCATCAGTGGTGTTCCTCCTCGGTGGGCGCCGGTCCGTCGTGCAGCGCCGGTACGCCCCAGTCGCGGGCCACTTCGGCGGTGTCGGCGCCGGGTTGCGCGGGGCCGCCGCGCACCTGGGTGGGCGTCGCGGAGAAGCGGGGGGCGGGGGCGGGCTGGGTGATGCCGCCGTGGTCGGTGAAGGTGCCGCGCGCGGCGAGGTGCGGGTGGGCGGGGGCCTCGCGCAGCGAGAGCACGGGCGCCACGCACGCGTCCGAGCCCTCGAAGACGGCCGTCCACTCGTCGCGCGTACGTTCCTTGAAGCGGGCGGCGACGGCGTCGCGCAGCTCGCCCCAGCGGGCCAGGTCCTTGCGGGCGGGCGCGGCCTCGGCGAGGCCGAGCAGCGCGATGAACTCGTCGTAGAACCGCTGCTCCAGGGAGCCGACGGCCATGTAGCCGCCGTCGGCGGTCTCGTACGTGCCGTAGAAGGGGCAGCCGCCGTCCAGGAGGTTGGCGCCGCGCCGGTCCTGCCAGCCGCCGGCCGCCAGCATGCCGTGGATCATCGCGGAGAGGTGGGCCGCGCCGTCCACGATCGCGGCGTCCACGACCTGGCCCGTGCCGTGCTCGCGCGCGTGGTGGAGCGCGGCGAGGATGCCGACGACGAGATAGAGCGAGCCGCCCGCGTAGTCGCCCACGAGGTTCGCGGGGATCGCGGGCGGCTCGTCGGGGTTGCCGATCATCCCGAGGGTGCCGGTGATCGCGATGTAGGAGATGTCGTGCCCGGCGCGCTGGGCGAGCGGCCCCTCCTGGCCCCAGCCGGTCATTCGGCCGTAGACGAGCCGGGGGTTGCGGGCGTGGCAGTCCTCGGGGCCCACGCCGAGGCGCTCGGCGACGCCCGGCCGGTAGCCCTCGATGAGGACATCGGCGCGCTCGACGAGGTCGAGGACGCGGGCCGCGCCGTCGGCGGCCTTCAGGTCGACGACGACGGAGCGCTTGTTGCGGTTGGTGACGTCGTACTCGGGGTCGATGGCGAGACCGCTGCCGCCCGGCCGGTCGACGCGGACGACGTCGGCGCCCAGATCGGCCAGGAGCATGGCCGCGAACGGGCCGGGCCCGATGCCCGCCAGCTCCACCACCCGCACCCCGGTGAGCGGTCCGTGAACGCCCTTGCCCGGCACTGCCATTGAGCCCCCAGCGCTATGACACAACTGATGTAACACCAGTGATGCTAAGAACGTGTTCCACCGCGCACAAGCCCTTGACGAGCAAGCGCTTAGCCAATTCTGGCCCGCGGCGGCGGGCGGAGGCGGGCGGCGCCTAGCCTGAGGACATGGATTCCGTACTGGTCAGCGCGTGTCTGCGGGGAGTTCCGTGCCGCTACGACGGCCGTGACAAGGCCTCGCCCCTGCTCGACGAGGCGGTGGCGGGACGCGGGGTCGTGTCGTTCTGCCCCGAGGCCGCCGGGGCCTGCCGACACCGCGCAGGCCCGCCGAACTGGTCGGAGGCGACGGGCACGACGTCCTGGACGGCACCGCGCGGGTCGTCGAGGACACCGGGCGCGACGTGACGGCCGCGTTCGTGGCCGGCGCGCGGCGCGCGCTGGCGGCCGCGCGGCACGGCGGCTGCACCGAGGCGCTGCTGATGCCCCGCAGCCCCTCGTGCGGGCGCGGGGCGGTGTACGACGGGTCGTTCGGCGGGGAGCTGGTGGCCGGGGACGGGGTCACCGCGGCGCTCCTCGAACGGAACGGCATCGCGGTGCGGAACGCTCCGGGGGTCTGAATCCGCCAGGTCGTCGCGCGCGGGTCACGCTCACCGCGCGCGGGCGTCCAGCTCCGCGACGAGCTTCTTCGTGGCGATCGCGCGGTAGCTCTCCTCGACCCAGTCGCAGAGCAGCTCGGCGGCGGGGGCACCCTTCTCCTCCAGGGGGATGCGCACCCAGCCCGACCTGCCGAGGCCGTACCCCGCGGGCTCCGCTCCCGGCGCGGTCAGGGCGTGCGCGTGCGCCGCCTCGTCGGTGAGCTTGAGGGTGATCCCCAAGGGGTGACTGCCGTCGTCCATGCCGAGGAAGACGAACACCTTCTTGTTGACCTTCGCGACCGACTCGCCCCACGGGAACTCCTCCGTGGCGCCCGGCAGCCCGAGCGCGAAGGCCCGCACGCTCCCCCACTTCTTCACGGCGCCTTTCGGGACAGCCATGGACACCTCCTGGTCGCGGCCCACTCCTCTCACGCTAGCCTCGGCCACCGACAACTGCCCGGGGGCGTACGGCTGAGAGGTGCCATGACCGGTCGCAACAGCAAGAACAGTGATCGCGCGTACGACATCGTGCTCTTCGGAGCGACGGGGTTCGTCGGGGTGCTCACCGCGGAGTACCTCGCCGCGCACGCGCCCGAGGGGCTGCGCTGGGCTCTGGCGGGCCGCGACACCACGAAGCTGGAGAGACTGCGGGAGCGCCTGGCCGCGGACCATCCGGCCTGCGCCGAACTCCCGCTGGTGCGGGCCGATGTGGCCGACCCCGCCTCGCTGCGCGACCTGGCGGGGGACGCGCGCGTGGTCGCCACGACCGTGGGACCCTACCTGGCCTACGGGCAGGACCTGGTGGCGGCGTGCGCGGAGGCGGGCACGGACTATCTGGACCTGACGGGCGAGCCGGAGTTCGTGGACCTCATGTACGTCCGGCACGACGCGCGGGCCCGGGAGACCGGGGCGCGCATCGTGCACTCCTGCGGCTTCGACTCGGTCCCGCACGACCTGGGGGCGTACTTCACCGTGGGGCAGCTGCCGGAAGGGGTGCCGCTGCGCGTCGACGGGTTCGTTCGCGCGACCGCCCAGTTCTCCGGCGGCACCTTCGCCTCCGCGCTCAACCAGTTCGGCCGGGGCCCGCAGATGCTGGCCGCCGCGAAGGACCGGCGGCGGCACGAGCCCCGCCTGGTGGGCCGCAAGGCGTACGCACCGCCGAGCGCACCCCGGTTCGCGGGCGAGGTCGGCGCGTGGGCGCTGCCGCTGCCGACGATCGACCCGCAGGTGGTCCAGCGCTCGGCGCGGGCCCTCGACCGGTACGGGCCGGACTTCCGCTACCGGCACTACGCGGCCGTGAAGTCGCTGCCGGTCGCGGTGGGCGGCGCGCTCGCCGTCGGCGGTCTGGTCACGGCCGCCCAGCTGCCCGCCGCGCGGCGGTGGCTTTCGGGGCGGCTCAGGCCCGGCGACGGGCCGAGCGACGAGCGGCGCGCCAAGTCGTCGTTCTCGGTGCGGTTCGTCGGCGAGGGCGGCGGCAAGCGGGTCTTCACCGAGGTCTCGGGCGGCGATCCCGGCTACGACGAGACGGCGAAGATGCTGGGCGAGGGGGCGCTCTGCCTCGCGCTGGACGACCTGCCGCCGACCGCGGGGCAGGTCACCACGGCCGTGGCGATGGGGGACGCGCTGCTGGCGCGGCTGCGGGCCGCGGGGCTCGCGTTCCGGGTGGCGTCGGTCCGCTAGAACGGCGAACGGGTGCCCGCCCCTCCAGTGGGCGGGCACCCGTCGGCGCGGAGCTGCCGGTGCCTAGGAGACCGGCACGGGGTAGGTCGGGTACTCGACCCCGGAGACGTACTGGACGACCCGGATGACCTGGCACGAGTAGCCGAACTCGTTGTCGTACCAGAGGTAGAGGATCGCGTTGTCGCCGTCGACCTTGGTGGCGCCGGCGTCGACGATCGAGGCGTGGCGCGAGCCGACGAAGTCCATCGACACCGCGTCGGGCGCCGTCGTGAAGTCGATCTGACGCTTCAGCGGCGAGTGCAGCGACACGTCGCGCAGGTAGTCGAGGACCTCGTCGCGGGTGGTCTCGCGGCCCAGGCGCAGGCTGAGGATGGCGATCGAGACGTCCGGCACCGGCACGCGGATCGAGCTGCCGGTGATCGGGGCCTTGAGGTCGGGCAGCGCCTTCGCGACGGCGGAGGCGGCGCCGGTCTCGGTGATGACCATGTTGAGCGGCGCGGAGCGGCCGCGGCGGTCGGCCTTGTGGTAGTTGTCCAGCAGGTTCTGGTCGTTGGTGAACGAGTGGACGGTCTCCACGTGGCCGCGGAGCACGCCGTACTCGTCCGCCATCGCCTTCAGCGGCGGGACGATCGCGTTGGTGGTGCAGGAGGCGCAGGACAGGATCTGCTCGTCCGGCTTGATCGTGTCGTGGTTGACGCCGTGCACGATGTTCGGGACGTCGCCCTTGCCGGGGGCGGTGAGGACGACCTTGTCGATCCCGGGGCGCAGGTGCTTGGAGAGCCCCTCGCGGTCGCGCCACTTGCCGGTGTTGTCGATCAGGATGGCGTTCTCGATGCCGTACGCCGTGTAGTCGACCTCGGACGGGTCGCCTGCGTAGATGACCTTGATCTCGTTGCCGTTGGCGACGATCGTGCTGTTCGCCTCGTCGACCGTGATCGTGCCCTGGAACTGGCCGTGGATCGAGTCGCGGCGCAGCAGCGAGGCGCGCTTCACGAGGTCCTGGTCGCCGCCCCCGCGCACGACGATGGCGCGCAGCCGCAGGCCGTTGCCCGAGCCGGACTTCTCGATGAGGAGACGGGCGACGAGGCGGCCGATGCGGCCGAAGCCGTACAGGACGACGTCGCGGCCCTCGCCGCGCTCGGCCTTGTTGGCGCCGATGGCACCGGCGACCGCCTCGGCGGTGAACTGCTCGACGGTCAGTCCGCGGTCGTCGGCCTTGTAGGACTCCGCCAGCAGGGCCAGGTCGATCTGCGAGGGGCCGAGGTCGAGCGTCGTGAGGGCCTTCAGGAACGGCAGCGTCTCGGTGACCGAGAGCTCCTCACCGGCGATCTGGCGGGCGAATCGGTGGGTCTTCAGGATGCTGACCACCGACTTGTTCACCAAGGAGCGGCTGTGCAGCAGGACGGTGACGTCCCGCTCGCGGTGCAGCTTCCCGATGACGGGGATCATCGACTCCGCGATCTCCTCGCGGTGCTTCCAATTGGTGAACGAGTCGTCATTGACAGTCACAGGAGTATCTTTCGAGCTAGGCGGCGCTCATATGCTAACCCGACGCTCTTTTGAGCCTTCAACGGGTACCGCTGAGCGGTGCTCAGGATCCGCCGCTCCTCAGCCCGTCACCGCCTCCCGCAGGGCCGCGCGGCACAGGGCGTCCGCGCGGCGCGTGGACTCCGGGAGGCGGTAGCGGGGGGTCAGGCGCAGGGTGTGCGCGCAGGCGCGGGCGAGGTCCACCCGGTGGCCGGCCGAGACGAAGACCGGCTTCACGCCCTCGCGGGTGCGCAGCGCGCGGCCCACCTCCTCGGCGCCGTCCAGCAGCGGCGATGCGCTCCCCCGGGGCGCGGCCGGCGCCTCGTACGCGAAGGTGAAGGGGTTCTTGGCGACGCCGATCGTCGGCAGGCCCGTCAGGACGCCGAGGTGGCTCGCGAGGCCGAAGCGGCGCGGGTGGGCGACGCCGTAGCCGTCGCAGACGACCAGGCCGGGGTCGGCCGTCAGGCCGCGGAGCGCGGCGAGCACCGTCGGGATCTCCCGGAACGCCAGCAGGCCGGGCACATAGGGGAAGGTCACCGTGCCGACCGCCGTGGCCTCCTCGACCACGTCGAGGCTCGCGGCGTCCAGGACGACGACGGCCGCGGCGACGACGTCCCGCTCGTCGTCGTAGGCGACGTCCACGCCGGTCACGTGGCCGGTGCCGGGCGGCGGCCCCGGCTCGTCGAGGACGACGCGGGTGCGCAGCTCGTCCTGGACGGCGCGCGCCGCCCGCTCGTCGGTGGGCCAGCCGTCGGGAAGTGAGTACCTGATCATGGTGCGCGCCAGCCTAGCGGCGCCGTCCGGCGGCCTCCGGGCACGGAACCCGGAAACCGGGCGGACCGACACCCCGCGCCGGACCGGCATCAAAGAAGCGTAAAGATTGCCGGAAACCGGCAATGAACGAGTCGCCCCTGACATGTCACGATCGCCCCGTACCGAGGTGAAACGGCATGACGGGGGAAGTGATCCGATGACGGTCTTTCTGGGTCTCGGCATCGCGGGAATCGTGCTGCTGGTGCTCTCGCTCCTCCTCGACGGGGTCCTGGAAGGGCTCTTCGGAGGAGCGGGCGCGCTGGACGGGCTCTTCGACGGGCTCCTTTCACTGCCGGTCGTCGCCGGGTTCGTGTCCATGCTCGGCTTCGGCGGAGCGCTCGTGCTCGGTACCACCGGACTCGGCGCGGGTCCCGCCACCGTCGCGGGGGCCTGCGCCGGGACCGGAGCGGGCTGGCTCACCTGGAAGCTCACCCGCGCCCTGATGCGTGACCAGACCGCACCGACCCCGCGCGGCGACGACCTCGTGGGCACCGCGGGCTCCGTGGTCACGGCGATCCCGGCCGACGGCTACGGCGAGGTGCTGCTGCGCCTCGCGGGCCAGCCCGTGAAGTTCGCGGCCCGCAGCTCCGTCGCCGTGGCGCGGGGCACCGAGATCTGGGTCGACGAGGCCCTGTCGCCGACCTCGGTGGCCGTGCGGCCCGTGGAGCGCTGAGCGGGCCCGGCCCGCACGCGGCACTGCGCACGCGCACGCACGCATCGACTGCCATACGTCTTGTAACCGATCTGCCGTCCCCGGGTGGCAGGGGGGAATGCACCATGAGTCCCGTTCTGATTTCCGTCGTCGGAGTCGTCGTACTCCTCGTCCTGTTGGCGCTCGTCGTCATCACGCGCTACAAGGTCGCCGGGCCCAGCGAGGCCTTCATCGTGACCGGGCGGCGCGGCAAGAAGTCCACCGACCCGAACACCGGCCAGGTCATCACCGACAACAGCGGCCAGAAGGTCGTGGTCGGCGGCGGCGTCTTCGTCGTCCCGTTCGTCCAGCAGAAGTTCACCCTCGACCTGTCCTCGCGGCACATCCCGATCGCCGTGCGCGGCGCGGTCACGCTGCGCGGCGTGAAGTCGAACCTCGAAGGCGTCGCCATCGTGAAGGTCGGCGGCACCGAGGACTCCATCAGGGCCGCGGCCCAGCGGTTCCTGGTGCAGCAGGACGGCATCGTCGGCTTCACCCAGGAAGTGCTCTCCGGCGCGCTGCGCTCCATCGTGGGCCGCATGTCGGTCGAGGACATCATCCGTGACCGCGCCGCGTTCGCCGGGCAGGTCGCCGAGGAGGCCGAGGCCAGCCTGTCCGGCCAGGGCCTGGTCCTGGACGCCTTCCAGATCCAGGACATCACCACCGAGGGCTCCTACCTGGAGGACCTCGGCCGTCCGGAGGCCGCCCGCGCCAAGCAGGAGGCCGACATCGCCGAGGCCGTGGCACGCCGCGCCGCCGAGCAGGCGCGCCTGAAGGCCGAGGAGGAGATCGCGATCGCGCAGCGGACCTTCTACCTCAAGCAGGCCGAGATCAAGGCCGAGACGGACGAGGCGGCGGCGCGCGCGAGCGCCGCGGGCCCGCTGGCCGAGGCCGCGCGCCAGCAGGACGTCCTGACCGAGCAGGAGAAGGTCGCCAAGCGCCAGGCGGCGCTCACCGACAGCGAGTTGGACACCCAGGTCCGCAAGCCCGCCGACGCCGCGCGCTACCAGGCCGAGCAGGAGGCAGAGGCCCGCAGGATCGGCCTGGTCAAGCAGGCCGAGGCCGACGCCGAGCGGGCGCGCCTGACCGGTGAGGGCGAGAAGGCGCAGCGTGCCGCGCTCGCCGACGCCGTGCGCCTGGAGGGTGAGGCCGAGGCCGCCGCGATCGGCGCGAAGGGCGCCGCGGAGGCGGAGGCCATGCGCAAGAAGGCCGACGCGTTCGCGCAGTACGGCGACGCCGCCGTCCTGCAGATGCTCGTCGAGGTGCTGCCGAGCGTGGTCGCCAAGGCGTCCGAGCCGCTCGGCGCGGTGGACAAGATGACGGTCATCTCGACGGACGGCGCGAGCCAGCTCTCCCGCACGGTGGCCGACAACGTCGCCCAGGGCGTCGAACTCCTCAGCTCCACCACGGGAGTCGACCTCGCCGAGCTCCTCAAGGGCATCACCGGCGGCAAGACCACGTCCCCGGAGCCGGCCGCGGCCCCGGCCGCCGTCAACGGCCGGATCGACGTGACCGACTAGCCCGCGGCACGGGTCGGGCGACCCGTCACGTCGCGGTGCGGCGCACCGCGATCGCCAGGGTGTCGTCCTGGTGGAGCACGTCATGGAGCAGGTCCTCGGCCACCAGGCCGGGGACCTGTTCCGTGGGTTCGGCGCGGTGCCGGCACAGGGCGTCCTTCAGCCGGCGCTCGCCCTCGACGGGGTCGCGCCGGCTCTCGGTGAGGCCGTCGGTGTACAGGAGCAGCACGTCGTCGGCGTCAAGGCGCGCGGTCAGGACGCGTTCGCTGCCGGGCAGGGGGAAGCCGACGCCGCGCCCGCGCACCTCCAGGTACGCCGCGCTGCCGTCGCCCCGGGCAACCAAGGCGGGCGGATGACTGCCGTTGGCCAGGCTGAGCTTCCCGTCGGCGGGGTCAAGGCGGGCCAGCAGCAGGGTCGCCATGACGCTCTGGTCGAAGGGCGCCAGGATGGAGTCCGTCCGCGCCACGATCGACTCCAGCGGGTGGCCTTCGAGGGCCAGCGTCCGTACCGCGTGGGTGACGGTCAGCGCGGTGCGCGTGCTCGTTATGCCGTGCCCGAGCGCGTCGACGACGGTGATGTGGACGGTGCCGTCCGGCAGGGTGAACCAGTCGTAGAGGTCGCCGCCGGTGGGCGCCTCGTCGCTGGCCGGGGCGTAGTGCACGGCCAGCTCCAGGCCCTCGACGTGCAGGGGCCGCGGGCGCAGCGCGTCCTCCAGGGCCCGCAGGGTGCGGCCGTGCGCGGTGCGCAGCTGTTCGTCGCGCTCTTCGAGCTGGACGTACAGGGCGAGGACGCCGCTGTTCGTCTCGGCCAGTTCGTGCTTGAGCCTGCGGTGCTCGTCGGCCAGGGCGTCCGCGCGGGCGAGCGAGGCGCGCAGCTCCTCCTCCAGGAGGGCGATGTCGGCCTCACCGCTGTGCGCCGCCGCGGGGGTCGCGGGCGGGCGGCTCGTCTGCGGTACGCCGGGGGCCGCCTGGCCCTGCGCGCCGGCCGGCGGCAGGGGCAGGTTCCACACCACCGTGCCGTCGGGCTGGGTGCGCGCCCGCAGCGGCAGGCTGTCGGTGGCCACTTCCGGGCCGGAGTTCTGGCTCGGCAGACGCAGGGCGAGGGTCAGCAGGTGGGAGCCGTCCTCGTCGGTGTCCCGGCCGCTCAGCAGGGTGACGGGACGGCCGCCGCCGAGGGCCGCCGCGGCCACCTCGCTCAGCGACAGGACGAGGCGCGCCCGGTCGTCGGCGGGCAGCCGGTGCCCCAGGGCGATGCTTCGTACGGTGTGCCGCAGGGCCGTGAGCGTACGGAAGGTTTCGCGGGTCATCTCATTCCCAGGTGCGGGCCGAGGGCCAGGACGGTGGCGTCGTCGCGACGGCGGCGGTGGCTGTGGGCCAGGTACGCCGCGAGCATCACCGGAGGCAGTGTACGGAGCGCGTCGGAGGGGGCGTGCGTCCACCGGTGGTCGATCCCGTCGGTGTACAGGACCACGGTCGTGTGCTCGTGGAGGTCCACGAAGCGGCTTCTGGGCGCGGGGAGGGTGTAGCCGACGATGCCGGCCTGGCCGGTGAACTGGTGGTGGATGCCTTCCGGGGACACCACCGCGCCGCGTACGTTGCCGACCCCGCAGTACTCGGCCTGCCCTGCGGTGATGCGCAGCGCGCCGACGGCCGCTCCGCGCGTGTGCCGCAGCGCCTTGTGCAGGGCGGTGAGCACGTCCGCGAGCGGGGCCGCGGGGTTCGCCAGGAAGGTCCGCTCGGCGCGCTGGGCGGCCGTGGCGGCCTCGGGCCCGTGGCCGAGGCCGTCGATCACCAGCACGGTCCGGACACCGCCGTGCTCGACGACGGCGTAGCCGTCGCCGTTCTCGAGCTGGCCGGCGGCGGGCAGGCACAGCGCGCCCGGCGCGGCGGCGGTGGGCGGCGCGTCCGGGGCGGCGAGGCGGGCGTGGGCGAGCGTGCCGAACCCCGCCTCGGAGCGGATGGTGAAGTCCGTGGCGATCCGGCGCACGGCGCCGAGTCCGGCGCCCAGCGTCCTGGTGGTGCTGTACCCGTCCGTGAGGCTCAGGGCGATGTCGGGCATGCCGGGACCGGAGTCGACGGCGACGACGTCCAGGCTGTCGCCGAGCGGCGACCGCTGGACGAACAGGGCGCCGTTGCGGGCGTGCTTGACGATGTTGCTGGCCAGCTCGCTCGCGAGGACGGCCGCCTGGTAGGGCAGCGCGCCGGGCATCTCGCGGGCGCACGAGCGGGCGTGGTCGGCCGCGCTCTGCACGGCGCTGGGGTGGTCGATGGCGATGTGCGTGCTGCGGGCCGCCGTGGCGGTGTTCACCGCGGTCCGACCCAGCGCAGGACGGTGACGGTCGTGCCGCTGCCGGGCGTGGACCGCACCTGGAACTCGTCCATGAGGCGGCGTGCGCCGCCCAGGCCGTGCCCGAGACCGGCACCGGTGGTGTACCCGTCCGTGAGCGCCTCGTCGACGTCGGCGATGCCCGGCCCCTGGTCGCTCACCGAGAGGCTCAGCCCCCGGCGGCCACCGCGCCGGACGATCTCCAGCGTGAGCGTGCCCCCGCCGCCGTGCACGTAGGCGTTGCGGGCAAGTTCGCTCGCGGCCGTGACGATGCGCGTCTGGTCGACGAGTCCGAAACCGACCCGAAGTGTCGCCTCCCGGACCGCGTGGCGCACCGAGAGCAGGTCTTCCTCCGCGCGAATGGCGTGCTCGGCACGGATGCCGTCGGTCTCCGAGAGACCCTCGGCGAGGGCGGGGCGGACGGATGTTTCCTCGATGTCACGGTAGAGGGACAACGGGTTCCCCCTTTGGGGGTCGGGGTGCCGGCTGCCAGCCCAGCGCGATCATTCCCTGCTCGGCGTTGAGCGTGGTCTCCACACCGGACAGCTGGAGTCCCAGCTCCACCAGGGTGATCGCGACCGCCGGACGCATGCCGGCCACGATGACCCGCGCTCCCAGCAGCCGTGCCGTGGTGGTCAGTTCCATCAGCGTGCGGGCCACGAAGGAGTCGATGATCTCCAGCCGGGAGATGTCGATGAGGATCGCGCGCGCCCGGTCGGCGACGATGCGCTCCGTCAGCTCCTCGGTGAAGGCGACCGCCGCCTTGTCGTCGAGTTCGTTGAGCAGGCCGGTGACCAGCACGTCACCGAGTCGCAGAATCGGTACGCCGCTCAAACCGCCGTTCACCGCGCGTCCGCGTGCGAGGTCAGGTGGACCGACTGGTCTCTGAGCATCGGAATGGCGGCGGACAGGGCGTCGGCCAGCGTCGCGCGGGTCAGGATGGCCGACAGGTCGATGCCGAGCTGCGCGATGATCTGGGCGATCGGCGGACGGATGCCGCTGATCACGCAGTCGGCGCCCATCAGCCGTACGGCGTTGACCGTCTGCATCAGGTGGTGCGCCACCGCGGTGTCGACCGTGGGCACACCCGTGATGTCGATGATCGCGACCTGCGCCTCGTCCCGCTCGATGGCCTCCAGGAGGTTCTCCATCACCACCTGGGTACGGGTGGTGTCGAGCGTGCCGATCAGCGGCACGGCCAGGACCCGGTCCCACAGGCGGACCACCGGCGTGGAGACTTCGAGGAGTTGACGGCTCTGCCGGCGGATGATCTCCTCACGGCCCTCGACGTAGATCTCGAAGGACATGGCGCCGGCGGAGTCGAGGAGGCGGTTGATGAACAGCGCGGCGTGGTAGAGCGCGGTGACGTCGCCCGCGGGCGTGCCCTCCTGCACCGCTTCCAACAGCGCTTCCTTCAGTGCCAGGACGGCCAGCGAGGTGGCCGTCGGCGTCGCGCCGCCGCGTGCGCGGCGCAGCGAGAGGTCCGTGACGGCCTGCCGCAGGCCGGGGTGCGCGGCCACGACGTCCTGCACCGCGTACTCGGTCTCGAGGCCGGCGAGCAGGGCCTCGACCAAGGAGTCGGCCTCCTCGTTCAACTCGGCCTTGGTGATGCCGGTGTCCAGGACCGCGCGCTCCGACTGGAGCTCCACCCAACGGTCGGCCACCTTCTCGCCTTGCTCGCGCAGGGTGGCACTGACGCGCGACCGGGCCTCGGACTCACTGGTGTTCATTCCATCCACCTTAGCAATTGTTGTCGCGCGGCAAATGTTATCCCGAGGCCGACGATCTTTGGACGCCCGGAGCCCACGAAGCGTCAACTGCGGCAGCCGCCCGAGCCGTTAAGCCTTCTCCCGCCTGCACCGGCAGCACCGTTCCCCCGAGTGCGGCCCGCACCCGGAAGTATCGTTACCACCTGTTCGACCGTCTGCGTGTACCTGGATGCACCGAAAGTAAACCCACGCGATCAGGGGAACCGCCACCCCTCTCCCGACGGAACCGCGGCGCGCCCCGGTCAGGCCGTCCCGACCGCGCGGGCGCCCGCCGGCCCCGGACGCGGCTCGGCCGCCTCCACCGCACGGCGGAACCCGCTCAGCCCCTTCACCAGAGCGGAGCGTTCCGCGGGCCGCATGGTGGACAGCGCCTCCAGCAGCGCTTCCTCCCGGCGGGCCCGCAGATCCTTGAGGTAACTTTCTCCCCGGCTCGACAAGCGCAGTTCGAGCTCGCGGCGACTGGCTGAACTGAGGGACCGCTCGATGAAGCCCAGGGCATGAAGGCGGTCACACATACGACTCACCGACGACGGCGCCGACCCCAAGTGCTCACCGAGGGTCCGGAGGTTGATCCCCTGAGCGCCGTCCAGGGCGAACAGCACACGCAGCTGTGACGACGACACCGGTGCGGTCGGCGCGATGTCCCGGCCCCGCCCCCACAGCACTTCGAGCAGTTCGATGACCTCCCGGGCGGCCTGTGCGGCCGCGCCCGGATCGCCCGCGCCGGAAGTGTCGGCATCCATACCCGCAACTGTGACACTTCGCAATGGCCCTGTCAGTCGATGAGGCATGGCAGGCCGACGGCTCCTTCTCGCACTCTCGTCCCGAACAGGAACAGGTGGTAACCGACAGGTGGACAGATTCACGGCTGTGGAGCGTGCCCTGCGCTGCTCCGCACCGCACGCTCTCCTCGAAGCCGTACAGGACGCGCTCGCGGTCCACTACACAGCCTGCTCCGTCGACCTGCTCATGGCCGACTACGCGACGACCATACTCCAACCGGTCAGTGCGCTCCCCTACACCGCGCGGCCCGTACCGGTGCACACCAGCGCCCCCGGCCGTGCCTTCGGGCGCCAGGAGCCGCACATCGAGGCCGACGGCCACGAAGGGGAGGGCGTCGTCTGCGTGCACCTCCCGGTCAGCGTGCGCGGCGACCGCATCGGCGTCCTGACCGTGCGCCTGCCCGCCACCGTCTGCGACCCCGCGACCGTGCGCGAGCTGAGCGACGTGGCGGAGGTCCTCGGGCACGAGATCCTCGTGGCGGAGCGCGACACCGACCTCTATCTCCAGGCCCGGCGCGCCGACCGGCTCACCCTCGCCGCCGAGATGCAGTGGCAGCTCCTGCCCGGACGGTCCTGCTCCCGTCCGGAGTACGACATCGGGGCACAGCTGGAGCCCGCCTACGCCATCTACGGCGACAACTTCGACTGGTCGACCTCGGCCCACCACCTGACCCTCACGGTCACCAACGGCATGGGCGAGGGCATCGAGGCCGCCCTGCTGACCAATCTGGCGGTCAACGCGCTGCGCAACGCGCGCCGCGCCGGGCTGTCGCTCACCGATCAGGCGTGCCTGGCGGACCAGGCCCTGTACGGCCACCACCAGGGCGCCGTCCACCTCTCCACGCTGCTGCTGCGCTTCGACCTCGCCACGGGGGAGGCCGAGGTCATCGACGCGGGCTCGCCGAAGATGTGGCGGATGCGCGACGGCCGGGCCGAGCCCATCGAACTGGACGCGCAGCTCCCGCTCGGCATGTCCGAGGACACGCCCTACAGCGCGGAGCGCCTCCAGGTCCTGCCCGGGGACCGGCTCCTGTTCGTCAGCGACGGCGTCTACAACGTGGCCTCGCCCACGGGTGAGCGCTACATCGAGCGTGCGCTCACCCGGGCGATGACCAGCACCCGCCTGCTGCCGCCCTCGCAGGTGCCGCGCGCGGTGCTCCTGGAGCTGTCCGGCCACCGCGGGCCGATCGACGCCGAGGACGACGCGATGATCGTGTGCCTCGACTGGCGGGGGCGGGCCTGAGGCCGGCATGAGCGCAGGTCAGCCGGCCGGGGTGAGCATGCCCGCGCGCAGGCGCTCCAGCGTGCGGGCCAGCAGCCGTGAGACGTGCATCTGCGAGACGCCGAGGCGCTCGCCGATCTGCGCCTGCGTCAGCTCGTCGACGAACCGCAGATGCAGGATCCGCCGGTCGCGGTCGTCGAGTTCGGCGAGCAGGGGGGCCAGGGCGTGGAAGTCCTCGACCAGTTCGAGGGCCGGGTCCTCCTCCCCGATGAAGTCCGCGAGGGCCGCCTCGCCCTCGTCGGGGTCGCCGTGCACGGAGGCGTCCAGGGAGGTGGAGTTGTAGCCGTTGGCGGCCACCTGGGCCTCGACCACCTCGTCCTCGTCCAGGTTCATCAGGGCGGCGAGCTCCGCGACCCGCGGGGCCCTGCCGAGTCTCGTGCTCAGCTCCTCGGTGGCCTTGGCCAGCTCGACCCGGGCCTCCTGGAGACGCCGCGGCACGTGCACGGCCCAGGAGGTGTCGCGGAAGAAGCGCTTGATCTCCCCGGTGATGTAGGGCACCGCGAAGGTCGCGAACTGCGTGTCGCGGGACAGCTCGAAGCGGTCGATCGCCTTGATCAGACCGATCATGCCGACCTGGACGATGTCCTCCATCTCGTCGGCGCGGTGCCGGAAGCGCCCGGCCGCGTACCGGACGAGGGACATGTTCATCTCGATCAGGGTGTTGCGCGCGTACTGATACTCCGCTGTGCCTTCCTCCAGCGCGGCGAGCCGGTCGAAGAACACCCTCGACAGGTCCCGGGCATCCTGCGGGCTCATGGCCCGCGGGGCGGTGATCTCCGGCAGCGGGTCGCTCCCGGTCCTGACCCGTGTTCCCGTCACGATCGTCATGTTGCCCTCCTAATAGGCCGGCTCTGCGCGTCCTCCGAGGCGCCGGTGAACGGCGACTACCCCGAAGTGATCACTTCATGTCGGCCGATCGCACAACTCCGTGATCTGGCCGAGACGTTCGCACAACCCTGCGATCCTCCCGCGTCAAAGGCGTTGAACCCGCCATTTTCGGGCAAGAGATCTTCTCGTACGGCCCTCACCTGGTAAGGCCGTTACGCCGCACAAGAAGGAGGAGGCTGATGCGGACACCGCATGCACCGTTCGACACCGCTCCGCCGGAGACGGCCACCTTCGACAAGAAGCCGGAATCCGTCACGGACGCGCGGGACCTCACGCGTGACTTCGTCGCCGGCCTCACCCCGGCCGTCGGCGACCAGGCCGCCGCGACCATCGAACTCGTCGTCTCCGAGCTCATCACCAACGTGGTGCGCCACGCCCGCGGGGCCCTGTGCTCCCTCCAGCTGCAGGCGCGCACCGACGGGATCACCGTCGCCGTCTCCGACGCGGACCCACGGCCGCCCCGGGAGCGCGCCCCCGACCTCGAGGGCGGTACGGGCGGGTTCGGCTGGCCCATGGTCCAGAACCTGGCCAGGGCCGTGAGCGTCACCTTCGACGCGTCCAGCAAGACCATCCGGGCGGAACTCGCGCGGTAGCACCCCCGCCCTCCGGCCCCGCCGTCCGGGCGGCGATACTCCGATCATGGAATGGACCCTGCGCCCCGCGAACACGGCGGACATGGAGGTCATCGCGGAGCTCCGTGCGGTCGTGATGCGGCCGGATCTGGAACGGCTCGGGCGGTTCGACCCGCACCGGGTGCGCCAGCGACTGCGGGACTCCTTCTCGGCCGGGCACACGTCCGTGATCGAGAGCGAGGGCGCCTTCACGGGGTCGGTCACCCTGCGGCCCGACACCGTCGCCGACGGATACTGGCTCGAACACTTCTACCTCTCCCCCCATGTGCAGGGGCGGGGCCTCGGCTCGGCGGTCCTCGGTGCGCTCCTGGAGCGCACCGACGCCGAGGGGACGGCCGTCCGCCTCGACGTCCTGCGGGGCAGCTCGGCCCGACGGCTCTACGAGCGCCACGGATTCACGGTGGAGCGCCAGGACCCGGTGGACGTGTTCATGGTCCGGGCGCCGCGGACGGCCGACTGAGCCATGGTCCGGGCGTCGCGGACGGCGGTCTGAGCCGGGCACGCCCGCCCCGCGATCGCCCGGGGCCGCCGGGTAGCCTCGCGATCATGTTCATTCTCGAATTGACCTACACCGCGCCGGTCGCCGCCGTCGACGAGCACCTGGAGGCCCACGTCGCCTGGCTCGACGCGCAGTACGAGGCCGGGGTCTTCATCGCCTCCGGCCGCAAGAACCCGCGCGACGGCGGCGTGATCATCGCCGTCGCGGACGACCGCGCGCGGATCGAGGAGATCACCGCCGCCGACCCGTTCACGGTCGCCGGGGTGTGCGCGTACCGCGTCACCGAGTTCTACGCGACGAAGACGGCCCCGGAGCTCGCCCCCTACCGCGAGCAGCTGCCCGCCTAGCGCCGCTCCAGGCGGGCGATCCGCCCCTTCTCGCCGGACGCCCAGCAGCCCCGGTCCCGGGCGCAGTCCACGGTGTCGTACGAACCCGTATCGACCGTGCGCCAGGTCCGCCCGCCGTCCGTCGTGACGTCCGTGCCCGTCGGGCCGACCGCGAGGGCCGTGCCGCGGCTGTGCGGGAACCACGTCACGCCCGAGCGGTAGGCCGGCGGCGGGCGGCCCGCCGGGTCCCAGGTGCGGCCGCCGTCGCGGGTGACGGCCGCGGCCTTCGGCGAGGCCTGGTCGGCGCGGTAGTCGCCGCCGACCGCGATGCCGTGCGCGCGGTCGCGGAAGGCGAGCCCGAAGACGCCGCGGGCCGGGTCGCCCGCGGGGATCGGGGCGTCGGTGGCCGTCCAGGTCAGACCGCGGTCGGCGGAGTGCAGGATCCGTGCGCGCGAGGCCCCGCCGGTGGCCAGCCACACGTCGCGCGGCCCCGAGCTCACCAGGCACTGGCCGCTCGCCGCGAAGCCCGCCTCGCCCTCTTGGGCGGCGGGCATGCCCGCGTTCGGGAGCACCTGCCAGGAGCGGCCGCCGTCGGCGGTGGACAGGATGCGGTACTTGCCGTCGACCGGGTCGCTCATCGCGAGACCGTGGCGGCGGTCGAAGAAGGTCATGCAGTCGTAGAAGGCCTTGGCGTCGGTGTTGCGGAAGGACTCCGTCCAGGTCGCCCCGCCGTCCTCGGTGCGCAGCACCCGCGAGGCCTCTCCCTCGCCGATGGCGAGGACGACCGCGCGGCGCCCGTCGAAGGCCTCCACGTCGCGGAACTCCAGATCGGCGGCGCCCGGTGGGGAGACATCGCGCCAGGTCTTGCCGCCGTCGGCGGTGCGCAACACCGTTCCCTTGGTTCCCGCCACCCAGGCCGTCCTGCTGCTGACCGCGGCGAGCCCGCGGAAGCGCGCGTCGGTGCCGCTGTCCTTGAGCTGCCAGCGCGGACCCCCCTTCGGGGTGGATCCGCGGCCGTCCGCCTGCGCGGTCCCCGGCGCCGCGAGGACGGCCCCCGCGAGTGCCGCGCCGCACAGGCCCGCCAGTACCGTGCGCCTCATCGACTTCGTCTTCCCCATGCCCCTCATGGCGGGCGAAGCTAGCCGACCCGCCGGGCCTCGTCCAGATGGCCGGAAGGCGTCCCCCGTGCGGTGAGCGCCGGGAACCGCGCGGGCCGCCACGGTGTCGCGGTGACAGAGGTCACTCGCTCTCACCCGCTCTCCGTGTGCACGGATCTCGTCATTCCGTCGTCTATCCAGGTGCCGAACCCCAGTCGTCCAGCAGTCAGTGAGGGAGCAGGCGTTGTCCACCGTCATCGAGCAAGCCGTAGAGGCCCGCCTCGTCGCCGCCGCGCCGCGGATGCCGACCATTCCCGCCACGCTCCACTACGACCTGCGGGATCCCTTCGCCGTGCGGATGAGCTTCCCCGCGCCGGCGACCCTGGAGGGCATCGAGGTCTACTGGACCTTCGCCCGCGAACTGCTGACCCAGGGCGTCGAGCTCCCGGCGGGCGACGGGGACGTGCGCGTGCGGCCGTACGGCTTCGACCGCACGGTCGTGGAGTTCCACGCGCCCGAGGGCACCGCGATCGTCCACATCCGCACGGGCGACCTGCGCCGCTTCCTGCACCGCACGACGGCCCTCGTGCCCCTCGGCCAGGAGTTCCGCCACGTCGACCTGGACCAGGACCTGGCGGAGCTGATGCGGGACGCCTGCTGATTCAGGCCCCCGAGGGTCCCTCCCTCGCCCTCAGCCGCCCCCGCCCCCGGAGCGCGCGATCTCGGCCGCCGCGACCGCCGAGTCCAGCGCCTTGCGGAGGTGGCCCATCAGCTCGCGCAGTTCGGGCGACCCGCCCGCGCTGCGGTCGGTCAGCGCCTCCAGCCTGTCCTTGTGCCGTCTGCGGTCCCTGCCCGTGACGACCGGGCGCAGCTTTCCGGCGGCCGCGCAGACGACGAGCGCCGCGTCGCGCTCGGCGACCTCCTCGACCGGCTGCGGCCCGCGCAGCACGGCGAGCACCTCCGCGTGCAGCGCCTCCGCGTAGCCCGTGCGCTCCAGCTCCCAGCGCCGGGCGGGAATGACGCCGAGGACGCGCCTGCGCTCCGCGCGCAGATAGCCGTGGGCGGCCAGCTGGTCGCGGACGGCGCCCAGGGTGGCGCGGGAGCGGTACGTCAGCCAGCCGCGCCACTTGCGCGGACGGGAGCGCTCGACGACGTCGAGCAGGTCGTCGAGGACCGTGTCCCCGGTGCGCGCACCGACGACCGGCGCGACGGTGCCGCCCGAATCGCGCAGCAGACCGCGCTGCGCCAGCTCCGCGAGGGCCCCGGCGCGGACCACGAGGTGCAGGTCGGGCCCGCCGGTGAATCTGCCCTTGTCGGGGTGGTAGGCGAGCAGGAAGAGCTTGGCGGGCAGGGACAGCGTTCCGAAGTGCACGGCGCCTCCTCGTCCGGTGGGTCCGACGATAAAACGTTGACACGCACCAAGGGCCTTCGTACGGTGTACAACGGTTCTGTTGCCGTCGATAGGAGAAGGACGTTGCTCGTCTGAGGTCATGAGACACCGCGTCACACAGCTTTCGCTGCTGTGCACGCCGTTGTGTGCGACCTCGGCATCCGAGCCGTCCCGTCCCCCCGGCACAGGCCTTCCTTATTTCCCTGGCCTCTCCACCGCCGCGGTGTCTCGAACGCGTTGCCCCTGACCACGCTCGACTCACGCAACCGCGAGGCCTGTATGTCTCATACCCCCACCTCTCTCACCTGTACGTCGCTCTCCTTCGCCTGGGCCGACGGCACCGGCGTCTTCGACGGCCTCCAGGTCGCCTTCGGCCCCGGCAGGACCGGGCTCATCGGCACCAACGGCTCGGGGAAGTCCACCCTCCTGAAGCTGCTCGCCGGTGAGCTGACGCCCACCGAGGGCGCCGTGCGCGTCGTCGGCGAGGTCGGCTACCTGCCGCAGAACGTCACGCTCGACACCCGCGCGCGGGTCGACGAGGTGCTCGGCATCGCCGCCACACGTGCCGCGCTGCACGCCATCGAGGCGGGCGACGTGCGCGAGGAGCACTTCGCCGCGGTCGGCGACGACTGGGACGTCGAGGAGCGCGCCCGCGCCACCCTCGACGAGCTCGGGCTCGGCCACATCGGCCTCGACCGCACCACCGGCGAGGTGTCGGGCGGCGAGTCGGTGCTGCTGCGCCTGGCCGCCCTGCTGCTGCGCAGGCCCGACGTCCTGCTGCTCGACGAACCCACCAACAACCTGGACCTGTACGCCCGTCGGCGCCTGTACGCGGCCGTCGAGGCGTGGTCCGGGGTCCTGGTCGTGGTCAGCCACGACCGTGAACTCCTGGAACTGGTCGACCAGATCGCCGATCTGCACGAGGGCGAGGTGCGGTGGTACGGCGGCAACTTCAGCGCGTACGAAGCGGCCCTCGCCACCGAGCAGGAGGCGGCGGAGCGCATGGTGCGCGTCGCCGAGTCGGACCTGCGCAGGCAGAAGCGCGATCTGGCCGACGCCCAGGTCAAGTTGGCCCGCCGCAAGCGGTACGGCCAGAAGATCGGGGACAGCGGGAGTCTGCCGAAGATCCTCGTGGGCGCGCGCAAGCGGGCCGCGCAGGAGTCGGCGGGCAAGCACCGCATCATGCACCAGGAGAAGCTCGCCGAGGCCAAGGAGCGCCTGGACGACGCCGTCGAGGCGGTGCGGGACGACGACGAGATCCGCGTCGACCTGCCGCACACCCTGGTCCACCCGGGGCGCACCGTCCTCACCCTGAGCGGCCTCGAACTGCGCTACGGCGCCCGCGTGAAGGGCGAGTTCGAGCTGCGCGGTCCCGAGCGGATCGCGCTGATCGGCCGCAACGGCGCGGGCAAGACCACGCTCCTGCGCACCATCGCCGGTGAGCTGGACGCGGTGGCCGGGGAGGCGCTGACGCACGTCCCTACGCGGTTCCTGCCGCAGCGCCTGGACGTGCTCGACGACGAGCTGAGCGTCGCCGAGAACGTGGCGGCGCACGCGCCCGGCGCGACCAACAACCGCGTCCGGGCGCGCCTGGCCCGCTTCCTGTTCAAGGGCGCCAGGGCCGACCAGCAGGCGGGCACCCTGTCGGGCGGGGAGCGGTTCCGGGCGGCGCTCGCGGCGCTGCTCCTCGCGGAGCCCGCGCCGCAGCTGCTCATGCTCGACGAGCCGACCAACAACCTCGACATGGCGAGCGTGAAGCAGCTCTCGACGGCCCTGGAGTCGTATCAGGGCGCGCTGATCGTGGCCAGTCACGACGTACCGTTCCTGGAGTCCATCGGCATCACGCGGTGGCTGCTCCTGGACGGGGAACTGAGGGAGATCACCCAGGAAAAGAAGACAGAAGCTGTCGGGTATTCCGACTAGCTTCGCGTGCATGCACCAGGACACGCACGCGTTCATCACCCTCGCCGGAGCCCGCGAGAACAACCTCAAGGAAGTGGACCTGCGCATCCCGAAGGGCCGTCTCACGGTCTTCACCGGGGTGTCCGGGTCCGGGAAGTCGTCGGTCGTCTTCGACACGATCGCGGTCGAGTCGCAGCGCCAGCTGAACGAGACCTTCACGTGGTTCGTCCGCAACCGGCTGCCGAAGTACGAGCGGCCGCACGCGGACGCCATCGAGGAGCTCTCGCCCGCGATCGTGGTCGACCAGAAGCCGATCGGCGGCCACTCCCGCTCCACCGTGGGCACGATGACGGACATCTACTCCGTGATCAGGGTGCTGTTCTCGCGGCACGGCACCCCGAGCGCGGGCCCGGCGACGGCGTACTCGTTCAACGACCCCTCGGGCATGTGCCCCGAGTGCGACGGCCTGGGCCGCACGGTGCGGCCCGACTACGGCCGCATCATCGACCCGGCCAAGTCCCTGGCGGACGGCGCGGTCCTCTTCCCGCCGTTCGCCGCGGGGACCTGGCAGGGGCAGACGTACACGAACACCACCGACCTGGACACGCACAAGCCGGTCGGTGAATTCACCGACCGGGAGAGGCAGTTCCTGCTGCGCGGGAGCCGGGACCGCAAGAAGGTCAGCGTCGACAACACGGGCGGCGCCCGTGACATCGACTACGAGGGGCTCGCCGACCGCTTCGAGCGGCTCTACCTCAACCGCGACCTGTCCACGCTCTCCCAGAAGACCCGCGACATGGTGCAGGCGTTCCTGGAGGAGGGTGCCTGCCCGTCCTGCCACGGGGCCCGCCTCAACCCGGCGGCGCTCGCCACCCGCGTCAACGGCCTGGGCATCGCCGACTGCACCCGCATGGAGGTCACCGACCTGATCAAGGAGCTGGAGCGCATCGAGGACGCGGTCGCGGGCCCGATCGCGCGGGCGGCCGTCGCGGCCCTGGAGCGGATCGAGGCGATCGGCCTCGGCTATCTCAGCCTGGACCGCGAGACGTCCACGCTCTCCGGCGGCGAGGGGCAGCGCCTGAAGATGGTGCGCCACCTCGGCTCCAGCCTCACCGGCATGACGTACATCTTCGACGAGCCGAGCGTGGGGCTGCACCCGCGTGACGTGGGGCGGCTCAACGACCTGCTGCTCCGGCTGCGCGACAAGGGCAACACCGTCCTGGTCGTCGAGCACGACCCGGACGTGATCGCGGTCGCCGACCACGTCGTCGACATGGGCCCGCACGCCGGCGCGGACGGCGGCCTGGTCGTCTTCGAGGGCACGCCGGACGAGCTGCGGCGGGCGGACACCCTCACCGGCCGCCACCTGCGCCGCGCGGGCGGCGTCAAGGAACACCCGCGCGAGCCGGTCGGCGGCCACTGGATCAAGGACGCCGACCTGCACAACCTGAAGAACGTCAGCGTGCGCGTGCCGGCCGGGGTGCTGACGGCCGTCACCGGCGTCGCGGGCTCCGGCAAGAGCACGCTGGTGTCGCGCGCGTTCACCGAGGCGCACCCGGACGCCGTGGTCGTCGACCAGTCGTCCATCGGCATCTCGGGCCGCTCCACCCCGGCGACGTACCTCGGGATCATGGACACGGTACGCAGGCTCTTCGCGCGGGAGACCGGCGCGAGGGCGAGCCTGTTCAGCTTCAACTCCCAGGGCGCGTGCGAGCGTTGCCAGGGGCGCGGGATCATCTACAGCGACCTCGCCTTCATGGATCCGGTGACCACGACCTGCGAGGAGTGCGAGGGGCGCCGTTTCAAGGACGAGGTGCTGCGGCTCACCGTCGATGGCACGTCCGTCGTGGACGTCCTGGAGATGACGGCCGATCGGGCCCTGGAGTTCTTCGACCGCTTCGACGACGCGCAGGTGAGCCGTCGGCTGCACGCCCTGCGCGACGTCGGGCTCACCTACCTCACGCTTGGGCAGCCGCTGAGCACGCTCTCCGGAGGCGAGCGCCAACGCATCAAGCTGGCCACGCAGTTGCACCGCACGGGCACGACGTACGTCCTGGACGAGCCGACCACCGGCCTGCACATGGCGGACGTCGACGGACTGCTCGCGCTCCTCGACCGGCTGGTCGACGCGGGCAACACGGTGCTCGTCGTCGAGCACAACCTCGACGTCGTCAAGCACGCGGACTGGGTGATCGACCTCGGCCCCGACGGCGGCAAGCACGGCGGGCGCGTCGTCTTCGAGGGGACGCCCGCGCAGCTGCTGCGGGCCGAGGGCTCCTGCACGGCGGAACATCTGCGAGGCGCTCTGGGCGGGGGCCGGGCGCGCGCTGCATGATGTGCGGCACCGCTCCGCCCTGTCGGGGCGGTGCCGCCCGTCCGCCCGCGTGAGGAGAGTCAGCCGTGCCCAGCAAGAAGGCCCTGATCCGCCGCCCGGGACCGCGCCTCGCCGAGGGCCTGGTCACCCACCTGGCACGCACGCCGGTGGACGTAGGACTCGCGCTGCGGCAGTGGGAGGCGTACGCCGAGGCGCTCCACGCGCACGGCTGGCGGACCGTCGAGGTGGAGCCGGCCGACGACTGCCCCGACGCGGTCTTCGTGGAGGACGCGGTGGTCGTCTTCCGGAACGTGGCACTGATCGCCCGGCCGGGCGCCGAGTCCCGGCGCGGCGAGACGCCGGGCGTCGAGGAGGCTGCGGCCCGGCTCGGCTGCTCGGTCAACTGGGTGTGGGAGCCGGGCACCCTCGACGGCGGTGACGTCCTCAAGGTCGGCGACACGCTCTACGTGGGCCGGGGCGGGCGGACCAACGCGGAGGGGGTGCGGCAGCTGCGGGCGGTCTTCGAGCCGCTCGGGGCGCGCGTCGTCGCGGTGCCCGTGTCGCGGGTGCTGCATCTGAAGTCCGCGGTGACGGCGCTGCCCGACGGGACGGTCATCGGGTACGGGCCACTGGTCGACAGCCCGTCGCTCTTTCCCCGCTTCCTTCCCGTACCGGAGGAGGCGGGCGGGCACGTGGTGCTGCTCGGCGGCGCGAAACTGCTGCTTTCGGCCAGTGCGCCGAAGAGCGCGGAGCTGTTCGCCGATCTTGGATACGACCCGGTTCAGGTGGATATCGGCGAGTTCGAGAAACTCGAAGGGTGTGTGACGTGCCTCTCAGTCCGACTCCGTGAACTGTACGACTGACCAGCAATGAGGCCCCAGTTACGCACGGGGCGGCCGGGACCCGGGATGCCGACCCCTTTACGGCGGGTTTAACCTACGGCAACGTAACCTACGACACCGTAGGTAGTGCACCGCTCGCACTGCCCGTACGCACCTCCGTTTCCCTCTGGCCCGTCCCCCCTCTGGAGCCCCCGTGACGATCACCTCTCCCCACCTCGGCAGCGCGGACAGCTGGACCGACGCCCGCCTGCTGTACGCGCTGGAGGAAGTCGTCGAGCGCGAGCTGAACCGCCATCTGAAGGTGGCGAAGGACTGGATGCCGCACGAGTACGTGCCGTTCACCGACGCCCGCAACTTCCCCGGCCAGTTCGAGGACGGCGAGGCCTGGGAGAAGGGCCAGTCGCCGGTCACGGACATCGGGCGCATCGCTCTCGTGGTCAACCTCCTGACCGAGGACAACCTCCCCAGCTACCACCACGAGATCGCCAGCCTGTTCGGCCGTGACGGCGCCTGGGGCACCTGGGTGCACCGCTGGACGGCCGAGGAGGGCCGGCACGGCATCGTGATGCGCGACTACCTCCTGGCCTCGCGCGCCGTCGACCCGGACGAGCTGGAGCGGTTCCGGATGGCGCACATGAGCGAGGGCTTCGAGTCGGACAACCGCCACTCGATGCTGCACTCGGTCGCCTACGTCGCCTTCCAGGAGCTGGCGACCCGCATCTCGCACCGCAACACCGGCCATCAGTCGGGTGACCCGGTCTGCGACCGCATGCTGGCGCGCATCGCGACCGACGAGAACCTCCACATGGTCTTCTATCGCAACCTCCTCAAGTCCGCCTTCGAGCTGGCGCCCGACCTGACGATGCAGGCCGTGCGCGACGTGGTGGTCAACTTCCGGATGCCCGGTCACGGCATGCCGGGCTTCGAGCGGGCCGCCGCGCAGATGGCGATCGGCGAGGTCTACAACCTGCGCATCCACCACGACGACGTGCTGCAGCCCGTGCTCCGCTTCCTGAAGATCATGGAGATCGACGGGCTCGGACCCGAGGGCCGCCAGGCCCAGGAGGAGCTGGGCTTCTACATGGGCGGGCTCGACGCGGAGGCGTCGAAGTTCGACGAGAAGCTGGCGGCGCGCAAGGCACGGATGGCGGCGCGGCGCGGCTGACCCGGCGGGGCCCCGGGGCCGAGAGGGGGGCGGGGCGGCTGGGATCGAACCAGCGTGTTCCGGTTCTGGAGACCGGTGCGACCACCTCTGCGCTACGACCCCGCCCCTTGCGCCCGATGGTACGCCGAGCCCGGCCGGGCTCGGCGCGGGGCCTCAGAGGCACGTCCGCGCCTCGACGACCCTCCCCGGCGCCGGAGTTCAGCGGCCGGGTTCAGCGGTGCAGTCCAACGGCGGGGTTCAGCGGCGGGGTTCAGCGGTGGACGCTGCGCACCGCCGCCACGTCCGGCGGCACGACCGGCGCCGGAACGGCCGCGCTGAAGGCGGCCAGGCGCCGCTTGACGCTCGCCGCGATGCCCTGCCCGAGGACGAACCGCGTGGCCGTGCGGGCCCGTTCGGCCGTGTCGAGGAGCCGGTGGGCCTCGCGGCTGCGCAGGCCGGTGTGCGTGAGCACCAGGTGCGCGAGTCGGTGCTCGCCCGCCGCGAGGACTGCCGCGACGGCGGTGGCGGCCGCGTCGTCGAGGTGGTTGTCGGCCGCGCCGAGCACCCCGGCGGCGCGCACCCGGCCGAGGTCGAGGAGCTCCACTCCCCCGGCCACGGCGGCCTCGACCAGCCGGGCCGCCGCGCGCGGCCCAATGCCGTTGCTGGCGACGGAGAGGCGGCGGAGCACGCCGTGCGGCGCCCTCTCCAGGGCCTCGGCCAGCAGCAGCGCGCCCGCGTCGCCCAACCGCGCCGCCGATACGTACAGTTCACCCACCGCGCCCCGGGCGACGAGCTCCGCGAGCGGCGCCGCCCCGGCCGGCCCCACGGGATTGCCGCCGAGGAAGACCCGCTCGACGCGCCGTCCCGTGTCGGCCGCCGCGAGGAGCGCGTCGGCGACGACCACGAGACCGGGCGCGTCCAGGCCGGTCTGGACGAGATCGAGGGTGCGCAGCGTCCGTACGGAGTCCAGCAGCCGGGCCGCCGCACGGCCCGCGCCGGGACCCAGCGGATTGCGCTTGAGCCACACGCCCGTCACGACCTGCGGCGAGGCGCGCAGCTGGTCGGCGATGCGGCAGGCGCCGCCCGCCGTGATGCCGTTGCACCCGAGGTAGAGGGTCTCGATGCCGGCATCCCCCGCCGCGCCGCTCACCTCGCCGGCCCCGGCGTCCCCGAGACCGTCGGTGCCGAGCAGCACATGGCGTACGGAAGAGGCGCCCCGGGCGTCGCGGAGCGCCTCGGCGACCAGGGCCGCGCCCCGCGCGCCGAGCCCCTGCTTGCACAGGTCGAGCCGGCCGTCCGGCAGGGCCGTGCCCGCCGTGAAGTCGAGGCGCTCACCGGCCGGGCGTCCGCCTCTCAACCAGTCGAGCAGCGGCTCCAGTTCGTCGACCGGCCGGGGCGCGACCGATGGCACTCCGGCGTACGGACCCTCGCTCACCACTCCGCCTCCCGGTAGTCCTTGAGGAAGACACCGGAGACGGGGGCTCCCGCCTCGCCCCGGACGATCGGGTCGTAGACGCGGGCGGCGCCGTCCACGACGTCGAG
The DNA here is from genome assembly GCF_040680155.1 of Streptomyces sp. NPDC052114. NCBI lineage: Bacteria > Bacillati > Actinomycetota > Actinomycetes > Kitasatosporales > Streptomycetaceae > Streptomyces > Streptomyces sp. NPDC052114. The sequence continues at coordinate 81,869 of NZ_JBFAWC010000002.1, read as the reverse complement.
CGGGGTGCGAAAGCCCGCTCCCGCGATGCGGTCCTTCTTCGGCGTGGGGTTCTCGTCCGTGATCCACCCGGTGTCGACGGCGCACATGTGCACGCCCTGCTCGGCGAGTTCGGCGGCGCTGGTGCGGGTGAGCATGTTCAGCGCGGCCTTCGCCATGTTCGTGTGGGGGTGCCCGGCCGTCTTGTTGCGCACGGCGAAGCGGCCCTCGACCGCCGTCACGTTCACGATGTACGTGCGGGGGTGCGGCGAGGCGAGCAGCAGGGGCAGCAGCCGGTCGCAGAGCAGCGCCGGGGCCAGGGCGTTGACCAGCTGGGTCTCCAGGACCTCGGCGGGGTCGAGGTCGCCGAGCCGGGCCGACCAGGAGTTCTCAGGCGAGGGGTCGGGGAGCAGTCCGGCCTCGTCGGCCTCGCGCAGGACGAGCGCGAGCGCGCCCCGCGCGGCGGAACCGCCGAGCGCCCGCATCGGGCGGAAGCCGGGAGCGCTGCGGGCGAGCGCGGGCAGCTCCGCCGTCTCGCCGGCCGCGAGGGCGGCGTACGACTCGGGGGGTCGCCGGACCGTCTGCGCCGCGTTGTTGACCAGGATGTCGAGCGGCTCGCCCCGCGCGCGCAACTCCTCGCACAGGCCGAGCACCTGGCGCGGGTCGCGCAGGTCGACGGCGAGCACGGTCAGGCGGTCGAGCCAGTGCTCGCTGCCCTCGGCCGCGCGGAAGCGCCGCTCGGTGTCGTGCGGGAAGCGGCTGGTGACGAGGAGTTCGGCGCCGTCGCGCAGCAGCATCAGGGCCAGCTGGAAGCCGATCTTCACGCGGCCGCCGGTGAGCAGGGCGCGGCGCCCGCGCAGATCGGTGGAGAGCGCGCGCCGGGCGCGGTTGTCGTCGGCGCAGTCGGGGCAGAGCCGGTGGTAGAAGGCGTCGACCCTGCGGTACGACATCTTGCAGACGTAGCAGGGGCGCGGGCGCCGGAAGACGCCCGCCGTGCCCTCGGCGAGCAGCGGCGCGTCCTCGCGGCGGCCGGTCGCGCCGGTGGCGGTCGCGGACATCACGGCGGCGTCGGCGGCGGACAGTTCGGCCCCGCGCGCCTTGCGTCTGCGCAGGCGGCCGTCGCGGGCGAAGGACGCGGCGACCTGTTCGGCACGCAGCCGGACCGGGTCGTCGACGGGCAGCTTCCGCAGTCGGCCCACCATGTCGTGGAAGGCCGCGAGGTCCGCCTCGCCGATCCCGCCGCTCTCGCCCATCCGTCCCGCCCCGTGTGTGCCGTGCGCGTGGTCCCGACCGGATTCGAACCGGCGTATCCGCCATGCCGTGGCGGCGAGTCTGCCTCTGCTCTACGGGGCCGTGGTCGCACGCCCCCCCGTGCGCCCCCGTGATCGTAGCCACGGCCGCGATGCCGTGTCGCGTCGATTTCGCGGGCCCCGCGCGGGGCCCGTCCGGCCGGGGCCCGGACCCGGCGCGCGCTCGGCTCAGGCGGCGAAGACCGTACTGGCCAGGGCCACATGGACGGCGGTGCCGCCGAGGATGCTCAACAGCGCGTTGCGGCGCCACAGATGGAGGCCGACGGTGACCGCCAGGGCCACCAGCGGGGCCAGGGCGCGTGGTTGCGCCAGGGGGAGGTCGCGCAGGCAGTAGACGACCAGGATCACCATGACGCCGGCGGGCATGCGGGTGCTGAGGTACTGGACGGTGGCGCTCTCGCGCAGCGGGGCGAGGGCGGCGAAGGGCAGGGCGCGCAGGGCCCAGGTGACGGCGGCGGTGACGAGGACCGCGGCGACGGCGTAGCGGGCGTCAGGCATGGTGCGGGGTTTTCCGGGTCGTGAGGTGGCGGGCCAGGAGCCCGGCGGTGAAGAGGGCGAAGGCGGCCAGGAGCAGTTCGCCCGGGAACAGGAGCCGGGCGAGCAGGGCGCTCACCAGGGCGATCACGGGCGTGGGCAGGTCGCCGCGCAGATCCCGGCAGGCCTCCAGGGCGAGGACGGCGAACAGGGCGGTCAGCGCGAAGTCGAGGCCCGTGACGGAGTCCGGGATGAGCGAGCCGAGCAGCGCTCCGGCGACCGCGCTGCCCGCCCAGTACAGATGCAGCAGACCCTGCACCCACAGGATGCGCCGCCCCGGCCAGGAGCGTCCCTTCTCACCCGAGGTCAACGCGTACGCCTCGTCGGTCAGCGCGAAGGTGGAGTAGCCCTTGCCGAGGGCGCCGCCGACGCGGTCCAGCGGGAAGGAGAGCGAGTAGAAGACGTGCCGGACGTTCACCATGAAGGCGGTCGCGGCGATGGAGAGCAGCGGTGCCGCGGCGGCGACCAGGCCGATGAGCAGGAACTCGAACGACCCCGCGAAGACGAGCGCCGCGGACAGTCCCGCCCACCACCAGTCGAGGCCGGACTGGGTGACGAGCGCCCCGAAGGCGAGCCCGAGCGGGATGAAGGCCAGCCCCACCGAGGCGGACTCCTTGAAGGCCGCCGGCGCCTCTGACCTGGGGCGGGAGACAGAAACAGAGGCGGAGGAAGGAGCAGGCGCAGGGGCGGGGGAAGAGGCGGGGACAGAAAGATCGCCGACGACGGAAGGCGGTATACGCATGCCGAAACATTATGTTGAATCCCGCCTTATTTGGTTGCTTATAGTGGCCGTATCATCGCTCCATGAGCAATGAAATTCGCCTGGATGCGGTCGACCGTGAAATTTTGTTCCATCTCCGCCAGGACGGCCGTCTCACCAACGTCGAACTGGCCAAACGCGTCGGCCTGACCGCGCCCCCGTGTCTGCGCCGGGTCAAGCGCCTGGAGGACGCCGGCGTCATCTCCGGCTACCGCGCCGTCATCGACCACGGCGCGCTCGGCCGGGGGCTCGAAGTCCTCATCGACGTGGAGGTCAGCGCCAACGACCGCAAGACCTACCTGGAGTTCGAGGAGGTCGTGGCGTCGTACGACGAGGTCATCGAGGTACGGCGGATGTTCGGGCGTCCCGACTACTTCATCCGCGTCGCGGTCGCGGACCACGCCGCCTACGAGGCCTTCCTCACCGGCAAGGTCACCGGCCTGCCCTGCGTGCTCCGCGTCGATTCCCACCTGACCATGAAGACGATCAAAGGCCCCTGACGAACGATCTTTGAGGGGAAGGGCCGTGAGGAAGGGCGAACCGCGCCCTTGACGGAGCGCCCCGATTTACGGAATCCCGCCGCGGTGCGACTGTGGGCACCAGGGGTGAACCCATGGCGCAGACCCATGAGTGGATGTTCTACGAGGTCATGTGGCGCAGTTGGGCGGGCCGGGCGCAGGTGCCCTACCCCGTTCCATGGTGGACGCAGCAGGCCTTCCGGCGCTGGAGCGACGACTTCGACTCCGGGACGTACGAATCGAAGGAGGCCGCGCTGGCCTCCAACGCCCTGTACCGCTACTGGCACATGGTGGGCGTGAAGGACCACCGCCAGGAGTCCCTGATCGGTCAGGCCGGTGAGATCGAGCCGGTCTACGACAAGTACTGTCTGTCCTTCTTCCTCTACGACCCGGCGACGGGCGCCCTGCACCTGCCGCAGCTGCCCGAGGGCGGCACGGTCGGGCAGCGCATGGAGGCGCCGCATCTGCCGGTGGTCCTCACCGACTTCCGCACGCCGGACGGCGTCGAGTTCGTGCAGCGCACCTTCGCGACGGCGATCGGCGCACGGCAGCGCGATCTGGTCGTGTCCCGGGTGACGGTGGGCACCGCGACCGGTCAGCCCCGCGAGGGGTGGCTGTGCGCGGCGGTCATGCCGGCGGGCCCGAGCGGCTTCCAGCGGCACGACCGCAACGGCCGGCGGATCACCGACCGGAGGCTGACGTTCCTGCGGCACCTGCCGGCGGAGAACCGGGTGGAGACGAACAGCGGCTGGGGCCCGGTGTTCGACACGGCTCCCGAGCAGTACGGCGTGTACGGCAACCCCGACTTCAGCCGGGACCCGGACAGCTATCTGGCCCACAGTCCGTTCCACGACCTGGTCATGGGCGGCAAGCTCAACGGCGCGCGACAGGCGCAGGACCAGGTGGCCGGGTTGTGCAGCGCGGTGTTCGCCTGGCCCTTCCGGGTCGTGGACGACGAGATGTTCGAGGTGGACGTACGGCTGCCCGTCGACCTGTACAGCGGGGCCGCCGACCTGGCGGAGATCAGGGCGACGCCGGCCGCCGAGCTGGAGGAGCGCAACCGCCAGTTCTGGACGACGAAACTCCTCGGCCAGGGCGTGCAGCCGGAACTGCCCTGGCCCGTCACGCACTTGACGGACCTGTTCCGTGAGGCCCGCTCGCACCTCCTGATCCTCTCCGACGGCGGGGAGATCCATCCGGGCCCGACGGTCTACGACTCGTTCTGGATCCGCGACTCCTCCGTCGAGGCCACGGCCTGCTCGCTGGTGGGCGACCAGGCGCTCGCCGAGCACCAGCTGGGCACGCACTATCCGCTGAGGTTCAACCGCGGCACGGGCCGGATCGGGCCGTGCGCCGAGTACGGCTTCTACGGCGGGCCGCACGAGCGGGACGACCACGAGTGGGACAGCAACGGCCAGGCGCTGTGGGCGATCGGCCGCTTCGACCGCACCAGGGGCCGCGCCGCGTCGTTCGGCGCGAAGCTGTACACGCCGTACGTGCTCGACGGCGCCCGGTGGCTGCGCGACAACCGCGACCAGTACGGGCTGCTGCACAGCGGCTGGAGCGCCGAGCACCTCGGCGAGCGCGACAAGCCGCACTACTGGGACGACCTGTGGGCGCTCGCCGGGCTGTACGAGGCGGCGCGGCTCGCGGAGCGCATCGGCGCGCCCGACGTGCCCGAGCTCTGGGCGGCCTTCGACGACGTGCAGCGGGCCACGGCCGCCTCGGTGCGCTGGGTCCTGGCCGAGCAGCGCAGGCGCGGCGCCTGGGAGACGTACATCCCGACCGGCCCCGCCGACGTCGGGCGGCTCGACTCGACGATGATCGGCACCGCGGCGTTCTTCCATCCGCTGCGGCTGCACATGGGCAGCAAGCTGGGCGCGGACATCGACCGGGCGGCGCGCTTCACGCTCGACACCCTGTACGCCCACTTCGTGTCCGGCGGCTACCGGCACGAGGCGGCCTGGAACGCCTACGGCCCCTATCTCACCACGCAGTTGGCGCACGCCTACCTGCTGGCGGGCGATCCGGCGCGGATGGACGCGCTCCTCGGCTGGATCGTCGGGGCGTCCTTCCCGCGGACGCGGGAGCGGGCGGTGGCGCTCGGCGCGTGGAACGAACAGCACGCGTTCCCCATCGCCTCGGACTTCCGCGAAGTGCCCGCCCGCCCCTGGTACATGGGCGACATCCCGCACGGCTGGGCGGCCGCCGAGTATCTGCTCCTGCTCCGCGACATCCTGTTCTTCGAGGCGGACGAGGACCGCGATCCGCATCTGTACATCGCGCCGGGTGTGCGTCCGCACTGGGTGCCGGACGGGGACACGGTGGCCGTGAAGTCGGCGCCGACGCTCTTCGGCGCCCCCTTCGGCTACCGGCTCACCCATGACGCGGACCGGCGGACCGTGACGGTGGAGATCGACGAGTCCCCGGAGCGGGTGCGGTACGTCTATCCCTGCCGCTTCGGACAGGTGCGCTCCGTGTCGGCGGACGGGCGGGACCTGCCGGTCTCGGGTGACGACGTCCACGTCCCCGCCGGGACGCGGCGGTTCCGGGTGACGTACGCCTGACACGCGCCCGTCCGCGCCCGGCCACCTGTGGTGTGGCCGGGCGCGGACGGGGTCGGACGCGTACGGGTACGGACGGTGTCGGGTGCGTGGGTCAGGCGCGCGGTTCGCGTCTGAGGGCGTACCGCTCCTTCTCGGAGAGGCCGCCCCAGACGCCGAACCGCTCGTCGTTGGCGAGTGCGTACTCCAGGCAGGCCGAGCGCATCTCGCAGAGCTGGCAGATGTACTTCGCTTCGCGCACCGAGCTACCGGGCTCGGGGAAGAAGAAGTCCGCTCCGGTCTGGGCGCACAGCGCCTGCTCCTGCCAGGCGAGTTCGGGCTCGGCCGTCATGTCGATCTGCATGCCGCAGATGCTGCCGCACCGCGCGAAACAAGCGATCAACAAACGATCAACGACCGTTTGCCCGGTGTTTCGCGACGGCACGCAAAGGGCTCGACACCCCCGTGGTCCAAGGGCGCGACACCCTTCCGCCGAAGGCCGGAGAACTCTCCACCCGCAGGCTCGACACCCTGCCTCTCCCGAGGGCCGAACGCTCATCGGCGCGCCGGGAGGTCCGATGCTCACCCGCGCCGGGGCGCGGCTCTCCCCGGCCCCCGATGAGGGTTGCCCCTCGGGCCCCGCCGCGAAACGCCCCGCGTGCCCCGGCTTGCTGCCTACGCCTCCATCTCCTCACCGGGAGGCGACGGTTGCAGCACGGCGAACCGCGCGCCCGCCGGGTCGGCGAGCTTGGCGAAGCGGCCCACGCCCTGCATCGAGACCGGCTCCATGCGCACCGCGCCCCCACCCCGCCGGGCCGTGGCCACCGCCTCGTCGCAGTCCGTCACCTGGAAGTACGGCAGCCAGTAGGCCCCCGCGCCCGCCTCCGAGGGGTCGCTCGCGAGCGGCACCATGCCGCCGAACATGTCGTCCTCGGTGCCGTCCGCCGGATGCACCATGGTGTAGCTGCCGCCGGGGAAGGGGGTCTCGGAGGTGCCCCAGCCGAACACGGAGCCGTAGAACGCGGCGGCCCTCGGGACGTCCGGGGTGTAGAGCTCGGTCCAGACCAGGCTGCCCGGTTCGTTCAGCACGTCGAGGCCCTTGAGCTCGCCCTGCTGCCACACGGAGAACGGCACTCCGGAGGAGTCGGTGAGCCCCGCCATGCGGCCGAGGTCACGGATGTCCACGGCTTCGAAGAGTGTGCCGCCGCCGGCCTGCTCGGTCGCCTTCACCGTGGCGTCCACGTCCGGCGTGCGGAAGTAGAGCGTCCAGGACGGCGGGGCCTCCTCGGCGGGCAGGGCCATCGCGCCCGCCGCGGTCCTGCCGGACAGCTGGAACCGGCTGTAGCCCCCCACGTCCGCGCCGCCCGGCAGGAGCTCCCAGCCGAACAGGTCGCGGTAGAAGCCGCTGACGTCGGCCAGGTCCGGGGCGCACATGTCCACCCAGACCGGGGCGCCCGTCAGGAAACGGGTATTGAGCATGATCGACTCCTTTGTCGCATCTCTCTTCCGTATCTCCGAGTCTGGCACCCGCCACCGACAATCCGCCCGCCGTGCCGCCACACACCGACGACCTCGTCATTTCATGAACGCACAACATTTCTGAGAGCGCTCTCAGTCACAACTCTTGACGCCCCTGGCGCCCGCCACGACAGTGGTGCACCACCCGTACGACACCCCCGCACCCGCCGTACCCGACTCCCCCGGTACCCGACTCCCCCACACCCAGCTTCCTCCGCACACCACTTCCCCCCACACACTCACGACCGCGCAGGAGACCTTCCGTGATATCGCGTCGAATGTTCCTGACCTCCGCCGCCGGTGCGGCGGGCGCCCTCACCTACCCCGTCTGGGGCAGCGCCCTCAGTCCCAGCGCCCGCGCGGGCGGCAAGGCCGCGCCCGCCACCTGCGAGCTGGCCCTCGCGAACAAGTCGCTCCCGGGCCAGGTGCACGCCTACGTCACCGGTCACGAGCAGGGCACCGACCGCTGGGTGCTGCTCAAGCCCGACGGCGGCGTCTACCGCCCCGACTCCCCCTCGGCGCCGCAGACCCCGCTGCCCGTCGACTGCGCCATCCCCCTCGGCGCGGCCGGTTCGGCCCCCAAGGTCCTGACGCTTCCTCAGATGTACGGCGCGCGCGTCTACTTCGTGCGCGACGACAAGCTGGACTTCTACCTCAACCCCGGGCCCTCGCTGGTCGAGCCCGCCTTCGCCACCCCCGAGGACCCCAACTACGGCCGCACCTGGTCGTTCTGCGAGTTCACCTTCAACCCGCAGCAGCTCTACGCCAACATCAGCTACGTCGACCTCGTCACCGCGCTCCCCATCGGCCTGACCCTGGAGGGCGACGGCACGCACACCGTCGCCCCGCTCCCCGACGGAGCCGTCGACAAGATCGCCTCGGATCTCGCGGCACAGGCGGCCAAGGACGGGCAGCCGTGGGACGACCTGGTCATCCGGGGCGACGGCGGGGTCCTGCGGGTCATCTCGCCGCAGAACCTCATGGCGCCGTACTTCGACAAGCCCGACCAGATGCCCTTCCGCGACGTGTGGAACGGCTACATCGACCAGGTGTGGGACAAGTACCGCTCCACGGACCTGAAGATCGATCTCCAGGGCGGCCGGGGCGTGTTCACCGGGCGCGTCAGCGGGGACGTGCTGACGTTCAACGGCGGCCACTCCTTCACCAAGCCCACGTCGAAGGACATCTTCACCTGCAATCACGGGCCGTTCGCCAACAACCCGAACGACCCCGACGACAAGAAGGGCCTCCTCGCCCGCCTCGCCGCCGGCTTCAACCGCAGCATCATGCTCACGCACCCCGAGCAGCCGAACGGCGCGACGACCGACGACTACTACCGCGACGCGGTGACCAACCACTGGTCACGCGTGGTCCACGCCAACTCCCCGATCGGGTACGCGTTCCCGTACGACGACGTGCGCCCCGACGGCCAGCCGGACGTCTCGGGCGCGGCGCACGACGGCAACCCGCGACGGTTCACGGTGAGCGTGGGGTCGTAGCGCGCGACCCGTCGCTCGATGCCGCCTCGCACCTCCTGCCCGAGGCGGCATCGCCCCCGGTGGTCCAGACCCGTTATGCCGAGGCCCTGCGCACCAGGGCCGTCGGCAGGACCACAGGGGCGAGCTCCGGGCCGACCCCGGCGCCTCCCCTGCCGCGCAGGAGCATGCGGGCCATCAACCGGCCCATTTCCTCGATGTCCTGACGGACCGTCGTCAACGGCGGGTCGGCCTGCTCGGCCACCGGCAGCATGTCGTCGAAGCCGACCACCGCCACGTCGTCCGGCACCCTTCTGCCGCGCTCGCGCAGCACGCGCAGCGCGCCGGACGCCGACAGGTCGTTGGCGGCGAAGACGGCGTCCACGTCGGGGACCCGGTCGAGGAGTTCCCGCATCGCGCGCTCGCCGCCCGCCGGGGTGAAGTCGCCCTCGGCGATCAGCCGGGGATCCACATCGGCCAGCACGTCGCGGAAGCCGTCCAGGCGGTCGACCGCGGAGGTCTGGTCGAGGGGGCCGGTGATGTGCGCGATCCGGCCGCGGCCGAGCCCCACCAGGTGGCGCACCGCCTCGCGCGCACCACCGCGGTTGTCGCAGTCGACGTACGGGGCGACGGGATCGCAGAGGTCCACCGGAAGGGCCCGCTCGCCCGAGGGGCCACGCCCGGCGTCCGCCCACCCGGGACGTCCGCCGAACACCGTGGGCACCCCCGCCCTGCCGATGATGCCGGGCAGCGGGTCGTCCAGATGCAGCGAGAAGACGAGCGCGCCGTCGACATGGCCGCCCGCGAGATAGCGGCCCACCCGCTCGTGGTCGTCCCGCCCCTCGGTGAGCAGCAGCACAAGCTGGACGTCGTGCGCCGTCAACTCCTTGCTGATCCCGCGCAGTTGCAGCGCGAAGAACGGATCGGCGAAGACCCTGGTCTCCGGCTCCGCGATCACCACGGCGACCGCGTCGTGGCGCCGGGTCACCAGACTGCGGGCGGCGCGGTTGGGGACGTAGCCGAGCTCGTCGACCGCGCGTCTCACCTTCGCGGCGAGCACCTCACGTACCCCCGGGTCGCCGTTGACCACGCGGGAGACGGTGGCCCTGGAGACCCCGGCACGGGCGGCCACGGCTTCCAGGGTGGGACGCGGTTCCTCGGTCACCTTCGCTCACTCCTCCCTGACGGTGTCAGGAGGCATCCTTCCGTACGGGTGCCGCCCAGGGCCCGGCGAGGGCGCCATCGCCACGCGGGACGGGTGCGCCGGGACGGGTTCCCTCGCGAGGGGACCGTGGGGCGCATGCCCCGGAGCCGCCGCGCATACGCTGCTCCCATGTTCAAGAAGCGGAGAGAGCGCAAGCAGGCCGAGCTCCAGGAGCGTCTTGCGGCGGCCCTGCGGGACCCGGACGCGGGCGTCCGCGCCGGGGCGGCGGCCGAGGCCGCGGAGTCGGCCGACCTGGAGTGGGCGCTGCGCGAGTTGGCGCAGGCCGTGGCGCGCGAGCCGTGGACGGACGACTTCCACGAGACGGTGGTGGACGGATTCGCCGTGACGCTGCGCCGCGACACCGCCGTACGCGAGCGCACCGAACGGCTCGTCGCCGAGCACCTCGACGACCCCGAGGGCTTCGTGCGGGCCTGGACCGCCTTCATGACGGAACTCGGCGGGAGCCCCGCCCCCCTGGCCGTGGGCGAGGACCTCTACGACGACATGCGCGAGCGGCTCACGTCCCTGCGCGGGCACGGCTGGAGCGCGCGGGGCCTCGCCGGGCTCGGTCGGCCGGAGACCTTCGAACGCCAACTGGCGTTCGAGCTCGCCGTGATCCTGGTCTCTGCCGTCCTGCGCCGCAACGAACCGCTCTCTCCGGAGGAGGCCGACCGCGTGCGGTCCCGGATGCGCGCCGGCCTCGCCGAGGCGCTGTCGTTGCCCCCGGGCGGCACGGAGCGCACCGACGCCCTCGTCGCCCTCACCCGACCGTCCGAGGAGGACTCCTCGACGGAGCGCGCACGGGTCGGCCTGATGGTCGACGAGGCACTGGACCTGTGCGCCGACGAGGACCCGGACCGGGTGGTCCTCGGCATGTCGGCGCTCTCCGATCTCCTGCTGCTCAACGACGTGTTCCGGTACGGCCGGGTGCGGGAGACGCTGGACCGCCTGGTCGCGGGCGAGCCGGACGCGCTCGTCCTGAGCGAGGCGCTGTCCTGCTACGACTACCTGAACGTGCACGCCCCCCTGGCCGACCCGCCCCTCCCCCTCTTCCTCGACGGGCTGCGGCACGCCGACGCGCGGGTGCGCAAGGCCGCCGCCGAAGGACTCCACCCGATGGCCTCGGGCTCGGCGGCGGAGCGCGCGGCCGTGGAGGGGCTCGCCGAACGGCTGGAGCACGACGAGGACGACGGCGTGCGCGTGGGCGCCGCCGTGACGCTCGCGAACCTCCACTGCGTCGAGGAGCGCAACGCCCATGCCGCCGCCGACGCCCTGGAGCGCTGTCTCGACGCGCCGGTCCCCGAGTTGCGCGCGATCGCTCTCGGCGACGCGCTCGGCCGGGGCGTTCCCGACGCGTACGACCGTCTCCTCCACGCGTTCGAGGACCCCGATGTGCACTGGCAGTTCGTGTCGGGGCTCGCCGGCGCGGCGGCGGAGGACGACTTCGGCCTCCCCGACGACCTGCGCCCCCGCCTCGTCGAACGCCTGGAGCGTCTGGAGGCGTCGGGATGGGCGGACCGCGGCGGCCCCTCGGACGACTTTCCCGACCCGGAGGAGCGCGCCGGGATGCTGTCCGGGCTGCTCAAGGAGCTGCGCGCCGGGAGCTAGTGGTGCTCGTGGCCCGACGTCCCTGACGTCTCCGTGTCCTTGGCGGCTCCGGAGGCCTTGTCTCCAGAACTCTTGTCTCCGGAGTCCTTCTTCGAGGCCGCTCCCGCGTGGTGCGGCTCGTAGTCCGGGATCGTCCCGTCGGCCTTCTTCACGAGGAACAGGCCCGCCATCCCCATGTCCGAGTGGCTCTGGACATGGCAGTGGTACATCCACGCCCCGGCGCCCACGCCCTCGCCCGCGATGACCTGGAAGCCGAACGAGTCGCCGGGGCCCGTGATCTTGTCGTCGAGGATCTGGCTCGGGTCGTCGGGGCCGGTCAGCATGCCCGTGCGGTTGTCCGCCCAGCGATGACCGTGCACATGGAACGTGTGGTAGTACTCCCCGTGCGTGATCGACACGAACTCCACCCGGTCGCCCACGGTGGCCTCGAAGGCGGGGCTGTCGTGGCCCGCCTTGTTGTTGATCGTCATGTCGTTGAAGACGACGGTGAAGGTCTTGTCCGGCAGCAGGTCGCCCTTGCGGCGCACGATCAGCGCGCCGTAGAGCCCCTTCCGCACGCCGCCGGTGCCGTGGTCCGTGCCGACCACGTGGTCGTGGTAGTGCCAGTAGCCCGCGGTGCCGGGGCGCCAGGTGCCGTCCTTGCGGCGGCCGGGGGCGTGCGTGCGCCAGGTGTAGGTGCGCTTGCCGCCCGGCTCCACATGGCTCTTGGTGTGCCGGGTGCCGTCGCTGGAGATCTCGTAGTCCATGCCGTGGACGTGCAGGCTGGCGTCCACGTCCATCGTGTTCTCGAACTCGATGTGCAGGGTGTCGCCCTCGTTCAGCTCGATGAGCGGGCCCGGAATGCTGGCCTTGCCCTTCTCCAGGCCGTACCCCATCTGCCCGTCGGGGAGCTTCTCCGCGTACAGCTTCATGCGCTTGACCTCGCCGCCCGCGGGCGCCGTCCTCGGCGGCGCCTCGGCCGTGCTCGCGTCCGGCGCGTTGGCGAGCGACAACGATGTCACGCCCGCCGCCGCAGCCGCGCCGCCGACCAGCATCCTCCGGTTGAAGCTCCGTCGGTCCATGCCGAACTCCCCCTTGCGGTACGGAGACTGACGGGGCGCAGGAGGCCCCGGGGACGGCCACACGGTATCGGCGGGATCTTCGTTTATCCACACGCAGGACAAAGTTTGCGCTATCGCGGTGATACCTATTGGCGAGTTGCGGAAAGAGGTCTAGCTTCGTCGGCGCTGTTGCTGTGACCGACGAGGGGTGGGTGTACTCATGCGGCGCACACCGCATCAACGACCCTTGGACATCCGAGGGTTGAGCAGAACTCGACGCAGACCGAACCGTTCGCACCGGGCCTGGGCGGCCGTCCTGATGTCCGGGGCCCTGGTCACGGGCGCGCTGTCCGCCCAGGCCGCCTCGGCGCGGCCCTATCCGGACCCGCCGTTGACAACGATGTCCCTCCCGTCGCCGCCCGGCGGCGCCAACGTCAAGGTGCTGGTCTTCCACGGCTCGGCGGCCGACGGCGAGGAGTCGCCCGTCGTCAACGCCGGCATCGAGGCGATCGAGAAGATCGGCCAATCGGGCCCGGCCGCGCAGCGGTTCAGGATCGAGGCGACGGACGACCCGTCCGTGTTCACGAACGAGGCGAAGCTCGGCAAGTTCAACGCCGTGACCTTCCTGACCGGCGGCGGCGACGTCCTCGACGCCGAGCAGGAGGCGGGCCTGGAGGCCTACATGGAGGCCGGCGGCGGCTTCCTCGGCATCCACGACGCCGCCCGCGCCGAGCCGTACTCCAGCTGGTTCACCGGCCTGATCGGCGCCCGGCCCGCGGACTCCGGCCCGACGGACGTCCAGCGCGCCACTGTCGAGGTCGGCGACCGCGAGAACCCGGCCACCAAGGACCTGCCCCTCCAGTGGAAGCGCCCCGACCGGTGGCTGAACTGGGCGAAGAACCCGTCCGGCGATGTGCATACAGTCGCCCGTGTACGGGAGTCGACATACAAGCCCGGTGACAGCAAGAACGGGTGGGACCACCCGGTGTCGTGGTGCCGCGACTACGACGGCGGGCGCTCCTTCTACACCGGCATGGGCGGCACGGCCGCCTCGTACGACGAGGCGGACTTCCGCGGCCATCTGCGCGGCGCCCTGCTGTGGACGACGCGCATCGCGCGCGCCGACTGCAAGTCGACGATCAACGCCAACTACAAGGCGGAACGCCTCACCCAGCCCAACCAGCCGGGCCAGAACGACCAGATCGGCGAGCCGCACGGCCTGGTGACCGCGCCCGACGGACGGGTCTTCTACATCGGCCGCGGCGGTGCCGACTCCTCCCAGCCCGTGGTCACCGACTGGAACAACCCGGACATCGGCAAGGGCCGGGGCGAGATCCACGTCTACGACCCGAAGACCAAGAAGGTGACGCTCGCGGGCGCCCTGTCGGTCTTCGGCAACAAGGGCGGCGGCGACGAGCTGATCAAGGTCGAGGAGGGCCTGCTCGGCATCGAGCTCGACCCGAAGTTCGCGCAGAACGGCTGGGTGTACCTGCACTACACGCCCCACTCGAAGATCAACCGTGAGACGCACATGGCGGAGCGCTACGTCTCCCGCTTCACCCTCGACCAGGCCACCGACAAGCTGGACATGGGCAGCGAGAAGGTCCTCCTGAAGTGGCCTGTGCAGATCCACAGCTGCTGCCACGCGGGCGGCGGGATGGCGTGGGACTCCAAGGACAACCTCTACATCGCCACCGGCGACAACAACTCCTCCGGATTCACCGACGGTTACTCGGGCAACAACCCGCAGCCCAACTTCAAGGGCGTCTCCTTCGCCGACGCGCGCCGCACCGCGGGCAACACCAACAACCTCAACGGCAAGATCCTGCGCATCCACCCGGAGCCGGACGGGACGTACACGCTCCCCTCGGGCAACCTCTTCACGGGCAAGGAGCCGGACGAGGGCGGCGGCAAGACGCGGGGCGAGATCTACGTGATGGGCGTCAGGAACCCGGCGCGCATCTCCGTCGACAAGAAGACCGACACGCTGTATGCGGGCTGGGTCGGCCCGGACGCCTCCGCGCCGTCGACGACCTGGGGCCCGGCGAAGTACGACACGTTCGCCGCGATCACCCACGCCTCCAACCGCGGCTGGCCGTACTGCATGGGCAACAACCAGCCCTACCGCGACCGCAATCTGCCCGACCCGACGAAGCCGCTGGGCTGGTACGACTGCAAGAACCTCAAGAACGAGTCGCCCAACAACGACGGCCTGGTGAAGATCCCGCCGGCCGAGCCCAACAACATCTGGTACTCGCCGCAGGGCGGCGGCGTGGACTACCCGCGCGACGCGAACGGCGTGCCGAGCTACAAGACGGAGGAGCAGAAGCTGCTCCTGCCGTGGCTCAAGGGCGGCGGCCAGGCCACGATGAACGGCCCGGTCTACCGCTACGACGCGGCGAACCCGAGCGCCGACAAGTGGCCCTCCTACTGGGACGGCAAGTGGTTCGTCGGCGACTTCTACGACGGCGACCAGCCGCGGCACGCGGTGCTCACCGACCCGAAGACCGTCGGCGGCGGGGGCATTCCCGTGCACGCCGAATCGCTGAAGAAGATCATTCCGATCGGCAACGACGGCATCAAGAACCTCATGGACTGGAAGTTCGCGCCGGACGGCTCGCTGTACGTCCTCGACTACGGCAGGGGCTTCTTCACCTCGGACGCCAAGTCGGCGCTGTGGCGCGTGACGTACAAGGGCGGCGCGGCGACGCCGGCCGCGGGCGACCTGGCGAGGAAGGCGGGATGATGCGCGCGTCCTGGAAGGCTTTCGGCAGTACATCGCGTACTGGATCCAGAAAGCGAAGACTGTATACAGCGCTGTTCGCGGCGCTCCTGATGGTCCTCGGCCTCACGTCCGTGGCCACCGCGCGTCCCGACAACCCCGGGATCGCCGCACAGGCCCAGACCCTGACCTGGACCGCCGACAACGACATCACGAAATACAAGTCGGCGCCCACCACGGCGGTGGCGGGTCCGACGACGATCGTCTTCGAGAACAGCGAGGCGACCGGCAACACCACGGGCATGCCGCACACCCTGACGTTCGACGTCTCGGACCCGGAGTACAACAACGACGTCCCGCTCAACATCCTGGCCAACCCCAGTGACGCGCAGGGCGGCAAGCACACGGCGGAGGTGACGCTCACCCCGGGCCGCTACCGCTACCACTGCACGATCCCGGGCCACGGTTCGATGCAGGGCATCCTCGTCGTGACCGAGGGCGGCGGCGAGGACACCACGGCGCCGGTGGCCGCTGCCAAGGTCGAGGGGACCACCAACGCCGATGGCGCGTACGTCGGTTCGGCGACGGTGGCGGTGACCGCGACGGACGAGGGCTCGGGCGTCGACCGGATCGAGTACGCGGTGGGGGCGGACGGCGCCTGGCAGCCGTACACCGCGCCCGTCGTCGTCGACCAGGTCGGCACCCACAAGATCCGCTACCGGGCCACCGACAAGGCGGGCAACGTCGCGGCCGAGAAGTCCGCCGACTTCACGGTCGTCGCGCCGCCGACGGACGACAAGACGCCTCCGGAGACGTCGGCCACGGTGACCGGCGAGAAGAACGACCAGGGGCAGTACGTCGGCATGGCGACGGTCACGGTGACGGCGTCCGACACCGGGTCCGGCGTCAACAAGATCGAGTACGCGATCGGCGACGGCGCCTGGACCGCGTACACCGCGCCGGTCATGGTCCACGAGACGGGCACCCACAAGGTCCGTTACCGCGCGTCCGACAAGGCGGGCAACCAGGCCGCGGAGAAGTCCGTGGAGTTCACCGTGGTCGCGCCGCCGGTCGAGGACAAGACGCCTCCGGAGACCTCGGCGAAGGTCGAGGGCGACAAGGACTCGGACGGCGCCTACCTCGGCAAGGCGAAGGTGACGGTCACCGCGACGGACGCGGACTCGGGCGTCGCCAAGGTCGAGTACTCCCTCGACGGGGGCCCGTATCTCGCCTACGAGGCGCCGGTCGTCGTCGACCGCGCGGGCCGCCACTCGGTGGCCTACCGGGCGAGCGACAAGGCGGGCAACACCTCCGCGGCGAAGGACGTGTCCTTCACCGTCTCCCGGGGCGGCGGGGTCCCGGCCCCCAACTGCCCGGAGTTCGACGAGCGGTCGACGGTGATCGTGGGCACGGTCGACACGGGCATCCCGAACCGCGTCACGAACAACCGCTGCCGCATCAACGAACTCATCGAGGACGAGAAGGAGTGGACGTCGCACGCGCTGTTCCTCAAGCACGTCAAGACCGTCACGGACAGGCTCCTGAAGGCCGGCGAGATCGACCAGCGCGAGTACAACAAGATCAACCGTGCCGCCAAGCAGTCCGGCATCGGCAAGCCCGGCCAGACCGAGGGCTACCGCAAGCTCTTCGACGGCACCCAGGCGTCCCTGGACAAGTGGGAGCAGGTGGGCGGCGGCAAGTTCGGCCTCAATGACGACGGCACCATCACCAGCTCCACCAGCGTCGAGGGCATGGGCATGCTGTGGTTCCCGGAGCGCAAGTACGGCGACTTCTCGCTGAAGCTCCAGTGGCGGGACGACGCACCGGGCAACGGCAACACCAACTCCGGTGTATTCGTGCGCTTCCCGCAGGTCCACGACCACCCGGAGGAGTCGCGTCCGGAGTGGGTCGCCATCAAGTACGGCCATGAGATCCAGGTCCACGACCGGCCCGACGGCGACATGTACAAGACGGCGTCGATCTACGGCTTCGACCGGGTGGGCCTGGCCGGCGCCGGTGTCACCCCGAAGGGCACGTGGAACGACTACGAGATCCGCGTGGTGGACCAGCACTACTCGATCTACCGCAACGGCGTGCTCCTCAACGAGTTCGACAACACCGGCGGCCAGGAGTTCGTGCCGCCGCGCGGCGACGACCCGGGCACGGACGGCCGCCGCTACGCGTCCGGCTACGTCGGGCTCCAGGTCCACGGCGTGACGGACGTGGTGTCCTACCGGGACATCAGGATCAAGGAGTTGTAGCGCCGGTTCGCGGCGCCACCGCAGGTGAATGCGTGGTGCCGCGCCGGACTTAACGGTGCGACCGCACTCGGTGCGACCGCACTCGGTGCCCTCGCCCCTCAGTGGGCGGGGGCACCGTTGTCAGTGGCCGTGCGGTCAGGCGTCCTCGTGCTTCGCCCGGCTCGGCTGGACCCGCTTCGGCTCCCCCGGCATCTTCGGGTACTCCGGTGGATACGGCAGATCGCCGAGGCCCCGGTCGCGCTCGTCGCGGTCGGCGAGTTCGAGCAGGGCGTCGAGGGCGTACGCCTGGTCCTCCATGTCCGCATGGACGTCGCCGAGCCGCTCGAAGCGCTCCGGCATCGTGGCGACGTCGAAGTCCTCCGGCACCGCGTCGTCGACCTCGTCCCAGCGCAGCGGCGCCGACACGGGCGCGTGGGGGCGGGCCCGTACGGAGTAGGCGGAGGCGATCGTGCGGTCGCGGGCCGTCTGGTTGTAGTCCACGAAGATCCGCGCCCCGCGCTCCTCCTTCCACCACGCGGTCGTGACCGCGTCCGGCATCCGCCGCTCCAGCTCGCGCCCGCAGGCGATGGCGGCGCGGCGGACCTCGGTGAACGTCCAGCGCGGCGCGATCGGCACGAAGACGTGCAGGCCACGGCCGCCGGAGGTCTTGGGCCGGCCCACCAGGCCGCCGAACTCGTCGAGAACGGCGCGCAGTTCGTGGGCGGCGCGGACCGCGTCGGCGTAGTCCGTGCCGGGCTGCGGGTCGAGGTCGATGCGGAGTTCGTCGGGGTGGTCGGGGTCGTCGCGCCGCACGGGCCAGGGGTGGAAGGTGAGGGTGCCGTACTGGGCGGCCCAGACGACGGCGGCGACCTCGGTGGGACAGATCTCGTCCGCGGTGCGCCCGCTGGGGAAGGCGATGGTGCCGGTGGGGATCCAGTCGGGCAGGTTCTTCGGGGCGCGCTTCTGGTAGAAGGACTCGCCGGTCACGCCCTCCGGGTAGCGCTCCAGTGTCGTGGGGCGGTTCCGCAGGGCGCGCAGGATGCCGGGGCCGACGGCGACGAAGTACCGGGCGAGGTCCAGCTTGGTGAAGCCCCGCTCGGGGAAGACCACGCGGTCCGGGCTCGACAGGCGCACCGTCCGCTCCCCCGTGTCGATCTCCACGGCCGCGCTCTTGCCCTTGGCTGCACCCATGCGAGCCACGCTAGACGTGCCGGACATATGCCGCACATCGAACAATATTATGACAAGATGCCGCAGAATCGAGTTGGCGGAGCGGCACGGCGTGCACGTGACGACGGTGGGCGGGATCATCCCCCGGACCTCCTGGAGGCGCACGGACGTCACATAGCGCCCTCTGCGCAGCCCGCTACTCCCCCACGCCCTGCACCGTCTCCCGCGGCGGCTCAGGCTGATCTTTCAAGCCCGGGAAACGCCACATCCTGCGGCCACGGGCAATCTGGCCGTTGGTGAGCGTCGCTTGGGTGCGTGCATAGAGGGGGCCTCTGCCCTTGTGCAGAAGCGACTCGGAGGACAGGACCAAGGGGTAGATCACGCCGGAGAGCCCATCTACGGTCACGGGTTTCAGCCTACGAGTGCCCTTCACCAACCTCAGACGCTTGAAGGGCCAACGACTGTCACGGGTGTACAGCTCAACCCTTTCAACACCAAGGGGGGTTGTTCCCTCGTTGATCAGCCGCAGACGGAACATGTAGGCACTCCGAGGGCTCCCCTCGATATCGTTCTGCGGCACCGGATGCTTACTGCGTCGCTCCGCCTTCATCTTCAGCTTGGGGCGGACCCTTCGGTAGGTCTTGGCGGACACGATCATATTGATTCCGGCAAACCCGGCGGCGCCCATCGCGATCCCGCGCGCCCACCAGTCAGCAGCCATCAGCCAGCCCCTCTCCCTGGACCTCAGAATCTACTCAGGTCGGCATCGTTCGGGTCTCCCGCGTGAGCACCCTGCGGGCATGTCAGCCGCCACTGTCACCATCCTTGTCGCGTCCCTGAATGCCGTCTTCGCAGGGGTCATGAGGAACACAACGCCTCTCACCGCAATCCGGGCCCACGTCGAGCGCCTTCGCCCGCCTGCACCGCCTCACCCTCGTCGGTTGAGCGAGCAGCCGCACATCGCACAGCCTTGCCCATGCCGACCCAGAAATCATTTGCGGGACACCCTTCAGCGCACCCGCAGGAGTTCTACACCAGCCTTACCGGGAACGTGTAGTCACACCGCGCGAGCAAACAGACCAGAGAGGCCTCCGGAGGACGGCAGGCCTCTCTCTTGATTTCAGTGTCTTCAAGTCCGCTCAGCCACGGGCCGGGAACGCGACCACAGCTCTTCGGCGTGCTCCGAGAAGCGGTCGAACATGCCGCCGTCCTTAACCCTCCGCAGGTGCATCAACGGAGAGTCGTGACCAACAAGCCTTGCCAAGTGTGGAGTTACCAACTCCTGCTCATCGAACCGAAAGACGCTCAAACTGACGTGGTTGACCGCGTCCTCCGGCGCACTGAAGTGAACCTCCAGGCCCTCGAGGTTCCCGACGCGTTTCAGCTCCTCCAAGGTCATGTGGATACGCGTTGAGACTGCCAGGGCAACGTCCTCGATGACCTCACGCTGTCGGGTGACCTCTCCGTCCGGGTCCCCCAGGAGGAAGCGCACCCGAACGCCTTGCTTGGTCTTGCGCCGCAGAACCTGCGAGAACGCCGGCACTTGGGTCCAGAAGAAGTAGTTGGTGTAGCCGCTCAGGAAGAGATCATTCCGAGACTCTTCGATCAAGGAAGCCCAGAGGGTCGATGGCGCCGCAGAGCGGTATGGGAAGGACTCGACGATCTCCAGGTCTCCCCCAACTTTCAGCCTCTCCTTGATGGCTTTTGGCCAGAGCATGTCTTCATCCACTCCCAACGCGCGGGCAGCGTCTTCCCTGTTCCGAGCATGTGGCACGAGGTCTTCGTCCGCCAACCAGCGCTCCACTGTCTTGCTGGTGACTCCGATGCGCGCAGCAAGACGCCGCGGTGACTGATGCGCCGCATCCATAGCTTGACGAAGCGTTGTGTTCAAGGCTTCTCCCCCCGACATTTGGGCCTTCTTCAGGCTAGCGCCCGGACATCTCAACTGTCCCTGTTCGGGGGCGAGATACGTCCCGTCGGTGGGTCGACCCTCAGCAAGCAGCCTTCGCACGGGCGCGAGGCTACCCGGCCTCCAGAACCCGCCCGCGCTGGGGCTCAACGCGAGTCCGCCGGACCACATGCAGCGTGATCCGGCGGCTAGCCGACTGAGAAGGAGTCGACCATGGCCGACAGTACGGGCCGCACCCTGAGCACGGGAAGTGGCAATTCTCCGGACCTGGTGTACGCCGCGTTTGACTGGCTTGCACGCTCCCAGGACAACGCACGCAAGGCCCACGACGACTGGCGGGAGCACGGACTCACGCTGCTCCCGGTGGGATCGCGTTTCAACAGCGTCTGTCTCAACGCCCGGATCATGCGCGCTGCCGTAGGGTCAGACGACCTGGAGGTCACCGCGGCGACGCTCGCCCAACTGCTCGATGGCCCGGTGATCCATGGCCGGCCGAAGAACCAGTTCCATGCCCTCACCGAGGTGTACCCGGTGTCGCGGTGGACGTGTCCCGAGGCACCGATGCTGGGGAAGGGCCACTACGTGACCGTTCCCGCGTCCGACCTGCGCGGCCCGACCGGCCTCTACTGGGCGGTCCCGCCTCGCGTCCCCGGTGACCTGTGTGCCGTGCAGGCCATCGCCTCGCTGGTCGCCATCGCCCGCAGCAGCAGCCAGGGAAGGCCGTGGTGAGCGTGACCGAGACGCCCGCCGAGGACCAGCGGGTACAGGAGACATATAAGGCGTTGCTCACGCACGTCGAGAACTGCGGTCGGTGTCTGGCTCACGAGGAATGCGGTAGCGCGCTGCAACTCTGGCGTGCGTGGCGTGCCCTGCGAGCCGAAGCAGCGTCCACCCGGCACAGCACCCACACGAGCGAGGGTTCATGACCGACTCACGGCCTGCTCAGGCCCCTGGCTGGTGCGTCCTATGCGGTCGCCTCATCCGCGACGACGAACCAACACAGCACAGATCTCATACACACCGGATGGACAGCAACAGCCGCGCTTCGCTCACGCGGAACCGTGCCCGGGGCTACTTGTCGTCTGGTGTCCGCCCTGGATGTCCAGGCTCTGACCTGGCCTTTCTGGACGTGAGCTGAACAGGCGGACTGTGTGGACACCTCCTAGATTTGAACCATGGACCTGCCGGTGATGCCGCCCGTGAAGCCGATGCTCGCCAAGCCCGTGGCGAAGATCCCGCCGGGCATGCAGTACGAGGCCAAGTGGGACGGCTTCCGCGCCATCGTCTTCCGCGACGGTGACCGGATCGAGCTGGGCAGCCGCACCGGCAAGCCGCTGACCCGCTACTTCCCCGAGTTGGTCGAGGCCCTGCGCGAGCGCCTTCCGGAGCGCTGCGTGATGGACGGCGAGATCGTGATCGCCAGGGACGGGCGCCTCGACTTCGACGCGCTCACGGAGCGCATCCACCCGGCGGCGTCACGGGTCGCGCTGCTCGCCGAGCGCACCCCCGCCTCGTTCGTGGCGTTCGACCTGCTGGCGCTCGCGGACGAGGCGCTGCTCGACGTACCCCTGGCGGACCGGCGCGCCCTCCTGGTGAAGGCGCTGTCCGGGGTCACGGCCCCGGTCCACGTGGCTCCGGCGACCACGGACCCCGAGGTGGCGCGGGAGTGGTTCGAGCAGTTCGAGGGCGCGGGCCTCGACGGCGTGATCGCCAAGCCGCTGGACCTGCGCTACCGCCAGAACGAACGGCTCATGTTCAAGATCAAGCACGAGCGCACGGCGGACGTCGTGGTCGCGGGCTACCGCTTCCACAAGAGCGGGCCCGTCGTCGGCTCGCTCCTGCTGGGCCTGTACGACGGCGAGGGCGCCCTGCAGCACGTGGGCGTCGCCGCGGCCTTCACCATGAAGCGCCGGGCGGAGCTGGTCGAGGAGCTGGAGCCGCTGCGGATGGAGTCCACGGCGGGGCACCCGTGGGCCGCATGGACGGACGAGGCCGCCCACGAGAGCGCCCGCATGCCGGGCGCCCCGAGCCGCTGGTCCGGCAAGAAGGACCTGTCGTGGGTGCCGCTGAGCCCGGAGCGGGTCTGCGAGGTGGCGTACGACCACATGGAGGGCGGGCGCCGCTTCCGCCACACGGTCCGCTTCCGCACCTGGCGCCCCGACCGGGACCCGGAGGGCTGCACCTACGCCCAGCTGGAGGAGCCGGTGAGCTACTCCCTCACGGACGCGCTCGGCCCCCGGGCCTGACCTCACGGGCCTCGCCCCTCGCCCCACGCCTCTCCGGATCCCGCCCCTCCGGGGCCCGCTCCTCCGGGTCCCGCTCCTCCGGGGCCCGCTCCTCCGGGGCCCGCCACCCACCCCAATCACGCCAATGTTCGACTCGACCCCCGGGTATCTTCCACCCCACTGATCGCAACCGTATGCTCCTGCGCCTGACACGTCAGTTACCGACGGTAAGGGGGGCGGGACATGGGGCACAGTCGTGCCGAGGGAAGCACGCGGCGGGGGTTCGTCGCGGGGGCCGCGGCGGTCGGCGGGGCGGCCGCGCTGGGCGTGGGGGCGGGAGCGCTGCCGGCGGCCGCCGCCGCGCCGGGCGCCCCGCGCGCGAAGCAGTCCGTGGCCGTGCTCGGCGGCGGCGTGGCGGGCCTCACCGCCGCCCATGAGCTGGCCGAACGCGGCTTCGCCGTCACGGTGTACGAGCGCAGGGCACTGGGCGGCAAGGCCCGCAGCATGGACGTACCGAACAGCGCCAAGGGCAACCGCAGACCGCTGCCCGGCGAGCACGGCTTCCGGTTCATCCCCGGGATCTACCACAACCTCCCGGACACGATGCGCCGCATCCCCTTCCCCGGGAACGCGAACGGCGTGTGGGACAACCTCGTCGCGCCGCGCGAGATGTCGTTCGCGCGCACCGGCCGCGAGGACATCCGCATGCCGATCCCGTGGCCCGGCAGCAAGCCCGAGGAGCTCACCCTCGACGACATCCGGCGGGCGCTCACCGCGCTGCTCGACACCGCGTTCAACCTGCCCGCCCACGAGGCCGCCTACTTCGTCAACCGCGCCCTGGTCTTCCTGACCAGCTGCGACGAGCGCCGCGACGACGACTGGGAGTCGACGCCCTGGTGGGAGTTCGTGCGCGCCGAGCGGATGTCGAAGGACTACCAGCGCATCCTCGCGATCGGCGTCACCCGCAACATCGTGGCGACGAAGGCCGAGGAGGCGAGCACGCGGACCGTCGGCACGCTCGGCGAGGCCTTCGTCTTCAACGCGCTCGGCCAGGGCGCGGACGGCCCGCCCGACCGGGTCCTGAACGCGCCGACGAACGAGGCGTGGATCGACCCCTGGGTGACCCATCTCACCTCACTGGGCGTGGAGTTCAGGATCGGCTGGACCGTGCGCGAGCTGGCGTTCGACGGCGGCCGGATCACCCGGGCCGTGATCGAGGAACCGGGCGGCGCGCGGCGCGACATCACCGCCGACCACTACGTCCAGGCCATGCCGGTGGAGCACGCGCGCGGCACGTGGAGCGCCGCCCTGAAGGCGGCGGACCCGCAGCTGGCGCGCTGCGACAAGCTGGAGACGGACTGGATGACGGGCATCCAGTTCTATCTGACCGAGCGTCCAGCCACCGTGAAGGGCCACTTCAACTGCATCGACTCGCCCTGGTCGCTGACGGGCATCGCGCAGGCCGGGCACTGGCCCGAGCGCGACTTCCCCGCCGACTACGGCGACGGCGCGGCGGTCGACTGTCTGTCGGTGGACATCTCCGAGTGGGACAAGCCGGGGATCCTGTACGGCAAGACCGCCAAGCAGTGCACCCGCGACGAGGTCGCCAAGGAGGTGTGGGCCCAGCTCAAGGCGTCCCTCAACGACACCGGGAAGACGGTCCTGAGCGACGGCAAGCTGCACTCGTGGTTCCTCGACCCGGGCGTCGACGGCCTCGGCACCCCGAACCCGACCAACGAGGACCAGCTCCTCATCCACCCCGTGGGCACCTTCCACAACCGGCCGTCGGCCGCCACGAAGATCCCGAACCTCTTCCTGGCGGGCGACTACGTCTCCGTGGACATCGACCTGGCGACGATGGAGGGCGCCAACGCCTCGGCCCGGCAGGCGGTCAACGCGCTGCTGGAGCGGGTGGGGTCGCAGGCCGAGCGGTGCACGGTGACACCGCTGCACCGCATTCCCGCGGTCGAGGTACTCAAGCGCCACGACCGCACGCGGTACCGCCTCGGCCTGCGCAACGCGCTCGATCTGGGCTGAGGGGCCGCGCGTCGGTGCGTACGGGGCAGGACGGGGTAGGACCACCGCATGAGACGGCGGACCCGCACGCGCGTACCCACCGGGGCGGCGGTGGCGATCGCACTCGCCGCCCTGGCGGCCGGCTGCACGATCGACCCCTCCGGGGCGGACGGCAGGCCGCCGTCCGACGCGGGCGGAGGGGGCGGCACCGTGCTCGCCGTGAAGATCGACAATGTCCGCCCGGCCCGGCCGCAGACCGGTCTCGACGCCGCGGACATCGTGTACGTCGAGCAGGTGGAGGCCGGACTCAGCCGGCTGATGGCGGTGTACGCGTCGCGCTTCCCGTCCGCCGTGGGACCGGTGCGCAGCGCGCGCGAGACGGATCTCGAACTGCTGCGGCAGTTCGACGACCCCGTACTCGCCTTCTCCGGAGCGCAGTCCAAGCTGCTGCCCCTGATCGACGACGCCCCGCTGCGGGCCGTGCCGCCGGGCAAGGCTCCCGGGGACGCCTACTACCGGGGCGGCGGAAAGGTCGCTCCGCACAACCTGTTCCTGCGCCCGGAGGCCCTGAAGAAGGACCTCCCGCGCGGGGACTCGGGCGCCCTGGAGAGGGCGGGGATCCGCTTCGGTCCGAAGCCGGCGGGCGGCACGCCCGACACCCGGCGGACGGTGCGCTTCCCCGCGGCGAGCTTCACCTTCGACTGGGTGGAGTACGAGGGCCGTTGGCGCGTCTCGATGGACGGCGAGCGGGCACGGACGTCGGGCGGCAAGGAGCTGGCCCCCACCACGGTGGTCGTGCAGTACGTGAAGGTGCGGCCGTCCCGCTTCCACGACCGCGCGGGCAGCGTCTCGCCGTTCACCGAGACGGTCGGCGAGGGCACCGCGCGCGTCCTGCGGGACGGGCGCGCCTACGACGCGCGCTGGAGCCGTCCGTCGGCACGGGCCGGCACGGAGTTCACGACGCCCGACGGCAAGGAACTGCCGTTCGCCGAGGGGCAGGTGTGGGTGGTGTACGCGAAGGCGTGAGCGCGGTCAGGCCTTGGCCGCCGGGGCCGGGGCCGGGGCCGTCGGCTCCACGGGGTTGCGCAGCCCCTCGGCGGCGTCCGCCACGCGGTGCAGCAGATCGAAGAAGACGGACTGCTCGTCGGCGGAGAGCGGCGCGAGGAAGACCTGGTTCATCCGGGCCGTGCGCACGGTCAGCCTGCGGTGGGTGCGCCTGCCCTCGTCGGTGAGGCCCAGCAGATAGCGGCGGCCGTCCTGCGGGTCGCGCACCTTGTCGAGCAGCCCGCGCCGGATCAGCCGGCTGATGACCTCCGCGATGGTGGAACGGTCGAGGCCCACCCGCTCGCCCACCGTGCGCTGGTCGAGTCCGGGCTCGGCGACGAGGGTGTTGAGGACCGCGAACTGCGGCGAGGTGATCTCCTCGGAGACCATCGTGTTCCACAGCAGGTGGTGCGCCTGCTGGAGCCGCCGGGCCAGGTGCCCGGGGTGGGTGGCAAGGTCCACCGCGGCCATGGGGTCCTCCGCTTCCTCGACGTGTCTCGTCGCTGCGTCTCACCGACGCGCTTCATCGGTGCGCTTCATCGCCGCGTCTCTGCGGCGCCTCTGCGACGGCCAGTTCATCGGTGCACTGAACAATACCCGCTCCGCCATTCGGATGCGTACCGCTCTTGCCAGGCTCTTCGCGCCCTCCTATCCTCGCCGAAATAGTCAGTGCCCTGATTAATCGGGGCGGTGGAGTGACGAAGGAGAGGGGACCGCGCGCATGGACAAGGTGGTGGCCACGGCCGCCGACGCGGTGGCCGACGTCCGCGACGGGGCGTCGCTCGCGGTCGGCGGCTTCGGCCTGAGCGGCGTGCCGAACGAGCTGATACGGGCGCTGTACGCGTCCGGGGTCTCCGGCCTGCGGGTGGTCTCCAACAACTGCGGGGCGATGGACTCCGGTCTCGCGGTGCTCCTGTCGGCCGGCCGCATCGCCCGCGTGACCGGCTCGTACATCGGCGCCAACAAGGAGTTCGCGCGGCAGTACCTGAGCGGTGAGCTGGAGGTCGAGTTGATCCCGCAGGGCACGCTCGCCGAGCGGCTGCGCGCGGGCGGTGCCGGCATCCCCGCGTTCTACACCCCGGCCGGGGTGGGCACGCAGGTCGCCGAGGGCGGGCTGCCCTGGCGGTACGACGGCCAGGGCGGGGTCGCACTCGCCTCGCCGCCCAAGGAGGTGCGCGAGTTCGACGGCACGTCCTACGTCCTGGAGCGCGCGATCCGCACGGATGTCGCGCTGGTGCGGGCGGCGAAGGGCGACCGGCACGGCAACCTCGTCTTCGGCAAGTCGTCGCGCAACTTCAACCCGCTGGCCGCGATGGCGGGACGCCTCACCGTCGCCGAGGTGGAGGAGCTGGTGGAGCCCGGCGGGATCGATCCCGACGAGGTGCATCTGCCCGGGATCTTCGTGCAGCGCGTGCTCGCCCTCACGCCGGAGCAGGCGGCGGACAAGGGGATCGAGCGGCGTACGGTCTCCGCGCCCGTGACGCGGCACGCGGATTCCACGCACGCGGAACGGCCGTCGGATTCCACGCACGCGCAACGGCACCCGGATTCCGCCCCCGGGGCGGTGAGCCGCTGATGGCCTGGACCCGTGAGGAGATGGCCGCCCGCGCCGCGCGCGAGCTCAAGGACGGCCAGTACGTGAACCTGGGCATCGGTCTGCCCACCCTGATCCCCAACCATCTACCCCCGGGCGTGGAGGTGGTCCTGGAGTCCGAGAACGGCATCCTCGGCGTCGGCCCCTACCCGGCCGAGGACGAGGTCGACCCCGATCTGATCAACGCGGGCAAGGAGACGGTGACCGTCCTGCCCGGCGCCGCCTACTTCGACTCGGCGCTCTCCTTCGGGATGATCCGCGGCGGCCACATCGACGTCGCCGTCCTGGGCGCCATGCAGGTCTCCGCGCGCGGGGACCTCGCCAACTGGGCGGTCCCCGGCAAGCTGATCACCGGGATCGGCGGGGCGATGGACCTCGTGCACGGCGCCCGCACCGTCATCGTCGTCATGAACCACACCGCCAAGGACGGCACCGCGAAGCTCCTCGACGCGTGCACGCTGCCGCTGACCGGCCGGGCCTGCGTCGACCTGGTGATCACCGACCTCGGCGTCCTGGAGGTGACCGGACGCGGCCTGGAGCTGGTCGAGCCGGCCCCCCGCGTGACGGTCGAGGAGATCATCGCGAGGACCGCCGCCAAGATCCATGTCCCGGACGGGTTCCCGGCATGAACCCGCGCGCCGCCACGGAGCCGCGAGAAACGGAGCCGCACGAGATGACCAGCACCGATTCCCTGCCCACCGACCCGTCCACACCTCTGTCCACCCCCCTGCCCACTGCCCTGCCCACCGCCCTGCCCGCTCCCCTGCCCGACGGGCTCAGCCAGGAGGCGATCGACGCCGAGGTCGCCAAGGCGCGGGCCGCGGCGACCGGCGGGCACCAGCCGCCGCTCGGCTACCCGCCCTACCGCAGCGCCCACTTCCGCCACCCCCACCACCCGCCGATACCGGTGCGCGACCCCGAGGCGGTGGAGCTGAGCGGCCCCGCCTTCGGCGTCACCGACGTCACCGCCCTGGACCGCGATCTGACGCGGCAGCACCAGGGCGAGCCGCTGGGCGAGCGGATCACCGTCAGCGGCCGGGTCCTGGACCGGCACGGGCGGCCCGTGCGCGGCCAGCTGGTCGAGCTGTGGCAGGCCAACGCCTCCGGCCGGTACGCGCACCAGCTCGACCAGCACCCGGCACCCCTGGACCCGCACTTCACGGGCTTCGGCCGCTGTCTGACCGACGACGACGGCGCGTACTCCTTCACGACCATCAAGCCGGGCGCCTATCCGTGGCGCAACCACGTCAACGCCTGGCGTCCGGCGCACATCCACTTCTCGCTCTTCGGCACGGCGTTCACCCAGCGCCTGGTCACCCAGATGTACTTCCCCGGGGACCCGCTCCTGCCGTACGACCCGGTGCTGAACTCGGTGACCGACGACGCCGCGCGCCGGCGCCTCGTCTGCGCGTACGACCACGCCCTGTCCGTGCCCGAGTGGTCGCTCGGACACCACTGGGACATCGTGCTCGACGGCCCGTCCGCGACGCTCTTCGAGGAAGGCGACCAGCTCTGATGACCACACACCCGCCCACGCCCTCCCAGACCGTCGGCCCCTTCTACGGCTACGCGCTGCCCTTCCCCGGCGGCGGCGACGTGGCGCCCGCCGGCCACCCGGACACGATCACCCTGCACGGGTACGTGTACGACGGCGCGGGACGCCCCGTCCCCGACGCCCTGATCGAGACCTGGCAGCCCGCCCCGGACGGCTCGCGGGCGGGCGCGCCCGGATCGCTGCGGCACGACCCCGTCACGGGGCGGGTCGTGGGGCGTGACGGCGTCGCGTTCACCGGGTTCGGCCGCGTGGCGACCGACGCGGACGGCCACTGGGCGCTGCGGACGCTGCCGCCGGGCGGCGTCTCGTACGTCTCGCTCGCCGTCTTCGCGCGCGGGCTGCTGCGGCATCTGTTCACGCGCGCGTACCTGGTGGACGAGCCCGGCGACGCGCTGCTCGGCTCCCTGGCCCCGGAGCGGCGCGACACGCTGATCGCGCGGGGCGAGTCCCCTCGTACGTACCGCTTCGACGTCCGTCTCCAAGGGGCGGACGAGACGGTCTTCCTGGAGTTCCCGTGAGCGGCCTGCTCTCGCCCGGCTCGGCGGGCTCTCCCGCCGAGGAGGCCACCGGTGATCCCGCCTTCCTTCAGGCCCTGTTGGACGCCGAGGCGGCGCTGTGCCGCGCGCAGGCGGCGGTGGGCCCGGTTCCCCGGGAGGCGGCCGCGGCGGTCACCGGGGCGGCCGACGCGCGCCGCTTCGACGCGCGCGCTCTCGCCCTCCGCGCGCGGGAGGGCGGAAATCCGGTGATCCCTCTGGTGGCGGAGCTGACGGCGGCGGTGCCCGCCGAGGCCGCGCCCTACGTCCACCGGGGCGCCACCAGTCAGGACATCCTGGACACGGCGCTGATGCTCGTGTCCGCGCGCACCCTGGACCTGGTCCTCGCTGATCTCGCGCGCACGGAGCGGGCGTGGGCGCGGCTGGCCTCGGCGCACCGGGACACGGCGATGCCGGGCCGTACGCTCACGCAGCACGCGGTGCCGACGACGTTCGGCCTGAAGGTGGCGGGCTGGCGGTCGCTGACCCTCGACGCACGGGACCGGATCGTCCGGGTACGGGAGAGTCTTCCCGTACAACTGGGCGGCGCGGCGGGCACGTTGGCGTCGTTCCGGGCGTACGCATCGTCCCAGGCGCACCACTCGTTCCGGGAGACCCCGTCGTCCCGGGATCGCGAGGACGACGACGGATCCGCGGAGGCGCTGGTCGCCGCCCTGGCCCGCGAACTCCGGCTGTGCGCGCCCACGCTGCCCTGGCACACCCTGCGCACCCCCGTGGCCGATCTCGCCGCCGCCCTCGCGTTCACGGCGGGCGCCCTCGGCAAGGCGGCCGCCGATGTGCTCACGCTCGCGCGCACCGAGATCGCCGAGGTCTCCGAAGGCGCGGGCGGCGGCTCGTCGGCCATGCCGCACAAGGCGAATCCGGTGCGGGCCACGCTGATCGCCGCCGCCGCGCGCCGCGCGCCCGCCCTCGCGGCCGTCCTGTACGGCTCGCTGGCCGCGGAGGACGAGCGGCCCGCGGGCGCCTGGCACGCCGAATGGGAGACGCTGCGCGATCTGCTGCGGCTCACCGGGGGTGCGGCGCGGGACGCGGCCGAACTGGCCGAGGGCCTGCGGGCGCACCCGGAGGTCATGCGGGAACACCTCGACCTGACCGGCGGGTTGATCGTCTCGGAGCGGCTGGCCGCCGAACTCGCGCCGCTCCTGGGCCGGGCCCGCGCCAAGGAACTGCTGACCCGTGCGGCGCGGCGCACCCGCGCCGAGGGCAGCGCGCTCGCGGACGTCCTCGCCGAGGAGCCGGACCTCAAGGACGTCGGCCTCACGGCCCTCGCCGAACTCACCGACCCCACCCGCTACACCGGTTCCGCGGGCCCCCTCACCGACCGTGCCCTGGAGCGACGTTGACCACCGAACCGAGCGGCGGGCTGCCGCACCACACCGTCGAGGGCGCGCCCACCGCTCCCCCGCTCCTGCTCGGCCCCTCCCTGGGCACCTCCACCGCCCTGTGGGACGCCGTCGCGCCCGAACTCTCCGCCGCCCACCGGGTCGTGCGCTGGGACCTGCCGGGCCACGGCGGCTCCCCCGCCGACCTGATCGGGCCCGGCGCGACGGTCGCCGAGCTGGCGGACCTCGTCCTCGCCCTCGCCGACGCGCTCGGCATCGACCGCTTCGCGTACGCGGGCGTCTCGATCGGCGGGGCCGTGGGGCTGCATCTCGCGGCCCGGCACCCCGAGCGCGTGACGGGCCTCGCCCTGATCTGCACCTCGGCGCACTTCGGGGGCGCCGAGCCGTGGCGGGAGCGGGCCGCGCTGGTGCGCGGGGAAGGGCTGGCCGACCTCGCGGAGTCGGCGCCCCAGCGGTGGTTCACGCCCGGTTTCACGGTGCCCGCGCTGGTCGCGGACCACCGGGCGGCGGACCCGGACGCGTACGCCGCGTGCTGCGACGCGCTGGCCGCGTACGACCTGCGGGAGTCGCTGGCGGAGGTCCAGGTCCCGACGCTGGTGATCGCGGGGCGCGAGGACCCGGCGACGCCGCCCGCCCATGCGCGGGAGATCGCCGACGGGGTGCCGGGCGCCTGTCTCATGGAGCTGCCGGGCGCCTCGCACCTCGCGCCCGCCGAGCGCCCGGACGCCGTCGCGGCGGCGCTGCGCGCCCACTTCACGGGCCTGCCGGGCAACGGCACGGCGGTGCGGCGGGCCGTGCTCGGGGACGCGCACGTGGACCGCGCGCAGGCGGTCACCACGCCCTTCACGGCACGCTTCCAGGACTTCATCTCCCGGTACGCGTGGGGCGAGATCTGGACCGACCCCACGCTGGCGCGCCGCGAGCGCAGCATGATCACGCTGACCGCGCTGGTCGCCGGCGGCCACCTCGACGAGCTGGCGCTGCATGTCCGCGGGGCCCGCGCGAACGGCCTCACTCCGGAGGAGATCGGCGCGGTCCTGTTGCAGACGGCCGTTTACTGCGGGGTGCCCGCGGCCAACGCGGCGTTCGCGGTGGCGCAGCGGGTGCTCGCGGAGGAGAGGCCCGAGTCCGACCGGGGCGCGCGTCGGAAGTGAATCCTGTTCAAGACCTCAACGAGTGGCTGTGATCAGCAGATTCGATGCCCGCCCCTAGTCGGGCAGTGCCCCGTCGGCGAGCTGGTTGCTGCGGTCGATCTCCGCCATGTGCGTCTCGGCCCAGACCCGCAGGGCGGAGAGCGGACCTTCGAGGGACAGGCCGAGCTCGGTGAGCCGGTAGTGGACGGCGGGCGGCACGGTGGGTTCCACTCGGCGCGCGACCAGGCCGTCGCGGACCAGATTCTGCAGGGTGACGGACAGCATCTTCTGTGAGATGCCGGGGATACGGCGCCGCAGTTCCGCGAAACGGAGCTCGTCCGGAGCCTCCGCGGCCAGCACTTTGACCGTCATCGACGTCCACTTGGTGCCGATCCGGTCGAGCAACTGACGGGTCGGGCAGCGCGGATCCAGCAGATCGCCCCGCTCACCGGGCCGCCGACCGGGTTCGCCGGGCCTCGATGTGGTCACTCAGGGCTCACCACCTGAAGGGAAAGTGCCGTCTTGGACGGCCCAGGATAGTTCCCTAGCGTGACCTGGTCACCATTCCTCACCACTCACCTGGAGCCCCTCCATGCCCGAGCTGCGGCGCGTCCCCGTCAACGGAGTCGAACTGAACGTCGCTCTGGTCGGATCGGGCCCGGCCGTACTGCTGCTGCACGGCTTCCCGCACACCTGGGAGCTGTGGACGGACGTCATGGCCGACCTGTCCGACCGCTACCGCGTCATCGCGCCGGACCTGCGCGGCTTCGGCGCGAGCAGCCGAGCCGCCTCCGGGTACGACGCGGGCACCCTGGCCGAGGACGCCGCGGCGCTCCTCACCACGCTCGGCGTGTCCTCGGCCGCGGTCGTGGGCATCGACGCGGGTACCGCGCCGGCCTTCCTCCTCGCCCATCGTCGCCCCGGTCTCGTCCGGCGCCTGGTCGTCATGGAATCGCTCCTGGGCAGGCTGCCCGTCGCCGAGGACTTCCTCGCCGACGGGCCGCCGTGGTGGTTCGGCTTCCATTCCGCGCCCGGCCTCGCCGAGACCGTGCTGGAGGGCCACGAGGCCGCCTACGTCGACTGGTTCCTGCGCGCCGGCACCCTCGGCGACGGGGTGCGCCCCGCCCTGCGGGACGCCTTCGTCCGCGCGTACACCGGCCGCCAGGCGTTGAGCCGCGCGTTCTCGTACTACCGGGCGCTGCCCGAGAGCGCGGTACAGATCGAACAGGCGGTCGCCACTGCCCGCCTGACGGTGCCGACGATGGCGTTGGGCGCCCGGCCCGTCGGTGCCGCGCTGGAACGTCAGCTCCGCCCGGTCACCGACGATCTCACCGGACACGTCATCGAGGACTGCGGCCACATCATCCCGCTGCACCGCCCGCACGCCCTGCTCAAGCTGCTGCGTCCGTTCCTGGCCGGTGAGGACGCGAAAGCGGCGTGACCGGGGCCGGGGGCCGACGTCCGATACCCGCCCTAGAGCCCGGCGCGGGCCACGAACAGGGACCGCAGGTGGGCCAGGCTCCGCTCGGCCAGGGGACGCAGCCCCGCGGCGACGGCGCGGGCGTCGGCCCGCAGCCGGTCCGGGGCGTCGGCGCCGAGGGCCTCGATGGCCTCTGCGGAGAAGGACGACTCGGCGAGCCAGTCGTCGAGCAGGCCGGGGGTGACCTCCAGATGGAACTGGAGCCCCCAGGCCGCGGATCCGGCCCGGAACGCCTGGCACTCGGTGGTGGCGGTGCGGGCGAGGGTGCGGGTGCCGGGGGCGGGGACGATGCGGTCGCCGTGCCAGTGCAGGACGGCGGGGGCGTCGGCGAGCGGGCCGACGACGGGGTCGTCGCGGTCCACGTCGTCCAGGGGGTACCAGCCGATCTCGCTGCCGTGGCCGAGCTCGGCGCCCGGCCGGACGGCCAGCCCCTCGGCGCGGGCGAGCAGTTGGGCGCCCAGGCACACGCCCAGCGTGGGCAGCCCGGTCCGCACGGCGTCGGCCAGCAGGTCCCGCTCCAGCTTCAGCGCCGGGTGCCCCGCCAGGTCGTCGGCGTTCATGGGACCCCCCATCACGACGAGCCCCGCGAGCTCGGACACCGGCGGGAGATCGTCGGCGACGACGTCCGGGGTGTCGAGGAGGTTGCGTACGTCGACGTCGAGCCCGCTGCCGTCCAGCGCGTCCAGGATCAGGCCGGGCTTCTCGACCGCGACGTGCTGGAGGATCAGGACGGTGGGCGCGGGCATGGGGAGATCTCCAGAAGAGGGCCGGGAACACCGGGTGTTCCGGTGCGAGCTACGCGGGCGCGGGGGCGCTCGGGTGTTCACCCTAACGCAGCAGGTCAGAGAGGTGCGGGGCCGCACGGGAGGATCGCGGGGCCGCCACGCGCGCGTGCGTGCGTCATCGCCAGACCTCTACGCGGACCTCTACGCGGACCTCTACGCGCGCGTGCGTCACCCCAGCCGCCACGCGCGCGTGGATCCCACACCGGGCACCCCCGCACGCGTGAATCCCGCACCGGGCACCCACCCCCCGCTCCTCACCTCACCGCGCCCCGTACACCGGCTGCGGCGTCTCCGCGGCGGAGAGGAGCTTCAGGGTGGCCTCGCCCGCCTCGGACGGCGTCCACCGCGCGCCCTTGTCCGCGGTCGGGCCGGGACGCCACCCCTCCATGACCGTGATGCGGCCCGCCTCGGCCTCGAAGACGCGGCCGGTGACGCCGGCCGATGCCGGGGAGCCGAGCCAGACGACGAGGGGCGACACGTTCTCCGGAGCCATCGCGTCGAAACCGCCGCTCTCCGGGGCGGCCATGGTCTCGGCGAAGGTCCGCTCGGTCATGCGGGTGCGGGCAGCGGGGGCGATGGCGTTCACCCGCACTCCGTAGGAGGCCAGTTCGGCGGAGGCGACGAAGGTG
Organism: Streptomyces sp. NPDC052114; assembly: GCF_040680155.1. Taxonomy (NCBI): domain Bacteria; kingdom Bacillati; phylum Actinomycetota; class Actinomycetes; order Kitasatosporales; family Streptomycetaceae; genus Streptomyces; species Streptomyces sp. NPDC052114. The sequence continues at coordinate 46,983 of NZ_JBFAWC010000002.1, read as the reverse complement.
AGGCCGAGTATCCCGGCCTTGGCCGCGCTGTAGTTGCCCTGCCCGACGCTCCCCAGCAGACCGGCCCCCGAGCTGGTGTTGACCACGCACGCGTGCGGAGTGCGACCGGCCTTCGCCTCGGCCCGCCAGTGCGCGCCCGCGTGCTTCAGGGGCAGGAAGTGTCCCTTCAGGTGGACGCGCATCACGGCGTCCCAGTCGTCCTCGTCGACGTTGACCAGCATCCTGTCCCGCAGGAAGCCCGCGTTGTTCACGAGGGTGTCGAGGCGGCCGTACGCGTCGAGGGCGGCGCGGACCAGGGAGGCGGCGCCCTCGGAGGTGGCGATGTCGCCGCCGTGCGCGACGGCGTCGCCGCCCGCCGCGCGGATCTCCTCGACGACGTCCTGCGCGGGTCCGCCGGACTCCCCCGCTCCGTCGGGCCCCACACCGAGGTCGTTGACGACCACCTTGGCGCCTTCGGCGGCGTACGCGCGCGCGTGCGCACGGCCGAGGCCCCGGCCCGCGCCCGTGACGATCACGACGCGCCCCGCGCAGATTCCGGACGTGGCGGCCGACGTGGCGGCTGAAGTCATGCGGCAACTCCCTCAGAGGCGTTCAGTGGTTGACGGACGCGGCGTCCAGGAACGCGGGGCGTTCACCGCCGCCGTGCAGCTGGAGCGCGGCGCCGCTGATGTAGCGGGCGCGGTCGGAGGCGAGGAAGACGCAGGCGTCGCCCACGTCCGACGGGTCGGCGAGGCGGCCCAGCGGGACGGTCCGTGCGACCTGCGCGACGCCCTCCTCGTCGCCGTAGTGGAGAGCGGCGCTCTCGGTGCGGGCGAGGCCGAGGACGACCGTGTTGACGCGCACGGCCGGGGCCCATTCGACGGCCATGGTGCGGGCGAGGTTCTCCAGGCCCGCCTTCGCGGCGCCGTAGGCCCCGCTGCCCGGCGAGGGCCTGGTGCCGCTGACACTGCCGATCATCGTGATGCTGCCGCCGCTCCCCTGACGGCGCATCACGTCGTGGGCGCCGAGGGACGCGTAGAGCGGGGCGAGCAGGTTCAGTTCGACGATCTTGGCCTGGCGGGCCGGGGCGGAGTCGGCGAGCAGCCCGAAGGGCGTGCCGCCCGCGTTGTTCACGAGGGCGTCCACGCGGCCGTGGTCCGCGGCCACCTGGGCGAAGAAGGCGTGCGCGGCCTCGGCGTCGCGCAGGTCGAGCGGGCGGAACTCGGCGGCGGCGCCCGCCGCTTCGACCGGTTTCTCCGGCGGCCGGCGGGCGCAGACGACGACGTGCGCCCCCGCCGTGAGGAAGCTGCGGGCGATTCCGGCGCCGACGCCGCGGGTGCCGCCGGTGACGACGACCACCTGTCGCGTGTCAGTCATCGCTGCTACCTTTCCAACTAACAAATGTTTGGTTGAAGGCGTGTGATTGAAAGGTAGCGGATCCTCTGATGCCTGTCTCCACCTCCGCCCCGGACAAGGGCGTGGCCGTCGTCACCGTCGACTACCCACCCGTCAACGCCCTTCCTGTACAGGGTTGGTACGACCTGGCGGACGCCGTGCGCGCCGCCGGCCGCGACCCCGGGACGCGCTGCGTGGTGCTGGCCGCCGAGGGGCGCGGGTTCAACGCGGGCGTGGACATCAAGGAGATGCAGCGCGACAGCGGCCACACCGCCCTGATCGGCGCCAACCGCGGGTGCTACGCCGCGTTCTCGGCGGTCTACGAGTGCGAGGTCCCGGTGGTCGCCGCCGTGCACGGCTTCTGCCTGGGCGGCGGCATCGGGCTCGTGGGGAACGCGGACGCGATCGTGGCGAGCGACGACGCCACGTTCGGCCTGCCCGAGCTGGACCGCGGCGCGCTCGGCGCGGCCACGCATCTGGCGCGCCTGGTCCCGCAGCACCTGATGCGCGCCCTGTACTACACCTCGCGCACCGCGACGGCCGCCGAGCTGCACGCGCACGGGTCCGTGTGGCGGGTCGTCCCCCGCACGGAACTGCACGAGGCGGCCTTGGAGTTGGCGCGCGAGATCGCGCTCAAGGACGGCACGCTGCTGCGCTTCGCGAAGGCCGCGATCAACGGCATCGACCCGGTCGACGTGCACCGCAGCTACCGCTTCGAGCAGGGCTTCACCTTCGAGGCGAACCTCAGCGGCCTGGCCGACCGCATCCGCGGGGACTTCGGAACGCAAGGGGAGGGCACGGCATGAGCGACACCACCGACGACAGGACCGGCGGCGCGACCGGCGACGCAACCGGCGGCAGGACCGACAAGAGGATGACGCCCGACGAGATCGTGGGGCGGCTGGAGAGCGGGATGACGCTCGGCATCGGCGGCTGGGGCTCGCGCCGCAAGCCGATGGCGCTCGTCCGCGCGCTGCTGCGGTCCGACGTCACGGACCTGACCGTCGTCTCGTACGGCGGCCCGGACATCGGCCTGCTCGCCGCGGCGGGCCGGATCCGCAAGCTGGTCACGGCCTTCACCACGCTCGACTCGATCCCCCTGGAGCCCAACTTCCGTGCGGCGCGCGAGCGCGGCACCCTCGAACTCGTCGAGCTGGACGAGGCGATGTTCATGCAGGGCCTGACCGCCGCCGCCCAGCGGCTGCCGTTCCTGCCGATCCGCGCGGGGCTCGGCTCGGACGTCCTGCGGGTCAACCCCCAGCTGCGCACGGTCTCTTCGCCGTACGAGGACGGGGAGGAGCTCGTCGCGGTGCCCGCCCTGCGGCTGGACGCCGCCCTGGTGCACATGAACCGCGCGGACCCCTTCGGCAACGGCCAGTACCTGGGCCCCGACCCCTACTTCGACGACCTGTTCTGCGAGGCCGCCGACTCCGCGTACGTCTCGTGCGAGCGCATCGTCGACCCCGGCGAACTGACCGCGCACGCCACGCCCCAGACGATGCTGATCTCACGGCACGCGGTGACGGGCGTGACCGAGACCCCCAAGGGCGCGCACTTCACCTCCTGCGCTCCCGACTACGCCCGCGACGAGCCCTTCCAGAAGGCGTACGTCACCGCGGCGGCCGACCCCGAGGCCTGGGAGGCCTTCCGGAACCGCTTCCTCGCGGGCAGCGAGCGTGACTACCACGCGGCCGTGCAGACCTGGCACAAGGAGCAGCGATGACGAGGACCGACCCGACGACGCCCCGGGCGACCGAGCGGACCGCCACCCGCGCCGAGTACTGCGTGATCGCCTGCGCCGAGGCCTGGCGGGGCGACGGCGAGATCCTCGCCTCCCCGATGGGCTCGGTCCCGTCGATCGCGGCCCGCCTCGCCAGGCTGACCTTCTCCCCCGACCTGCTGCTCACGGACGGGGAGGCCCTGCTCATCGGCGACGTCCCGGCCGTGGGGGCGGCGTCCGCGGTGACGGAGGGCTGGCTGCCGTACCGCAGGCATCTGACGATGGTGATGGGCGGCCGGCGGCACGTGATGATGGGCGCGAGCCAGATCGACCGCTTCGGCAACCAGAACATCTCGTGCATCGGCGACTGGGCGCGCCCCACCCGGCAGCTGCTCGGCGTCCGCGGCGCCCCGGTCAACACCCTCAACAACCCGGTGAGTTACTGGATCCCGCGCCATTCTCCCCGGGTCTTCGTGGAGAAGGTCGACATGATCAGCGGGGTCGGGTACGACAGCGCGGCCGCCGCCGGGCCCTCCGCGACCCGCTTCCACGATCTGCGCCGCGTCGTCTCCGACCTCGGCGTCTTCGACTTCGCGACGCCCGATCACGCGATGCGCCTGGTCTCCCTGCACCCCGGTGTCACGCTCGACCGCGTGCGCGAGGCCACCGGCTTCACGCTGTCGGTGCCGGACGACGTCCCGTACACCCGCGATCCGACCGCCGACGAACTGCGGCTGATACGGGACGTGGTGGACCCGCGCGGGCTGCGGGAGCGCGAGGTGCGCTCGTGACCGAGGAGCCTGCCGCGCGTCCCGCGACGCCCACCCTGGAGACGCCGCTGACGAAGCTGGTCGGCGTCCGGCACCCGATCGTGCAGACCGGCATGGGCTGGGTCGCGGGCCCCCGGCTGGTGTCGGCGACCGCCGCCGCCGGGGCGCTCGGCATCCTGGCCTCCGCGACGATGACGGTCGAGCAGCTGCGCGCGGCCGTGCGCGAGGTCAAGTCCCGTACGGACGCGCCCTTCGGGGTCAATCTGCGGGCCGACGCCGGGGACGCGCGCGAGCGGGTCCGGATCATCGTCGACGAGGGGGTGCGGGTCGCCTCCTTCGCGCTCGCGCCGTCCAGGGAGCTGATCGCCGAACTCAAGGACGCGGGGGTGGTGGTCATCCCCTCGGTCGGCGCGCGCCGGCACGCGGAGAAGGTCGCCGCGTGGGGCGCGGACGCGGTGATCGTGCAGGGCGGCGAGGGCGGCGGGCACACCGGAGAGGTCGCGACGACCGTCCTGCTCCCGCAGGTCGTCGACGCGGTCGACCTGCCGGTGGTCGCCGCCGGGGGCTTCCACGACGGCCGTGGCCTCGTCGCCGCGCTCGCGTACGGCGCCGCGGGCGTGGCCATGGGCACCCGCTTCCTGCTCACCTCGGACTCGACGGTGCCGGACGCGGTCAAGGCCCGCTATCTGGCCGCCTCCGTCAAGGACATCACGGTCACCACGCGCGTGGACGGCCTCCCGCACCGGATGCTGCGCACGGACCTGGTGGCGGCCCTGGAGAGATCGGGCCGCATCGCTTCACTCGCCCGCGCGGTGCGGCACGCGGCGGCGTTCCGGAAGGTCTCCGGGCTGGGGTGGGTCCGGATGGCCCGCGACGGCCTGGCGATGAAGCACGGCAAGGACCTGACGTGGAGCCAGGTCCTTCTCGCGGCGAACACCCCGATGATGCTCAAGTCTGCGATGGTGGACGGCCGTCCGGATCTGGGGGTGATGGCGTCGGGGCAGGTGGCGGGCCTGATCGAGGACCTGCCGTCGTGCGCGGAGCTGGTGGAGAGGGTGATGCTGGAGGCGGACGAGGTACGGGGACGGCTGCGGCTGGGGCAAGAGTCGGCGACCGGCATGGGAGACGGCTGCCGCTGAGGCGAGAGTGGGGAGTCGGCATGGGGGATGGCTGCGGCTGAGGCGAGAGTCAGCAATCGGCATGCGATACGGCTGCCGCTCAGGCGAAGTCGGCAGACGGCAGACGGCACGGGAGACGGCTACGGCCGGGGTGAAGTCGGCTGTCGGCGTGCAGGACGCCACCGGCCGAACAGAACTCGTCCGCCGGAGGGGGCCTCGCCGCCTCCCCGGTCACCGCCCCGCTCGCGTCGCCTTCCCCGACCCGCCACCGCGCCCGGCCGCCGCCCGCACCTCAGTGCCTCAGTGCCTCAGTGCCTCAGTGCCTCACCAGCGTCAGATGGTCGAGGGCCTGGTCGACGAGGCCGTCCGCCCCGCAGGTCCGGGCCAGCGCGAGGCCCCGTTCCAGCTCCGGCGCGGAATCCGCCGCGATGCCGTACTCGACGCGGGCGACCGCGTGTTCGTACGCGCAGGGCGAGGCCTCCAGATAGGTGGCGGCCCTGCGGTACAGGGCGACCGAACGCGGCCCGGTCTCCAGCGCCGCCGCGCACCGCAGGGCCTCGCCGATCGCGGTGTCCGTGCCGAACCGCTCGGCCTGTATGCGGGCGTCCGAGACGAGGTGCGCCGCCCGCTTGGGGTCCACGTGGACCAGGGCGCGGGCGAGGTCGTACGCCCAGGGCGCGAGGACGGTGTTGTACTGGCCGCGCGCCGTCAGCGCCTTTGCGGTGGCCTCCAGTTCGTTGAGGCCCTCCTCGGTGCGCCCGAGGGCGAGCAGGAGCCGCCCGCGCACGGACGGCGCGTCCGGTACGTAGATCGTGGAGGCGGACGGCGGCGCGAAGCCGTACTCGTCGGCGACGGCGCCCGCCTCCTCGACGTGCCCGCGCGCCAGCAGCGTGTCGATGAGCATGCTGGCCGCTTCCCAGTGCATCGGCAGGCCCTGGCCGACGCGGTCGGCCAGGCGCAGGCTCTCGCGCAGGGAGCGCTCGGCGTCGATCAGCCGTCCGCGCCTGCGGTACACATAGCCGAGGAAGGCGTGCGAGAGGGAGAGGTGGCCGCCGCTCCAGCCCGCGGTCTCATAGGCGCGCACGGCCTCGGTGAACAGGCTCTCCGCGCGGTCGAGCCGGTCCGAGAAGGCGTACGACCCGCCCAGCATCAGGCGGAGTTCGAAGCTCCATTCCGTGTCGGTCCAGCCGAGTCCGGGCGCGAGGCGGCCGTTGACGAGGGCGCGGTCGCAGAGCTCGACGACCACTTCCGCGTTCTCCCCGCGGGTCATGGCGTCGAAGGCGCGCAGGATCAGCAGGGCGCGCTCGGAGTTGTCCCGGCCCGAGAGGGGTCCGGCGAGCGTGGCGAGCCGCCGCGACCGGCCGGGCGAGTCCTCCTCGCCCGCGTGGATGCCCTCCCACATGTAGTGGACGGCCTGGAGGCGCAGGCGCGCGGGCCCGGGTTCGAGCCGCACCGCTTCCTCCACGATGGCCCGCAGGCCCTCCTCCAGCTGGTCGTTGTGGACGAGCGCCTGGGAGAGACGGCAGACCGCGTCGACGCGCAGCTCCTGGTCGAGGCCGCGCATGGAGAGCGCCTCGCGCAGATGTCCGACGGTGGTGGCCGGTGAGGTGAGCAGCGTGGCGCAGCCGAGTTCGTAGAGCACGCGCGCGTGGATGTCGGGCAGCGGCGGCTCGCGCAGGGCCCGCTCCAGACAGCGGCGGGCCGCGTCGGGCGCGCCGACGGCGAGGTGTTCCGCGGCGGCCCTGCGCAGTTGCTCGACCAGTTCGGCGTCGTCGTCCGGGTGGACCTCCAGGAGGTGGCGGGAGGCTGCCGCGGCGCCGCGGCCGGAGCGGGTGACGACGGAGGCGGCCTGGCCGTGCATCGCGGTGCGGGTGGCCGGCGGGATGGAGTGGTAGACCGTGCTGGCGATCAGCGGGTGGACGAACTCCAGGCCTTCTTCGCCGGTGAGCAGGATGCGGGCCGTACAGAGCCGCTCCGCGCACCGCTCGGCGTTGTCGGGCCTCATGCCGGCGAGCGCGGCGGCCAGGTCGAGGGAGATGGCGCTGCCGAGGATCGCGGCGGCCCAGGCGAAGCGGGTGGCGTCGGTGCCGAGTCCTTCGAGGCGGGCGACCAGGCCGCGGCCTCGGGCGGTGCGGTTGAGGGCCCGCAGCTCGTCGGCGGAGCTCTCCACCGGTTCGAGCTCGCTGTCCTGCACCTTGGCGAGCAGTTCGACCGATTCGTACGGGTTGCCGCCGGTGACCGCCCAGACCTCGCGGCAGAACGGTGCGTCGGCGTGCTCGCCGAGCGTGGCACGGGTGAGGCCCGCGGCGGCGTCGGGGGTGAGGGCGCGCAGGGTGGTGAACGAGCGTGCGGTGGCGGCGACGGCCGCCAGGTGACGCGCGCTGTCGCCGGTGGCCTCGCCGGGGCGGTGGGCGACCACGACGAGGACGGGCAGTTCGTCCAGGCGCTGCGCGAACGCGGCCAGCCAGTGCAGGGTCTCCTGGTCGGCCCAGTGCGCGTCGTCGATGACCAGGACGAGCGGCCAGTTCAGGCGCGCGAGCCGGGACACCGCCTCGACGAGTCCGTCGCAGACACCCTGCGGGTCGGCCTGTCGGCCACCGGGCTCGGCTATGCCGAGGGCCGGGCCCGCGATGTCGTACCAGTCGCCGAGGTACTCGCGGGCCTCGTCGGGGCTGAGCTGCACGAGCGCGGGTTGCAGCAGCTGCCGCACCACGTTGAAGGGGACGGAGGTGACCGTCTCGCCGCCGCGTGCGTACCAGACGGTGGCGCGGCCCTCCGCGATGCGGCGCACCTCGCCGAGGAGCGCCGTCTTGCCGATGCCCGCCTCGCCGCTGAAGACGAGCAGGCCGCCCGAGGTCGTCGATTCCGTGCGGAGCTCCTCGACGGCCTGGGCCGCCGCGGCGAGTTCGACGTCGCGCTCCCACAGCGGGGCCCAGGCGGCTCCTCCGGGCCGTCCCTGCGTCATCGCGCTACCTCCCGGAATCGCTCAATCGACGTACAGAAGTCGAGACTAGCCCGGTCGGGGCCGCCGTGGAGAGCGGTCGGCGCAGGTACTCCCGCAAGGGATGAGGAGGAGACCCTTTCGCTGACGGAGGAGGAGCTTCCGCGAGACCGTCGGACTGACGCGCACCCGGACGCGGACGACAGCCGGACAGCCCGTGCGGGGAAGGGACGACAGACGGCCTTCGGCCCCATGGCCGCCTGCCGGGCGGGCCGTCAGAGGCGCTCGATGATCGTGACGTTGGCCTGGCCGCCGCCCTCGCACATCGTCTGGAGGCCGAACCGGCCTCCGGTGCGCTCCAGTTCGTGCAGGAGGGTCGTCATCAGTTTGGTGCCGGTCGCGCCGAGGGGGTGGCCCAGGGCGATCGCACCGCCGTTGACGTTGACCTTCTCCGGGTCGGCTCCGGTCTCCTTCAGCCAGGCGAGCACGACCGGCGCGAACGCCTCGTTGATCTCGACGAGGTCCATGTCGTCGATGCTCATGCCGGTCTTCTTCAGGGCGTGGGCCGTGGCGGGGATCGGGGCGGAGAGCATCCGGATGGGGTCCTCGGCGCGCACGGAGAGGTGGTGGATGCGGGCGCGGGGGGTCAATCCGTGTTCCCGCACGGCCCGTTCGCTCGCGAGGAGCATCGCGGCGGCGCCGTCGGAGACCTGCGAGGAGCAGGCCGCGGTGATCGTGCCGCCGTCCAGGACGGGCTTGAGGCCCGCCATCTTCTCCAGTGTGGTGTCGCGGCGCGGGCCCTCGTCGTACGCCACGTCTCCGTAGGCGACCAGTTCGCGGTCGAAGCGGCCCTCGTCGATGGCGCGGACGGCCCGCCGGTGGGAGCGGAGCGCGAACTCCTCCTGGTCACGGCGGGATATGCCCCACTTCTCGGCGATCAACTGGGCACCGTGGAACTGGTTCACGGGCCGGTCGCCGTAGCGGGCACGCCAGCCCTCGCTGCCCGCGTACGGGCCTTCGGTGAGGCCGAGGGGTTCGGCGGCCTGCCGGGAGGCGAAGGCGATGGGGATCATCGACATGTTCTGGGTGCCGCCGGCGACGACGAGGTCCTGGGTGCCGGACAGGACGCCCTGCGCGGCGAAGTGCACGGCCTGCTGGGACGACCCGCACTGCCGGTCGACCGTCACACCGGGCACTTCCTCGGGGAGCCCGGCCGCCAGCCAGCAGGTGCGGGCGATGTCCCCGGCCTGCGGTCCGACGGTGTCGAGACAGCCGAAGACGACGTCCTCGACGGCGGCGGGGTCGACGCCGGTGCGCTCGACGAGCGCCTTGAGGACATGGGCTCCCAGGTCGGCGGGGTGGACCTGGGAGAGCCCTCCCTTGCGCCTGCCGACGGGGGTGCGGACCGCTTCGACGATGTAGGCCTCGGCCATGACTGCGTACTCCTCGGTCGTGCGGCGCCGTGCGACCACGCGCCGCTCACGTACGTACGGAGATTCCGTCCAGCACCATCGACAGGTACTGACGGGCGATCTCCTCGGGGCTGTGGCCTCCGCCGGGGCGGTACCAGGACGCGGCGACCCAGACGGTGTCGCGCACGAAGCGGTAGGCGAGCCGGATGTCCAGGTCGTCGCGGAAGACGCCTTCCGCGACGCCGCGCTCCAGCGTCGTGAGCCAGGCCTTCTCGAAGCGCTGCTGGGAGTCGGAGAGGTACTGGAAGCGCTGCTGCGCGACCAGGTGCCGGGACTCCTTCTGGTAGATCGCGACGGCGGCGCGGTGCCGGTCGATCTCCCGGAAGGACTCGGTGACGAGGGCCTCGAGCGTCTCTCGGGGGCCGAGCCGGGCCTTGAGCACGTCGTCGTACCCGTCCCACAGCTCGGTCAGGAAGGTGCGGAGGATCTCTTCGAGCATCGACTCCTTGGAGTCGAAGTGGTAGTAGAGGCTGCCGGCGAGCATGCCCGCGGCGTCGGCGATCTTGCGGACCGTGGTGGCGTTGTAGCCCTGTTCGGCGAAGACGTCGGCGGCGATGGCGAGCAGCTCACGGCGGCGCTCGGGCGAGGGGCTCACCGGGGGCTTCTTCTTGGCGGCACCGCTCGCCGTGGCCTTGGTGGTGCCGCTCGGCTTGCTGGTGGTCTGTTTCGGTTTCGACACACGGTCATTCTCCGCCTAGGCGTGCTGGCTGCTGACCGAGACCGTCTCCCCCGTCATGTACGAGGAGTAGCCGCTGGCCAGGAAGACGATGACGTTGGCTATCTCCCACGGCTGCGCGTACCGCCCGAACGCCTCTCGTGCGGTGAGCTCTTCGAGGAGCTCCGGAGAGGTGACCTTCGCGAGGTGCGGGTGCATGGCGAGGCTCGGCGAGACCGCGTTGACCCTGATGCCGTGCGGGGCGGCCTCGATCGCGGCGCAGCGGGTGAGGGCCATGACGCCCGCCTTGGCCGCGGCGTAGTGCGCCTGGCCCGCCTGGGCGCGCCAGCCGAGCACCGAGGCGTTGTTGACGATCACGCCGCCCTCGTCCGTGGCCCGCATGCGGCGCAGGGCGGCGCGGGTGGCGCGGAACGTGCCGTTCAGAGTGACGTCGATGACCTTGTCCCACTGTTCGTCGGTCATCTCGGTGAGCTCGGCGGTGCCGCCGAGGCCCGCGTTGTTCACCACGACGTCGAGGCGGCCGTGGCGACGCTCCGCCAGGTCGAGCAGGCCCTGGACCTGGGCCTCGTCCGTCACGTCGCACGGGATGCCGTCGACGCGGGCGGCGCCGAACTCCTCGGCGAGCGCGGCCACCGACTCCTTGGTGCGCCGCGGGTGGGCGTCGCCGATGACGATGCGCGCGCCCTCCTCCAGGAAGCGGCGCGCGGTGGCGCCGCCGATGCCCGCTCCGGCGGCCGCCGTGATCACGGCGGTGCGCCCCGCGAGCAGGTCGTGCCCTTGCACATAAGCGGGTGCGTCCATGCGCGGCCCCCCGGCTCTCGATCGGTTCCGGCGTTCAGCCCTCGACTCGTCGACTCCCTTCAGGGTAATCTACCAAACACTTGTTAGGGAAGAGTCGACGAGAGGTGACCGCCGATGGACCTCGACTTCACCGCCGACGAGGAGGAGTTCAGGCTCCGGGCGCGCACATGGCTCGCCGCGCACGTGCCCGCGACCGCCCTGCCCTCGCTGGAGACCGAGGAGGGGTTCGCGGCGCACCGCGCGTGGGAGCGCGAGCTCGCGGCCGACCGCTGGTCGGTGGTGTCCTGGCCCGGGGAGTACGGCGGGCAGGGCGTCGACATCGTCAAGTGGCTGGTGTTCGAGGAGGAGTACTACGCGGCGGGGGCGCCGGGCCGCGTCTCGCAGAACGGCATCAACCTCCTCGCCCCGACCCTCTTCGACTTCGGCACCGCGGAGCAGCGCGCACGCGTGCTGCCGCCCATGGCGAGCGGCGAGGTCGTCTGGGCACAGGCCTGGTCGGAGCCCGGGTCCGGCTCGGACCTGGCGTCCTTGCGCTCCACCGCCCGCCGCACGGACGGCGGCTGGCTGATCAGCGGGCAGAAGACCTGGTCGTCGCGGGCCGCGTTCGCCGACCGCGCGTTCGGCCTGTTCCGCAGCGAGCCGTACGAGAACCACAGGGACCGGCCGCACCGGGGCCTGACGTACCTGATGTTCCCGCTCGACGCGGACGGCGTGACGGTCCGTCCCGTGGGTCGCCTGGACGGCAAGCCGGCCTTCGCCGAACTCTTCCTGGACGACGTCTTCGTACCGGACGAGGACGTGATCGGCGAGCCGGGCCAGGGCTGGCGCATCGCCATGTCCACCACGGGCAACGAACGCGGTCTGACCCTGCGCTCCCCCGGCCGCTTCCTCGCCGCCGCCGACCGGCTGGCACGGCAGTGGCGCGCGGACGTGGACCCGGCGGACACGGCGCTGCGCGACCGGGTCGCCGACGCCGTCATCGGGGCGCGCGCCTACGAGCTGTTCACCTGGGCCAACGCCTCGCGCTTCGCCGCCGGGGAGACGATCGGCGCCGAGTCGAGCCTGAACAAGGTCTTCTGGTCGGAGTACGACATCGCACTCCACGAGACGGCGCTCGACCTGCTCGGCGCCGACGGGGAGCTGGCCGAGGGCCACGACTGGGCCGAGGGCTACGTCTTCTCGCTCGCCGGGCCCATCTACGCGGGCACGAACGAGATCCAGCGCGACATCATCGCCGAGCGCCTGCTCGGCCTGCCGAAGGGACGCCGCTGATGAGGTTCCTCCTCGCCGACGAGCAGCGCGCGTTCGCGCGATCCCTCGACGCGATGCTGACCGCGGCCGACACCCCGGCGACCGCGCGCGCGTGGGGAGCGGGCGACCGGGCGCCAGGAGACGCGCTGTGGGCCCGGCTCGCGGACACCGGGGTCTTCGCGCTGCCGGTGCCCCAGGAGTACGAGGGCGTGGGCCCCCTCCCGGTCGAAACGGCCGTCGCCTTCGTGGAGTTGGGGCGGCACGCCGTGCCGGGCCCGGTCGTCGAGGCGGTGGGGGCCGCCGCGCTCCTCGCGCACCTGGCCGAGCGGGGCGAGCGCGAGCCCGCCAAGCGGTTCCTTCCCGCGCTGGCCTCGGGCGCGGCGCGCGCGACGCTGACGCTGCCCGGGGTGTTCCCCGGCGCGAGTCCCCATGCCCTGGACGCGGACGCGGCCGACCTGGTCCTCACCGCGGCCGACGGTGAGCTGCGGCTCGCCCCCGGGCACGCGCGCGTGCACCGCTCCCTGGACCCCGCCCGGCATCTCGCGGAGCCGCTGCCCGGCGGGGAACCGCTCGCGTCGGGCCCCGCCGTGGCCGCCGCGGCGCGGCACGCCGTCGACTGGGCGGCGCTGGCCACGGCCGCGCAGACGCTCGGCGTGGGGTTCGCGCTGCTCGACAGGACCGTCGCGTACGTGAAGCAGCGCACCCAGTTCGGGGCGCCGATCGGGTCCTTCCAGGCCGTCAAGCACCGTCTCGCGGATGTCCTGGTGCGCCTGGAGTTCGCGCGTCCCCTGGTGTTCGGCGCCGCGACGACCATGGCCCCGGGTGATCTCGCCGCCGCCAAAGTGACGTCGGCCGAGGCCGCGTACGGGGCGGCCCGTGCCGCGCTCCAGCTGCATGGCGCGATCGGGTACACGGCGGAGTTCGACCTGTCCCTGTGGCTCACCAAGGCGCGGGCGCTGCGGGGCGCCTGGGGCGATCCGGGGGTGTGGCGGGAGCGGGTCATGGCCGCCCGCGAGTGAGCCAGGGCCCCGCGAGGCCTCCACCTCGTGCCGCCGCCGGGGCAGGCGTCCGCGCGACCGCCGGAGCACACACCTGTGCGGCGCCGGAGCACACACCTGTGCGGCGCCGAGGCCTGCACCCCGTGCCGCTTTCGGGGAACTCGTGCCGCCCGCCGCCCATGAGGTGCGATGATCAAGCGCATTGGTGAGCCGACCGAGAAGGAGGCCCCACGTGCGCGTGATCGGGCTCATGTCAGGGACCTCGTACGACGCGATCGACGCGGCAGCCGCCGATCTGACACTGGACGGGGACCGCTTGACGCTCACCCCCCTCGGGCTGATCACCCGCGGCTACGACGACGGGCTGCGCGCCGAGCTCGCCGCCGCGCTGCCGCCCGCCGCCACCACCCTCGCCGACGTCTGCCGGCTCGACACCCGCATCGGCCGTGCCTTCGCCGCCGCCGCGGTCGAGGCGGACCGTGAACTGTGCGACGGGCAGGCCGAGCTGGTCGCCTCGCACGGCCAGACCGTCTACCACTGGGTGGCGGACGGACAGGTGCACGGCACCCTCCAGATCGGCCAGCCGGCCTGGATCGCCGAGGCGACGGGCCTGCCGGTGGTCGCCGACTTCCGCCCGCGCGACATCGCGGCGGGCGGCCAGGGCGCGCCGCTGGTCAGCCTGGTGGACCGGATGTGGCTGCGCGGCCGGCCCGGCGCCCCCGTCGCGCTGAACCTCGGCGGCATCGCCAACATCACCGCACCGGACGGCACCGCCTTCGACACGGGTCCGGCCAACGCCCTCGTCGACGCCGCGGTGCGCGAGGCGACGGACGGCCGGCTGGCCTACGACCTGGACGGCGAGCTGGCCGCGCGCGGCACGGTCGACGAGGGACTGCTCGCCCGCCTGCTTGACGAGCCCTACTACGCACGCCCCGCGCCGAAGACGACGGGCAAGGAGCTCTTCCATCTGCCCTATCTGCGGTCGGCGTTGCAGGGGTACGAGAAGCTGCCCGCCGAGGACGTCGTCGCCACGCTCACCCGCCTGACCGCCCGCACGGTCGCCGACGCCGTCCGCTCGGTGCAGGCCTCGGAGGTCATCGCGTCCGGCGGCGGCACCCGCAATCCGGAGCTGATGGCCGCGCTGCGGACGGAGCTGGGCGGCGGGATCCCGCTGCGCACCTCCGACGAGCTGGGCCTGCCGTCCGCCGCCAAGGAGGCGTACGCCTTCGCCGTCCTCGGCTTCCTGACCCTGCACGGACTCCCGGGCACCGTCCCGGCGAGCACGGGGGCGCGGCACGCGAGCGTGCTCGGTTCGATCACACCGGGGCGGCGCGGCACGCCGTGGCCCGAGGTGGCGGCGGGGACGGAGGGACCGGCGCGGCTGGTGGTCAACGGCCATGGGCGCGGCGGACGGTAGAGCGGCGCGCGGGGGCCGGGGCGGCGGCGAAAAAGACCCGCAGAAGGGCGACGCGAACGGCCCCCTCTCATCCGGCTTTCACGCGGGGCTCATACGCTGACGGTCATGACCCAGATGATTCCCCCAGGCTGGTACCCCGACCCCGGCCAGGCCGCCGGCGGTCCGCCCACCGAGCGCTGGTGGGACGGGAACGTGTGGACGGATCAGGTGCGCGCCGCCGGAGCCACCGCGGCGTACCCGACCCAGCCGGCCTTTCCGGCCCACCCCGGTCAGCCCCCCGCGCCTCGGCGCAAGCTGCGCATCGCGATAGCCACCGGCGTGGTCCTCGTCGTCCTCGCGGGGATAGGCGGCGGCGTGTACGCGCTGACCGCGGACGACGACGGGGGCGACGGCGGCTCCGCGGGCAAGGAGCCGTCGGCCGGCGGGCCGCGGGACCCGGGCACCCCCGGCCCCCAGGAGCCCCGGGCACCTCAGTCGCCGGGCGCCCCCGAGGACCCGGGAGCGCCGGGGCAGGAGGCGGGCTTCGCCAGTGACGTGGTGAACGGCATCAAGATCCCCGTGCCGGACGGCTGGCAGGGCGGCACCACGCAGAAGGGCGCCGCCGTGCAGACGGACCCGATCCCGTGCCCGGGGAACGAGAAGGAGAAGTGCACGCGCGGCAGCGCGTACTCGCAGTCCGCCGAGGAGCTGAAGCTCGACGCGAAGACGCCCGAGGCGGCCGCGAAGGAGGACATCAAGAAGAACGCCGAGGAGGGCTACGGCGGCAAGACCTACGGCAAGATCACCTCGCACGAGGTGCTGGCCTCCAAGTCGATCACCGTGGCGGGCCAGAAGGGCTACTACGTCCGCTGGAAGGCGGTCACGGAGAAGAGCGACGACGGCTACGTCGAGTCGCTCGCCTTCCCCTCCCCCACGGACAAGTCGAAGCTCGTCGTCGTCCGCATGGGCATCGACGTCAACGACAAGGCCCCGTCGCCGTCGTACATGGACCAGATCGCCAAGGGGATCAAGGCGGGTCCGGCCGGCGGGGGCGGCGGCAACGGACAGGACGTGTAACGGCAGGACGGGTAACGGCAGGACGCGCCAGGGCCGTACACGGCAGAGGACCGGGCGGGGTTCCTCGCCGCTCTGGAGGAACCCCGCCCGGTCCGGGGATGCGCGCCGCCCCCGTCCCCACGGTGCGGCGCGGGCGGGCCCGGGTCCCGTCATCCAACGGACCCGGGCCCACGATCAGGTGAGGCCGAGTGCGGGAAGCACACAGGCCTCGACGAAACGGGTCAGATACTCCCCGTCGGCGTGCGCGCCCTCGAGGACCGGTCTGGCCCGCACCACGCCGAACAGCTGCACCGTGACGAACTCCGTCGCCGGGTGCCCCTCGGCGATCTCGCCGCGCTCGACGCCGCGCCGCATGATCGCGGCCATCGCCTGGAGCTCCGGCTCGACCAGCGTCTCACGCAGCACCCGCCGCAGGTCCTCGTCCTGAAGGATCGCGTGGCTGAGCGCCTGGACCAGCATCGTGTCCCGGCCGGACTCCTGGCCCGCGACACGGGCCGCCTCGCGCAGGTCACCGGCGAGGCTGCCGGTGTCGATGCCGGCGAACCGCACACACCGATTGGCGCGCAGCGCGGCGGCGACGAACTGGGGCTTGGTCTTCCACTGTCGGTAGAGCGTGGACTTGCTGCACCGGGTGCGGGCGGCCACGCCCTCCATGGTCAGGGCCTCATAGCCGCACTCGCGGAGCTGGTCGAGGACGGCGTCGTAGAACTCCTGCTCACGCTCCGGCGTGATCTTCGAGCGGCTCGACGTCGACGTCATGGCTCTTCCCCTCGGTCCGGCGGCGATCGGCTCGATCGGCCCCTAGCGATACGCCAGTGTACCGGTACGCTCCCGTATCGGTACACTGGCGTATCGATGAGTGGGGCGATCCCCCGCTCGCCGTGCGGGGCGATCCCCGCCCGGCACCGCACCACGCACCACCCAGTCATCACGCAAAGGGGCCGGGGGATGGAATCCCGAACCGAGCCTGCCGAACGGGAGCCGGACATATCCGTCCGGGAGCCGGACGCGACCGCCGTCCGGAAGCCGGACACATCTGCCCGACCGCCCCTCGTCCGCGAGCTCCTCCTCGTCGTAGGACTCTTCCTCGTCTACAAATTCGGCAGGCAGCTCGCCAACGGCCACACCGCCGAGGCCTTCCACAACGCGCACCGCGTGTGGGACGCCGAGCGCACCCTGCGCCTGCCCGGCGAGGGAGCCGTCCAGGACGCCCTGCTGAGCAGCGAGACGCTGATCCACGTCGCGAACACCTACTACGCCACCGTGCACTTCCCGGCGACGCTGCTGTTCCTGGTCTGGCTCTATCTGCGCAGGCCCCGCCACTACGTCTGGACGCGGCGCGTGCTCGCCGCCCTGACCGGCGCCGCCCTCGTCCTGCACCTCGGTTTCCCGCTGGCGCCGCCGCGGATGCTGGACGCCGCGCACCTCGTGGACACCGCGCAGGTGTACGGGCCCTCGGTGTACGCCGCCGAGCCCGCGACCGACACCATGGCCAACCAGTTCGCCGCCATGCCCTCCCTGCACTTCGGCTGGGCGCTGATGCTCGCCGTCGGCATGATCGTCGCGACCTCGTCGCGGTGGCGCTGGCTGTGGCTGCTGCATCCGCTGTTCACGCTGCTCGTGGTCGTCGGCACCGCCAACCACTACTGGCTCGACGCGATCGCGGCGACCGCGCTGCTCGGCATCGCGCTCGCGGTGATCCGGCTGCCGCGCCCCGGGCGCTCGACGGTCGTGCGCCGCTCGGCGCCCGCGCCGGAACTGATCGCCTCGGGGGCCGGCCGATGAGCGCCACCCTTCTCGCCGTCGCGCTCTCCCTCGTCTCCGCCGCCGCGTACGCCGCGGCGGCGGTGGCCCAGGAGCGGCTCGCCTCGCGGGTCGCCGAGGGCGAGAGCGGGGCGCTCCGGATGCTCGGCAGCGGGGCCTGGTGGTCCTCCGTCGGGCTCAACGCGTCCGCGGCGCTGCTGCACGTGGCGGCCCTCAAGTACGGGCCCCTCACCCTGGTCCAGCCGCTCGGCGCGCTCACCCTGGTCGCCGCCGTGCCGCTGGGCGCGCGGCTCGCGGGACGCCGGGTCACGCGCCTGGAGTGGCGCGGCACCGGGCTCACGCTCATCGGCCTCGGCGCGCTGCTCCTGACCGCGTCGGGGCCCGCGCCGGACGACACCCTGACGGTGCCGGAGGCGCTCGTGGTGGCCGCCGCGACCATGGCGGTCATCGGCGTGCTCTCGCGGCCCGGCACCCGGCCGGGGCTGCGGCACGCGACCGCGTCCGGCTTCGCCTCCGGGGTCGCGTCGGCGCTCACACAGACCGTGACGGTCGCCGTCACCGACCGCACGGGACCGCTGCTCAGCCCGCAGGTGGTGATCGTGGCCCTGCTGGTCGCCGCGTTCGCCGCCGGGGGCCTGCTGCTCTCGCAGACCGCCTACCGCGGCGGCCTCGGCGCGCCGCTCGCCGTGGTGACCCTCGCCAACCCCGTGGCGGCCTCGGTCATCGGCGTGGCCCTGCTCGGCGAGCGCCTCCAGGGCGGCGCCGGCGGAATCCTCCTCGCGGTGGCGGGCGCGGCGGTGGCGGCGTACGGGGTGGTCGTGCTGACGCGGTCTCCGCGTGACGTGGCGGACAGACCGGGGCCGGCGCCTTCGCCGGACTTCCTCCCGTCGATCCCCGGCCAGCCCGTGACGTCCGAAGGAGCGCCCGAAGGGGCGCGGGGAACTGCGCGACCAGCCACATCCGGCCTGCAGAGCGCGTGAGACAGACGAACGAAACGGCGCCGGTCGCTCCCCCGGAAGAGAGCGACCGGCGCCGTTGTCGTACGGGCAGAGGCGCGGTCACCCGAAGCCGCGAGCGTCCTGCTTGAGGGCCGTGTCAACAGTGAGGGCCGTCGCCACGACGAGGCTCAGGAGCGGCTCGGGCAGCTGGTAGTGGATCTGCAGGACGTAGTTGTCCGCGGTGGTGAACATCGTCTTGGCGAGGCCTTCCCAGGTCTTCGTGATCCGGGCGACCTCGTTGTCCGCGTGGTCGACGATCGAGAAGTTCCAGGCGCGCCAGTTCTCCGCCTTGATGGCGCCGACCTGCTGGCCGTTGGCCATCATCGCGAAGTTGATCTTCCCGATGACGTTCTGCTGGACGATCTCGCCGATCGGCTGACCGTCCGGGCGCTCGACGATCACCCGCGACTTCATGAACTTGCGGGGGCGCGTGAGCGTCAGCTGCGGCTGGCCGTACGCGTCACGGATCTCCAGCTTGTGCGTCATGAACTGGTCGACGCTGGAGACGAAGCGCGCGACCTTCTTCAGCGTGCTCTGGCCGATCTGGACGACCGAGCCGAGCGTGTTGCCCGACTGGTCCATGACGCTGTACTCGTTCGTGAGCTCGATGAGCTTGGCCTTCTGGTTCACGACCAGGACCGGCTCGGTGAAGAGCGTGCCGCCGCCCTGCGCGGCCGGTGCGACGCCGGCCTGCTGCTGCACCTGGCGCTGTACCTTCGCCGGGTCGGCCATCGGCGGGGCCTGCTGCGGCTGCCCGTAGGGCTGGGCCTGCGGCTGGCCGAACTGCCCCTGCGGCGCCTGGCCCTGCGGCTGCCCGAACCCGGCCTGGGCCTGCACGGGCTGCCCCTGCACGGCCTGCGCCTGCGCGGGCTGCGCCTGCGCGGGCTGCGCCTGCGCGGGCTGCGCCTGCTGCGGGACCTGCTGGGCCTGGCCCTGTGCGGCCTGGCCCTGCGGGTCCGGGCTGGTGTGCTCCGTCCATTGGGAGCCGTCCCACCAGCGCAGCAGCTGGGGCGCGCCGTGCGGGTCCGAATACCAACCTGCAGGAGTGTTCGAATGCGTTGTCACCCGGGTGACCCTACCGTCCCGGTACGGGCCGTTCGCCACCCCTTTCACGGGGTGTGACGTCCGACTCATCCGGCCCGGCAGGGCCCCCTCAGAACGCCACCTCCACCTGAAGATCGCCCTCCGCCTCCCGCAGCTCCACCGCCCCGATCCGGCCCGCCGCCCGCAGATCCCCCTCGGCCACCGCGAAGCGGTCGAGGACCGCGCGCTCCGCCGTGACGGTCGCCTTCGCGACCTCCGCCCGCATCGACAGTTTCGCCCGCGACTTGGCCCGGCGGACCGCCGCGATGGCCTCCGACGCCGTGGCGAGGACCGCCGGGTCGCCCGCGTGCTGGAGCGCCCCGGCCGTGTCCGGCCAGGCGGCGCGGTGGACCGACCCGGCGCGCCACCACGACCAGACCTCCTCGGTAACGAACGGCAGGACCGGCGCGAAGAGCCGCAGCTGCGTGTCCAGCGCGGTGCGCAGCGCCGCCCGCGCGGACCGGGTCGCCGCCGCGTCCCCGTGGTCGCCGTACGCGCGGGCCTTGACCAGTTCGACGTAGTCGTCGCAGAAGCGCCAGAAGAACTGTTCCGTGCGCTCCAGGGCGCGGGCGTAGTCGAAGGCGTCGAAGGCCGCGGTCGCCTCCTCGACGGTGACCGCGAGCGCGGCGAGCAGCGCGCGGTCGAGCGGCTCCGTGGCGGTGGCCGCCTCGTCGACGTCGCCCGGGCTCAGCACGAACTTGCCGACGTTCAGCAGCTTCGTGGCGAGCCTGCGGCCGACCTTCATCTGGCCGACGTCGAACGCCGTGTCCGTGCCGGGACGGCCGCTCGCCGCCCAGTAGCGGACCGCGTCCGAGCCGTGCCGGGCGAGGAGGTGGTCCGGCGTGACGGCGTTCCCCTTGGTCTTCGCCATCTTCTTGCGGTCGGGGTCGAGGATCCAGCCCGAGATCGCCGCGTGCCGCCAGGGCAGCGTGCCGTGCCCGGTGTGGGCGCGGACGACCGTGGAGAACAGCCAGGTGCGGATGATCTCATGGGCCTGGGGGCGCAGGTCCATGGGGAAGACCCGCGCGAACAGGTCCGGGTCCGTCAGCCACTTGCCCGCGATCTGCGGGGTGAGCGAGGAGGTCGCCCAGGTGTCCATGACGTCCGGGTCGCCGACGAAGCCGTGCGGCTCGCCGCGCTGTCCGGCCGCGTAGCCGGGCGGGGTCTCCGCGCTCGGGTCGACGGGCAGCGCGGCGCGGTCGGGGACGATCGGGTGGTCGTAGTCGGGCTGTCCACCGCCGTCGAGCGGATACCAGACGGGGATCGGGACGCCGAAGAACCGCTGACGGCTGATCAGCCAGTCGCCGTTGAGGCCGCCGACCCAGTTCTCGTAGCGGACCCGCATGTGCGGCGGATGCCAGGTCAGTTCCGCTCCCCGGTCCAGGAGTTGCTCGCGCAGCTCCGGGTCCCGGCCGCCGTTGCGGAGGTACCACTGCCGGGTGGTGACGATCTCCAGGGGCTTGTCGCCCTTCTCGAAGAACTTCACCGCGTGCGTGACGGCACGCGGCTCGCCCACGAGGTCGCGGCTCTCGCGCAGCAGCCCGACGATGCGCTCCCGGGCGGTGTGCGCGGTGGCGCCCGCCAGTTCCGCGTACGCCGCGACGGCCTCCGGTGACGCGACGCCGGGCGGCGGATCGGCGAGGAAGCGGCCGTCCCAGCCGATCACCGGCCGGGTGGCGAGCCGCAGTTCGCGCCACCAGGTGACGTCTGTGGTGTCGCCGAAGGTGCAAATCATCGCGAGGCCCGTGCCCTTGCCGGGCGCGGCGAGCGGGTGGGCGACGACGGGGACCTCGACGCCGAAGAGCGGGGTGCGGACCGATGTGCCGAACAGGTCCTGGTAGCGCTCGTCCTCCGGGTGGGCGACCAACGCGACGCAGGCGGGCAGAAGTTCGGGCCGGGTGGTCTCGATCAGGACGGTGCGGCCGCTCCCGGCCCGGAAGCGCAGCGTGTGGTGAGCGCCGGTCCGCTCCCTGTCCTCCAGTTCGGCCTGGGCGACCGCCGTGCGAAAGGTGACGTCCCACAGCGTCGGCGCCTCGGCGACATAGGCCTCACCGCGCGCGAGGCCGTCGAGGAAGGCGAGCTGCGAGGTGGCGCGGGCGTCCGCGTCGATCGTCTGGTAGGTGTGCGACCAGTCGACGGACAGGCCGAGGTGGCGCCACAGCGCCTCGAAGGCCTTCTCGTCCTCGACGGTGAGCCGCTCACACAGCTCGATGAAGTTCCGCCGGGAGACGGGCAGTTGGTGTTTGCCCGGCGTCTCGGGCGGGGTGAAGCCGGGGTCGTACGGAAGGGTGGGGTCGCAGCGGACGCCGAAGTGGTTCTGGACGCGGCGCTCGGTCGGCAGGCCGTTGTCGTCCCATCCCATGGGATAGAAGACTTCCTTGCCGCGCATCCGCTGATAGCGGGCGACGGTGTCGGTGTGGGTGTACGAGAAGACGTGGCCGACGTGGAGCGAGCCGCTGACCGTGGGCGGCGGGGTGTCGACGGAGAAGATCTCGTCCCGCGTCCTGGTGCGGTCGAATGCGAATACGCCCGACTCGTCCCAGCGCCGCGCCCACTTCTCTTCCAGCCCGTCGAGGACGGGCTTGTCGGGGACCCCGGAGGGACGGGGGGAGGTATGCGTCATGCCCCTGGATGCTATCCGGGACGGCGGATGACGGCTTCCGCATTTCCCGGCACCGGGAGCAGCGGGGGCGGGGCCCCGGAACCGTCGGCTCCGGGGCCCCGCCCCCTGCGGTGGTCAGCCCGTGGCGATCGCCGGGTCGCTGACGCCCGCCTGGCCGTTCTCCACGTGGCCCGCCAGGCGCCGCAGGAAGCCCGCGTCGGCGTCGGACTTCACCGTCAGGTCGTACCAGCGCTTGGTGGCCCGCAGGTCGACGGTGTGCTCGACGGTGCCGCCGGCCTTGACCTTGAAGGTCTGCGCCGCGCCGCCGTAGGCGTTGGTCACCGTGAGGTTCACGTCGGCGGTGCCCGCGTTCTTCAGGGTCAGCTTGACGTTGCCCGTCGTGCCGTCGTGGCGGGCGACGACCTCGGGGCCCGCCTTCTTGCCGGGGCCCTTGAAGGTGCGCAGGAACCCGTTCGGGCCGAACACCGACAGGTCGTACACGTCCTTGGAGTACGCCGAGTTCCAGGTGTCGGAGACCGACTTGCCCGCCTCGGTGGTGTACGTCCAGGGTCCGTCGGTGCGGTTGGCGGAGCGGACGTGGAAGCAGACGCCCGCCTTGTCGCCGCCGCTGAAGGTGAGCGTGAACTTGCCGGCGGCGGCGTCCGCGGCGCCGTCCACCAGCGGCGCGTAGGGCAGCGCGCGGGCGGGCCGGGAGCCGGCCTCCTGCTTGGGCAGCGCCGGGTTGGCGGGCGGCTTGGGCAGGTAGTCGGGGTGGCGCTCGTGGTCCGGCGGCTCATAGGCCGAGGTGTCGGGGAGCTCCGCCGGGTCGGTGTCCTTACCGCCGAAGTCGAAGGCGGAGGTGAGGTCTCCGCAGATCGCCCTGCGCCACGGCGAGATGTTGGGCTCCTGGACGCCGAAACGCTTCTCCATGAACCGGATGATCGAGGTGTGGTCGAAGACCTCGGAGTTCACGAAGCCGCCGGTGCTCCACGGCGAGACCACGATCATCGGGACGCGCTGGCCGAGGCCGTAGTGACCGGCCGCGTAGGAGGCGTTGCCCGGGAAGTAGTCGAGCGTGGTGGCGACGGTGGACTTGCCCTGGCCCGCGTCCTTGGGGACGTAGGGCGGGACGACGTGGTCGAAGTAGCCGTCGTTCTCGTCGTAGGTGATGAACAGCGCGGTCTTCGCCCACACCGCGGGATTGGAAGTGAGCGCGTCCAGGACCTGCGCGATGTACCAGGCGCCGTAGTTCACCGGCCAGTTGGGGTGCTCGCAGAAGGCCTCCGGGGCGGCGATGTAGGAGACCTGCGGGAGCCTGTCCGCCTTGACGTCGGCCTTGAGGAGGTCGAAGTAGCCGTCGCCCGCCTTGGCGTTGGTGCCGGTGCGGGCCTTGTCGTAGAGCGGGTCGCCGGGCTTGGCGTTGCGGTACTTGTTGAAGTAGAGCAGCGAGTTGTCGCCGTAGTTGCCGCGGTACGCGTCGTCGATCCAGCCCCAGTGCCCGGCCGCGTCCAGGCCGTCGCCGATGTCCTGGTAGACCTTCCAGGAGACGCCCGCCTGCTCCAGGCGCTCGGCGTACGTCGTCCAGTCGTAGCCCGCCTCCTGGTTGCCGAGGACCGGACCGCCGCCCTTGCCGTCGTTGCCGACGTGGCCCGTGAGCATGTAGTAGCGGTTGGGGTCCGTGGCCCCCATGAACGAGCAGTGGTAGTCGTCGCAGACCGTGAAGGCGTCGGCGAGGGCGTAGTGGAAGGGGATGTCGTCCCGCTCCAGGTAGGCCATCGTCCGCTCGGACTTCGCGGGGATCCACTGGTCGTACGCACCGCTGTTGAAGGCCTTGTGGCCGCCGGCCCAGTCGTGGTCGAGGCCCGCGATGAACTGCATGCCGAGGTCCTCGGCGTCCGGGTGGAAGGGCAGGACCTCCTTGCCGCCGCTCTGCTGGTGCCAGACCGGCTTGCCGCTCGGCAGGGTGACCGGGCGCGGGTCGCCGAAACCGCGCACGCCCTTCAGCTTCCCGAAGTAGTGGTCGAAGGAGCGGTTCTCCTGCATCAGCACGACGACGTGCTCGACGTCCTTGATGGTGCCGGTGGCGCGCCGGGCGGGCAGGGAGGCGGCGCGGGCGATGCTCTGGTTGAGCATGGCGAACGTCGCGGTGCCACCGGCCAGCTGCATGAAGCGGCGCCGATTGAGTTCAGGCATGAATATTCCGACCTCGTGTTGTGTGGGGGACGCGAGCGGGGTGAAGTGTGCCAAGGGGAGCAAGCGATGCGGAAGGGCCTGTGACGGTCGCGTGAAGAGAAGTCCAACCCCTGATGGGCAGGACACAAGTCCCGGTCTTTTCGGGACCAAAGTCCCACATTTGACATAGCGGGACGGGCGTGACTCACTTGGCCCTGCACCGTTCTGAGGTGCGTTCTTCTCCGTCCCGCGAGCGCAAGGAGGTGTTCGGGATGAGTCCCGAAGGAAGTCCTTGCGTCAGCGGTGACCTTTTCTGAACCGGCCCACCGCCGCCCCTGAGGCGGCCGTCGCCGGTTTCTGAGGCCGCTTTCCGCAGCCGTTCTCTTTTTCTCCGCCGCGCCACCGGCGCGGCGTCACCCCCGCCTGCCGACGGCCCCGCGCCGTGGGCATTCCCGGGGATTCTTCACACCACTTTCACGTCCTCGTGCACGGGCCTGCTTCGTCATGCCCCCGCACGGAGGGAGGTCTGCCATGAACAAGCTGATTCCCCAGGTACGCCTGGCCCCGCCAGGCGAGAACCCCCGCACCGCTCCCCGTACCCGCAAGGCCGCGGAACTGGACGCCCGCACCCGTGAAGTCGGCGCCAGGCTCGCCGGGTTCAGCGAGCGCCCTGCTCGCGACGTGCTGCGCGCCCTCAACGCCTCCACCCGCGGCCTGCGTCAGGACCAGGTCCTGGAGCGCATCGAGCGCCACGGCGAGAACACCGTCGCCCACGAGCGCGTCCCGCACTGGACCGTGCAGCTCGCCAAGTCCTTCTGGAACCCCTTCATCGGCGTGCTCGTCGTCCTCGCCGCCGTCATGTACTGGCAGGACCCCGCCGACCCCGGCGTCTACATCCTCACCTCGATGGTGCTGATCAGCGCCCTCCTGCGGTTCTGGCAGGAGTTCCGCTCCGCCCGTTCCGCCGAGGCGCTCAAGGCGCTGGTCACCACCTCCTGCGCGGTGCAGCGGCGCTGGGGCGAGCAGCCCGGCACCGAAGAGATCCCGATGGAGCAGGTCGTCCCCGGCGACCTGGTCAAGCTCGCCGCCGGCGACATGGTCCCCGCCGATCTGCGGCTGCTCACCGCCAAGGACCTGATGGTCGGCCAGGCCGCGCTCTCCGGCGAGTCGCTGCCCGTCGCCAAGGCCGACACCCGCGCCCACGACCTGGGCCAGCAGACCACCAAGGACCCCGTCGAGGCGGACAACCTCTGCCTGATGGGTACGTCGGTGACCTCCGGCACGGCGACCGGCGTGGTCGTCGCGACGGGCGCCGACACCTACTTCGGCTCGATGGCGGGCGCGCTGTCCGGCGAGCGCCCCCAGACCGCCTTCGACCTCGGCGTGCGCCGGGTCAGCTTCCTGCTGATCCGCTTCATGCTGGTGATGGTGCCGGTGGTCTTCGCGATCAACGGCTTCACCAAGGGCGACTGGGACCAGGCGCTGCTGTTCTCCATCTCCGTGGCGGTCGGGCTGACGCCCGAGATGCTGCCGATGGTGGTCTCGGCGAACCTGGCGCGCGGCGCCGTGGCGATGTCGAAGCACAAGGTCGTCGTCAAGCAGCTCAACGCGATCCAGAACCTCGGCGCGATGGACGTGCTGTGCACCGACAAGACGGGCACCCTCACCGAGGACCGCATCGTCCTGGACCGCTACCTCGACACGCGCGGCACGGAGGACCGCGAGGTCCTGGAGTACGCCTACCTCAACGCCCACTTCCAGACGGGGCTGCGCAACCTCATGGACCAGGCGGTGATCGACCGCGTGGACGAGGCCGAGGAGGTTGTCGTCGATCACCTCTTCACGATGGTCGACGAGATCCCCTTCGACTTCGCCCGCCGCAGGATGTCCGTGGTCCTGCGCCGCAACGGGCTCTCCGGACCGGCGCCCGAGCACACGCTCATCACCAAGGGCGCGGTCGAGGAGGTCCTCGACCGGTGCGGCCACATGATGGACCGCGGTGAGCGCGTCGAGCTCACCGGGCGGCTGCGCGCCCACGTCGGTGCCCTCAGCGAGCGCCACAACCGGGAGGGCCTGCGGGTCCTCGCGGTGGCGACCCGGACGTTCCCCACCGCGCCCGACGGCGAGGAGCGCGCGACGTACTCCGTGGCGGACGAGAGCGGGCTCACCCTCATCGGTTTCCTCGCCTTCCTCGACCCGCCGAAGCGGGACGCCGCCGACGCGCTGCGCGCGCTCGCCGGGAACGGCGTCGCGGTCAAGGTCGTCACCGGCGACAACGAACTGGTCGCGGCGCGCGTCTGCGCCGATGTCGGCCTGGACGCGAGCGAGCTGGTCACCGGTGCCGCCATCGACGGGATCGACGACGTCGAGCTGATCGAACTGGCCCGCAGGACGACGGTGTTCGCGAAGGTCAACCCGGTCCAGAAGGCACGGATCGTACGGGCCCTGAAGGCCGACGGGCACACGGTCGGCTTCCTCGGGGACGGCATCAACGACGCGGCGGCGCTGCGCGAGGCCGACGTGGGCGTGTCCGTGGACACGGCCGTGGACATCGCCAAGGAGTCCGCGGACATCATCCTGCTGGAGAAGGACCTGATGGTCCTGGAGCAGGGCGTGCTGATGGGACGTCAGACCTTCGGCAATACCATCAAGTACATCAAGATGACGGCGTCGTCGAACTTCGGCAATGTCTTCTCGGTCCTGGTGGCCTCGGCGTTCATCCCCTTCCAGCCGATGCTCGCCATCCACCTCCTGGTGCAGAACCTCTGCTACGACATCAGCCAGCTGGCGATCCCGTGGGACCGCATGGACGAGGAGTACCTGAAGAAGCCGCGCAGCTGGGACGCGCGGGGCATCGGCCGGTTCATGGTCCGGATCGGTCCGATCAGCTCGATCTTCGACATCAGCACCTTCCTGGTGATGTGGTACGTCTTCCAGGCCGACTCGCCCGCACAGCAGACCCTGTTCCAGACGGGCTGGTTCGTGGAGGGGCTGCTGTCCCAGACCCTGATCGTCCACATGATCCGTACGCGGAAGATCCCGTTCATCCAGTCCCGCGCCTCGCTGCCGGTCCTGGTGATGACCGGCGCGGTGATGCTCTTCGGCCTGTGGCTGCCGTTCTCGCCGCTGGCGTCGGCGCTGTCGATGGAGCCGCTGCCGATGAGCTACTTTCCGTGGCTGATCGGGACACTGCTCGCGTACTGCGCGCTCACCCAGGTGGTGAAGGGCTGGTACGTCCGGCGCTACCACAGCTGGCTGTGACGCGGGTCTTGCAAAGGTAGGTGCCGTGGGCAACCATGCGCGACATGACTGTGCGCGTCCACGGCACCTGCGCCCCCGGATTCGAGGAAGTGCGCGAGGAGTTCGAGCGGAACTTCACCGAGCGCGACGAGCTCGGGGCCGCCGTCGCGGTCACGGTCGGCGGCGAGTACGTCGTCGATCTGTGGGGCGGCGACGCGGACCCGACCGGGACGCGCCCCTGGGAGCGCGACACGCTGGCGCACGTCTACTCCACGACCAAGGGGATGACCTCGCTCTGCGCCCATCTGCTGGTCCAGAGCGGGGTGTTGGACCTGGACACGCCGGTCGCGCGGTACTGGCCCGAGTTCGCGCGCGAGGGCAAGGCCGACATACCGGTGCGCTGGCTGCTCAGCCACCGCTCCGGGCTGATCGCGCCGGGCGAGCCACTGGGCCGGGGCGCGGTGCTCGACCGGGAGAAGGTCATCGAGGCGCTGGCGGCGACGCGGCCCTGGTGGCGGCCCGGCACCGCGCAGGCCTATCACGCGGTCACGTTCGGCTTCCTGGTCGGCGAGGTCGTGCGGCGCGTCACCGGTGTCTCGCTCGGGACGTTCCTGCGCACGGAGGTGACCGAACCGCTGGGCGCCGACGTCTTCGTGGGCACGCCCGAGAGCGAGCACGGGCGGTGCGCGGACATCGCGCCGCCGCTCACCGCCGCGGGCGCGCCCCCGCGCCGGCCGTTCGGCGACGCGCCCGATCCTCCGGTCGGCGGACTCGACGACCACCCGATGGCGCCGGTCACGCTGGCCCTGCGCTATCTGCCGCTCGGCGACGTGAACGACCCGGCCTACCGCGCCGCGGAGATCCCCGCGGCCAACGGTCACGCGACCGCGCGCGGAATCGCCGCGGTCTACGGGGAGCTGGCGTGCGGCAGGCTCCTGTCCCCCGAGACGGTGGACCGCCTGCGCACCCCGCAGAGCGGGCCCGACGAGCCGGACCTGATGCTCGCGGCGGGCACGCCGCTCGCGCGGTCGTGGCAGTGGGGCGTCGGCTACATGCTCAACCAGTTCGGGCAGGCGGGCCCCAATCCGCGGGCGTTCGGACACGGCGGCGTCGGCGGCTCCTACGCCTTCGCCGACCCGGAGAACGGCGTCGGCTACGCGTACACCATGAACCGCATGGGCGCCGGTACCTCCGGCGAGGACCTGCGCAGCGTCCATCTGGTGGGCGCGCTGTACCGGGGGCTGCGCGACCACGGCTGAGCGCGGGCCCCGATGATGGGGGCATGACCTCACGCAGAAGAGCCGCCTTCTTCACCGGCGAGGAGAACGATCCCCGCTACATCACGGCCGCCACCGGCGACGAACGCGCCATGCTCGTCACCTTCCTGCGCTCCCAGCGCGCGACCCTGGAACTCAAGTGCTCCGGTCTGGACCGGGAGTTGGACCAGCGCTCGGTGGCACCCTCCGCACTGTCGCTGCTCGGTCTGGTGCGCCACCTCACCGACGTCGAGCGCCGCTGGTTCCGCAAGGATCTCGCGGGCCAGGACGCGCCGCCCCTGTACGCCACGGCGGACAACCCCGACCAGGACTTCGACGGCGCCCTCGCGGAGCCCGGCGCCGTCGCGGCGGCCTGGGCGGCGTGGCGCGCGGAGGTGGAGTTCGCCGAGAAGTTCGTCGAGGAGGCCGCCGACCTGGACGTCGAGGGCGAGGACTCCTGGCTTGGCGCGGTCTCCCTGCGCTGGGTGCTCCTGCACATGGTCGAGGAGTACGCGCGCCACAACGGCCACGCGGATCTGCTCCGGGAGCGGATCGACGGGGCGGTCGGGCTGTGACCCGGGCGGCCGGGCGCCGGTACGCCGCCGCCGACGCCCGCAGGGCCGCCATCCTGGAGGCGGCCCTCGCCCGTTTCGCGCAGGCGGGCTACGGGAGCGCCTCGCTCGCGCGGATCGCCGCCGACGCGGGCACGTCCGCGCCGGTGGTCGTGCACCACTTCGGCTCCAAGGAGGGGCTGTTGACGGCGGTGCTCCGGGCCCGTGAGGAGCGTACGGCCGAGACGTTCGAGCCCCTGCGGCGGGCGGCGCGGGGCGACGACGTCCGTGCGCTGTTCCGTGCGGTCCTGGCGCTGGCGGAGGACAACCTCCGCCAGCCGGGCCTGATCGAGCTCTACACCCGCCTGTCCGCCGAGGCCGGCGCCCCGGACCACCCGGCCCACGCCTACTTCACCGAGCGCTACGAACGCGTCGTGGCCCTGCTGGCCGGCGCCCTCGCCCGCGCCCGGACCGCCGGCCACCTCCGCCCCGACACCGACCCGTCCGCCGTGGCCCGCGAGGTCCTCGCCGTCTCGGACGGCCTCCAGGTGCAGTGGGCGTTCGCCCAAGGGCGCCTGGATTTCGTGGGGCTGTACCGCGCACACCTGGACCGGCTCGTCCGGGCGCTCGCCGTGGACGGCGCGGGCCTGGACGGGCCTACGGCGTGAAGTAGTCCGCCATCAGCGGGCCGACCCATTCCGGCTGCTTCACGTCCACGGCCTGGAACTCCACCATCACCGGCTTCAGGTCGACGACCGGGGTGCCCGAGACCGCGTCGAGGCCCACGACCGTCAGTTCGCGTCCGTGGACGGACTCGACGGCGCAGCACGTCACCCCGATGCGGTTGGGCCGGCGGGGGCCGCGGTCGGCGAAGACACCGACGGGCGGGAGGTCGGCACGACCGCGGTAGGGGCGGGGTTCGCGGTAGTCGTCCCGTTCCGGAAGCCGGTCGAAGACGAAGAGGACCTCCACGTGGGAGAAGCCGTCGAGCCCCTGGAGGCACGCCTCCCCGAAACGCTCGTCGACGGTGATCGTGCTGCGGACGGCGCCCCAGTTGTCCGTGTGCTGGACGTCCGTCCGCTCGTTGCGGACCGTGCCGATCGGTGTAATTTCGAAGCTTGGCATGGCTCGGTTGTATCTCATCGGCTTGAACTGATGTGCGTCATGGCGGGATTGGCACGGGTCGAGAGAGACATCCGCTCCGTCAGTCGGCCGTGCCCCGCAGGCGGATGTCCCGCGAGGACGAGCCGACGTACACGGCGCGAGGGCCGCGCGGGCGGATCCAGCGCGCCTGTTCCGTGTCCCAGTACGACAGTTGGCGCTCGGCCACCTGGAGGGTCAGGCGGCGCGAGCGGCCCGGACGGAGTTCGACGCGGCTGAAGGCGGCGAGGGTGCGCGGGGGCAGGTCCACGGGCGCGTGGCGGGGCGGGCCCACATAGAGCTGGGGGACCTCGGCGCCGGTGCGGTGGCCGCTGTTGGTGAGGGTGAACGACACCTCGTAGCCCCGTCCCGCGCGGCGCACGGAGAGCCCGGAGTAGGCGAACCGCGTGTAGGACAGGCCGTGTCCGAAGGGGAAGAGCGGCACGGTGCCCGCGCGGTCGAAGCCGCGGTAGCCGGTGAAGACGCCCTCGGTGTACGTGACGGTCCGGTCGACGCCGTGGTACCGCTCGGGGTGCGCGGGGTCGAGGGTCGGGTGGTCGGCCTCCCGCTTCGGCCACGTCACGATGGACTTGCCGCTCGGGTTGGCGCGGCCGAGGAGCAGGTCGGCGGTGGACCAGCCGCCCTCCTGGCCGACGTAGCCGGCGTGCAGGACCGTGCCGACCGCGCGGCGCCAGGGCATCGTGACGGGGCCGCCGGTGTTGAGGACGACGACCGTGCGCGGGTTGGCGGCGGCGACCTCGGCGATCAGCTCGTCCTGGTGGGCCGGGAGCGCGAGCGTGGTGAGGTCGCCGCTGCCGCCGAGCGCGCCGCCCTCGCCGTTGTACGCGAAGACGACGGGGGTGTGGACGCCGCGGGCGAGCCGGGCCGCCGCCGCGATGCCGGCGGCGCGCCGCTCGGGGGTGACCCAGGCGAACCGCACCTGGACGGGGGCCCGTTCGACGACGGTGGCGTCCCAGCCGGCGGCCTTGACCACGAGGGCGTAGGAGCGGCCCGCGGTGAGCCTCACCGGTGCCGCCCGGCCGTTGTCGAGGCCGTCCGTCGTGGGCACGATCGAGGACCACTTGCGCGTGAAGGCGTCCCGGACGCCGGACGCCGTCGCCAGCTCCTCGCCGTCCAGGCTCAGGGAGAGGGCGGCGCCCCAGCCCTGGATGTTCAGGGCGTACTCCCCCGTGGTGGGCGGCACGAAGGTGCCGGTCCACTGGACGGTCGTGCCGAGGGGCAGGGCCCGGTCGCCGGTGAAGTCGACGTTCGCGTCGGTGCCGCCGCCCGCGCGGGCCAGGCCGTCGGGGAACACGGCGGCGGGCACGGCCGTGCCGGTGAGGTCGACGCCCACCTCGTACGCGATCCTCCGTCCTGTCGTGCGGCGCAGCGCGTCCAGCGGGCCGACCATGCGGTCCTCGAAGCCGTACGCGCGCTCACCGGAGACCGAGACGGCGACCTGGGCGGCGGTCGGGCCGATGAGGGCGAGGCTGCCCAGGGCCGCGCGGGACAGCGGGAGGCCACCGTCGTTGGCGAGCAACACCGCTCCCTGGACGGCGACTTCGCGGGCCACGCGCGCGCCCGCCTCGACGTCGATCCGCTTGCGGGCGGGCACGCGGGTGCCGTCGAGCATGCCGAAGGCGTCGTAGCGGCCGAGGATGCGGGAGACGGCGGTGTCGAGGGCGGCGAGCGGCACGGCGCCGTCCTCGATGGCCTTCTTCAAGGGCTCCCCGAAGTGCGAGCCGTCCCACATCTGCAGGTCGAGGCCGGCTTCGAGCGCGGCCGTGGAGTGGGTGGCGCCCCAGTCGGAGGTGACGAAGCCCTCGAAGCCGAGCTCGCCGCGCAGGATGTCGGTCAGGGCGGTGCGGTTCTCGCTGTTCCAGGGGCCGTTGAGGTGGTTGTACGCGGACATGACGGAGGCGACGCCCGCACGGACGACGGCCTCGAAGGCCGGCAGGTACAGCTCGTGCAGGGTGCGGTCGTCGACCACGAAGTCGTAGGAGTTCTCCGGGTTCTCGCGGTCGAACTCGTGCAGCCGCTGGTTGTTGGCGAGGAAGTGCTTGGCCTGGGCGAGCATGCCCTCTGCCTGCACACCTTCGACCTGGGCGGCCCCGATGACCGCGTTGAGGTAGGGGTCCTCGCCGGACTGGTCCTTGTTGCGGCTGAAGAACGGCGTGCGGGACAGCTCGATCTGCGGGG
The DNA here is from genome assembly GCF_040680155.1 of Streptomyces sp. NPDC052114. NCBI lineage: Bacteria > Bacillati > Actinomycetota > Actinomycetes > Kitasatosporales > Streptomycetaceae > Streptomyces > Streptomyces sp. NPDC052114. Next base: position 14,384 of record NZ_JBFAWC010000002.1, on the reverse strand, counting down.
CGAGCAGCACGTCCTGGCCGAGGGTGCGGCCCTCACGGCCCATCACCGCGCCGTACGCGCGGGCGAGTTCGGCGTTGAAGGCGGCGCCGAGCGTGGAGACGGGCGGGAGGCCGGTGGCCGAGCGGGCGACGTTGACGCCCGCCGGGCCGTCGGACAGGCGCAGTTCGGGGATGCCGAGGCGGGCGACGCCCGGGAGATAGCCGGCCTGGCCCAGTCTCCTGGGGTCGGTGGCGCCGTGCACGAGGCCGATCTTCTCGTCGAGGGTGAGGCGGGCGAGCAGCTTGCGGACGCGGGGCGTGGTCGCGGCGGTGGAGCCGGGGCCCGGGGCGGCGGTGGCGAGCGGGGCCGCCGCCGCGACGAGGGCGAAGGCGGCCGCGGTGCCGCCCAGTTGCTTCAGAAGTTCACGGCGAGTGGTGGCGGGCATGGCGAAATGACCTCCAGGACACGGCTCTTGGACAGGCCGGACTGGCCGACGACGCCAAGAACCGAATGCGCCATCCGCTCCAGTGCGGGGTTACGGGGCCTGAGTGTTGATTGGTTGAACGATGAAGGTCAAGGGGTCGTCGGCCCAAAGTTTTCGATGCGTTCAATTTCTGCGGCCGCCGCGTCGGCCGTGGACCCGGGGCGGCTGTGCGGCCCCACGAGGGCGGTGCGCGCCCGCGAGGGCGGTGCGGCCCCACGCAGGCATGACGGCGGCGCGAAGGCTTTACGGCCGCGTGCAGCGTTGCGGCCGCGTGAAAGCGTTGCGGCCGCGTGAACGCTCCGGCGTCCCGGGAATAGCAGGGCGATCTTGCTCGTCGTCCTCTACGGAAGTCCGTCGACCCGAACGAGGGAGCACCATGCCCAAGGCGTACGCATTCACCGAACACGGCGGCCCCGAGGTGGAGGCCTTCCTCGACCTGCCCGAGCCGCGGCCCGGACCCGGTGAGCTGCTCGTCGCGGTGCGCGCGGCGGGCGTCAACCCGGTCGACTGGAAACTGCGCGCGGGCAAGCGGCGCCCGGGGCAGGGGCCGCTGACCGGCCCCGAGGTACTGGGCAGCGAGGTCGCCGGAATCGTGCGGCAGGTCGGTCCGGGCGTCGAGGGGTTCGCGGTCGGCGACCCGGTCTTCGGCAACCCCGTCACCGGCGGCTACGCCCAGTACACGCTGGTCCCCGCCGCCATCGCCGCGCACAAGCCGGACGCCCTCTCCTACGTCGACGCGGCCGCCCTGCCCGTCGCGGCGGCGACCGCGTACGACGGCGTGCGCCAGCTCGACCTGCCCGCCGGGTCGACCCTGCTGATCACCGGCGCGGGCGGCGGCGTCGGGGTGGCCGCGACGCAGATCGCCGTGCACTTCGGGCTGCGCGTGATCGGCACGGCGAGCGCGGGCAAGAAGGAGTTCGTCGAGTCGCTCGGCGCCGTCCATGTGCCGCGCGGCCCGCGCCTCGTGGAGCGGATACGCGAGGCGGCCCCCGACGGCCGCGTCGACGCCGTCTTCGACCTGGTCGGCGGCGACGGCCTGGCCGAGGTCGCGGAGCTCCTCGCCGACCGCACGAAGCTGATCACGGCGGCGGCCAAGGAGACCGTGACCGCGCTGGGCGGCGCCCCGGTGGCCCGCGCCCGCACCTCCGCCGTCCTCGACGAGGTGGCCCTGCTCGCCGTGGCCGGCGTGCTGCGCCCGCACGTGACGGCGACGTACCCCCTGGACCGCGCGGACGAGGCGCTGCGCGCGGTGGAGGACGGTCACACGCGCGGCAAGATCGTGATCGAGGTGACCTCGTGACGACCGGGACCCCGCTCACGGCGCCGACGGCCCACCACCCGGCGGCGCGCGGCCCGCACCCCCTCGACAACCCCGCCTACGCCTCCCTGTCCGGCCCGCACGCGCACCTCGCCGAGTGGCGGGGGCACGTGGTGCGCTACCCCACCGACGTGTCGCCGTGGATCGCGCTGCCCTCCGAACCGACGGCCGCGGACTGGACGGACCTCGCCACGCTCGCCGGGGCCGGGACCGAGGTGCCGCTGCCCGGAGTGGTCGTGGACCCGCCCGACGGGTGGGAACTGACCTTCGCGATGCCCGGCGTGCAGCTCGTGGACGACGGGGTCGCCGCCGCGCCGGACCCCGAGGCCGTGCCGCTCGGCCCCGCCGACGTACCCGAGATGCTGGATCTGGTCGCGCGCACGCGGCCCGGCCCCTTCCTGCCGCGCACCGTCGAGCTCGGCACCTACCTGGGCCTGCGCAGCGGCGGTGCCCTCGTCGCGATGGCCGGGGAACGGCTGCACCCGCCCGGCTGGACGGAGATCAGCGCGGTCTGCACCGACCCGGCGTACCGCGGCCTGGGCCTGGCGACCCGGCTCGTCCGCGCCGTGGCGCACGGCATCAGGGCCCGCGGCGAGACCCCGTTCCTGCACACCTCGGCGCGGAACACCGACGCCATCCGGCTCTACGAGTCGCTCGGTTTCCGGCTGCGGCGCACCACCGAGTTCCGTGCCGTGCGGGTGCCTGCCGAGGCGGTCGCCGGGGAAAAATGACACGACGGTCCCGTGGGCCCGTTGATACCTTCCGGATCATGCAGCCCGTCAGTGAGAACGAGATCCGCGCGTCCTTTGTGAACTGTTCGAAGGGCGAGGCCCGCAGGCTCACCCTCCCTGCCGGTTTCGCCGACACCCCCTGGTCCGACCTGGACTTCCTCGGCTGGCGCGACCCGAAGGCGCCCGAGCGCGGCTATGTGGTGGCCTGGCGCGACGGCGAGCCCGTGGGCATCTCCCTGCGGGCCTCGGCCGGTGCGCGCAAGAGCCTGCTCAAGTCGAGCATCTGCTCGGTCTGCGTGACGCCGCAGTCCGGCTCGGGGATCACGCTGCTGGTCGCCCCCAAGGCGGGGGCGGCGGGCCGTCAGGGCAACTCGGTCGGCCTGTACATCTGCGCGGACCTGGCCTGCTCCCTCTACGTACGGGGGAAGAAGACGACGGCACTGGCCCGCCGCTTCGAGGAGAGCCTGACGTTGGAGGAGCAGAACGCGCGCACCGCGCAGAACCTGAACGGCTTCCTGGACCAAGTGCTCGCCGACTGAGCTGGCCGCCGCTGGGTGCTCAGAGCGCCCGGGGGTCGACCAGTTGCAGGGCGAGCGTGGCCGACGGTTCGGCCACGCCGGGGCCGCCCGCCTCGGCCCAGGTGATTATCTCCTCCAGCGCCGCGTCGTCCGTGACGAAGCCGACCCACGACGCCCGGCCGCCCCGCCTGCGCCCCTCGGGAGAGGGCTGGACGACCACGATGTTCGCCTGGCCGCACGGCCCGAGGCAGTCGCTCGTGCGCACCGCGAACCGGCCGCGCGAGGCCGCCGCCGCGGCGCGCATCCGCTCCAGCTGCCAGGCGTGGTCGATCCCGGGGTTCTTGCGCGCGTCGCCGCAGCAGCAGCCCCGGCACACGACGAGCGTGCAGGGACGGCGGGCGGCGGCACCGATGGAGACGACGGGACTCATCCCGTGATCATGTCAGGCCCCTCGGATCAGCTCCGCCCCAGGTAGCCGAGCCCGGGGTGCGCCTGCCGGTAGCCGTCCACCAGGCGGCGCGCCACCGCCACCGAGTCGACCAGCGGATGCAGGGCGAACGCCTTGACGGCGGTGGCGATGGAACCGCTGTCCGCGGCGGCGAGCACCTCGCGCTCGACGGCCTTGACCGCGCAAACCAGTCCGGTGGCGTGGCCGGGCAGCGGGGCCACCGCCATGGGGTGGGCGCCGTTGGCGTCGACCGAGCACGGCACCTCGATGACGGCGTCCGCGTCCAGGGCGGACAGGGTCGTGCCGTTGCGGACGTTGAGGATCAGCGTCGTGCGTTCGTCGCGCGCGACGGCCCGCATGAGGGCGAGGGCGACCTGTTCGTACCCGCCGGACTCCAGGTCCTCCTCGGCCCGCTCCCCCACGCCCGCCGCTTCCCTGTTCTCCGCCATGTACGTGGCCTCGCGCTCGGCGCGGGTGGCGTCCCAGGTCTTGAGGGCGGGGGCGTCGGCGCGGGCCATCTCCTCGTAGAAGCGGGCCTGTTGGTCGCGGAGGAAGGCGCCGCGGGTCTGCTCGGCCTCCTGGTAGGCGCGCACCGCCTCGCGGTTGAAGTAGTAGTAGTGCAGGTATTCGTTGGGGATCGCGCCGAGGGACTGGAGCCAGTCGGCGCCGAACAGCCTGCCCTCCTCGAAGGAGCCGAGCAGCTCGCGGTCGGCGAGCAGCCGCGGCAGCTCGTCGCGCCCCGCGATGCGCAGCCCGCGCAGCCAGCCCAGGTGGTTGAGGCCGACGTAGTCGATGAACGCCTCGTCCGGGTTGCCGCCGAGGATCCGCGCGACCCGGCGGCCCAGGCCCACGGGCGAGTCGCAGATGCCGATGACGCGGTCGCCGACGTGGCGGGACATGGCCTCGGTGACCAGGCCCGCGGGGTTGGTGAAGTTGATGACCCAGGCGTCGGGGGCGAGGCGGGCGACGCGGCGCGCGATGTCGACGGCGACGGGCACCGTGCGCAGGCCGTACGCGATGCCGCCCGCGCCGACCGTCTCCTGTCCGAGGACGTCTTCGGCGAGGGCGACGCGCTCGTCGGCGGCGCGGCCCTCCAGGCCCCCGACGCGGATCGCGGAGAACACGAAGTCCGCGCCGCGCAGCGCCTCGTCGAGGTCGGTGGTGACGGTGACGGCGGGCGCGTCGGGGACGCCCGCGGCCTGCTCGGCGAGGACGCGGGCGATCGCGCCGAGCCGCGCCGCGTCCAGGTCGTGCAGGACGACGTCGGTGACGCGGCCCTCGGCGCGGTCGCGCAGGAGGGCCCCGTACACCAGCGGCACACGGAATCCGCCTCCGCCGAGAATTGCCAGCTTCACGTCTCAACCGCCTTCTGTCGGACTTCCGTCGGGCCGATGCCGCCGGGGTTCACGTTACGTACATCCCTGAGGTTCACGTTACGTACGATGGCGCCGCAGCGTTCCGACCCCCCACGGAGGTAGCGCCCCGATGACCCTTTGGAAGGCATCGACCAAGGCATCCGCCGCTCTGTTCGGCGCCGTGACGATGGCGGTGATGGCGGGCGGTCCCGCCTCGGCCGCGCCCGCGTCGCCCGGCGGCTGGCAGGAGTCCGGCAGCTCGCTCGTCAATTCGCTCACCGGCAGCCAGGGGTTGGCGAGCCGCGCCGACGGCAGCCTCCTGTACCGCGGCCTCGGCTCCATACCGCTGGACCTGCGGGCCAAGGGCTGGGGCCACATAGGCGACCCGGACATCGCGAACGGCCACACCTTCGACGCCTACCAGGGCGGCGACGACGCGAAGTCGAAGATGTACGCGGTCACCACGCCCGACGGCAAGCGGTACCTGTACGAGCACCGGCTCGACGCCGGCGAGAAGCTCAACAACTCCTTCGCGGCGGTGTCGCCCGACGCGCGGTGGCTGGTCTCCGGCGAGTGGGGCGACCAGAACCGCCTCCAGGTCTTCCCCGCACCGCTCCTCAACCCCTCGACCCCGCCCACCGGGGGCGACCTCCCGCAGGCCGGGCAGATCTCGCTCGACAAGCCGGTGCGGGACATCCAGGGCTGCGACTTCGTCTCGGACACGCGTCTGGTGTGCGCCTCGAACGACGCGTCCAAGGAGCTCTTCCCCGAGGACCGCCCGGTGCTCCAGGTCGACCTGGAGCGGCCGCTGGACGGGCAGCCGGTGACCGGCCGCGTCTCCAGCCTCTTCGCCGCGCCGCAGCGCAGCATCTGCTCCGGCACCTTCGAGACCGAGGGCGTCGACTACGACGCGGCGCGCCGCACCCTGCGCGTCGAGGTGGTGCCGCCGTCGCCGTGTCTGGTGACGACCACCGTGTACGCGTACAAGCCGACCACGGGGTGAGGCGACGGCCGGTGTCCGGCTGACGGACGGTACGTGTGGGGCGCCGCCGGGTGGGGGAAAGTCGTGATCATGACACAGCACGACCAGCAGGTGACCGACACCGCACCCGCCCACGAGCGGCGCCCGACACGGCAGTTGCTCGCCGCGTCGGTCGGCAACGCCGTGGAGTGGTACGACTGGTACGCGTACACCTTCCTCGCCACGTACATCGCCGACCAGGTCTTCCCCAAGGGGTCGGGCAACTCCCTGGTGCCGCTGCTCTCCACGTTCGCCGTCTTCGCGGTGGGCTTCTTCATGCGGCCCGTCGGCGGGCTGCTCATGGGCGCGGTCGCCGACCGGCGCGGCCGGCGGGCCGCGCTGACCGTGACGATCCTGCTGATGGGCGGCAGCAGTCTGCTGGTCGGCCTCACCCCGACGTACGCGTCCGTCGGCGTGCTCGCGCCCGTCGTGCTGGTGGGCGCGCGGCTGCTCCAGGGCCTTTCCGTGGGCGGGGAGTTCGCCGCGTCGACGACGTTCCTCGTGGAGTCGGCGGGTCCGGGGCGGCGCGGCCTCTTCTCCAGCTTCCAGTACGTGTCCACCAGTGCGGGACAGCTCGCCGCGTCCGGTGTCGCCGCCCTCCTGGTCGCCACGCTCTCGGAGGGGCAGATGGACGGCTGGGGCTGGCGGCTGCCGTTCCTGTTCGGCGCGGTGCTCAGCCTGGTCGGCTTCTGGATCAGGCAGGGCGCGCACGAGACGCACCGGGCGCCCGCCGAGGAAGCCGAGCGGCCCGGCCTGTTCGACGCGCTGCGCCACCACCCGCGCCAGTCGCTGCTCATCTGCGGCATCACGGCGGGCGGCACCATCGCGTACTACACGTGGACGTCGTACCTGCCGACGTACGCCGAGCTGAACACCGACATCGGCAAGAGCCAGGCGCTGCTCGCGGGCACGCTCTCGCTCGCCTTCTTCGCGCTGCTCCAGCCGGTCGGCGGGCTGCTCTCGGACCGCTTCGGCCGGCGGCCACTGCTCCTCTTCTTCGGCGTCGGCTTCGCCGTCCTGAGCGTGCCGCTGCTGAAGTCCCTCACCGGGTCGTTCGCCTCGCTGCTGCTCGTGCAGTGCGCGGGCATGGTGCTGCTCACCGGCTTCACGTCGATCTCGGCGGCCGTGAACGCGGAGGTGTTCCCCGCAAGGGTGCGGGCGGCCGGGATCGGCTTCCCCTATTCGCTGACCGTCGCGCTGTTCGGCGGCACGGCCCCGTACATGGGCACCCTGTTCAAGGAGATCGGCTCTCCCGGGCTGTTCCCCGTGTACGTGGCCGTGCTCTGCCTCGTCTCGTCGGCGGTGTACCTGCGGCTGCCGGAGACCGCCCACAAGGAGCTGGACTAGCCGCCCACCGCGGCGATCGAGCGGCCCGCCCACGCGGGGGCGTCCTCCACGAGGCCCGTCAGGCGCGCGCGGATCTCGTCGGGGAAGGGGGCCGAGCGGCCCGCGTTCTGGTCGACGTGGAGGGCGAGCAGCTCCGTGGTCGCCACCGGGGCGGCGTCCGGCGCCGGGGCGGCCTCCGCGTCCTCGACGACGTACATCTCGTGCGTGAAGCGCGCCTTCTTGGCGTCGGCGCCCAGCAGACGGGTGCGGACGGCGAGATGGGCGCCCTCGGGGACGTCGTTCAGATAGCGGACGTGCGCCTCGACCGTGTAGAGGGAGCAGCCGGTGGACTCGCGGTAGCCCGCGTGCAGACCGGTCTCGATCATCATCGCGTCGGTGGCGTAGCCGAAGACGAGGACGTAGAAGGCCTCGCTCATGTGACCGTTGTAGTCGATCCACTCGGGGCGGACCTGCTGGCGGAGCAGCGGCAGGGGCTCGGTCACTTCGTGCCCCCGTGGAGTCGGCCGGTGGCGCGCAGGACGTCGATGACGCCCTGGTCGCGCTCGGCGACGAGGTCCGCGATGGTGCGGCCGTTCGCCTCCTCGTCGCAGCCCGCGACCACGGCGTCGTACAGCTTCTTGTCGAGCTCGGGCGCCTCCAGGCGCGTCCACGGCGACTTCAGGGACGGGCCGAAGTGGTCGAGCATGTGGGCCATGCCGCCCTCGCCGCCCGCGAGCGCGAAGGTGAGCATGGGGCCCATGAACGCCCAGCGCAGGCCGGGGCCCTCGGTGATGGAGTCGTCGATCTCCTGGACGGTGGCCTCGCCGTTGGCGACCATGTGCAGGGCCTCGCGCCACAGGGCTTCCTGGAGGCGGTTGGCGATGAACCCGGGCACCTCGCTCTTCATCGTGATCACGGACTTGCCCGCGACCTCGTAGAACCGGGACGCCCAGGTGACCGCGTCGGCGTCGGTGCGCTCACCGCCGACGACCTCGACGAGCGGGATGAGGTAGGGCGGGTTGAAGGGATGCCCGACGACGAGGCGGCCGGGGGTGGCCGCGGCCGTCTGCATGTCGGTCATCGGGTAGCCCGAGGTGGAGGAGGCGATGACGACTCCGGCGGGGGTGGCGGCGTCGAGCCGTGCCAGGAGGCCCCGCTTCAGCTCCAGCTTCTCCGGTGCGCTCTCCTGTACGAACTGGGCGTCGGCGACGGCCTCTTCGAGGGTCGCTGCGACGGTGAGGCGGTCCTGCGAGGCGCCGTCGGCGAGGCCGAGCTGGGTGAGGGCGGGCCAGGCGGCCTCGACGAGCCGCCGCAGCTTTTCCTCGGCGTCGGGCGCCGGGTCCCAAGCGGTGACGTCGTAGCCGCGGGCCAGGAAGTGGGCGACCCAGCCGCCGCCGATGACTCCGGCGCCTATGCAGGCGACGCGGCGGGCTTCTTCAGGGGTGGTGACGGTCATGGGGAATTCCTCTCGTACGGCGGGGTCGTGCCCCGAAGGGGCGCGGGGAACTGCGCGGCCGGCCGGGGACGGCCCGCGGAAGAAGCGCTACGAACGCGGCCGCAGGCCGAGCTTGGCCCGCGCCTCGTCGGGCGTGGCGACCCGCGACCCGAGGTTCTCCGTGATCTGGACCGCACGCTCGACGAGCTGCGCGTTCGTCACCTTGTTGCCCTTGCCGAGGTAGAGGTTGTCCTCCAGGCCGACGCGGACCTGGCCGCCGAGCAGGATCGACTGGGCGACCCACGGCATCTGCATGCGGCCGAGCGCGAAGCTCGCCCACTGGGCGCCCTCGGGGAGCATGTTGACCATGGACTGCAGGACGCCCGGGTCGGCGGGCGCGCCCCACGGGATGCCCATGCAGAGCTGGAAGACGGTGGGGTTGTCGAGCAGGCCCTCGGCGAGCAGCTGCTTGGCGAACCACAGCTGACCGGTGTCGAAGATCTCCAGCTCGGGCCGTACGCCCAGCTCCTGGATGCGCCTGGCGCCCTGGCGGAGCATGTCGGGCGTGGAGATGTAGAGGTTGTCGCCGAAGTTGAGGGAACCGCAGTCCAGGGTGCAGATGTCGGGGAGCAGGTCCTCGACGTGCGGGAGCCGGTCGAGGCCGCCGACGAGGTCGGTGCCGGGCAGCGCGCCGAGCTCCTTCAGCGGCTGGACGGGGTCGATGACGAGGTCGCCGCCCATGCCCGCGGTGAGGTTGATGACGACGTCGGTGCCGGTCTCCTTGATGCGCTCGACGACCTCGCGGTACAGGCGCGGGTCGCGGGAGGGGTCGCCGGTCTCGGGGTCGCGGACGTGGATGTGCACGACGGCGGCGCCCGCCCCGGCGGCCTCGACGGCCGAGGTGGCTATCTGCTCGGGCGTGACGGGCACGTGCGGGCTCTTGCGCACGGTGTCGCCGGCGCCGGTCAGGGCGGCGGTGATGATGACGTTGTCGTTCACGGGCATGCGGAACTCTCCCTCGGGGGTGGGGTGTTGCGGACGGGGAACGGCCGTACGGTGCGTACGGGAGGTCAGTGCGCGGTCAGCGTCGCGTCGACGTAGGCGGTCAGGGCCGCGTGCATGTCGTCGGGGCTCGTGCCGGGGCCATCAGGGGCCGAGGCGAGGACCTGGGTGGCGAGGCCGTCGATGAGCGCGGTCAGGCGCAGCGCCGCGGCGGCGGGGTCGGCGAGGCGGAAGACGCCCTCGGCGACGCCCCGGCGGATGACGTCGGCGACGGTGGTGCGCCACTGGCGGTAGTAGTCGGCGTGCAGGCGGCCCATGGCGGTGGACCGGGCGGCCTCCGCCCACAGGTCGAGCCAGACGCTCCACTGCCAGCGCTGCTGCGGGGTGCGGGGGATCTGGAGCTCGATGAGCTGGCGCAGTTCGTCGGCGGTGTCGGCGGCGTCCGCGACGCGTGCGGCCCGGCGCGCGGTGTCCTCGTCCATGCACCAGCGCACGGCGGCTTCGAGGAGGTCGTCGCGGCCGGGGAAGTGGTAGTGGATGGCGGCGGTGCTGGTGTCGCAGGCCGCCGCGATGTCCTGGACGCGGACGGCGTGGAAGCCGCGCTCGGCGATGAGCCGCACGGTCTCACGGACGATCTGCAGCGGGCGCCCGCCGTCGGGGGCCGCGGCGCGCTCGCGCCGCTGGGCGGCCTCCGGGGCGCGGGCCGCGCCGAGCAGCCATCCCGCGTCGACCCCGCCCTCGTCGGCGATGCGGGCGAGCTCCGCCGCCGTGAAGCGCCGGGTGCCGCCGAGCGAGCGGGAGAGCTTGGAGGGGTCCATGACGATGCGGCGCGCGAACTCGCGCTGCGTCACGCCGGCGTCGGCGATCACCTTGCGGACGCGGTCCGCCACCTCGGGGTCGGGCTGCATGGTCGGCAACCGTACCCGCGCGTTGCGATGAACGCAACGCGCGGGAGGCAGATCAGCAGGTGAACCAGGGCATTGAGCTTCTGACTGATGTATCAGTCGAGAGCATCAACACGCTCTCCGACGCCCTTGACGAAGTCGTCGAGGTACGGATCGGCGATCTTCACGGACCCGCGCTGGTGGTGCTCGGCGGGGTCGACGACGATCTTCGAGATCCGCTCGGCGAGCGCGTCCGTCCGCGCGCGCTCCCGCGCGGCCTCCGCCCCGTCGCCCGCCTCGACGGCGGTGAGCGCGGCAAGACCGTGCCGCAGGGCCTCGCCCCACAGCCGCGTCGCGTCCAGCCAGCGGTCCGCGTCGTGCAGGAAGAGCGGGTCGGGCAGGCGCGAGCGCAGGATCTCCGGGGTCGTGCCGATCTCCTTCGCCACGGGCGCCAGCGCGCGCAGCGCAGCGCGCGGGTCCGTCTCGTACGTCTTCCAGAACGCGTCCAGCTTCGGGCCGAGGACCGGCGACTGGGGCTGCCAGTTCCGCTCCCCGAAGGTGGGCGCCATGTGGTTGAGGTCGACGAAGGTCTGCACGGCGTCGGCGGTGCGCGCGTCGCCGCCCGCCAGGTACAGGGCGGCCTGCCGTCCGGACCGGGTCCGGTCGTAGCCGCGGTCGTTCCACGAGAAGTCGTTCATGGTGAAGACGGCGAGCTTGCCGGCCGCCTCCTGGTTCATCGGGTTCGACACCAGACCGCTGAGGTGGTCGGACAGCCCCTTCTCGCGCTTGTCGTACGGCGCGAGCAGCAGCCGGCCCGCGGTGCGCGCGAAGTCGTTGACGGGGTAGTTGTCCCAGACGAACACCTTGCGCCCGAACAGCTCCGAGGCCCGGCGCGCCTGATCGACGGTGATCTCGGGCGGCACGACGTCCGTGCCGGTCCACATCACCTCGACGGCCCTGTCGAGATCCGCCCGCAGGGTCTGCTTGTACGCGGTGTCGGTGAGGTCGCCGTACTCGGTGGGGACGGTCTGCAGCGGATATGTGCCCTCGTGCCCGGCGACGAACTCCCGCTGGATCGTGTTGAGCAGCCCCGCCTGGGCCTTGGCGGCCGCGGCCCGCCCGGGAGCGCCGAACGCCGCCTCGTCGGCGGCGCAGTTCCACTTGGTGTAGCTGATGTCGTCGAGCGGCACGGAGAAGGACCGCACGCCCAGGTCGTACAGCGAGCGCAGTTTCGCCGTCAGGGCCGTGACGTCGGCGGGGTCGGAGTAGCAGATCGAGGCGCCCGGCGAGACGGCGAAGGTGAAGCGCACATGGTTGGCCCGCGCGCGGTCCACGAGTTCGCCCAGTTCGGTGAGCTTGTCCGCCGGATAGGGCTCGCGCCACTTCTCGCGGTGATAGGGGTCGTCCTTGGGTGCGTACACATAGGTGTTGGCCCGGGTGTCGCCGAGGAAGTCCAGCTGGTCGAGGCGTTCGGCGGCGGTCCAGGGCGGTCCGTAGAAGCCCTCGATGCTACCGCGCAGGGCCATCGAGGGGTGGTCGGAGATCTCGGCGCCCGCGATCGAGGTGCGCGTGATCAGCTGCGCCAGGCTCTGCACCCCGTAGAACTGCCCGGCCGCGTCGGTCCCGCCGACCGCGACGGTGCGGTGCCCGACCCGCAGGGCGTATCCCTCGGCCCGCCGCGGGACGTCCGTACCGCCGAGGGCCTTCGCGATGTCGGGCCGGGTGGCGGGACCGAGCAGGAAGGTCAGCGGAGCGCGCCCCGAGCTCTTCCCGCGTACGTCGATGTCACGCACCCCGTGGGCGCGCAGCGTCTCGGTGAGCCGACGGCGGGCGGCCTCGTCCGTGTCCTCGCCGACGACGAGTTCGGCGCGGCGGGCGAGCGGGACGTCGGCGCCGGCGCGCGCGATGTGCTGCGGGGCCGGGGAGACGACGGGGAGCGGACGGGAACCGCTCGCGGGGCCCGCGGTGGCGGACGGGGCGAGGGGCGCCGCGAGGGCGGCGACGGACAGGAACGCGACGAGGGCTCGGACGCTGGATCTGGTGACGCGGGGCATGCAACCTCCAGGTGGCGTACGTGCGGTGCCTTTCGTGTTCAGTCGCGGGTGTGCTCGCGGTACAGGTCGAGCGGGCCGTCGAGTTCCAGGGCGAGCACGGTGCAGAGCGGGTCGAGCTGGTCGTCGCCGAGGTGGACGTACTCCCAGCCGGGTACGTCACCGAGTCCGCCGACCCGCTCGCGGCGCGCCGCGGTGTCCGTGCCGAGCACGCGCGCGGAACGCACGGCGTTGCGCAGGCCGCGCAGGACGACGTACTCGTTGGGCCGGTCGAACAGGAAGAGGTAGAGGGTCCGGCGGTCGACGGAGAGCGTCGAAGGGCCGTAGAAGTGCCCGTGCGGCAGCCCCCGCACGGTGCCGTACACCGCGTCGGCGTGCCGTCCGATCCACTCCCCCAGCGCTTCGAGCCGCTCGGTCTGCTCGGGCAGCAGCGTGCCGTCGCCCTTCGGGCCGACGTCCAGGAGCAGATTGCCGCCGCCTCCGATGGTCTCGGCGAGGATGCGGACGAGCCGGCGCGGGGTCTTGTGGCTGTGGTCCTGGGGCTGATAACCCCAGGAGTCATTGAGGGTGAGGCACAACTCCCAATCGCCGTCGGGCGGTTCGACGGGGACCCCCTGCTCGGGGGTGGCGTAGTCGCCGTGCCCGGTCAGGCGTCCGTTGACGACGGTGTGGGGACTGGTCGCGGCGATCTCCTGGGCGAGTTCGGTCATCCCCCACTGCTCGGGGCTGCGCTCCCACTCGCCGTCGAACCACAGCAGGTCGGGCTGGAACAGGCCGATCAGCTCCCTGACCTGTGCGCGGTGGAAGGCGAGGAACTCCGCCCAGCGCTCGGATGATTCCTCGCCGACGGCGGGCATGGAGTAGCGGTTGCCGCGCTCGGCCGGGTCCTGGCCCTCGGGCCTGACGGTCGCGTAGTCGGGGTGGGACCAGTCCAAGTGGGAGTAGTAGAGGCCGACTTTGAGGCCGCGGGCGCGCAGGGCGGCGACGTAGGGGGCGACGAGGTCGCGGCCGGCCGGGGTGCGCCGGGGGACCGACAGGTCGTTGGCCCCCGTGTCCCACAGGGCGACTCCGTCGTGGTGCTTGGCGGTGAGGACGGCGTAGCGGGCGCCTGCCCGGACGAACAGGTCTGCCCAGGTGTCGGGGTCGTAGCGGTCGGCGGTGAAGCGGTCGAGCTGGGACATGTAGCGGTCGTAGGGGACCTCGTCGTGGAAGAACGACCAGGACTCGGCGACGCCGTCCACGCTGTAGATGCCCCAGTGGACGAAGATTCCGAGCTTGGCGTCGGGGAACCAGGGCTGGATCACGGGCGGGTCTCCCTCGGTCGCGGGGCGGGCGCCTGGGCCTTCCGCAGGCTAGGTCGACTCCCGTCCCGGACACAATAGGTCGGAGGTCTCCCTCTCGCCCTTGCCGGTCTGCCCCCGATTCCTCCTCCCCTGCACCGGGGTCCGAGCCCGCCTGCGCCGGGCTTGGCGCCGCCTTCATCGCCGCCCGGCACGGGTCGGCTGCGCCGGGGCTTGAGCCACGGTCATCGCCACCCGGCACCGTCCGCTCCCCGGCGCTCCGCGCCGGGTCTTCCCCACCCACCCACCCGTTTACCCCGCACCGCCCTGCGGGACCGGCTGCGCCGGGGCGGGTGCCACCTTTACCGCTGCCCGGCACCGGGGGCTGTGCCCACCCGTTCCGCCCTGCGGAACGCCTGCCCACAGCGGGGGGCGGCTACCCGGCCAGTGCCGCCGACCACAGCGGAGCGGCACGGTCCCGTCCGCCGCGGCGCGGGCGCACCGGCCCCCACCGGGCCGCACGCGCCCGACCGGCCCGAGGGGACGTGGGGG